>JAFVBB010000010.1 GCA_017480225.1 Bacteroidales bacterium
AACTGTAGTCGTACTATTTTGTTAAAAATCAAAAACAAGGCCGTGTCGCAGCGCGTCACAACCGACGTGCAAATGTACGCAAAAAAATCCATATCTCGACAACCCCGGCTGAAATATTGCCGGGCACCCCTACCCCACCCCAAAAGGTCGCATTTGGCAACATTGGCATATCCTGCATAACACACTGATTGTCAAGATACTAAATAATTGACAAATAAACACCACTTAAGTCACTCATTTTCAGCATAAAGAATAGACCAACTCCTACTCATCTCCTACTCAACTACTACCCATCGCCTAATCATGCACTACATGAGTAGGCGATGACATGCTGTTGATAAGTATCAGACATAGCCATAACACTGCCACAGGGTGCGGCAGGCCTTGCCGAAGGGCACAAAAAAAAGCATCCGTATGCTGTTGGCACATGGATGCTTGCCCCGGCTGCCGGCAGCGGCAGCCTAAATCATTTTCAGGAAACTCACCTCCTTTTCGGTCAGCTCGCGCCAGCGTCCGCGCGGCAGGTCCTTCTTGGTCAGCCCGGCGAAGACGGTGCGGTCCAGCTTGTGCACCTCGTAGCCGAGGGCCTCGAACAGACGGCGCACGATGCGGTTGCGTCCGGAGTGCAGCTCCACGCCCACCACACGTTTGTCTATCGTCTTGCCGACAGCGGCGTACTGTATGTCGTCGACCTTCATCGGGCCGTCCTCAAGCTCCACGCCCTCGAGGAGTTTCTTCATGTCCTCCCTGGTCACGGGTTTGTTGAGCTCGACCTGGTAGATTTTGTACACTTGCGTGGAAGGGTGCGTCAGCTTCTTGGCCAGTTCGCCGTCGTTGGTGAAGAGCAGCAGGCCGGTGGTGGCACGGTCGAGGCGTCCCACAGGGTAGATGCGCTCTGAGCAGCAGCCGTCCATGAGCATCATCACGGTGTGGCGATCCTGCGGATCGTCGGTGGTGGTGATGAAGCCTTTGGGCTTGTTGAGCAGGAAGTAGCGCGGACGCTCGCTGCGGAGGGTCTCGCCGCCGTAGCTCACCTGGTCGCCTGGCATCACCTGGTAGCCCATCTCGGTGACCACTCGGCCGTTCACCTTCACGCTGCCGGCCGCAATGAGCTCGTCGGCCTCGCGGCGCGAGCATATGCCGGCGTGGGCTATGTACTTGTTGAGCCGCATGGCTCCCTCCGGGTGCTTGGTCTTCGGAGCCTGCCTGGCCGGGCGGCGGCGGGGTTCGTCGTCGCGGCGCGCGGCAGCGGCAGGGCGGCGCTCGCTCCTGCCATTGGCCTGTTGCCCGCGAGGGCGGAAATCCTTCCTGTCTTTCCTATCGTCGTTTCTTTTCATAGCTTGCTTGATGAGTGTTTGTTGTTCTATTGCTGTTGGTTGCCGCAATAGAGGAACGTGGCCGTGGGCAGCAGCTTGGCCGGGTCTGACGAGAGCCCCACCTCGTAGGACAGCGTCACCGGGGTGGCCGGGGCGGCGAGCTGCTGCCTGCCCTCGTCGAAAGTGCGCAGCCAGAAGGGGTTGACGTCGACAGCAAACTTGGCCGTGCGCTGACCCTCGGCCATGTTCACCACCGAGGTGCCGACAAGCTGGCGCAGCGGGGCGCGGCTGTCGTCGAGGTTCACAAGGTAGACCTGCACCACAGCGCGGTGGCTGCCTGCCTGCGGAGCCCACGTGCTGTCCATCTTCACTATGCCCTCCACGTGCAGCGGCGACTGGTTGGGGCGGAAGCGCAGCTCGCTGACGCGCATATCGTTGTAGCGCAGCCCATGGCCGAAAGGATAGCCGCTCGGCAGGTCAAGGTAGCGGTAGGTGCGTCCGGCCATGTCGTAGTCGTCGAAGGGCGGCAACTGGGCGGTGGAACCGTAGAAAGTCACGGGCAGGTGGCCGAAGCAGTCGGTGCGGCCGAAGAGGGCGTCGGCCACGGCGGTGCCCATGTCCTGGCCGCCATACCACACCACCATGATGGCGTCGCAGTAAGGCTGCACCTCGTCGAGAGCTATGGCCGAGCCGGTGCAGAGCAGCAGCACCACACGCTTGCCCTCGGCCTTGAGGCGCTTGAGGTCGTCCACCTGCTCGCGCGGCAGCTCTATTCGGGTGCGGTCGCCGCGAAGGAAGCCCTCCTTCTCCACCTGCAGCTCCTCGCCCTCGAGCTCGGGCGAGAGGCCTCCGGCGTAGACCACCACGCCGCCCTCGCCGATGTTGGCGCGCAAGGCCTCGCCGATGGTGACCGTGTGCTCCGGAAATCCGTTGTAGTTGCCCAGCGGCATCACCGAGTCGTAGGCATTCGGCCCTTCGAGGCGCAGCCGGGTCGAGGCGTGGAGCGGCAGCAGGCCATCGTTCTTGAGGAGCACTATGCTTTGCTGCGCCACAGCAAGCGGGCTGGGGCTGCCGTCGGGCACAGCCGCCGCGCCACGGCTGCGGCGGGCGGCGTCGGTGGCGGCAAGACGCACACGCAGCACACGGCGCAGGTGCTCGTCGATTTTGTCGCTGTCGATGTAGCCGTAGCTCGCGGCGGCGCGCAGACCCGGCAGGCCGCTGCCGCATTCGAGGTCGACCTCCGTGCCGAAAGCGTCGCCGTAGGCCAAGGCCGCGCTGGCATGGGTGCGGTGGCGCGGAATGACGGTGTCGAGCTCGTAGGCGTCGTTCAATGCCCAGCAGTCGGTCACCACGATGCCACGATAGCCCCACTCGCCGCGCAGTATGTCGCGCAGCAGACGCAGGTTCGTACAGCACGGCTCGCCGTTGAGGCGGTTGTAGCCGCACATCACCTGGCTCACGTCGCTGTTCTTGACGATGTACTCGAAAGCCGGCAGATACGTGGTGCGCAGGTCGCGCTCGCCCACACGGCTGTCGAACTCATGGCGCACCCCCTCCGGCCCGCTGTGCACGGCCAGGTGCTTTATGCAGGCCGCCGTGTGCCCGCCTTGAAGTCCGCGCACGCAGGCCAGCCCCATGTTGGCCGTGAGCCAGGGGTCCTCGCCGTAGGTCTCCATGCCACGCCCCCAGCGGGGGTCGCGGAAGATGTTGATGTTGGGGGTGAAATAGGTGACGCCTGAGTTGTCGCCGGTGTAGCCCGTATCCTGTGCCTCAAGGTATTTGCGCTGCCCCTCGGCGGCCACCGAGCGGAACACCCTCTGCACCAGCGCAGGGTCGAATGTGGCCGCCATGGCCACCGGCATGGGGAAGACCTGCGCCGTGCCAGCGCGAGCCACGCCATGCAGCGCCTCGTTCCACCAGCTGTAGGCTGGCAGTCCGAGACGCTCCACAGCCGGGTTCTGGTGGACCAGCAAGCTCAGTTTCTCATCGGTGGTGAGGTTCTGCACCAGCCACTCCACCCTGTCGTCGAGGCTCCTGGTGGTGTCCATCCACGGCAGCACTTGCGCGTTGACACGCACAAAACCGCTTATGGACAAAATACTTACGAAGATTGCCGCGTATTTTTTCATGCCGCAAAATTACTAATTTAATTTCACATTGCGGCTTGCGGTATGCCCATGCGACAACATTTTTTCACCTGTATGGAAGAAAAATCGTAACTTTGCAACCCGGAAATTTAGGGGTACACATTACGGCACGCTCTGTATTTCAACCCACAACGACACTACCGACACAACAACCAAAACACCACAACGACCCATGCTGATTGGATACGACGCCTGCAATGCCCTCCGCCTTGACGGCCCCTTGGGCGACTACTCGCGCAACTTGATTGCCTCGCTGGCCGACAGCCACGTGAAAGACTTCCGCGCCATTCTTTTCTGCACCCATATCAACGACAACTACTCGCGCCACTTCTCGGGCTACTCGAACATTAGCACCTACCTGCCAGCGGGCGGTGCCAAGATGATGCCCGAGGTGTGGCTGCGCTACCATCTAAACACGGTGCTGCGGCAGGAGAAAGTGCAGCTGATGCACGGGCTCAACGAGGAACTGCCCTACCACATTGGCCGCGAGGTGAAGACCGTGGTGACCTGCTATGGCACCGGCCAGCACCACAACACGTCGCTGCCCGACTCGATGCTTTGGCGCACACGCATGAAGTACGCCTTCTCGGCCGCCGACGTGGTGGTGGCTGTGAGCGAGGCCGTGCGCGAAAGCCTGCTTGCCAACGGTGTGAGCGAGGGCAAGGTGGTGGTCATCGGCGACCAGGCCGACCCCATGAGGGTGACGCCCGCCGTGGCGGAGCAATACCGCAGCCTGTACAGCCGCCTGCTTGGCAAATAGCAGGGAATGGATACAAAAAGAGAGGGTGCCCGTTGAGCACCCTCTCTCTTTTTGCACTGCAATCAAGCCATTTACTTGACCACAAGCTTGCGCGCCACGCGCTCATTGCGGCTCTGGAACACCACGTGGTAGATGCCAGAGGCCAGACGCTGGGTATTGATGGTGTAGACTATGCGCCCGGCGGCCTGTAGGCTGCTGGTATGCACCGTGCGGCCGCTCTGGTCGACGATGAAGACGCTGTAGTTCTGGCCGTCGGCCAGGTCGATCACCATGTCGGCCTTGTCGGTGGCAGGATTGGGGTAGAACTGGCCGAAGCGACCCTCGGCCTCAACCTCGCTGATGCCCACTGCAGGCGCATCGTCGGGGCTGGTCCACTGGGTGCTGAAGGTGAAGGTGATGTCGTTCTTGTCGACAGGCTCGGTGTTGAAGTCGAACTGCGCGCTGTCAATCTCGCCCACAGCGGTGGTGGAGAAGCTGTAGTAGCCGCCCTGCGAGGCGGTCATCGGCTTGGTGATGGTCTTGCCGTTGTTCGACGTGGCAGAGATGTAGTACTCATAGCTGTGCTCCGGCACATCGGTCGTCGAGAGCGCGAGCTTGCCGTTGAAGCGGTTGCCGTTGGCCTCGAGGTTGACGGTAATCCACTCGCCGCCATTTTCACGGTACACGAGCTCGGCGTGGGCAATGCCGCTCTTGTTGGTGATGACGGCGCTCACAGGCACCTCTGCCATCTCGCCCACAGCCACAAGGCCGTGCAGGTTCTTGTGAAGAATGCGCACCGGGTTGTCGGCCGGTATCTGCTTGGTGATGCAGTGGATGGCGCCGCCGCTGCCGTCGAACTCACGCACATCGACCGGATAGATGGTGTAGCCGGGATAGGCCGCCTTCAAGGCCTCCACGTTGGCACGGTCCCACTCGGCGGTGGGCTGGCCGTTCTGCACTGCCGAGAAGCAGGGCTGGATAATCAGCTTGTTGACAAATGTGTGGTTCGAGTAGGTGCGGGTGTACTGCTGGTTGTACTGCGTCTGGCTGGTGAAGTTGCCGCCGTTGTCGGTGCTGGGGAAGGGTATGTCGCCCATCTGGTAGTACTCGCGGCCGAAGAAGCTCTTGTAGGAGCACAGGTCGTCGATGTTCTTGGCACCGGTCTGGTAGTCGGTCCAGGAGCTGTACTGGTCGGGCATGATGGAGAAGACAAAGCCGTTCTCATCCCACATGTCTACGTAGAGGTCGAGGTGGCCTGTGCCGCCATCGTAGCGGTAGGCCGGCAGGATGTAGGTGGCGCGCTGGCCGAGGAGGGCAGACAGGGCCGACTTCACCTGCGTCTGCGAGAGGGGCTCCTTCTGCGAATAGTTGATGGTGTTCACGTTCTTGCCGTCCCAGGTAATCTGGCCGTAGCGGTCGGCATTGTTGCTGTAGAGGGCGTCGCTGCTCATGACCATGCCCGCGCCGTCTACCACACAGTTGCCGCCCTCCCACTCGATGGGGGTCTGGTAGTTGGGCAGGCCCATCTGCTGGCTGATGATGGTGGGCAGCGAGTCGTCGAGCGCACGGCCGGGATAATAGCCGAAGTCGAGCATGGCCACGCTGTCCTCATCGCCGTAGTAGAAGCAGATGGGGCCGCAGTCGCGGTACCAGAACGAGTTGCCCGGGCCAACGAGGAACTTCACGTTGTCGGTGCTCAGGTTCATGCGCTTCAGCTTGCGGTACACCTTGTTGGTGTCGGCCGAGCTCTCCACGCGCACCCAAGCCTCAGCGCCGCCTTTCTGAATGGCGTCCATGAGGTAGAAGCTCACGTTGCCGAAGGCGCTGGCGGTATCCATCACGGCACGGTAGGGGCCATAGCCCACGCTCTGGCGGCTGGGGTAGCTGATAATCTCGGCCACGCCGCTCACCACCGGGTCGGCATAGTAGTAGCCTGAACCATAGTTGTTGACGGGCGTGTAACTGTAGTAGGGAGTGACCACAATGGCCTTCACCTCCTCCCACTCGCCGGGGAACCACACGCGGTCGCCCGGCAGGCTCTTCTGCGCCTGCTTGGTTGTAACTGCCTGCCCGCTGCCGAGCGGTATGGCGCTCTGCAGGTGCTTCTTCGAGATGTCGCGCTTGTGCTGCTCAAGCCTGATCTGGCGCATCATCTCCTCGTCGGGCTGCTGGCTCTGCGCCATTGCCCCAAGGGCCAGGGCGCACATGGCCAGCACGGTTGCTGTCTTTTTCATCTTTGCTTGTTATGATTGGTGTTTCTTGCTTTCTATCGTTTGCGGAGGCTCAGTATCTCGCGCGCCTCGTCGCTGGTGGCCACCTCGCGGCCCAGCAGCCTGGCCATGCGCACCACCTTGTCTACCAGCTCACCGTTGCTCTTGGCCAGCACGCCGCGCTCCAGGTAGAGGTTGTCCTCGAAGCCCACGCGCACATTGCCGCCCATCACTATGGCCGGAGCCGCCAGCGTGAAGGCATTGCGGCCTATGCCGGTGGCCGTCCACGTGCTGCCGGCGGGTATGTTCCTCACCATCCACACCAGGTTGTCGACCGTGGCCGAGGCGCAGCCCAGCACGCCGAGCACGAAGTTGAACTGCATGGGCACCAGCGGCAGCGGGCTGCCATCGGGGCCGGCCACGCCGAAGGCGCTGGGCACCTGACCCTTGCGGGCCATGTGCACTATAGTCTCCAGGTGACCCATCTCGAAGCACTCGTATTCGGGCTTGATGCCCTTCTCAATCATGCGGCGGCCGAAGGCACGCATGGTGGGCATGGTGTTGTCGAAGATGTCGTCGCCGAAGTTGCATGTGCCGCAGTCGAGCGTGGCCATCTCTGGCACCGGCGTGGTGTTGGTGCTGTCCAGGCGCTCGTCGGGCGTCATGCCCACGGCGCCGCCAGTCGAGGGGATGAGGATGACGTCGGGGCACTCCTTGAGGATGGCCTCGGTGCACTCCTGGAAGCGCACGTGGCTCTGCGTCGGCGTGCCGTCGTCCTCGCGCACGTGCAGGTGCACAATGGCCGCGCCGGCATCGACCGCGCTCTTGGCCTCGCGCACTATCTCTTCCACGGTGTAGGGCACGTTGGGGTTCTGCTCCTTAGTTACCTCGGCGCCGCATATTGCGGCGGTGATTATCAGCTTTTCCATGTCGTTGTTTACTGAGTTTTGTACTGTTTTGAAACGGCAAAAATAGCAAAAAAAATACAACTGGCCAATTTTTTTTTGCCTCCACACGCAAAAAAGGGCAGCCGCCGTCGGCTGCGCAAGTGGCCTGAAGGGTGCACTGACTACGTGTCAACACCGTCTGTTCTTCGATTGTTCTCCGATTGTTCTTCGATTGTTCTTCGATATTAAATCGAAGAACAATCGAAGAACAATCGGAGAACAATCGAAGAACAGACGGCCTTTATACGGTGCTGGAGCGGTTAGAAAAGGAAGTTGTTGTAGGGGTAGCGCACCGCGTGTATGCGCGCCACCTCGTCGTAGAGCATCTGGCGCAGGGCCTCGATGTTGGTGCGGTGCGCCGCGCTGACGAAGACGCACTTGCCGCCTCGCGCCCGCCACGAGCGCTCAAGCATGGCCAACTGGTCAACCTCGCCCTCGGCGTCCCACTCGGCCTCCTCGGTCTCGTCGAGCTCCACAAGCTCGGCAGGGCGGTAGGCGTCGACCTTGTTGAAGACCATGATCACGGGCTTGTCGGCGGCGCCTATCTCGTCGAGCGTGCGCCCCACGGCGGCAATCTGGTCCTCGTAGGCGTCGTGCGACACGTCGACCACGTGCAGCAGCAGGTCGGCCTCGGTCACCTCGTCGAGGGTGCTCTTGAAGCTCTCCACCAGGTGTGTGGGCAGCTTGCGGATGAAGCCCACGGTGTCGGTGAGCAGGAACGGCAGGTTGCCCACCACCACCTTGCGCACCGTGGTGTCGAGGGTGGCGAAGAGCTTGTTCTCGGCCAGTACGTCGCTCTTCGACAGCAGGTTCATCAACGTCGACTTGCCCACGTTGGTGTAGCCCACCAGCGCCACACGCACCAGGCTCTCGCGGTTTTTGCGCTGCAGCGACTTCTGCTTGTCGATAGAGGCCAGCTGCTGCTTCAGCAGGCTGATTTTCTCCTTGATCAGTCGACGGTCGGTCTCGATCTGCGTCTCGCCCGGGCCGCGCATACCGATGCCGCCGCGCTGCCGCTCCAGGTGGGTCCACATGCGGGTGAGCCTCGGCAGCATGTACTGCAGCTGAGCCAGCTCGACCTGCGTCTTGGCGGTCGAGGTGCGGGCGCGCTTGGCGAAGATGTCGAGTATGAGGGTCGTGCGGTCGAGAATGCGGCAGCCGAGCTCGCGCTCGAGGTTGCGCAGCTGCGCTGGCGAGAGCTCGTCGTCCACCACCACGAAGTCGGCCTCCGTGGCCTGGCGGTACTCCTTTATCTCCTCCAGCTTGCCGCTGCCCACGTATGTGCGCGGGTCGGGCCTTTCAAGCCGCTGCACCACGCGCCTGGCCTCGACGCCGCCCGCCGTGGCCAGCAGGAAGGCCAGCTCGGCCAGGTACTCGCCGGTGCGCTCCATGCTCTGCCCCGCAGGGCACACGGCCACCAGTATGGCCTTCTCCGGCACAGCCTCGGTGCTGAAGGTGTTGCGTTCCTGGGGCGAAGGGCGGGCGGGGCTCTCCTCGCCCCGGCTGTTGCGGAACTTGCCCTGCTTGTTGGGGTTCCAGTTGCTCATAGTGATGCTTGTGATTGTTTGTGTTTGGCGCGGCTGCGCTTGAGCCTGGCCGCCACGGCGCCGACCACGATGATGCCGCCCGCAATGGCTATGGTGGCCTTCAGGGCCGCGAAGCCCATGGTGGCCGCCAGGCGCAGCTGGTCGCTCACCAGGTAGTAGGCCGTCCAGAATATGCCCCCTCCGGGCACAAGGGGTATGATGCCGCAGATGAGGAACACCGTCACCGGGCAGCGGCGCCACTTGGCCAGCAGCTGGCTGGCGGCGGCCACGGCCAGCGCCGCCAGGAAGGCAGCCCCGGCAGCCGTGCCGGCGTGGCCTGCGGCAAGGTACACCGCCCAGCCCAGCGCGCCGGTCAGCCCGCACTCGGCATAGTAGCGCCTCGGTGCCCCGAAGAGGGCGGAGAAGCCCACCGTGCCCACGAAGGCGGCGGCTATCTGCACCAGCCAGCCCGACATGAAGGCGTCGACCACCGGCTTGCCCAGCCGCATGATGCCGCCCGAGAGCGCCCCCTCAACGATGAAACTCAGGGCCACGCCCATGGCTATGCACAGGAAGACCATGGTGGCGTCGACCAGACGCGTGGCACCGGCAATGTAGTCCTCGTTGGCCAGGTCGCGCATACCATTGGTGAAAGGCACCCCCGGCACCAGCGCGATGATGGTGCCTATTATCATGTTCGGCAGGTGCTCGCCGAAACCGGCCGCCACCGCCGCTATGCACAGCAAGCCTCCAAGCAGGCCTCCAAGCAGGTTGCCCATGATGCGGCTCAGGCGTGGCGCGGCGAAGGCAATGAACGCTCCCAGCGGCAGACCGCACACGAAGGTGGCCGCCGCGTCGACCGCGCTGCCGCCGAACAGCACGCTGAACGACGATACGCCGAAGGCCACGCCCACGGTGTTCTCCCACCAGGGCTTGCCCTTCGAGGCCCGTATCGCAGCCACCCGCCCGCGCAGCTCGTCAACCGTCATCCCGTCAGGCGCGGACACGTCGCGGCTCAGCTGGTTCACCTCCACCACCTTGCTCAACTGCGTGCCCTTGATGGGTATGAACTCGGCGCGGGCATAGTGCTGGCCAGTGGTGATGATGCCGTTGCTGAGCACAAAGAAGCTCTCGTCCTCCACGCCGTAGGCCGAGGCAATGCGCTCCATGGTCTCCTCCACACGGCTGATTTCCGCGCCGTTCTCGAGCAGTATGTGGCCGGCCTCGGTGGCCAGCCGCAGGGCCTGTTCCTGTTCTTCGGTCATATAGACTGTATTAGCATTCTTATCTTAATCGCCTCCGCCACACCGCTGGGGCCGCCCCCATGCAGCGTTGCCATCCACACAAAAAGCAGCAGCACGAGGTACCAATATACCCCCCCCAGCCACGCAGGCGCTCCAGATTGCGCGCCACGGCGGGGTCGTCGCGGCGCGCACACAGCGCAGCCACAAGGCAGAAAAAGTAGCACGTCCACCAGCGGCCATAGTCGGTCGCCATGACGAATATGGGCAGGGTGAGCACAGTGACGGTCACCGCCGGCGAGAGCAGCGCCTCCACGGGACGCCTGCCGTGCACCCACGGCTGCCAAAGCACCGCCACAAGCGGCAGCATCATCAGCAGCATCAAGGCAAAGTCTATAGCCTTGGTGAAACCGCCCGTGCCGAAGGCCCACCGGCGATTGTCCTCGTTGCTGACGTAGTACATCACACGCAGCATCTCCTTGCCGGGCGACACCTTGCCCTCGATGCGGCCATATAGCTCGTCGATGCCCACATTCATTGTGCTGAAGCGCCACAAGGCCACGAACAACGCACCCGCAAGCAGGGCAGCCACGCCGTAGAGCAGCCGCTTGGCGGGCGAGGAGCCGTCGCGCAGGTCGGCCACAGCCAGCGCCACATACAGCGGCATGAAGGTGCACATGAAGGTGTGGTGCACCAGCAGCCCCAGCAAGGGGGTAGCCAGGGTCGCCGCCCAATAGGCCACCGAGCCACGGTGGCGCAGGTAGAGCAGCAGCCATACAAGCACCAGTATGAACTGGTAGGTCTCCATGCAGCCGATAGACATGGCCGGATGCCCCTGCACATAGCGCAGCACCGACATGGGACTCACCATATATAGCGCCACCACTGCCGCCAGCGGCAGCGAGCGACGGTCGATGACGGGCAGCGCCCGCCACAGGAACAGACCCAGCAGCAGCATCATCAAAGCGCTGGCAGCCGTGGCCATGGCCATTATTTGCCCCAGGCCCACCGCGTCGCCCCAAAGCCAGCGGCACACCGTGCCCACCAGTTTCCTGCCACCGAAGCCGGTGTCATAGCCAATGAAATAATTGAGTGTAGTCCACCCACGCGCCACATTGTCAAGCACATCGGGCTTGTCAATCAGCCAAAGCATCGAGGCCAGGGGCGGCAACAGCAGCAGCGCAAGCAGCACAGGCACAAGGTGGTGCCTTAGCCAAAGCAGTGCGCGGAAGGGGAAAGAAGGTCTTCCTGCCGGCGTCATGGCTGCACTTTGTCTACCCTGTACACTTTGTCGCCACGGTGCAGCGGCTCGGAGGTGGCGAAGCTGAAGCATGAGCCCTGCCCCACCTCGGCCACGGCGTCGCGCTCAAGGCGCAGCTCGCCGGCCACGGCGCGGTAGACGCCGGTGGTGGGTCCGATGACCACCACGGTGTCGCCCGCGCGGAGCCGCTCGGCGGTCTGCAGGTGCACCTCGGCCACACCGATGCGCTTGAAGTAGTTCTTCACCGGGCCAAGGTAGACCCTGCGCTCGGTGGCCTGCGAGCCGTAGCGGTCGCTCCACTCGCCCAGGCGGCGACCCAGGTAGTAGCCGTCCCAGAAGCCACGGTTGAAGACGGTGGCCAGGCGCGCCGTCCAGCCCTCGACTTTGCCGGGCGAATAGCTGCCGTCGGCTATGGCCTCGGCGGCCTCGCGGTAGCACTCGACGGTGGTGCGCACATAGTCTGCGCTGCGCCCCCTGCCCTCAATCTTCAGCACACGCACCCCGGCGGCAATCATCCGGTCGAGGAAACCAATGGTGCAGAGGTCTTTGGGCGACATGATGTACTGGTTGTCGACCTCCAGCTCGAGGTCGCTTTCCTTGTCTTTCACTATGTAGCCGCGGCGGCAGAGCTGCATACAGGCGCCGCGGTTGGCGCTGTGGGCGGCGTTGTCGAGCGAGAGGTAGCACTTGCCGCTGACGCTCATGCAGAGTGCGCCGTGGGCGAACATCTCGAGGCGCACCAGCCCACCCTTGGGGCCGCGTATGTCGTTCTCGGCCACAAAACGGTGAATGGCAGCCACCTGGTCGAGCGACAGTTCGCGCGCCAGCACCATCACGTCGGCCCACTGCGAGTAGAAGCGCACCGCCTCGCTGTTGCTGACGTTGCACTGCGTGCTGATGTGCACCTCAATGCCCAGCCTCCTGGCCGCCATGATGACTGCCATGTCGCTGGCTATCACGGCATCCACACCCGCCTTGCGGGCGGCCGCCAGGAGCTCTTCCAGCTCGGCCATCTCGCTGTCGTAGACCACGATGTTCACCGTGAGGTAGGTCTTCACCCCGGCTTCCGAGCAGGTGCGGCAGATCTCGCCGAGGTCGTCGACGGTGAAGTTTGCCGCCGAGCGCGAGCGCATGTTCAGCCTGCCCACGCCGAAATACACCGATCCTGCCCCCGCCTGCAAGGCGGCGCGCAGGCTCTCCCACGAGCCGCAGGGGGCCATAATCTCTATCTTCCTGTTGTCGTTGCTGTCCATCAATGGTTTCTGTTATATGTCGCAACCTGCGCCAGTTCGAGCCGCAGGGCCTCATGCAATGGTTGAGGAATGCGCATCCATGCTGCTGCCGTCCAGCATTCTGCGTTCACTTATAAAGGTCGAAGACATTCATGTTTGTCCACTCCGTGGGGCGCAGGCGCGAGTCGCTCATCGTGGCGTCGAGCGTGGTCACCCTGCCGCTGAACACCTGCTCCACAAACCCGCAAAATAGGTCGACCGAGCCGGGCAGGAACGAGGCCACCTCGTGGCCGATGCCCTTGTAGCGCACCATCCACACCGGGTGGCCGGCCTTCTTCATCGTCTTGAACAGCGTTGAGGCGCCGTAGAGCGCATGGCTCAGCACAGGAGGGAAACGCTTGTAGGCCACAATCTTGTCCTTCGTGCCGTGGAGGAACATGGTCGGTGCGGGCGGCGTGGCGTAGCGCGGCTTGCCCTTGCTCATGACGGCTCCGGCATAGGGCACCACGGCGGCAGGCATCCACCCTTCGGGCAACGACGAGGCCTGCTGCAGGCCGTTGGCCCGGCACCAGTCGAGCTGCGCCACAGTGATGGCTCCGGCGCTCGAACCCGTCAGCACCACACGCCGCGGGTTGACGCCCAGCTCGTCGGCATGTGCCAGCACATAGGCCACCGCCGCGGCGCAGTCTTCGGTGGCGATGTCGATTGTCCACTGGAACATGCGCTGCAGGCCACCCAGCCCTTTGCCGAACGAGGCCACCTTGGCGCTGTCCTTCAGCCCCAGGCGGTAGTCGGGGCTCACCACCACGAAGCCCTTGGCCGTGAGCAGGCGGGCGATGGAGGTCTGAAGCTCGTTGTCGCGCTCGCCGGCCACGAAGCCGCCGCCGAACAGGGCGACCACACAGGCCGAATCGGCACGGCGCACCTCGGGCTGCCACACATCGAGCAGCAGCGACGAGTCGCGCTCGGCAAAGCAATGGGTGCTCTTGCCCTGACCAAAGGCCAGCATCGGCAACAGGCACACCAGCAATAGATTGCGTTTCATGTCAAATCACTGTTTTGCGCAAACAACGCGCAACGGCAGCCTTTATTGTGCGCCGGGTGCCGATTTTCCGTCGTCGGCAGCAAGCCCGGCAGGTGCCGTGGCCGTATCAACAACCTCTCATAAACCTGTCATCGGCATACCAACTACTACACAAGTAGTGGTTCATTAGGAGTTGGGTAGTAGATGAGTAGGAGTTGAGTAGGAGTTGGTCTATCCACAATGCTGTTTTTCAACCAATTGACAACATACATTCTACCCCCGCCGCGCAAACACAACCAACAATCTGTATATCAGACACTTTACGCACATTTCCGGAAAAATCGGCGCGGAGGCTCGCCCTGCACGTGATGGCGGCGGCACCAGGCCTGGAAGGGCGGCCCGTGGCGGGTGGCTGTTGATAACTTGTTGGCATATCGAGGCGAAAAAAGATTGCCGGTTGAGGAATAATTCGTATATTTGCACTTTCACAACCGGTTGCCTCCGGCAGGCAACACGTTGTGCATTAATGCATAAGGACAGTATATGACAAAAGAAAATATCGCACCGTGCACCGTCGACGTGAGTTCCGAGACCGGACGCTTGCGCGCCGTGCTGCTCCACCGTCCCGGGGTCGAGATTGAGCGCATGACCCCGATCAACGCCGCCCACGCCCTGTACAGCGACATTCTGAACCGCCCGATAGTCGACACCGAATACCACTACTTCAGCGGCGTGCTGGAGCGGTGGACCGACGTGTACTACGTGGAGGACATACTGGAGCGCCTGCTCGACGACGAGGGCACACGCCGCCACCTGGTGGAGGAGAGTTGCGACATGGACAACTGCGACGACGACCTGGCCGAGAGCCTCATGGCGCTGCCCTCGGCCGAGCTGGCACGCATACTGGTGGAAGGCTACGAGGACCCGGAGTGGGACGGCACCGACGACGACCGCTACCTGCTCAAGCCGCTCTACAACCTCTTCTTCACCCGCGACGCGTCGAGCACCGTGTACAACCGCGTGCTGATCAACTCGATGAGTTTCGACGTGCGCGAGCGCGAGACGCTCATCTACGAGGCCATCTTCCGCCACTTCTTCCACGTGGACACGCTGAACGCCATGGCCTCAGACCGCGACGCCCGCACCGAGGGCGGCGACGTGCAGACGGCCTCGCCCGACCTGCTCTGCATCGGTCAGGGCATACGCACCAACACCAAGGGCATCAAGTACCTGGCGCAGACATTCGCCCGCGAGCGCGAGCGCTTCAACATCTTGGTGCAGGAGCTGCCGCAGAAGCCCGAGAGCTTCATACACCTCGACATGGTGTTCACCTTCCTGGGGCGCCACCAGTGCATGGCTTTCGAGCCCATGCTCAAGAAAACCGGCCTCTTCGCTGGCAAGGACACGACGCTGATCAGCATCGAGGGCGGCAGGGTGAGCTACACCAAGTTCCCCAACATCATCAAGGGTCTGGAGCACCTGGGCTGGGAGATGGAGCCCATAGTGGGCGGCGGGAGCGACCCCTGGGTGCAGCTGCGCGAGCAGTGGCACAGCGGGGCAAACTTCTTCGCCCTCGGCGACGGCAAGGTGATGGGCTACCGCCGCAACACCCACACCATCGACGCACTCGACCGCGCGGGCTTCGCCGTGCTCAACGCCGAGGACATCGTGGAGGGGCGTGTGGACATGAACGACTACGACAAGTTCGTGGCGGCCTTCCCGGGATGCGAGCTTCCACGCGCCGGTGGCGGCGCCCGCTGCATGACAATGCCCATCCTGCGCGACAGCGCGCAATAGCGGCCTCTTCAACAAAAGCGAACACACAACTATGCATAACGACATGAAACGCTACCATTTGGTAAACAACATCATCGGGTGGGTCATCTGCATCATCGCATGCACTGTCTACATCCTCACCGCCGAAGCCACGGCCTCGTGGTGGGACTGCGGCGAGTACATAGCCACGGCTGTAAAGCTCGAGGTGGGGCATCCGCCGGGAGGGCCGACCTTCCAGATCCTGGGGCGCATCTTCTCCATGTTCGCCTCGCCCGAGGACGCCGCCCACGCCATCAACGTGATGAGCGCCGTGTGCAGCGGATTTACCATACTGTTCCTCTACTGGGGCATCACCTTGATGGGCAAGCACCTGCTGCCCGACCAAAAGAACCCCTCGCTCAAGGACTGGCGCACGTGGGCTGTGTTCGCCTCGGGTGTGGTCGGTGCGCTGGCCTACACTTTCACCGACACGTTCTGGTTCTCGGCCGTGGAGGGCGAGGTCTACGCCATGAGCAGCTTCTTCACCGCGCTGGTGTTCTGGGCCATTCTGAAATGGGAGGAGCAGAGCGACGACCCGCGCTCGCTGCGCTGGCTGATACTGATATCGCTGCTGGTCGGCGTGGCCATCGGCGTGCATCTGCTCAACCTGCTCACCGTGCCGGCAATCTTCTACGTGGTCTACTTCAAACGCTGGCCGAAGACCACCTTCAAGGGGTTCCTGATTACCGGTGTGCTTAGCGTGGTCACGCTGGCCGTGATCCTGTGGGGCATCATACCCGGCATAGTCAATGTAGACTCGGCGGTCGACGTCTTCTTCGTCAACACGCTCGGCCTGCCCTTCAACAGCGGCACGATAGTCTACTTCGTGCTGCTGGCAGCGCTTGTGGTGTGGGGAATATGGTATTCGCACAAGAAATCCAAGCCCATCCTCAACGCCGCCTTGCTCAGCTTCGCCATGCTGGTGATAGGCTACAGCACGTTCTTCATGCTTGTGATTCGCGCCAACACCAACACTCCGCTCAACGAGAACGCGCCCAAGGACGCCGTGGCCATGCGTGCCTACCTGGGCCGCGAGCAGTATGGCGACACTCCTCTGCTGACCGGCCAGTTCTACACCGCCGGCGCACCAATCAAGGTGAAGCAGGGCTATACCAAATATGTGCGCGGCAAGAATGCCGAGGGCAAGGATCGCTACATAGCCGCCGCCCACGCGCAGAAATACGTATACCGCGAGCAGCACACCGGAGTCTTCCCCCGCATGTGGAGCAACGACACCGACCGCCAGCACCCGAAGTTCTACGAATACTGGGCAGGCAAGACCTACGGCGGGCAGAAACCCACCGCCGGTCAGAACATGACCTACTTCAACCGCTACCAGCTGGGCTGGATGTACTGGCGCTACTTCATGTGGAACTTCGCCGGCAGGCAGAATGACATACAGGGTCACTACTTCAACGATGACGGCACACGCGACTACATCAACGGCAACTGGATAAGCGGCATCAAGTTCATTGACGAGGCACGCCTCGGCCCGCAGGACAACCTGCCCGACCACCTGAAGGACAACAAGGCACGCAACCGCTACTACATGCTGCCGCTGCTGCTGGGCATCATAGGGCTGGTGTACCACGTGCGCCGCCATCCGAAGGACGCGTTCATTGTCTTCATCATGTTCTTCATGACCGGCCTGGCCATCGCCATCTACCTCAACATGCCTCCACGCCAGCCGCGCGAGCGCGACTACGCCTTCGTGGGCTCGTTCAGCTTCTTCGCGATGTGGATAGGCCTGGCCGTCATGGCAATTACAGAATGGGTTGCAAGGCTGTTCAAAAAGAACAGCGACAAGGCCGCCAAGGTGGCACTGCCCGTGGTGTTCGTGGCCTGCATGGCCGCCGCGCCCTGCCTGCTTGCCTCCGAGAACTGGGACGACCACGACCGCTCGCAGAAGACTGCTGCTCGCGACTTCGCCCAAAACTACCTCAAGAGCCTCAACAAGAACAGCGTGCTCATCACCTTCGGCGACAATGACACCTTCCCGCTGTGGTATACGCAGGAGGTGGAAGGCACCCGCACCGACGTGCGCATCCTCAACTTCACGCTGGCAGGTATGCACTGGTACGTGGAGCAGCTCTACAACACACTGTACGAGAGCGAGGCCCTGCCGTTCACTCTTCCCAAGGAGTTCTACGGCCTCGGCAACGACGCGTTCTATATCCTCGACCGCTCCGCGGAGTACCTTGAGCTGACCGACGTGCTTGCCATGCTGCGCGACCACCCCGACCGCTTCACCCTAGGCAGCGGCGACACCAAGGCCTACTACCTGCCCACCAAGCGCTTCAAGATAACACTCGACGTTCCCGCGCTGGTAGAGGCCGGTGTGATACCCGCCGAACTGGCCGACCGTGTAGACCCGGTGATTAGGTGGGAGGTGAGCCGCGATGTGATCTACCGCCATCAGATGATGTTCCTCGACATCATCGGCACCAACCGCTTCATGCGCGACATCAACATCATGAACCCAACGACGCAGGGGCTGCCGCAGATATTCCCGCCAATACGTTCCTTCCACGTGCAGGACGGCTTGAGCTACAAGCTTCTCCCCTACCCGCGCTTCCAACGCTTCACCGATCGCACTGCCGACTACTTCCTCAACGGCACCGACGGGCAGCCGCTCAAGTGGGGCAACCTCGACCGCGACATTTACATCGACCCAATAAGCGAGAACATGGCAGCCACCACACGGCAGACCATGACATTGGCCGCCCACCAGGAGGCAGTGGACGGCAACCTCGACAAGGCTCGCGCCCTGCTCGACACGATGACGGCCCACTTCCCGGTGAAGAACTTCCCGCTCGACATCTACGCCGTCTACATCTACACCGGCAACAACAACTACATCGACGTGTTCGAGCTCTACCGCAACGTCTACGGCAAGGAGCGCGCCGCCGAGCTGTGGGAGAATGTGTTCGAATACTACAAGCAAGAGGGCGACTACCTTGTCCAGTTCAGAGGCAACAAGGCCGCCGGTGTGCGCTCGCGCATGAACGGCCAGGTTATCCAAGTAATCGGCCTGCTGCACGACATTGCCCTGACCACACTTGAGGACGAGCAACTGGCCGACAAAGCCCTGCAGCAAGTGGCACGCTACAACCCCAACTTCATGATGTAGCCCCACGATGAAAAGGCAGAAGACGAAGAAGTACACGCTGACGCTCAGCGAGCCCGAACTACAACGCCTGACGCGATACGCCGCCCTCGACGGTGTATCGCGTCCCACGGCGTTGCGGCGCATTGTGAGCGACGCCCTACGCCAACGCGGCGACTCGGCAAGCCACGACGAGCGGCAGCTTGGCCTCTTCGACACGCTGCAAATCGACATCTTCAACAACACCAGCAAAACCATTAACGAAACCGACTGACCGATGAGACGACTGCTTCTCCCGCTTCTCCTGATGGCCTCCATGCTGGCACTGCCGATGGCGGCAAATGCCAACACGACCGAGGAGTTCACACCTGGCTCGATGATTATCGGCCACGTGACCGACGCCCACGCGTGGCACCTCTTCGACTACGCCGACAAGGACGGCACCGAACACTCTGTTGCTGTGCCGCTGCCGATCATCCTCGTCAACGACGGGCACATCGATGTATTCAGCTCGGCCAAATTCCACCACGGACATGCCGACTACAAGGGCTACCGGTTGGTGGGCGGCGGAGCCGAGAAGGAGGAGATAGTGTGCGTGGACAGCAACGGCGAGCCCACCGGCAAAAAGCCTGTCGACCTCAGCATCACCAAGACCTCGGCGGCAGTGATGATAGCCGTCATTCTGCTCATCGTCATCATCTTCATTGCCCGCGCAGGCTACAAAAAGCGCCCCGACCAAGCGCCCAAGGGTCTGCAGAGCCTGGTGGAGATGCTGGTGGTGTTTGTGCGCGACAACATTGTGCGCCCCATGATCGGCGAGAAACATTACCAAAAGTACCTGCCCTACCTGCTCACCCTCTTCTTCTTCATCTTCTTCTGCAACATACTGGGCCTTATACCGATATTCCCGGCAGGCGCCAACATCACCGGCAACATAGCCATCACGGCCATCCTCGCGCTGATTACCTTCATCATCACCAACGTTAGCGGCAACCGCCACTATTGGACCGACATCTTCAACACCCCCGGCGTGCCCGCATGGCTCAAGGTGTTCCCGCTGATGCCTCTGGTCGAGGTAGTGGGCGTGCTCACCAAACCCATAGTGCTGATGATACGACTCTTCGCCAACATGACCGCCGGTCACATCGTGATACTCGGCTTTGTCACCATCATCTTCATCATGAGCCAGCTATTCGGCGCCGGGGTCGGTGCCGGGGTCAGCGTGGTGAGCGTGTTCTTCAGCGTATTCATCTCGCTGCTCGAGTGCCTTGTGGCCTACATCCAGGCATTCGTGTTCACCATGCTCTCCGCTCTCTACATCGGAATGGCCGTGGCCGAGCCCCACCACAAGGAGGCATGAGGCCGCAACCCTGCGCAACACACCACACCGTCATGAAAAGCATACAAGACACCAATTTTGCCGGGCACAAGGTTCTGCTTCGCGTGGATTTCAACGTGCCGGTCGACGAGAACAAACACATCACCGACGACACCCGGATGCGCGAGTCGTTGCCCACAATCAACAAACTGCTGGCCGACGGCGCGTCACTGATTATCATGGCGCACTTTGGCCGTCCGAAGAAAGGCGGCTTCGAGCCCGAACTTACGCTCGAGCCCGTGGCCAGGCACCTGGAGCAACTGATAGGCCGCCCCGTGGCCTTCACGCAGCAGCTGCTGGGCAGCGGCGAGCCCGAGGCCATGGCCGCAAGCCTGAAACCAGGCGAGGCAATGCTGCTCGAAAACATCCGCTTCTACCCCGAGGAGACAAAAGGCGGCGAGGAGCTGGCACGCCAACTGGCCGCACTGGGCGACTGCTACGTAAACGACGCCTTCGGCGCCGCCCACCGAGAGCATTCGTCAACGGCGGTCATTGCTCGCTTCTTCCCCAACGACAAGTACTTCGGCTTCTTAATGGAGAACGAGGTACGCAACCTCGAGCACCTCATGCAGGCGCCGCAGCGCCCGTTCACGGCCATAATCGGCGGCAGCAAAGTGAGCAGCAAGATAGGCATACTGGAGAACCTCATCGACAAGGTGGACAACATCGTCATCATCGGCGGTATGCGCTACACATTCACCAAAGCCCTGGGCGGACACATCGGCAACAGCATCTGCGAGGACGACAAGATGGAGCTGGCCCTCGAATTGATGCGCCGCATGGACGAGCGCGGGGTGAGGTACTACCTGCCTGCCGACAGCGTCGTGGCCGACCGCTTCGACAACGACGCCGCCACCATGGTCGTCCCCTCAGGCGAGGTGCCCGACGGCTGGGAAAGCATGGACTGCGGCCCGGAGAGCTGCCAAATGCTGCGCGAGGTGATTATGCAAAGCAAGACCATACTGTGGAACGGCCCCGCCGGAGTGTTCGAGATGCCAGCCTTCGCCCAAGGCACACGCCAGATAGCCACCTACGTGGCCGAAGCCTGCGCCGCCGGATGCTTCGCTGCCGTGGGCGGCGGCGACTCGGTGGCCGCAGTGAAGCAGATGGGGCTGGCCGACAAGATGAGCTACGTCTCGACAGGCGGCGGAGCCATGCTTGAATACCTTGAGGGCAAAGAGCTGCCCGGCATACGGGCCATCAAAGACTGACGGCGGCCAACCGCGGCGGCGCAACGGCAACGAATGGCCAGCACGGCTCAGCGAGCCAGGCCGACCTGCCAGCAGCCGATCAGGAAGAAGAGGGCGCGTCCTTGAAAAAGCGACGCGCCCTCTTTTCATATCTCGTGCCCACCCTCATTCCGGTGTATGTGCGTAATCGGCATTGACATTGATTTACAATCACTTGCAGACACCAATAGCCACATCGCATTGAAAATCAAGCAGAAGAGGCATCAAGTCCGTATCAACACCGCCTGTTCTTCGATTGTTCTCCGATTGTTCTTCGATTGTTCTTCGATTTAATATCGAAGAACAATCGAAGAACAATCGGAGAACAATCGAAGAACAGACGGCCTTGACATGGTGCTGAAATGCCCCGCCTACAATGCTACGGCGAGCCGTAGCAGGCTGAATGGCAAAAAGAAAAGAGGGTGTCCGCATTGTCCGCAACACCCTCTTTTGCCGTTTGCCTTCGCACCGTCAGTGCAGGAAAGCAAGCAGAATGCCGGCCGCCACCGCGCTGCCCACCACTCCGGCCACGTTGGGACCCATGGCGTGCTGCAGCAGGTAGTTGGTCTTGTCGTACTCAAGCCCCACATTGTTCGACACTCGCGCCGCGTCGGGCACCGCGCTCACGCCGCTGTTGCCGATGAGGGGGTTGATCTTGTTGCCCTCCTTGAGGAAGAGGTTCATTATCTTGACGAAGAGCACACCGCAGAATGTGGCCACGATGAACGAGCCCGCACCGAGGGCGAATATCATCAGCGACTTGCCGGTGAGGAACACCGAGGCCTGCGTCGACGCGCCCACTGTGATGCCGATGAGCAGCGTGCAGATGTTGACCACGGCGTTGGAGGCCACGTCGCTCAGGCGCTTGGTGACTCCACACTCTTTAAGCAGGTTGCCGAAGAAGAGCATACCCAGCAACGGCAGGCCGCTCGGCACAATGAAAGCGCAGAAAAGCAGGCCGATGATCGGGAAGCTGATCTTCTCCAGGCGCGACACCTGGCGCGGCGGTTTCATGCGAATGGTGCGCTCCTTCTTCGTGGTGAGCAGTCGCATGATCGGTGGCTGGATGACCGGCACAAGGGCCATGTAGCTGTACGCGCTCACCGCGATGGCACCCATCAGGTCGGGTGCAAGCTGGCTGCTGATGAAGATGGCCGTCGGGCCGTCGGCTCCGCCGATGATGCCAATGGCACCAGCCTCATTGGGCATGAAGCCCAGCGCCAGGGCGCCCATGTAGGCGGCGAAGATGCCTACCTGCGCGGCCGCGCCGATGAGCATGAGTTTGGGGTTGGAAAGCAGGGCGGAGAAATCGGTCATGGCGCCTATGCCGAGGAATATCAACGGCGGATACCAGCCGTTCTGAACGCCGTGGTAGAGGATGTTGAGCACCGAGCCCTGCTCGTAGATGCCTATTTTCAGCCCGGGATAGAATGGGATGTTGCCGATGAGCATTCCGAAGCCGATCGGAACAAGCAGCAGGGGCTCGAACTCGTACTTGATGCCGAGGAAGATGAACACCAACCCGACAAGCAGCATCGCTATGTGAGGCCACGTGACGTTGGCAAAGCCGGTGTACTCCACAAACTGCACCAGCTGCGTCGACATGAACTCCATGAAGCCCCCAGTGGCTAGACTAATCATTGTCCTAATGTTTTGGTTAAATAGTTTGAGTGTTAAGCCTTCAGGCCAAAGCGTAGCCCAGGTCCGCGCCTACCCGATGACGACCAGCACATCGCCCTCGAGCACGCTGTCGCCCTTGCGCACCTTCACCTCCTTCACCGTTCCGGCAGCGTCGGCCTCGATGTTGTTCTCCATCTTCATGGCCTCGAGCAGCACCACCGTCTGGCCTTCCTTAACGGTGTCGCCAACGTTGACGAACACGTCGAGGATGGTGCCCGGCAGCGGTGTGGTCACCTTGCTGCCAGCGGCCGGGGCGTTGCTTTTCTGCACTGCGCCACCCGGGGCAGCCGTCACTTGCGGGCGCGGCGAGCTTACCACGGTCTTGCGCACAGGCTTCATCTCCTGGTCCACGGTCACGGTGTAGGCCTGACCGTTCACCTCGAGCCTCACCTCCTGCCCTTCCACCTCGTTGATGTCCACACTGTAGTCGTGGCCGTTTATCTTGAGCTTGTAGTTTTTCATCGTTCTTATCTCCTGTTGCTGAAATAATGGTTCATGTTGTAGTATTTGGCGTTCCACGGGGTCCAGTCGCGCTCCACCTTCTGAATGGTGATGACGGCATCCTCCTCGTCGTGCAGCTCGTCGTTGTAGAGGTGTATTGCCGCGGCTATGGCGGCGGCCACCTCGGCCTCGTCGCCAGCGGCAGTAGGAGCAGCCTCTGTCTTGCCCTCCTTCGGCTTGCGGCTTCCCAGCCCGGCAATGAGCTTGCCCGAACCTTGCAGAATAAGCGCGATGCACACCAGGGCAAGGAACACCACGGCCACGGCCACAGCCGTCAGCCCGATGCCGACGGGGTCGGTCTCCTTTATCTTCTCCGCCTGCTTGGCCACCCTGTAGTGGCTTGCCAGCGAGGGCGCGTGCTCGAAGGCATCGAGGCCGTCGCGCAGCGGGAGCACCTCGATGTCGTAGCCATACTGGTTGCGGCCCACCACCATCACTTGCCCATGCTCAAAGTGCATGGCATACATCGGGCAGCTGAAGCCACGGCGCGCCACAACATTGAGGTCGGCGTCGAGCAGTGCCAGATATGCAGAGTCGGTCTTTGACGAGGCCAGCACCGCCACATACGGCCCGACGCTGCCCACGCTCACAGGGCGCAGTATTTTCGCCAGGTCGTGCCTCTTGTGGATGTCGTCGGTCTGGAACGTGGCCGCAGTACGCATCCTGCCGTCTACGGCGTCGACCACATGCACCGAGCACTCAATGCTGTCTATGGCCACAAATGCCCGCAGCATCGGCGCAAAGCACATCTTTGTGCTTTGGAACTCGACGGCAGGCACCGAGTTGTGCATCGGGCAGCCTGCGTGCGGTGCGGCCTCGCCGGCAGGCGGCTGCGCCGACACTGCCACGGCCGCCAGAGCCAACACTCCCGGCAATAGTATCTTCTTTAACTTGTTCATCAATTATCGAATGCTGTTAACTCCAACATCATTACACAGCGGGTGCCGCCGGACGCGGGCTTTGCCGCGCCCGGCACACTCACAGGCTCACTTGCCTGCCTCTTTGGGGCACTCTTTGCCCTCGGCCTTGCAGCACTTGGCCTCGTCGGCCTTGCAGCACTTGGTGGTGTCGCCTTCAGCCTTGCAGCACATGGCGGTGTCGCCCTCGGCCTTGCAGCACTTCTTCTCGCACTGCTCGGTGGCGTCGCAGGCCTTCTGCTCGTCAGCCTCAGCGGGTTTGTTGTTCTTGCAGCACACCATGGCCAGCATGGCCACGGCCGCAATCGAGGTAAGGATTACTTTTTTCATTGCTTGTTGTGTGTATTGATGTTGGTATTGTTCACTTCTTGTTTACATCGGAATGTTGCAGTGCTTCTTCATCGGCAGCGAGTCCTTCTTGGTCTGCAGAGCCTGCAGGGCCCGGATTACGCGGAAGCGCGTGTTGCGGGGCTCGATCACATCGTCCACGTAGCCGTACTTGGCCGCATTGTAGGGGTTGGCGAAGAGGTCGTTGTACTCCTTCTCCTTCTCGGCGATGAAGCGTGCCTTCTCCTCGGGGTCAGTGATTTCCTTCAACGCACGGCCGTGCAGCACCTCGGTGGCGCCACTGGCACCCATGACTGCAATCTGCGCCGTGGGCCAGGCATAGTTGATGTCGGAGCGCAGCTGCTTGCAGCTCATCACGATGTGCGCGCCGCCATACGACTTGCGGAGCGTCACCGTCACCTTCGGCACAGTGGCCTCGCCATAGGCGAAGAGCATCTTGGCGCCATGCACAATCACACCATTGTACTCCTGGCCGGTGCCCGGCAGGAAGCCCGGCACGTCGACCAGCGTGACCAGCGGAATATTGAACGCGTCGCAGAAGCGCACAAAGCGGGCGCCTTTGCGCGAGGCGTTGCTGTCGAGCACACCGGCCATCGACTTGGGCTGGTTGGCCACGATGCCCACGCTCATGCCGCCCATGCGGGCGAAGCCTACCACAAGGTTCTGCGCCCAGCGCTCGTGCACCTCCAGGAAGCGCCCGTCGTCGACTATGGCGTGTATGATGTCCTTCACGTCGTAGGCCTGATTGGGGTTTTCCGGAATAATGTGGTTCAGCGAATCCTCCAGGCGGTCCACCGGGTCGCTTGTGGCCACAAACGGAGGCTCCTCGAAGTTGTTGCTGGGAATGTAGCCCACCAGCTCGCGTATGAGCTGCAGCGTGGCCTCCTCGGTCTCGCCGACGAAGTGCGCCACGCCGCTTTTTGTGGCGTGCACCATGGCGCCGCCAAGCTTGTCGGTGGTGACATCCTCACCCGTGACGGTCTTCACCACCTTCGGGCCAGTGAGGAACATATAGCTGTTCTCCTTCGACATGAGGATGAAATCGGTCAAGGCCGGGCTGTAGACCGAGCCGCCCGCGCAGGGGCCGAAGATGGCGCTGATCTGCGGCACCACGCCGCTGGCCAGGATGTTGCGCTCGAATATCTCGCCGAAGCCCGCCAGGGCGTTGATGCCCTCCTGTATGCGCGCGCCGCCGCTGTCATTGATGCCTATCACCGGCGCACCCACCTTCATGGCCTGGTCCATCACCTTGCATATCTTCAATGCCATGGTCTCACTCAGCGAACCGCCGAAGACGGTGAAGTCCTGCGCGAAAACGTACACCATGCGGCCGTTGATAGTACCGTAGCCGGTCACCACGCCGTCGCCCAGAAACGACTTCTTCTGCATGTCGAAGTTCATGCAGCGGTGGGTGACAAACATGTCGAACTCCTCGAACGAGCCCTCGTCGAGCAACAGCGCGATGCGCTCGCGTGCGGTCAGCTTGCCGGCATCGTGCTGTTTGTCGATACCCTTCTGTCCGCCGCCCATCCGCGCCTCGCCGCGCTTGTCGAGCAGCTCCTTTATTTTTTGTTCAAAAGCCATAGCGTATGTGTGTGTTGTTTTTTCATACAATCAGAAGGTGGCAGGCACACATCAAACCCGCGCCCAATGCTGCCAGCATCCGCGCAAAAAAGTCCGCTGTATGTGTCACCGCCTCTGTTCTGCACTTTGTTAAATTAGCATAAAACTGCTGTAATCAAGTTTTTGCGCCACGTATGCAGCGCTTTTCAAATTGCAAATATACAAATTTTTCCCGACAACAGCACGCCGCAGCCTGTTTTTAACACAAAAAAGACCGCCCGCAGGCCACACTCCACCAGCCTCAATACAAACCCTGGGGCAAAACAAAGTTACCCCACCCAAGAATATTGGCATACAAGCAGTTGCAGCAAAACCAACCCATAATATACTGAAAACCAGCAAGACAAAGCGCTAAAACCATATCAAGGCCGTCTGTTCTTCGATTGTTCTCCGATTGTTCTTCGATTGTTCTTCGATTTGCAATCGGAGAACAATCGAAGAACAATCGGAGAACAATCGAAGAACAGACGGTCCTGGCATAGACTTGGCGGTGCTACACGGCAGGCAAGAGGCAGGCTGTGCGGGCGTAAACAAAAAGGGTGCCCGCAATTGTTGCGGGCACCCTCGTCGTGTTAATGGTGGGAGTAACAGGGTTCGAACCAGTGACCTCCTGCTTGTAAGGCAGGCGCTCTGAACCAGCTGAGCTATACTCCCATTGAACCTTATCTTTTGGGCGCAAAATTAGCACTTTTTCACGACACAGCAAAATTTATTTTCCAAAGCCCTGCATGTCAACCAGTTTCCTGTACATACCCGGTTGCGCCACCAGCTCGTCGTGTGTGCCTTGCTGCACGATGCGGCCCCCGTCGAGCACCACAATAAGGTCGGCGTTGCGCACAGTGCTCAGCCTGTGGGCAATAACCACTGCCGTGCGGCCACGGAGCAGCTCGGCGAGCCCCTCCATGACGTCGCGCTCCGAGGCCGAGTCGAGTGCCGACGTGGCCTCGTCGAGGATCATCACCGGGGTGTCGCGCAGCATGGCTCTGGCTATGGCTATGCGCTGCCGCTGGCCGCCGCTGAGGTTGAAGCCACGGTCGCCCACCACGGTGTCGTAGCCCTGCGGCAGCTGGCTGATGAAGCCGTCGGCCCCTGCCCTGACGGCGGCGGCGCGTATCTGCCGGTCGGTGTAGCCAGCGGCGCCGAAGGCTATGTTGGCGGCCACGGTGTCGTTGAAAAGGAAGCAGTCCTGGCTGACGATGCCGAACTGAGAGCGCAGCGAGTCGATGGCGGCCTCGCGTATGGGCACGCCGTCGAAAACCACCTGTCCGCCAGTGACCTCGCGCAGCCTCGGCAGAAGGTCGACCAGCGTGCTCTTGCCCGCACCCGAAGGCCCTACCAGGGCAACCGTCTGCCCACGCCTGATGGTGAGGTTGATGCCGTCAAGCACCGTAACACCGTCCTCAAAGGCGAAGCTCACGTCCTTCAACTCTATGGCGTCGGCGAGTGGCGCCAGCGCAACGGCAGAGGGCTGTTCCTCTATCTGCTCGTCGGCGTCGAGCAGGTCGAAGAAACGCCTGGCTGCTGCGGCGCCCTTGAGCAAGCTGTTGTAGGCCTTGACAACCGCCTGTATGGGCGGTATGAGCCTTGCGAAGACGATGACGAAGAAGATGAACACCGAGGGCATGATGTAGCCGCCGGTCACCTGCCATCCGCCCACAATCAGTATCACCACCAACGCCAGCGTGCCGAGCACCTCGCTCAAGGGGCTGGAGAGCTCCTTGCGGCGTGCCACGCGAACCATGGTGCGCGCGTAGTCGCCGTTGGCCGAGGCGAACCTGTCCGACATGCCATCCTCGCGCCCGGCGGCCTTGATGGCCTTCACCCCGCCGAGAGCCTCCTCGATGGCGGCGAACAGGCCGCCCAGCTGGTCCTGCCCCTGCCCGGAGTCGCGCTTGAGCCGCTTGCCTATACGCGCAATGAGCAGCACACCCAGCGGCAGCACAAGCAGGAAGATGACGAACAGCCGCCACGACACGAAGATGAGTGTGGCAGCGAAGAAGACAATGTTGACCGGATCCTTGACAAGATACTGAAGAGTGCTGACGACGCTCCACTCGACGTCGAAGAGGTCGTTTGACATGCGGCTGATGAGGTCGCCGCGCCGCTGCCGCGTGAAGTAGCCTATGGGCAGCACCGTCACGCGGTGGTAGACGTCGTTGCGCAGGCGCTCGATCATGCCGTTGCGTATGGAGCTCAAGAAAGCCATGGCGATGTAGCGGAAGAGGTTGCTCAACAGCGAGCAGGCGAGGTAGCCCGCCCCCACGGCAAGCAGACATCGCCACAGTCCGAATGATTGGCGCAGGCTGCGCAGGTGCCAGAACGCCCAGTCGGCCACAGCCTGCTGGCTGAAGGCCAGCGCGGGCTCCGCGCCGCCAGCGTCGCCACTTCCGAACAGCAGCTCGACGAAGGGCACAATCATCACATACGACCCCAGGTTGAAGACGATGTGCAGAACGTTGAAGAGCACGTTCATGGCAATCTGCAGCGGGAAGTGTCGCAGGTAGGCGAATATTCGTCCAATGGGTTTCATTCTGTCACAATTCGTGGAACCGTCACCGCGCTGCCGCTGCGGCTTGCCAGGCGGTCGGGTCGCAGCCCGCAACGCTTGAGGCACTCCAAAGCCCGCCCGGCGTCGGCAGCACGCGGGCACTCAACGCGTATTCTCACCAGCGGGTGCTCCAGCAGCCAGCTCGCCAGTGCCTCGAGCCGCTCCTCCATGCGGTCGTCGACCTCGAGCGGATGGGCAGCCCCAGCGCGCAGGCCTCCAAGGGTGAAGGTCTGCCCCACCCTGCCGCGGGCCACCGCCTGATGGCGCAGCGACACGACCACGGGGAAGAAGCCCTCGCTCTCGATAAGCATCACGTCGTCGCGCGAAGTGTGCATCATCACCGGCAGGCTGCCGCGTCCGGTGAATCTGGCGCCGCTTGCCAGCGTAGCCGTGGCAGCCAAAGGAGTGCCGGCGCTGTCTGTCACCTCCAGGCAAACATAGCGCATGGCCTCTGGCCTGGCGGCCGGGTAGAGGTCGAACATCAGCACGTCGGCACTCTGCCCGCCGGGCAGACGACCTGCGTAGTAGGCCGTGGCACCGTCGGCGGTCACCCCAAGCGAAGGCTCGTCGGTGTCGCTGTTGATGGGCAGGCCGAGGTTGACAGGAGGCGAGGCATAGCGGTCGGCCAAGTCGGTGAAGAAAAGGTCGTAGCCGCCAAAGCCCTGATGGCCGTCGCTGAGGAAATAGAGAGTGTGGCCGTCGGCGGCAAGAAAGGGTGCCTTCTCGTTGCCTGCGGTGTTCACCGATGCCCCCAGGTTCTCGGCACGGCTCCAATCGCCCCCCGGCAGCCTGTGGCACCGCCAAAGGTCGATGCCTCCATGCCCGCCCTGACGGTTAGACGCAAAGACCAGCGTACCGCCATCGGGGCTGACCGTGGGCTGCGACTCCCAGCTGCGAGGGCCGTTGACCTGCGATCCCAGCCGCTCCGGCTGCTGCCACTTGCCATCCACGCGCCTCACGCAGTAGATGTCGCTGTTGGCATAGCCCAGTGTGTCGGTGATAATGGAAAAGTAGAGTTCATCATCACCAGCCGTGAGGCTCACACCACCTTCTGGCAGCCCGCTGTTGAAAGGGCTGTCAAGAGGATAGCCAGCACTGAAGGCGGTGTCGGCCACGGCGCTGCAGTAGAGCATCCAATGCTTTTGCTCGAGCTCACGGTTGTAGAACGTGGGGCCTCGCTTCAGGGGCACCCGGCGCAGGTAGTACATCGTGCGTCCGCTCCACGTGAGCAGAGGCATCATCTCGTCCTCTCGCGAACTGACCCCAGCCACACGCCTGGGGTCGAATGGCGCACGGTTGAGCCGAGCCTCACCGAGAAAGCGCGACCAGCGCAGGTAGTCCGAAGCCTCCTCATAGACAGCCATCACCTCCTTGTCGTCCGTGCCGCCGGCAAGGTCGAAATAGAGTTGCAGCTCGCCGATGGCCTCGTCGTAGCGCTCGTCGGTGTAGTGTACCAGCGCCATGTAGTAGTGCGCCAAAGGATGCGGATAGGCCGGGTCGAGCTCGATGCAACGGGAGAAATATCGGCGTATGGCTGTGGCGTTGAAACCGTCCTTAACGGCTGTCATGCCGAGCCAGAACTGCACCTCGGCCGAGCCCTGGTTGCGCGCGGCCACCTTGCGCAACTGCTGCGCCGCCTGACGGTAGAGATGGCGATTGTAGTTCGCCATGGCCTCGGCGTAGAGCTTCGCGTCGCGACCGCCAAGCTGCTGCGCCGACACATGGCCGCCCAGCAAGGCCGCCAACAGGAGGGCGGCAGCGGTCGTGCTATGCCTCAACGCGGGCGACATCACAGCCTTGAGGGATCAATCTCGAAGTTGGCGTCGGGGCCGTTGCAGGGATGGGAGCAGGCAATGGCGCACTCGGCGCACGACGTCAGCTCGCCATGCAGGCGCTTCTTCACGGTGTCGCCCACAGCCTCGCGCACGCTGTCGATGGCGATGGTGCGTATCACCTCGTCGCAGAAGGCATAGCTAAGCATGGTCATTGCCGTGCGCTCTGAAATGCCGCGTGTGCGAAGATAGAACATGGCCTGGCTGTCGAGCTGGCCGATGGTGCTGCCATGCGAGCACTTCACGTCGTCGTTGTAGATTTCCAGGAATGGCCGGGTGTCCACATGCGCTTTGTCGGTGAGCAGTATGTTGCGATTGGTCTGGTGAGCCTCGGTTTTCACAGCGCCGTCCTGCACCAGCACGTGGCCGTTGAAGCGAGCCCTCGCGGCATCATCTACAATGCCCTTGTAAAGCTCGTGGCTTGTGCAATGCGGGAATGCATGCTCGACAAAAATGTAGTTGTCGCACTCCTGCTCACGGTCGACAAGGTAGAGCCCGTTGGCCTCGACCTCGCATCCCTCTCCGTTCATGCGGACAGCAACATTGTTGCGCACATGCGAGCCCCCAAGCGTGACGGTGCACATGCGCAGCGAAGCCCCTTGCCGCATGTCGACGTCGAGCGCGGTGATGTGACGTTGCGGAGTGCCCATACCCTGCAGCCTGTAAAGTTCCACCACAGAGCCTGGCATCATCTCCAGCCGCAGGGCGGGCAAGTCGGGCATGACGTCGTAGCCACATCCAAGCCTCAACATGAAGAGAGGCGCGTCGGCCTCGGCGCAAAGCACCATGCGAGCCACGGTTCCCTCGGCCACAGTGAGCACACGCCGCTCGGACGGAGCTTGCCAGCCGTCGGTCCACACATCGGGCAGAATGTCTTTCCTAATCATTCTCCCATCTCCTCCTTAATCCATTCGTAGCCTTTCTCTTCCAGTTCCAAGGCCAGTTCTTTGGGCCCAGTCTTCACAATGCGGCCTTCGTAGAGGACATGCACAAAGTCGGGCACAATGAAGTCGAGAAGGCGCTGGTAGTGGGTGATGACGATGGTGGCGTTGTCGGCAGAGCGCAACTGGTTCACGCCCCCGGCGACAATGCGGAGCGCGTCGATGTCGAGGCCGCTGTCGGTTTCGTCAAGAATGGAAAGCGTCGGGTTGAGCATGGCCATCTGGAAGATTTCGTTCTTTTTCTTCTCGCCTCCGCTGAAGCCTTCGTTAACAGACCTTCCAGCCAGCGAGGCGGTCATCTCCACCACCTTCTTCTTCTCCTCCATCAAGCGAAGGAACTCCGCACCGCCGAGGGGGTCGAGCCCATGGTAGCGACGCTGCTCATTGACAGCCGTGCGCATAAAGTTGGTAATGCTCACTCCGGGTATTTCCACCGGATACTGGAAACCGAGGAAAAGCCCCTCGCAGGCACGCTGGTCTACCGGCATGTCGAGCAGGCTCTTGCCCTTAAACTCCACCTCACCTGAGGTGACGGTGTACTTGGGGTTTCCGGCCACCACTCCGGCCAGGGTACTCTTGCCGTTGCCGTTTGGCCCCATAATAGCGTGAACCTCACCACGGTTCACCTCAAGATCGATACCTTTCAGTATCTCGCGCTCGCCTATGGAGGCGTGCAGATTGCGTATTGACAATAGCGACATTTGGTCTGCTTAATATTTAGTGTTCAACAATATCATTTCTTCGGAGTCCATCTCTCACCATTACGGCTTTCATACTCCTTCATGGCTTCAGAATAGTAACTACCGTCGTAGAGACCACCACCCTTTTTTACCTCCACACTCTCCCGAATGAGGAACTGATTGAGGTCGCTGTCCCCAATCTGACTGAGACTGCCATGCTCGCGGAAATAGTCCCACACCTTGTGTCTGTCTTCGAAATTACTCGAAGCAAGCGGTAGATTGATATTCAGCCTCCTGATACCCCATTTCTTTTTGATTTCTTTCTGCAATTCACGAATCTTCCCAGCTTCCGACTGATAGCTTGTAGTGTAATTATCATCAATCAGTTGCTGAACTTCGTCAAAAATATGTTTGACCTCACTTGACGTAAGCCTTTCGTTACTGGTTTTGGAGAGTTTTTTCAAGAAAGTACGCAACAGTTTCACTGTCCACAGTTTCTCATGCGAGGCGGCAGCCTTTAACAAGTCTAAAGCCACATAGATGCCGGTGTTTTCGCATATTACAGCCGAGTCATACATTTTGTACAGCTCGTTCAAAGTGTCATTTGAGACATTCACGGTAAGCAAACGACCAATTAAATCGTCAATATTGCCCTTAACGGCATCAGTATCTGCACCATCAAGGCTCTTTTGCACATCAATCTGAAATCTCAACTTCTGCCTGCAATAATCCAATGATAAGACAGAGTAGGAATCTTTAAGTTCACCAAGAAGTTTGCCCATGGCCTCGACCACTGCTTCGTTACCAGAAAAGCGGCTACAGACCACATTGAGCATAGTGGCCAAATGATCGGCATTGCGTAGCCTTGGGTAGTCAGCGTCATACTTGCTATTTACCCTATTTATCTCCTCAAGCATCTCGACCGGGTCGCTAATACTGTTCAGCGAGGCAGCGCGACATTTGAGATTGCCTTCCGTACTCATCATGTCGTCCCCAAAAAGATCCCTTATCACCTCTATCTCCTCCGGGCTTTTACCCATGTCGATCAACTTGCCAAGTATTGCATATATGGTGGAGACAGCATGAGGCTGCATAGACGAGTATCCCAACTCCTTGTGCTTGTTCTTTACCCATTTCAGGTTCGAGACAAACGTATCATAGTCAAAGCTGGACTTGTACAGCCCAAACTCTATGGCATTCATAGCAGTCGACAGCGTGTCCGAGCCAACAATGTTCCTCTCAAAGTCATTGTTTTCATACAGGCGCCCACCCACAAGATCCTCATAGTCAGCCTGCCACTGTTTGAAATCGGGCACACAGTTCAGATACTTGTTAAGAACCTTCCGTCTACCGGCAAACCAGGCTCCATCTGGTGTGCCACACAGCAGTCTGGCCCGCACCAAATCCTTGGCAGGACCCAAATATCTGCCATGACTCCGGAATTTGTCAGCAGCAAGATCGAGCACAGGAATAAGCATCTTGCCAAACAGGTTGTCGTTACCACTCAAGTACTCTTGCAAACAATCCTCATCCTCGTAGAATCTCTTTCTCATTTCAAATGTGGGCAGATTTGTAATTACAGCCCACGAGAGGGTGTCACGCAAATCTTCACCATCGTCAAGTCTGACCAATTCCGGGTTACTGCGCAACTGGTTGAAAAACCTGTTTACCAGCAAATCCTCGGTCAATCTGTTACGCGTCTTTTTCCAGACAATGGCGCAATACTTTGCAATAATCTTACTGTTCAGCCTGAAGTCTTCTTTATTTTCCTCCACCAACTTCCAAAAGTCGGCGGCGGCATTCCCTGTCACGGCTCTATTCAGCAGTGTGGCGTAATACATCTCTAATTCGACATTATTGGCTTGCTTTGCCAATTTCTTCACCTCTCGTATACGCTCTGCACTGCCGGAATAGTCATCGCATAGTTCTTCGACACACCGATAATAGTACACCGACGGCTTTATCTCCTTTTCAGACCTCCACTTTTCCGCCAAGTTTACCAATTCGTCTCTAATGTCAACGTTGTTCTTGGCCATTCTCAGCAGTGCACACACAAGTTGAATGTCAGGCGTAGCTCTTCCTTCGTCAACTGCTGTCTTAACCCATTTGTAGTCATCTTTACTGCCTCGTTCCAGCAATGACGCAATTGATCCCTCCACAAACTCCTGAGGTATTTCGCTGTCATCTGGGAAACGAGCACGCAATTTCTCACGAATGTATGCGACCGACGAGTTCACATATCTGGAGTGAACCACTGCACGTTGCCACAAAACTGCCTCGTCATTGGCATCGGCAGAGATTAGCCAGTCTATCTGCCTTTTTTCGTTTTCCGGATCATCCGGCAATATTCCTTCAAGATTTTCATATTTTCCGTTTCTACAGTCTTTGTTGAAACTAAAAAAGAGCTGGGTGCTTGAAAACTCGAATGACTCATTGTCGACATTACGGATAAATCCCAGGTTGGCCAAAGTGCGGAACAATCTGTCATAATCCTCACTGACACCCGCCCTCGCCTCGAACATCTTTTGGGCAAATGTTCTTGTAAGGCCACGATTATGCCGGAACTTGGCTCCAACAATTATACTCGCCAGCATCCACTGAAGTCCCTCGTCACGCATTAGTTCTTCTGTGGCCATTTCAATCGCGCGCTCAAGGTCTGGCACATAGCCTCCAATTACAGACGAGAACCCATTATTACGGTATACTTCCGTTGCCCACCTATGACATTTGCTGTTGCGAGTAATCTTCTCTATCTGGATACGCGCCATTTTACGGTTTGTACTATCCAGTCCGACTTTAGATGGACTATCCTTGCAGAATTTGATAAAATCCGCAGCTCCATTTTCGGCATCGGTCAGCGTCAAAACGCACCTGTAGCCTTTTTCCTGCAACGACCTCAAGAAATCAAATAGGCCTTTACTATGGAACTGGCCGTTACCGTCATAATCGAACAGGTTGTTAACGTCATCCAGCACCACCAGCGTGTCTTCTGGCGACATCAACTTCTTTCCAGTATTGTCTCTGACCAATTCACTCAGACTATCGGCCTTGAGATCGTGAAGCTTTGGAGCAAAGACCCTCTTATAACCCTTCGACGCTGCATTACGACGCACGAACTCGTACACCATGCGCGACTTGCCCGATGCAAAACCTCCACTAATAACAACCACTGTATTGCCTTTCCTACCCGGAGTGGCAACAACACCTGCAATCTGTCTGGTGAATGGCTTGTCCTCGAAGTTGTATAATTCCCCCCTGAACCCATAATCACTACTGCCCCGAGGCCCCATCACAAGCGTGGGATCATCCTCGATCTCCTTGAGGGTAAACACACACGAATTCCTTTTTTCCTTTTTATTATCGACAATCTTCGGTACTAAAAAAGGTGCAGCAGCAGATGCAGCAGTAACAAATAACTGTATTAACTCCAAGGGGCCCATAAACTATTTCTTCCTTATCCTGCCGTACTCTTCGTTAAGGCCATTGACTATTTCTTCGGTGATGTCCATTGCCGGGTTGATGTAGAGGGTGGCGCCCTTGGTTAGCACAATGTCGAACTTCTGGTTGGCGGCATTGTACTCGCGCACAAAGGCAGTAATGGCATTCATCACCTTGACTGTCTCCGCGCTCTGTTTCTCGGCCATCTTGGTCAACAGTTCCTGCTCAAGTGTCTGCATTTTCTCCGCCATCTGCTGCAGTTCGGCCTCTTTGGCCTGCTGCTGCGAGAGGGTCATCGTCGAGCCCGTCTGCAGGTAGTTCTCGTAATCGCGCCGGAAAGCATCGACTTGCTGCTGGCCGTAGCGGCGTTGCTGCTCGCCATACTCACGCACCTCTTTTTCCACATCGATGGCATACTGGTACTTTGACAGCAACGTGTCGGTGTCGATATAAGCCACTTTGAGGCCACCCTCGGTAGCCACAGGCACTGTGGCCTCGGGGTTTTGATTTGTGGCGGTGTTGTTGCAGCCAGCCACTCCTGCCATTATCAACAATGCGGCCGCATAGGTTAACGAGTTCTTCTTCATGTCTGTTAATTGGTTGTTCTTTATACTGTTATTGTGTCTATTGCACGCTTTACGCGCTTTATTGTTTCGTCTTTGCCCAGCATCATCACCAGCGTTAGCATGTCAGGCCCCACCGTGCGACCCACAACCGCTATCCGCAGCGAGTTCATGACCGACCCCATCTTCAAGCCATTGCCCTTGATGTAATCCTCCAGCAACGCCTGATGTATGGCGTCGTATTCGAATGGCACAGTGTCGAGGATGTCGATGACCTTCTGCATATGTATATGCATGTCGGGCGACCAGCGCTTCGCAACATCCTTCGCATCGTATTCGGTCGGGGCGACAAAGAAGTAGCGGCACGTGTCCCACAGCTCTCTGGGGAATGTAATCCTCTCTTTCATCAGTTTTGCCACCTCGAGCACATAGTCGTGGCCTGCCTCCACTACGTGCGCCCTCACCTGGTCATCAAGCATTGCGGCCACAGTCTCGTCGTCTAACTGTTGGAAATATTCATGCTGGAACCAGCGGGCCTTGTCCACATTGAACTTGGCTCCGTTTTTGCTCACATGCTCTATGTCAAACAGCTCCACAAGCTCGTCCATCGTCATCAGTTCCTGCTCCGTGCCGGGGTTCCAGCCAAGCAGGGCAAGCATGTTTACCACAGCCTGCGGCAAGTATCCCTGCTCACGGTAGCCGCTGCTCACCTCGCCGCTCTTCGGGTCGTGCCATTCCAGCGGGAACACAGGAAACCCCAGGCGGTCACCGTCGCGCTTGCTCAACTTTCCGTTGCCTTCGGGCTTGAGCAGCAGCGGCAGGTGCGCAAAGCGGGGCATGGTGTCCTCCCAGCCGAAGGCACGGTAGAGCATCACGTGGAGCGGCGCCGACGGCAGCCACTCCTCACCACGTATCACGTGCGTTATCTCCATCAAGTGGTCGTCGACAATGTTCGCCAGATGATAGGTCGGCATACCGTCGCTTTTGAACAGCACCTTGTCATCGAGCAGGCGGCTGTTCATCGTGACCTCGCCGCGAATCATATCGTGCACCGTTATGTCCACGCCTTCCGGGAATTTGAAACGCACCACGTATGGCTGGCCTTCGTCAAGCCTGCGGCGCACCTCGTCGGCTGGCAGCGTAAGACTGTTTTCCATCGACATTCGCGTGGTGCAGTCATATTGGAAGGTGCCTTTTTGAGCCTCGGCAGCCTTGCGGCGCTCTTCGAGCGACTGCGGCGTGTCGAAGGCATAGTAGGCCCAACCGTCGGCCACCAGCTGCTCGGCGTAGCGGCGGTAGAGGGGCTTGCGGTCGCTCTGACGGTAGGGGCCGAAAGGGCCGCCAACATGCACGCCCTCATCAAATTCTATTCCAAGCCATCCCAGGGCCTCGACTATGTACTGCTCCGCGCCGGGAACAAAGCGGGTCTGGTCGGTATCCTCGATGCGCAACAGCATCTTGCCGCCGTTCTTGCGGGCGAAAAGATAGTTGTAGAGGGCGGTGCGCACGCCGCCGATGTGAAGTGGCCCCGTAGGCGATGGGGCGAAACGTACTCTTACCATAAGTCTTGTTGCTATGTTACTTCTTGAATGAGCCCAGCCTGTAGGCGACGCCAAGCAGCACGGTGTGGTTGTTGCCGTTGGGTATCTCCACACTCACCTCTTCCGTGCTTCCGGAGTAGAGGCGGTCAATCATGCGCAGCACGTCGAGCCCCTCGCTCAGCGCGAGGAAGCCGTGGTCGAGCATCAGGCTCAACGTCAGCGGGCCGTACTCGTAGCTCACCCCGACAATGGCACTGACATCGAGCCGGTTCAGGTGGTTGAACAGCTTGCGCTCGTCGTCGGTGCCATAGAGGTCGACGTCATAATTGTCGCCCACCGAAGCCACACCGGGGCTCACCTTGCGGTCTGAGAAACTGCCGAAAAGGCCATAGCTCACAGCCGGCCCCACGAAGACACCCACCACATGGCCGGGCTGACGCACAGGCAGCTCGAAATGCAGCCCGGCAAGCACCGGCACCTGCGCATACCACGCGTAGTAGTGCCCGTTGCGTATGCTCATCGAGTTCTCGTTCTCGAAAACATCCTCAAAGTTGCCTCCGCGCCGCAGCAGGTTCACGCCCGTCTGCAGGTAGAATATCTCGGCCAGCACCGTCTGGCTGTGGCTGAACTCGAAGTTGATGTATCCGCCCACGTTGAGGCCGAGCGTGGGGCTCTTTATGCCCAGGTCGTCCTGTATCGTCGCCGGGCCCAGGCCGAGGCGCACTCCGTAGTCGCTGAACTGAGCCCTCGCCATGCTTCCGGAAAGGAGCATCAGCGACATGGCGCACACTGCAATTATTCTCTTCATATTATTAAAGTTTGCGTGTAATGAAATCGGTCATCAACTGGTAGAGGTTGAGGCGGGTGTTGCCTGTGGCGTCGAAGATGGAGTGGTTCTTGTTGGGGTAGAGGCGGAATTCGAAATGCTTGCCAGCCATCTCGAGCCGTTCCACCATCTCCATGCTGTTCTGCAGGTGCACGTTGTCGTCGCCAGTGCCGTGTATGAGCAGGTAGTTGCCCTCCAGGCGCTCTGCGAAGTTGAGGGGCGAGTTGTCGTCGTAGCCGCGCGCGTTGTCATTCGGCAGGCCGAGGAAGCGCTCGGTGTAGATGTTGTCGTAATAGCGCCAGTTCATCACGGGCGCCACGGCCACAGCCGTCTTGAACACGTCGTTGCCCTTGAGCAGCGCCAGGGTGCTCAGGTAACCTCCGAAGCTCCAGCCCCAGATGCCTATGCGGCCGGGGTCGACCCAGCTCTGCCTACCAAGCCAGCGCGCGGCCTCGATGGCGTCCTCGCACTCCATGCGGCCCAGGTCGCCGTAGGTCTGCTTTTTGAACTTTGCCCCGCGGCCGCCTGTGCCGCGGCCGTCGAAGCAGAAGACGACATAGCCCTTGTCGGCCAGCATGTGGTACCAGTAGTAGTCGCCATACCCATAGCTTTCGGTCACCTGCTGGTTGCCGGGGCCGCCATACACATAGACGAGCACCGGGTAGCGCTTCGTTGTGTCGAAGTCTGCCGGCGTTATTGTGTAGCAGTTCAGCGTGGTGCCGTCATGGGTGGTGAACGTGCCCATGCGCTTGCGGCCTGTGCCGTACTGCCGCATGACCGACTGCAGCTCGCTGTTGTTCTGCAGCACTTTAAGCATCTTGCCGCTTGCGTCGTGCAGGGTGTAGGCAGGCGGCATGTTGGCGTTGGAATAGCTGCAGATGTAGTATTTGCAGCCGGTGCTGAACTGCGCGTCGTAGCTGCCCAGCACATAGGGGTGGGCGTAGATGATGTTCCTGCCTTTGACGTCGTACACCTTGTCGACATCACTCATACTGTAGTTCAGGCACTTCCGCTTGGCGGCCTTGCCACCGTAGGTGACCACATAGAGGCTCTTGTTGACTGCGCCGTGCTCGCGGCTGGTGTAGTAGACGCGGCTGTTCTTCTCGTCGATGCCGCACACGCCGCACACCTCCCAGTCGCCGCTGGTGACCTGCTGCAGCTGGCGCCCCATGAGGTCGTAGAGGTAGAGGTGGCGGTAGCCGTCGCGCTCACTGCTGATGATGAACTGCATGTCCTGCACGGAAGCCTTCTTGCCTTTCTTCGCTTTGGGCTCGAGGAAGTGCCACGTGTCGGGCACCTCGACGTAGCTGTCGCTCTTCTCCTCGTAGAGGGGCATCACGTCGAGCGTGGCCGCGTCGACGAGCAGCAGCTCCATGTGGTTCTGCAACCTGTTCATGCGCATCACGGCCAGCAGACCGTCGGCCTTCGTCCACTGGAAGCGGGGCAGGTACTGGTCGCGCTCCGAGCCAAGGCGCGGGCGCGTCAGCTTGCGGCTTGCCACATCGTAGAACCATATCTCCACCTTCGAGTTGTCCTCACCGGCCTTGGGGTACTTGTAGCGGTAGTCGGCCGGGTAGAGGCCGCCCCACATCTGCATGTTGTACTCCTTCACGGCTCCTTCGTCGAACCTGTAGAAGGCCAACCGCTTGCTGTCGGGGCTCCACTGGAAGCCCTGCGTGATGGCGAACTCCTCCTCGTAAACCCAGTCGGTGGTGCCGTAAATCACCTCGTTCATGCGCCCGTCGTGGGTGATCTGATGCTCCTCAAGGGTCTGAAGGTCCATCCAGTAGAGGTTGTTGTCGCGCACAAAGGCCACCATCGTGCCGTCGGGGCTCAAGGTTGTCAAGCGCTGTTTGCCACTGTTGGTGAGCTTGGTGAAAGTCTGCGAGGCCACGTCGTAGAGGTGGTAATCGCTCACGCCGCTGTGGCGATAGATAGGCTCGAAAGCGCTGCTGAGCAGTATCTTCTGCTCGTCGCTGCTCATGGCATAGCTCTCGAACACAGGCAGCGGCCTGGCCTTGCGGGCGTCGCCCGGCGTGCTGAAAAGGCACACGTCGGCAACCTTCTCGCCCGTGAGATAGCTGTACTTCGCGATGCCGCCACGCGTCATGCTCAAATAGTGCTCGCCGTCGGCCATCGAGCGCACACTGCCTATGCCCCTCGGGGCGAAAGTGCGCTTGGTCCAAATGTCCTCCAGCGTGATGTCATGGTTCTGCGCCTCGGCGCCACCAACGGCGAGAGTCATCGCAAAAGCCACATACATAAAGAGTTTTTTCATTTTTACGACAAAGTTGTTGCAACCATAATAAATTGCAAATTTACACATTTTTTTTGATTTTGCGCCTATGAAATAAAAAAAGCGCCCATCCTTCAGCCCGCACAGCCGGTGGTTGGCAGCCGTCCAGGCTGCATAAAATACATGCCAAAACAATGCCATCTACTTGTCATCTCCTACATGTGTAGTACATGAGTAGGCGATGGGTAGGAGTTGAGTAGGAGATGAGTAGGAGTTGGTCTATCCTTTATGCTGAAACACAGTACTTTACATGCTTCCCACTACCCATATATCCAGACGGTTGATTTACAACAAGTTATCACAAAACACAAAATCCTGCCACCACGACGTCGGCGGCGGCTCCAGGAAGGCGGCGGCATGGGTCGGTGAAGGCTTCAAGATTTTTTTTGCCCATTCAGGAAAAATGTGTAATTTTGCGGCTCGAACTAAAGCGCACAATTGACTGCAAAAACAATGATAAATATAACATTACCAGATGGTTCAGTGCACCAGTATGAAGCTGGCGTGACTCCGCTCGACATTGCGAAAAGCATCTCGGAAGGGCTTGCGCGCAATGTTTTGTCGGCAAAAGTGAACGACAAAGTGACGGAGCTCAACCGCCCCATCGGCGACGACGCCACCGTGCAGCTGCTGACCTGGAACGACGAGGACGGCAAGCACACCTTCTGGCACACCAGCGCCCACCTGCTGGCCACCGCGCTGCAGGAACTCTACCCCGGCATCAAGTTCGGCATAGGCCCCGCCATCGAGAACGGCTTCTACTACGACATCGACTTCGGCGAGCACCAGATAAGCAGCGACGACTTCCCGAAGATTGAGAAAAAGATGCAGGAGCTCGTCAGCGCCAAGACGCCGATATGCCGCCGCGAGGTGAGCAAGGCCGAGGCGATGGCCGAGTTCGGCGGCCGGGGCGAGGTGTACAAGACCGAGCTTATCGAGGCGCTTGAGGACGGCACAATATCGTTCTACGAGAGCGGCTCGTTCACCGACCTCTGCCGCGGCCCGCACCTGGTGGACTTCAGCCCCATCAAGGCGGTCAAGCTCATCAGCCTGGCCGGTGCCTACTGGCGCGGCGACGAGCACCGCCCGCAGCTCACGCGCATCTATGCCATCAGCTTCCCAAAGAAGAAAGAACTCGACGAATACCTGGCCATGCTGGAAGAGGCCAAGAAGCGCGACCACCGCAAGATAGGCCGCGAGATGGGTCTCTTCATGTTCAACGACATGGTGGGCAAGGGCCTGCCAATATGGCTGCCTAAGGGCACCGACCTGCGCCTGCGCCTGCAGGACTTCCTGAGCAAGATACAGAAGCGCTACGGCTACAAACAGGTCATCACACCCCACATCGGAGGCAAGCAGCTCTACGTCACCAGCGGCCATTGGGACCACTACGGCGCCGACTCGTTCCGTCCGATCACCACCCCTGAGGAGGGCGAGGAGTACCTGCTAAAGCCCATGAACTGCCCGCACCACTGCATGATATACAAGAACGAGCCGGTAAGCTACAAAGAGCTACCGCTCCGCATTGCCGAGTTCGGCACGGTGTACCGCTACGAGCAGAGCGGCGAGCTGCACGGCCTGACGCGCGTGCGCTCATTCACGCAGGACGACGCGCACATATTCTGCCGTCCGGACCAGGTGAAGGAGGAGTTCATCAAGGTAATGGAGATTATTGAGATAATCTTCAAAGCCCTCAGCTTCGAGAACTTCGAGGCACAGATCTCACTGCGCGACCCCAACAACACAACCAAGTATGTGGGCACCGACGAGAACTGGGCAAAGGCCGAGCAGGCCATCGTCGAGGCCTGCCAGGAAAAGGGGCTCAAGGCCCGGGTGGAGTACGGCGAGGCCGCTTTCTACGGCCCCAAGCTCGACTTCATGGTGAAAGACGCCATCGGCCGCCGCTGGCAGCTGGGCACGATACAGGTTGACTACAACCTGCCCGAGCGCTTCGGGCTGGAATACATAGGCTCCGACGGACAGAAGCACCGCCCGGTGATGATACACCGCGCCCCCTTCGGCTCGATGGAGCGTTTCTGCGCAGTGCTGATAGAGCACACCGGCGGCAAGTTCCCGCTGTGGCTCACCCCGGAGCAGTTCATCGTGCTGCCCGTGAGCGAGAAATACCTCGACCAGGCCCAGTCCATGCTCCGCAGGCTCGAAGAGCTCGGCCTGCGCGGCACCATCGACCAGCGCAGCGAGAAGATTGGCCGCAAGATACGCGACGCCGAGCTGGCAAAGATACCCTTCATGCTCATCCTCGGCGAGAAGGAGATTGAGGCCGGCACAGTGAGTGTGCGCCGTCAGGGAGCCGGCGACCTCGGCTCGATGACGCCCGAGGCTTTCGCCCAGACCATCGAGGGCGAGATAGCGGAAGTGATGAAATAAACTTAACATAGGAGAACCAAGCCATAGCAACACCATTCAGACCCGGCGGCCACAGCCGCGGACCGCAGCAAGGACGCGGCCCTGTCCGCAAAGAGCCCGAACACCTGATCAACGAGCGAATCGACGTGCCGATGGTGCGCGTTGTGGGTGACGGCATGGAGCCAGTAATCCTCAACACCAAAGAGGCTCTGCGCCGAGCCTACGACCAGGGGCTCGACTTGGTGATGATCTCACCCACCGCCAACCCGCCTGTGTGCAAAATCATAGAGTACCAAAAGTACATCTATGAGCAGAAGAAGCGCGAGAAGGAGCGCAAGGCGAACTCGTCGAAGGTGGTGATAAAGGAGATACGCCTTTCGCCGCAGACCGACGAGCACGACTTCGAGTTCAAGCTCAACCATGCCATCCGCTTCCTCAAGGACGGCTGCAAGGTGAAGGTCGACGTCTTCTTCCGCGGGCGGAGCATAGTGTACAAGGAGCAGGGCGAGGCGCAACTGCTGAAGTTCGCCGAGGCGCTGCTGGAGTACGGCAAGCCGGAGCAGCTGCCCAAGCTCGAGGGCAAGCGGATGCTGATGGTGATAGCCCCCAAAAAGTAGCAATTCCGACACCATATCAACATAAAGTCGAACACTAAACACAGTAAAGTAATGCCTAGAATGAAAACCAAAGCCGCCGCCAAGAAGCGTTTCGCTTTCACCGGCACCGGCAAGATCAAGCGCAAGCACGCGTACCACAGCCACATCCTCACCAAGAAGGAGACGACCCAGAAGCGCAACCTCGACCACACGACCCTCGTGAGCCGTGACGACGAGGCACGCGTGAAACGTATGCTGCTCGCGTAGTACACAGGAGTAACAAACCATTGTTCAGAGCCGACAAGCGCCCCTGGTAGAAAGCGAAACGCACCAGGTTGCCGCCTGAACGAAAAAAAAGAACAAAGAAATGCCAAGATCAGTAAACGCTGTTGCCTCAAGGGCACGCAGAAAGAAAATCCTCAATCGCACCAAAGGTTACTGGGGCAGAGGTAAAAACGTGTGGACCGTAGCCAAGAACAAGTGGGAGAAGGGTCAGACCTACGCCTACCGCGACCGCAAGAACAAAAAGCGCGAGTTCCGCTCGCTCTGGATCAACCGCATCAACGCCGGTTGCCGCCAGAACGGCATCTCGTACTCGGTGTTCATGGGCGAGTTGCACAAGAACAGCATCGAGCTCAACCGCAAGGTGCTGGCCGACCTGGCGATGAACCACCCCGAGGCCTTCACCGCTGTCGTCAAGATGGTCAAGAAATAAGAGAGTCAAACCGCAAAAGATAGTTTAGACATGGGTAAGAACGAAATAATGCAGTACGTGGAGAACCTTGTCGAGCGCAAGGAGTTCCCCGAGTTCAAAGCTGGCGACACCATCACCGTTCACTATAAAATCAAGGAAGGTAACAAAGAACGTATCCAGAACTTCCAGGGCGTTGTGCTGCAGCGCAGCGGAAGCGGAGCAACCGAGACCTTTACTGTGCGCAAGATTGCCAACGGCGTCGGAGTGGAGCGCATCTTCCCCTTCGCCAGCCCGTTCATCGAGCAGATAGACGTCAACAAACGTGGCGCAGTGCGCCGCGCACGCATCTTCTACCTGCGCAAACTCACCGGCAAGAAGGCTCGTATCAAGGAGAAGAGGCACTAGCCGACCTCCCCTTGGCGGATATGGATGAAAGGAATTGTAGTAGGGGGTGTCGAACCAGGCACCCCCTCTTTTTAGGATAGGAAATGAGGAAAATGAAGCGAATACTGTTTGTCTGCCACGGTAACATCTGCCGAAGCCCGATGGCAGAGTTTATCTTTAAGAAGATGGCTCGCGCAGAGGGAGTGAGCGAATGGTACGACATTGCCTCGGCCGGCATCAGCGACGAAGAGGAGGGCAACCCGGTCTACCCGCTGGCACGGCAGGAGCTGGCTCAGCATGGAATAGGGTGTGTGGGGAAAACTGCACGCAAGATTACTCCGGCCGACTACAGGAAATACGACATGATTGTATGCATGGACCGGGAGAACCTGCGCGTCCTCGGCGAGATGTTCCCGCACGACTATGGAGTGAAAATTTCTCTCCTGATGCAGCACGCCGGAGAAGAGCGCGATGTGGCAGACCCATGGTACACACGTGACTTCCGTGCCGCATGGAACGATATCCACACCGGATGCAAGGCTATATTCGACAAGTTCCTGCCCAAAGCAAAAGCCTGGGTGGCCAGGCATGGCAGCAATGAGTGAACAGACAGTAGACTACGAGCAAGCCGAGGCACTCGGCATTTCGCATGAGGCCTACGACGAAGTGCTTGACATCGTGGGACGTATTCCGACAGTGGACGAACTGTCAACACTGATGGCCATGTGGGAGAGCAACGGCCGTCAACAGAGCCTATACGCGTGGCTGCGCGGCCAACACCACGAGGTGCATCGCGACGACTACCTCTATACAGGAGAGGCAGACCACCGGGCTATAAAAGAGCCCAAAGTCAGGGAATGTGCCGAGATCGGCGCAAAACTGTGCAAAGGATTGGCCTTGCCACGACAAAAGTCGACGCTACAGACAGGCCGACTGCTCTACATGGTGGGCAATGTGAGCACCGAGTTTGCCGACTCGGAGTATGCCCGGAGGTGCCTGCATCTTGTCGGCGAAGCCATGGCAACAAGCGGCAAAGAGGAGGAACGGAAATACATCGAGCTCATACTGGACGCAATGGAGAATAGCGGCCTGCTGGAACACACAGCCGCAGTGGCTGAAGGCGGCCTCTTCTGCTCGCTGCTTGCGATGACAGCGCCTTGCGGCTTCGACATTCTCACCCCTCGGGAAGTGAGGCTCGACGCATTCTTGTTCGGCGAAGAACAGGGACGCTACCTGACAGTAGTGGACGAGAAACACGACGACAGTTTCCTTATGAAACTGGGCGAGGCCAGGCTAAACTGCTGTTTCCTGGGGCGCACAACAAAAAACAGGCTTCTGGTCGATGGCTTCGACATGGGAGCCACCTCGAGCTACGTGTCACCCTGACACACACGTCAGGAAACAACGCACACCACCAAAATTATTTCGTGCGCTGCGTAATAAAACACAGCGTCACTCGTTTGTTCCAATTGAGATGATTGCACAAAACATAGAGGAGCTGCGCCGCCAGTTGCCCGAAGGGGTGAAGTTGATAGCCGTGAGCAAACTGAAACCAGCCACCGACATCATGGAGGCCTACGGAGCGGGGCAACGTGCGTTTGGTGAAAACTATGCCACCGAATTGCGCGACAAGGCTGCCGTGTTGCCAAAAGACATCGAGTGGCATTTCATCGGACATCTCCAAAGCAAGCAGGTTAAATACTACATACAATTTGTGCACATGATTCATGGAGTGGACACACCGGAACATCTGCTCGAGGTGGAACATGCCGCAGAGAAGGCCGGCAGAGAGGTGGACGTGCTGCTGCAGCTTCATGTTGCCCAAGAAGTCACCAAGTTCGGCTTCTCTCCGGATGAATTAGACGAACTGGCAACGTGTCGGCCGCTGAACCACGTCAGGATGCGCGGAGTGATGGGAATGGCCAGCCATACTGACGACACCGCACGAATCAGAGCCGACTTCCGTAATATAAGGCGTACATTCGAGCGGCTGAAATCCGGGCTGTATGCAACAAGCGACTGCTTCGACGTGGTGTCTATGGGAATGAGCCATGATTGGCAAATGGCTGTAGAAGAAGGCAGCACGATGGTGAGGCTTGGCACATCCATTTTCGGAGCCCGAGACTATTCGCACAAACAATAAAACGACCAAATCATGCAGATATTCAAAAAAGGGAAGAACATAGCAATCTCATATGTGGTGATTACACTGGGATTGCTTCTGTACACATTCGGATGGTCGGCCTTCATGCTACCGGCACAGATTGTGGGCGGTGGAGTGAGCGGCATGTCGGCCATACTCTCGCTGCTTGGCCGCGACCTGTTCGGATTCGAGCTGCCGATTGGCGTGCTTAACCTGGTGTTCAACGGCATACTTGTGGCCATAGGATTCAAGGTGCTAGGTTCAAAGTTTGGAGCAAACACCATTTATGGGATAATAATGAGCAGTGTATTCTTCGTTATGTGGCAACAGGGGCTGCATGTGGGCGGAGAATTCGACGCTGAGCAAGGACGATACATCAACACGCTGTTTGACGTGGAACGCTTCGGTGTTTTCATGTGCGCCGTGATAGGAGGAGCCTGCTGCGGAGCCGGCATTGGGTTGAGCTTCATAATGGGCGGCAACACTGGCGGAACCGACATTATCGCCCTCATAGTATCAAAATACCACAACGTGTCGCCCGGACGAGTAATCATGATAATAGACGTGGTAATCGTAGGTTGCTCTTTCTTCGTAAGCCATAGGCTGGATAACGTTGTGTGCGGATACGTGGTGATGATGGTGATGACCTACGTGCTGGATATGGTGCTTGACGGCAACAAACAGTCGTACCAGATTATGGTATTCTCCCTGAAAAACAATGAGATTGCCGAGACCGTCACAAAAGAGGTGGGGCGAGGCGCCACACTGCTTGACGGCGAGGGATGCTACACAGGGCAGCAGCAAAAGGTTCTTCTCATAATGGTGCACCGCACCGACAAATCGCACGTCATGCAGATTATTCACCGTCTGGACGAGAACGCCTTCATCAGCGTGAGCAAGACGCAAGGCGTTTACGGTAAAAACTTTGACAAACTGAAACTATAAACCGCGGCGGATTGCGCTGCCACAACATACATACTATGAAACTAGTATCCCCTTCCCTGCTGAGTGCAAATTTCGGAGAACTGCGTCGTGACATAGAGATGCTCAACGAATCTGAAGCCGATTTCCTGCACGTTGACGTCATGGACGGAATGTTTGTACCAAACATATCATTCGGCCAACCCATTGTAAAACATATTAAACGACATGCCCGCAAGCCACTCGACGTGCATCTGATGGCGGTTGATCCGGGACGATATGTAACCGACTTTGCCGATGCTGGTGCCGATATTCTCACCGTGCACACAGAGGCCTGCACCCACCTCGACAGAGTGTTGCACGCCATCAAAGACCGAGGAATGCGCGCCGGTGTGGCACTTAATCCGGCCACACCTGTGATCCTGCTGGAGGATGTACTGCAACTCTGCGACCTTGTTTTAATCATGAGCGTCAATCCGGGTTTCGGAGGTCAGAAGTTCATTGACAACACATACAACAAGTTGGAAGCACTGCGACCGATGCGCGACCGCAAGAACCCTGATTGCATGATTGAGGTGGACGGTGGGGTGAACACACGGAACGCGGCCGTACTATTCGACGCAGGAGCCGATGTGCTTGTGGCTGGGAATGCAGTATTTGCCAGTGAAAATCCAAAGGAAACGATACACATGCTGAAACAATGACACGCCCCCAGCTCATTTTGGCACCCGGGAAAGAGAAGGCCATAGAGCGCCGACATCCCTGGATATTCAGCGGAGCCGTCGACCAGACAGTAGGACACCCTCATGAAGGGGACACCGTAGATGTTGTCTCGTCACGCGGAAACTGGCTGGCTGCTGGGCATTACCAACATCAGAGCATAGCCTGCAAGGTGCTATCCTTTGAAACACCCGACATTGACAGCGACATTTTCTTGGAAAAAAGGTTGCGCTCAGCGATAGAGTATCGTGAACACATGGGCTTTTTCCATATGGACGACACCAATGTATTCCGACTTGTGCACGCAGAAGGCGACAATATGCCCGGCCTGGTGTGCGACTGGTACAACGGGGTACTCGTCATGCAGGCTCATTCTGTCGGCATGTACCGACTATTCCCCACCCTATCGCGCTTGTTTGCCGCTATGCTCGCACAATACGGGCTGCAAGCCATTTTCAACAAAAGTTCGTCCACCCTGCCCAATAGCATCGAGGACGGGTACCTGTGGGGAGATGAGGGGACAGAAAAGGAAGTCAAAGAACATGGATGCCGCATACTGGTCAACCTTTTTGAAGGGCAAAAGACAGGTTTCTTTATCGACCAGCGCGAGAACCGCAGCCTTGTGAAGACACTTGCCAAAGGACATCATGTATTGAACTGCTTTGGATACACGGGAGGATTCTCACTGGCTGCATTGGCCGGAGACGCAACAATGGTTGAGACAGTTGACATCAGCAAAAGGGCTATCGACATGTGCAACCGCAACGTTAACATAAATTTTGGCACGGCAGCACCTCATGTAGGTGTGGTGGCCGACGTAGTCAGACATCTCGATGCCACCGACCATCGTTTTGACTTCATTATACTTGATCCTCCTGCATTTGCCAAAAACCACCGCTCGCTGCAACAGGGACTGCGTGGCTACCGCTCGATTAACCAACGAGCCATGGAAGCCTTGCCGGCAGGTGGGCTGCTCATGACATTCAGCTGCTCGCAGGCAGTATCGGCCGACGACTTCCAAACAATGATATTCACAGCAGCAATGAATGCAGGAAAAAGAGTTCGGATTGTTCGCCGGCTGACACATGCCCCAGACCACCCAGTGAGTATCCATCACCCCGAAGGGGAATATCTGAAAGGACTGCTTCTCCAAATTGAATAAAAAGCACAAAGTCACAATAATGGAACCAGGTTATCTGAAAATAGACAAATATGACATGCAGTGCGTCGGTGAGTTGGCCGAACACTACAGAGCAATACTTCACCTTTTGGGTGAAGACCCACAACGCGAGGGTCTCGTCAAAAGCCCAGAACGTATCGCTAAAGCCATGCTTTACTTCACAAACGGCTATGACCTTGACCCAAAAGAAATCCTGCGCTCTGCCACATTCCACGAAGACTACAAACAAATGGTGGTGGTGAAGGACATTGAGTTGTATTCTCTGTGCGAGCACCACATGGTGCCATTTGTCGGGAAAGCGCATGTAGCATATATCCCAAACGGAACAATTGTTGGATTAAGCAAAATTCCGCGCGTTGTCGATGCATATGCAAGACGGCTGCAGGTACAGGAACGCCTGACGCGGCAAATCAAAGACTGCCTGCAAGACACGCTTAACCCACTTGGTGTGGCCGTGGTGATTGAGGCGCAGCACATGTGCATGAGCATGAGGGGTGTGCAGAAACAGAACTCGGTCACAACAACCAGCGACTTCACCGGAGCTTTTTTGAAAGATCCGAAAACCCGAGAGGAATTCATGAATATTATCGGTGTAAACCTGCATTGACCGATGATGTACATTGCTATTGGTTTGGCTGTGATAGCCATAGGCGCAATGCTGGGATGGCTGCATACAAGAAACCAGCTGACCCGGCTCGACGAGAAGATACTTGCCAACAATGCAGAAATAACTCGACGAGCGGAGACGGAGTCTATCCTCACTAAAAAAATGGAAGAACTTCGCTCCGAGAATAGCCAGTTGCTAACCGATGCAAGCAGCCGCGACAAAGAACTGGACATGTTGCGGACAAGGATTGAGGAAGCCAAGACCAACCAAGAATTGCTACAACAGCGGATCGACACCATTAATGAAGAAAAAGCAAACATCCTTGCGTCGGCAGAGTCCATGCGCAACGAATTGCGGTTGCTTCACGAGCAGGCACTTAAAGACGACAGGCAGAGAAATGAAGCATTCGAGCGCCAGCTTCAAACCGTAAGGGAACAACTAAAGAATGAGACCAGACAACTTTTGGAGCAGCGTGCTGATGCCCTAGGCCGCAGCAATAATGAGCAGATGAGCGGTGTTGTAAATCCTCTGAAAGAACAACTTGCCGCCATGCAACAGCAGGTTAATGAAAGTCTCAAGACCACAACAGAAAACCGTGCATCGATTGAGAAAGCCATTGAAATGCTGGTGAAACGTACCGAAGCCATGGCGAGTGAGGCCAACAATCTAGCCCGTGCACTTAAGAATGAAAGCAAGACGCAGGGTAATTGGGGTGAGATGGTACTCGACACAATCCTGCAAAATTCCGGTCTTGAGAAAGGCGTGCACTACGAAACACAACTCACAATACGTGACGAACAGGGCCATGCCATCAGTAACGACGACACCGGAAGAAGGATGATTCCTGATGTGATTGTACATTATCCCGACGACAAGGACATCATTATTGACTCGAAAACATCACTTACATCCTATCTGGACTATTGCAATGCAAACTCCGACGAGGAACGACTGCAAGCCGCCAAGCAACATCTCATTAGCCTGCGCAGACATGTGCAGGAGTTGAAGACAAAAAACTATGCCGCCTACATTAAGCCGCCACATCAATCACTGCACTACATGATTATGTTTGTGCCGAATGAGGGAGCCCTGCAACTGGCTTTGCAAGAAGACTCATCGCTTTGGCACGAGGCATTCGAAAGCGGAATTTGCATCACATCGGAGCAGAACTTGATAGTGTTGCTCCGCATGATTAAAATCGCATGGACACAAGTTCAACAGTTTCAGAATCAGAAAGAGATAATGGCACAGGCGCAAACCTTGCTCGACAGGGTGCTCCGATTCACCGAGCGCTTTGAGAAAGTAAGCGCAGGCATTGACCGCATCCGAAAAGACTACGATGATGCCAAACTGGCTTTCGACGGCAGACAAGGGATACTTGGTGCCGCCAAGGCAATGGAGCGCCTCGGAGCAAAAAGTAGCCAACAACGACTTCTGCCCGACCCGGTTGATGAATAGATAATAAAACGCGACGATGAAAAAAACTTTGGCCATAATCATTGCAATGATGCCGCTCTTGGCTGCCACTGCCCAGATTTCCCACAGTCCTCAAGGTAATACGGACGAAAAAGCCGAGGTCGTGTTGAAACACGCAGCTGCGCAGTTTGACAACAATGTTGTTTTCTCCTTGAAAGCCACCATGGTGGACGCAGAAAAAAAAACAGTCGCCGAACATTCCGCCCAAGTGTTTTACAACAAAGGGCGATACAGACTCACAATGCCTGAACTGGAGGTAATCAGCAATGGCAAGACCGTGTGGCAATGGAATCGACAAGCATCGGAGGTAATTGTTAGTGACGTCGGCACCGACGACATCGACCCGCTCAACCCAGGACAGTTGCTGGCAGGATATTCTCAGGCTTTCCGTGCAAAGTATATTCGAACCGAAAATGACGGTACCGCCATTATCGACCTTCAGCCACGCTCGGCACGCCAGTTCCACAAAATACGGCTAATGATTGATGAGAAAAGTGGACATCTTCGCCGCATGGAGGTTCACCGATATGACGGCAGCCGCGAGTTGTACACAATAATTGGTTTTAAGAAAACAAATACGCCCGACAGAGTCTTCACTTTCGACCCTACACAACATCGCGGCGTAGAAGTTATTGACATGCGATGAAGATATTACTGATAGAGACCGCCACTCAAGTCTGCTCGGCTGCAATTGCAGAGGATGGAACCATCGTTGCGTCACGACGCAGCGAGCAACCAAATGCCCACTCCACACGCCTGCCCTTGTTTGTCAAAGAACTGATTGCTGGTAGTGTCGACGCAGTATGCGTCAGCTCCGGTCCGGGCAGTTACACCGGACTGCGCATTGGTGTAAGCACTGCAAAAGGGATATGCTATGCCCTGGGCAAACCACTTGTGGCAGTGCCTACCCTGCTCTCCATGGCACGGCTTTTTTATCGACAACACCCCGGATATGACGGGTTGGTATGCCCTATGATTGACGCCAGGCGCATGGAATGCTACACCATGATAGCAAATCGGGACAGCATACTGCGCGACACTGCGGCCGACATCATCACAGAGGGGTTCTACGACAGTTGGCTTGACAACTCGGCAGTGACGTTTATTGGCGACGGTGCCGAAAAGACCCGTCCCCTGCTGTCGTCTCATCCCAATGCACACTACGACAACAGCTTCGTTGTTGACGCAGAAGGAATGCTAGAAACTGCAATCCAATACTTGCACGACAGTAAGGTTGAAGATGTGGCCTACTTTGAACCATTCTACCTAAAGGACTTCGTGGCAAAAAAAAGCGTGGTGCACGGCCTGCGTCCAAACACTGAGACCGATGGCGAATAGCGAAAAAACAGACACATGTTGAGATTTGTCGGCAAAAAGATGCTCTACGGCCTGCTTGTATTGCTGGGGGTTGTCACTCTGGTTTTCTTCCTGTTCAACATCTTGCCAGGCGACCCGGCAAGGATGATGCTTGGCCAGCGGGCAGATGCCGAGAGCATTGCGATGATTAACCGCGACCTTGGTCGCGACCGTCCTGTCGGCGAGCAGTTCCTCAACTACATCAACGACCTTCTGCCAATTTCCATTCACAACAACCAAGACTCCGCCAGCCACTTTTACCTCGACCCGGAAAAATACTCACCCTACACAACACTGCTCCGACTGGGCCATACATCTTTGGTACTGAAGGCGCCATACCTTCGGCGATCATACCAAAGCCAACGCAAAGTGAGCGACATAATAGCCTCGGCGTTCCCACAAACAGCCCTGCTGGCTTTGGTGTCCATGATACTGGCCTTGCTTGGTGGCGTTACGCTGGGTGTAGTGTCTGCATTGCATAAAGACACTTGGGTCGACCGCGTGATCCTCGTGGTCAGCACACTCGGCATGTCGCTTCCCTCGTTTTTTGCCGCCATCATCATTGCCTGGCTGTTTGCCTATGTGCTTGCCGACGTTACACACCTCAACATGTTCGGAAATCTTTATTCTGTCGACGATTACGGACGCGGGGAATACCTTGACCTCAAGAATCTCATCCTTCCAGCCATCACACTTGGCATCCGGCCGCTGGCGACGCTCACCCAGTTGACCAAAAACTCCATGCTCGACGCGCTCTCACAGGATTATATTCGCACCGCACGCGCCAAAGGACTGTCACGCACCCGCGTGGTAGTGCGTCATGCGTTGCGCAACGCCATGAACCCCGTTGTCACCTCTGCATCCGGATGGCTGGCTTCGCTGCTTGCAGGTGCGGTGTTTGTGGAATACGTTTTCGACTGGAAAGGGATGGGAGTTGTAATTGTCGACGGATTGGAAAAGTACGACTTCCCAGTGGTTATGGGTACCATACTTTTCATCTGTGTGCTTTTAGTGGCAATCAATATCCTGACAGACATCGTCTATGGTCTTCTTGACCCTCGGGTTAAAGACATTCAACAATAACAACAACATGAACCCTTTGCTTGAGAACTGGGATTTGCCCCCATTTGACAGAATGCAGATATCCGACTACGAGCCTGCACTCTCTGCCGCAATCGACGAGGCAGAGCGCAACGTGGAGGCAATTGCGACCAATACAGACAGCCCCACTTTTGAGAACACTGTGGAGGCTCTGGAGAATGTGTCCTCGCGGATTGACCGCATCAGTGCCGTAATGTTCAACCTCAATGAGTGCTGCACCAGCGACGAGCTGCAGAATGTTGTTGAAAGAATGGATCCAATGCTAACGCGCTTCAGCCTGAAGGTGTCCACCGACCGCCGCCTTTACGAGCGCACCCGCCAGGTCGCCAACCTCCACCCTGTCGGCAGCCTTGACGTAGAGCAGCAAACATTGCTCGAGCGCACCTTGCGCTCATTCATTCGCCACGGGGTGGCACTGGAGGAAGAGGCTCGCAACGAATATTTGCGCAACGAGGAGGAGCTCAGCACGCTGAAACTGCGATTTTCACAGAATGCACTGGCCGACACCAACAACTGGACTCTGCACCTCACCGCTGAGGAAGACCTGGCCGGGCTTCCCGAATCGGTGCGCGAGGCTGCCCACGACGAGGCTGCGGCACGTGGACTGAGCGGATGGATCTTTACTCTGGCACAGCCTAGCTACGGCCCATTTATGACCTACAGTGCCAGACGCGACCTTCGGGAGAAGATGTACAGGGCCTACGGTTCGGTTGGCGGACGCGGCAACGAACACGACAACAACGCCGTCATTGCACGCATTGTAGAGTTGCGCTCGCGACAAGCCAGGCTGCTGGGATACGACACCTACTGCGACTACGTACTCGAGGACCGAATGGCAGGCTCGCTTGCCAACCTGCGACTATTCATGCAGCGGCTGCATAGGCCTGTGCTTCCGGCAGCAAAGCGCGACCTCGATGAGGTGATGGCCGAGGCCGCCCACGATTTGCGGCACGAGACCTTTATGCCATGGGACTTCAGTTACTATGCCGAGCGGCAGAAACAGCGGCTTTTCAGTTTCGACAGCGAACTTCTGCGACCCTACTTCCGCTTGGAGAACGTCCGCGACGGCATATTCAACCTCTACAACCGACTCTACGGCCTGCGCTTTGAGCGCGATGCCTCCGCACCTGTCTATCACCCCGATGTCGAGGTGTTCCGTGTGACCGACAGCTGCCGTTTCATCGGTATGCTCTACCTCGACATGTTTCCACGCAGTTCAAAACGCAGCGGGGCATGGATGACCGAGTTCCGCGGACAGCATGGCAACGTGCGGCCGCTGATACAGGTTGTATGCAACTTCAGCAAACCTACAGCCAGCACGCCCTCGTTGCTGCGTTTCAGCGAGGTGGAAACATTCATGCACGAAATGGGGCACGCCATGCACGGCCTGTTGAGCCAGGTGAGGTACGAGAGCCTGGGCGGAACCAACGTGAAGCGCGACTTTGTAGAATTGCCATCCCAACTGATGGAGAACTGGTGCTATGAGCCCGAATTCCTCGACACCTTCGCACGCCATTGGAAGACCGGAGAACAGCTGCCGCACCACTATGTGGATAACATCCGCCGCGCACAGAACCATCTGGCCGCCTGGCTTTGCCTGCGGCAGCTCAACCTTGGCATGACCGACATAGCCTTCCACACTGCGGAAAGGGTCGACCGTGCCGAAAAGGTGGAGGCCGACGCCATGACCAACCTTCTTCCCCGCGTCGACGGATGCTGCACGGCCACCAACTTCAACCACATCTTCAGCGGCGGATACGCCAGCGGCTACTACGGCTACAAGTGGGCGGAAACCCTTGAGGCCGATATCTTCGGCCGGTTCAAGGCCGACGGCATCTTCAACACCGCCACCGCAGCCAGTTTCCGTCGCTGCATCCTCGAGCGCGGGGGCACCGAACATCCGGCCGTGCTCTTCCGCAACTTCATGGGGCGCGACCCCGACCCCGACGCCCTGCTGCGCCGCATGGGGATAGAACCCAATGCCGACGTCGTAAAGGCACAAGAAACGGGCGATACATCCTCAAAGGATGGAATGGCCTTGAACTGATGATTGACACCGGCGTCACAGTGCAGGCCATTGACAACAATTAACCGACAACACTCACAACATGCAACGCAAAGACAACAACGAGACACCGGCCGCCGACGCGCAGCTGGAGAAACAGATACTGAAGATATTCGCAAACAACCCCTTCGACGCCTTCAACCACAAGCAAATCAGCACGCGCATAGGCGCTGGGAGCAAGGCCGCGCGCCAAGCCGTGATTCGCGCCATGCAGCACATGGCCGAGGAAGGAACCCTGGTCGAGGACGACCATCGCGGCAAATACCGCGTCGACCCTAAGCGCATTGACGACCTGCTGCCCAAGAACTACCTGGAGGGCACCATCGACATGAAACAGGGCGGCAAGGCCTACGTCATACCCAACGAGGAGGGGCGCGAGGACGTGCAGATAGCGCCCAACAACACCGGCCACGCCCTGCACGGCGACACCGTGCGCGTGCTCATGTTCCCACAGCGCAAGATGCACCGCCCCGAAGGCCGCGTGGTAGAGATAACACACCGCGCCAAGACCCGCTTCGTGGGCGTCATTCAGCGGCAGGAGCGCTTCGCCTTCATGGTGAGCGACAGCCGCACCATGCAGGTGGACATCTTCATACACAACGACGACCTGGGAGGCGCCGAAGACGGCGAGAAGGTGCTGGTCGAGATGACCGACTGGCCCGAGCGCATGAACAACCCCGTGGGGCGCGTGGTGAAACGGCTGGGACGCCCGGGCGACAACAACGTAGAGATGCAATCCATCCTGGCCGAATACGACTTCCCGCTCGACTTCCCGCCAGAGGCCGAGGCCGAGGCCGGACGGCTGCGCAGGCCCACAGCCAAGGAGACCGCCTCGCGACGCGACTTCCGCGACGTCATGACCTTCACCATCGACCCTGCCGACGCCAAGGACTTCGACGACGCCCTCTCGCTGCGCAGGCTCGACAGCGGCAGGCTTGAGGTGGGGGTGCACATAGCCGACGTGAGCCACTACGTCAGGCCAGGCTCGGCCATCGACCGCGAAGCCTACACCAGGGGCACAAGCGTCTACCTCGTGGACCGCACCATCCCCATGCTGCCCGAGAAACTCTGCAACGAACTCTGCTCGCTGCGCCAGGACGAGGACAAGCTCTGCTTCAGCGTGGTCATGCAGATGGACGCCAAAGGCAAGGTGCACGACACATGGATCGGCAAGACCGTGATCCGAAGCAACAGCCGCATGGCCTATGAAGAGGCGCAGGCTGTCATAGAAAGCGGCCAAGCCGACAACGAGGTGCAACAGGCCATCCTCGACCTCCACTCGCTGGCGCAGCGCCTGCGTGCGGCGCGCTACAAGAACGGAGCCATCAACTTCGAAAGCCAGGAAGTGAAGTTCATACTCGACGACAACGCGCGCCCTACCGGCGTCTACATCAAGGAAAGCAAGGAGGCCAACTGGCTGATAGAGGAGTTCATGCTGCTGGCCAACAGGCTGGTGGCCGAGCGTGTGGGCAAAGCTGCGCGCGGAGCCAAAAAAACATTCGTCTACCGCGTGCACGACGAGCCCAACCCCGAGAAGCTCAACACCTTCGTCGAGCTGGTGGGCAAACTGGGCTTCAGTATGCGCACCTCGAGCCGCAAAGCGCTGGCCGAAAGCTACAACACCCTTTTCCGCGACGTGGCAGGGCGCGGCGAGGAGCACATGGTCGACGCCATAGCCATACGCACCATGAGCAAAGCCTTCTACAGCACTGATAACATTGGCCACTACGGCCTCGGCTTCGCCTACTACACACACTTCACCTCGCCCATACGCCGCTACCCCGACCTCATGGTGCACCGTCTGCTCGAAGCCTACATGGATGGTCAGCCCTCGGTCAACGCCGACGAATACGAGGACTACTGCCGCCACTGCTCGGCCATGGAGAAACGCGCCTCCGACGCCGAGCGCGCCAGCGTGAAGTACAAGCAGGCCGAGTTCCTGGCCGACAAGCTGGGGCAGGTCTTCCCCGCCCTCATCAGCGGCGTGAGCAAATGGGGCATCTACGCCGAGATAGAAGGCAACAAATGCGAGGGCATGATACCCATCGGCTCGCTCAAGGACGACTACTACATGCTCGACGAGGACAACTACCAGGTCATCGGCCGTCGCACCGGGCGCACCTACAAGCTGGGCTACCCAGTGCAAATCCGCGTGAAGCGCGTGGACATGCTGAAGAAACAGATAGACTTCGAGATGGTCGACCCCGAGACCGAGCAGCCCCAGCCCGACCCGAAAAACGCACGCCGTCAGCAGAAACGCGGCGCCAAAAACCGCCAAAACAAACGCTGACGCCGCCCCAGGGCCGTCTGTTCTTCGATTGTTCTCCGATTGTTCTTCGATTGTTCTTCGATTATAAATCGAAGAACAATCGAAGAACAATCGGAGAACAATCGAAGAACAGACGGTCTTGATATGGATCTGACACCTTGTTGATGCTGAGAATGAGTGACTTACAAGCACAACAGACACGAAGGAACCCCATTCGCAACTGAATATCAATGTTTTGCAACGCCATTTGCGGGGTGCAAATTCTGCAAAATGGACGAGTAATGCCTTTCTGGCAACAATGGCGTTGAATCCAAAAAATGACACAACGTCGGCAAAGAATGCATTGGAAGAATAAGTAAAGACAACTGATAAAAAAAATTGTCGGGGTGAAAAGACTCGAACTTTCGACCCCTTGCACCCCATGCAAGTGCGCTAGCCAACTGCGCCACACCCCGAACAATCTTGGTGATTTCCCTTTCGAAATCGGGTGCAAAAGTACTACTTTTCCGCAATCTGAACAAATATTTTTTTCACTTTGACGGCATCAGTGCACTTATAAAGCACACTCTCAAATAATTAGGTACGCCGATTTTTTCAGCAAAAAGTCACTGCCACAGTGCATAAACACATCTGTGGCAGGGCTTTCAAAGCTTTTTTTGATTAGTTGAGGACAACCGACAGGCGCGACTCTCCACTGCCGTCGGCACAGCCCTCGCCACCTGCGCACGCGCTGCGGAACTCGAACCCGACCGACTGCGGCACACGCCCGGCAATGTAATCCTCCACCGCCTCGATGCGCCTGGCGGTGAGCAACGCGTTGAATTCCGCGTCGGCCAGCAGGTCGCAGCGCAGCGTGAATGTGGCCGAGAGGGTCGGGTTGTCGCAAAGGAAAGTAATCAGCGGCGCAAGCGCCTCCTGACCATGGCCGCTCAACTCGACCGAGGCACCCGGCCCGAAGATGTCGGCATAGACGAGCGGCCTGCCGACAGGAATGCCGTCGAGCACCACGTCGCGCCGACGCTCGCCAATGAGTAGCCCGGAGGGGTCGCGCCCGGCGGCCACATCGAAGCGTGCCTGGAAGCGGTTGTCGGTCTGAACGACGACGCGGTATTGGCTACCGGCAGGCAGGACGACATGGTAATAGCCGCCTTTGTCGGCCACGGTGGAGCATACCTCGCGCCTGCCGTCGAAGGCCGAGACGTGAGCGCCGGGAATAGGCTTTCCATTCTCGTCGCCCACAAAGCCCCACAGGTGCTCGGCGTGGAGCGGGCCGGAGGCCGACAGAAGGTCGTGCCCGGCGCACCAGTACCAGCGCGCAGCCACGGTGTCGGCCACCATGGCGAAGCATTCCTGCCCCTGCCGGTTGAATGGCTCGGGCAGTCGTTGCACACGGCTGCGGCCGATTTGCAGCATACCCACAGTGTCGCCCACAACGCCGTCGGCAATCAGTCTTGTGGCGTAGATGTTCAGGCGGCCGCGGCTGTCGGGACGGCCATTGGTGGAGAAGAATAGAAAGTCACCGGCGATGTGGGGGCAAATCTCGTCGGCCTGCGTGTTCACGCGCTCACCCATATTGGCCGGGGCCGACCACTTGCCGTCGTCGTAGACAGAATACCACAGGTCGTAGCCACCCAGGCTCTTGCCGCCGTCGCGCGAGGAAAAGACCATAATACGGCCGTCAGTGGAGAATGTGAGCCCCTCCACGGCCATGCCCTGCGTGTCGACGCGCTTCGTGCGTAGCTTCTTGCCCTCGCGGCGGGCGAGGTAGAGCACAGGCGAGCCCTTCTTGTCGGGAGCCACATAATAGAGCTCGTCGCAGCCCGGACGCCTCACGGCATAGCACATATCCGCAGCCAGCGGGGCTATCAGCGTGTCGGGGCGTAGCCACACAACGTCGGCGCCCTTGCGCTCAGCCAGCAACATGACGCGCGACGACGAGGCATAAAGGCAGCTGTCGACAACCGAGAGCGACTGCAACTCTGCCGGAGCCACGGCCAGACGCTGCACCGAGGCGCTGAATGCCGACGGTTGCGCGGCGGCACGGAACGCAGTTGCCAGACAGCACAGCGCCGCCAAAACCATGACCGAGCGCCTCATTTCCGGCCTCTCTTTGACACGGCCTTCGTCGACGAGGGCACAAACGCCAGCGGCAGGGCCTCGTCGAGGCGCGAGATGTAGTGGAAACTCAACCCATCGACGTATGCGGCCTCAATCTCCTCAATGTCGCGCTTGTTGTCGCGGCACAGAATAATGTCGGTTATCCCGGCCCGTCGCGCGGCCAGTATTTTCTCCTTTATGCCGCCGACCGGGGTCACCTCGCCGCGGAGCGTGGCCTCGCCGGTCATGGCCACGTCTGGCCGCACGGCGCGGTTGGTGAAAGCCGACACCATGGCCACGAACATGGTCACTCCGGCCGAAGGGCCGTCCTTCGGGGTGGCGCCTTCGGGCACATGTATGTGCACATTGCTATCCTCGACAAGTTTGAAATCGATGCCAAGCGAGGCTGCGTTGCTCTTGATGTACTGGTGGGCAAGGGTGGCGCTCTCCTTCATAACGTCGCCGAGGTTGCCCGTCATGCTGACAGTGCCCTTGCCGGGGTTGAACGACGACTCGATGAACAATATCTCGCCCCCAACCGGCGTCCAAGCCAGACCTGTGACAACGCCAACCTGTGGCTCGCGGCGCGCCCGCTCGCTGTTGTGTATGGGCAGGCCGAGCACTTTCTTCGTCTCGGCCTCACTCACGCGCGCAGTCGCCTTCTCACCACTCTCGAGCAACACCACACGGTGGCGAACCAAACGGGCCAGTTGTTTCTCCAGTTGGCGCACACCACCCTCGCGGGTGTAGTCGTTGATTACCAGCCGTACAACATCGACAGGGAATTTCAGCGTGCGGCGGTCAATCACATTCTCCTTCATCAACTTTGGCAGCAGGTGGCGCTGGGCAATCTCGAGTTTCTCCTCCAGCACATAGCCGTTGAACTCGATAACCTCCATGCGGTCGAGCAGAGCCGGGTGAATGTCGGCCAAGCTGTTGGCCGTGGCAATGAAGAGCACCTGAGAGAGGTCGATGTCGATGTCGACGAAGTTGTCGTGGAAGTGGCAGTTTTGTTCCGGGTCGAGAACCTCAAGCAGCGCCGACGACGGATCGCCGTGGAACCCACCACCCTGCACCTTGTCAATCTCGTCAAGCACAAACACAGGGTTGTTAACGCCAGCCTTGATAATCTCCTGCACGATGCGTCCGGGGAGGGCGCCGACATATGTGCGGCGATGGCCACGGATTTCAGCCTCGTCATGAAGTCCACCAAGCGCAATGCGCCTGTAAGGACGTCCCAATGCCTCGGCAACAGAGCGGCACACTGAAGTCTTGCCAGTGCCCGGAGGCCCGACAAGGCAAAGCACCTGAGCCTTGGCGCTCATGCCGCGGTCGAATTGCCTGTGACGCACAGCAAGGTACTCGACAATGCGCTCCTTCACATTGTTGATGCCATAATGGTCGCGATCCATGATACGCCTGGCTTCACTCAACGAGAACTCCTCCTCCACGCTACGGTTCCACGGCACATCAAGAAGAGTCTCAAGATAGCTGTATTGCAGGGAATAGTCGGGCGACATCGGCTGCAGGCGCGACAACTTGGAGAGCTCCTTGTTAAAAACAGTGGCCACATGCTTAGGCAGCATAGCCTTTGCCAAGCGCTTGCGGAACTGCTCGATGTCGCCGTGCGACATCGGGTTCTCTCCACCCTCGCCGAGCTCCTCCTGTATGACGTCCATTTGATGGCGCAAGAAGAACTCACGCTGCTGCCTGCCAATCACCTCCTGGGTTTTATTGTTAATCTCGCGGCGCAACTCCTCAAGCCCCCGCAATATCTCTATGCTCTCCAACAGCAGCGCGACCCTCTCGGGGTAAGAGGAGCAGGCCAGCAGGCTGCACTTCCTATCCAGGTCGTGGTCGAGGTTGGTGCACACGAAATTGATGAAGATACGGTCGCTTTTGATTTTAGTGAGCATCTCACCAGTGCCGTCTTCGGAGACACGGCTCTTTAGATAAGACGCATAGCTGCGCCGCACCGACTTCATAATGTTTTTGAAGTCGGGAGAGCCGATGTCGATGTCGCTCTCCTCTGCAATGCGCACGGTGCCTCTCATGTATGGCTCGACACTCGACGGCACAAAATCAGTGCATCTGACAACACCCTGCAGAATGGCAATAGTCACACCATCCTTGAAATCAAATGACTTCAGAACCTTGGCGACAACTCCATATTCATACAGGTTGTCGGGCATGGGTTCACGGTCTTCGTCGCGCTGTGTGAACACATATATGTACTTGTTTGAGCCCTTCACATCACGAAGCAGATTGCGGGCCTTGTCTCGCTCGGCCGCTATCGGAACAATTACACCAGGCATCAGAACCTGGTCGAGCAGGGGAAGCATCGGCCTCTCTGTCCCCTCCAGGTCGTCGTGCATCAGAAGGTCTTCGTTGCCGTCCTCAAAAATAGGCACAATGTTGGCTTTAAGGCTGGTCTCCCCTGACAGGAAATCCTTCAGGTCGTCCGGCATGTTGTCAATATCTATTATCTTGTCACTCATCTTCTGTGTTTGTTGTCAGTTTGGATTACAGTAAACGCATTGCGCATTCATTGTTGTTTCAATACAAGGGGCAGCGCAAGTGCTCACTCTTCATGATAGTATACTCTTTTTACGCGCGGAGCCACAGCAGTCAACAGTTCATAGGGAATAGTGCCCGCTGCTGCAGCATTGCGCTGCAGCAAGTCTCCCTCGCCAAATATCACCGCCCTGTCACCCTCCATGCAGGGTATATCTGTCACATCGACAAAACACATATCCATGCATATGCTGCCCACAATAGGAGCCTCGTGATGGTTGACAGACACCCTGCCCTTGCCGTTGCCAAGCCCCCTGTGTAAACCATCGGCATAGCCAATAGTAAGCACCGCAATGCGAGACGGGCGTTGCGCCACCCAACGGCGGTTGTAGCCGACAGAGTCGCCAGCCGGTATTTCCTTAATTTGCGAAATGCACGTCACCAAACGACTCACCTGCCGCAACTGGCACTGCACCTCGGGCTCGGGAGCCACACCATATAGGCCAATACCAAGGCGCACCATATCCATCTGAGCATCCGGGAAACGTACAATGCCCGACGAGTTGAGGATGTGCCTAATTCCTGGCAAACCCTCCGACCACTGACTCAAACGAGCTATTTGCATCCTGGTGAAGCCATCTTCCGCACCGTCCTCACTACATGCCAAATGCGAGAAAACGCTTTGCACACTTACGGTGGTGCCTATCTCATGCAAGCGGTCACGCAGTTTCTCTGTGTCGCTGCCTCCAAAGCCAAGCCGGTGCATACCAGTGTCGAACTCGACATGTATCGGGAAAGCGTCAACCTCATGTAGATGTAAGAAGTCCACAAATAGGTCGAGAATACGGAAGTTGTATATATCAGGCTCAAGCTTATAACGCACAATGTCGCCGAAAGCCGCAGGTTCCGGGTTCATCACCATAATCGGCAATGTAATGCCATTGCGGCGCAATTCTACGCCCTCGTCGGCATAAGCCACGGTCAGATAATCCACCCTTTGAAACTGAAGAGCGTTCGCGATTTCTACCGTACCGGCCCCATAACTCGACGCCTTGACCATTGCCATCAGTTTGGTGCCCGCATCCAGACGCGAACGGAAGAAGTTCAGGTTGTGCGACAATGCATCCAAATTGACCTCCATCACTGTCTCGTGGCTTTTCCGCTGAAGGGTCTTTGCTATTCGCTCAAAAGAAAAAACACGTGCCCCCTTGAGGAGGATGGTCTCATTCCTAAACTTGCTAATATCGCATTGTTTCAGGAAATCATCGGTTGAGATATAGAACTGAGAGTCGATGCCATCAAATGCCTTTCGGCAGCGTGACACCATGGGGCCGATGCCAATGAATGTGTTGATACCCCGCTGACGCAACTGGTCGGCAACCTGCGCATAAAGCTCGTCGTCGTTCATGCCCGCTTGCAGAATATCGCTCATTATCAGTGTACGCAGAAAATGATGCTTCTGATGTGCCAAGTAATCGAGCGCGATTGTCAATGAGTTGAGGTCAAGCGAATAACTGTCGTTGATGAGCAAGCAATTGCCAGTGCCTTCATCCATCTCCATGCGCATCTCAACAGGAGTCAGTAAAGCACACCTTTTGGCAATCACTCCGGGCTCCATACCGAGCAGCAACAGCAATGCAATGCAATGCATGGCATTTTCCTGTGATGCGCGGTCAACGAAAGGAATGGTCACCTCAAAATGAGTCTCCCCATTGGTTCCTGCGGCAAGCCTAAGCCGTGATGTCTCGCCATCAATATCCACCCAAAGCAGACGCAGGTCGCAGTCCTCGGTAGTGCCCCACGTGTAGAGCTCCACATGCCGGAAACTCTCTATTGTCGATACCGCAAGGTGGATATCCTTATGGTCTGCGCAATATATGAGCGATTTGCAGTGCGTGAACAGCTGTAGTTTCTCTGCTATCTTCTGTCCCCGGGTGAGGAAATTCTCATCATGAGCTTGCCCAATATTCGTAAATATGCCTATCGTCGGCTCGATAACATGTTGCAGGGCGGTCATCTCACCAGCCTCACTGATACCCGCTTCAAATATTCCCATTTGATGACTGGCATCCATTTGCCAAACAGACAGTGGAACTCCAATCTGGGAATTGTAGCTCTTTGGGCTTGCCACCAAGCGCATGTCGGGTGAAAGCAATTGAACAAGCCAGTCCTTCACAATTGTCTTGCCATTGCTGCCTGTTATTCCAACCACTGGAATATTGAACATGCTACGCTTGCAGGCAGCCAGTCTTTGCATGGCAGCTACCACGTCGTTCACTCGCCAAATATTCGCGTCGTTATAATGGACAATGCAGTCGGCAGGAACCACGAATTGCCTCACTCCTGAACGATAAAGCTCATCAATATAACGTGTGCCACTATTACGGCTTGTTGTAATTGCAAAGAACACTGTGCCTGCCGGACTGGCGAGCCTGCGGCTGTCGGTCAACAGTCGCTCTACGTCGGCATCAGGGTCGGCAACCACACATTCACGTGGTTTTACAATATCGGCAATATCCCTGGCTTTCATCAATGTTTCAGAATATGGTAGCCTATGCGACACTCTAGGCATCTCTTGTTTGTGCAATAGTTGTTATGCAGCTGCAACAACGACTGGCTGTCTGCAGCATTCTTCGGCCGCACGCCAATCCCGGTCCACATTCGCACCACAACATTGTTCTCTACGGGCAGTTGCTGCAACAACGCCAATGCCCTGTCTTTATATTCCTGACTACTATGCTCCACACCATAGACAAACAGCAGAGGCACCCATGCGTTTATCACCAGCGACATAGACTGTTGCGTTCCCAGTCGTTTTGATGCCGAATGCTCACTCGGTTGGTCAAAACGGTAATGGGTATTCCAGTAATCAGAGGCAGAGCATTGGAATATCTCGACAATGTCTTCCGTCTTGTCCAACGAAAGCAGGGTCGCAAACAGATTCTTGCTGCGCGACATCAAGTCAGCGAATTGGCTTATCCTAACTGTTGGGAAACTTGACGGACGCAGTTTGTAGAATTTCCACAGATACCCTCCAATCGGATGCAGCGCAGCAGCTGTGGCAAGTGCCTCATAATCGGCCTGAAGATTCCGTGCATACTCGTCCTCAAAATATCCGTCAAGCAACCCGGCCTGCCCCATTAACAAAGCCTCGACCCGCTCTCTGTTGTCACTCCACCGGGCCAACAAATGCTGGTCAAGCGATTTGGCAAGCATCTCGAAAGGCAATGAGTTAACTTTCCCTCCAAAATAGTGGGCCATAAGCCAGTAGCATGTTTGCTCCCAGCCACCGCGACTTTCTTCAAGCAGGCGTCGCACTGTTGCGGCCTTCGCCTCAATACGCTCTACCAACAACCGCTCCATGAACGACGACAACTTGAATTCCGGCACGTCCCCCACCCTTCTGGCACAGGCAATAGCGTCCAGCGAGGCAGGTGCCACAAGAGACTCATAGTTACTGACTAATGACGGGTGCAAGAGTCCTTTCAGTTCGAGTGTGGGCATAGGTTTCCCGCTCTGCGTACGCACATCGTTGTCATGCTCATACACCACGTGCAGCACCACATTGTTGTATGCCTCGTCATGGTGGTGTCCATGGTTGTTCCAGTCCGATGAGTGTATGTGTATCTCCACATTGCCGACCCACTCCACTCCGCCCACTCTAATACGTGAGTTGAAGAAATCAGGGCCGGCATCGCTGTTGAGCGTCCCTGTATGTACAACCTCGACAGGCTGCCCATCTGTCGTGGCCAGCCTGTCCGGCAGCATCTTGTTCTGCCACAGGTAGTGCAGGAACGCCTCAGTCATTGCAGTATTAACTGAACATCTCTTTCATCTTGTCAAAGAAGCCTCGCTCCTGTTTGGATGGATTTGGCTGGAAATTACTGTGCTTTTGCAAGTCTTCAAGCATTTTCTTTTCTTCCTTGGTGAGGTTCTTGGGCACCCACACGTTGAGGCTGACCAGCAAGTCGCCGCGTCCGTAGCCATTCACAATCGGGAGTCCTTTGCCACGCAGTCTCACAACTCGCCCCGACGGTGTGCCGGCATCAAGCTTGATTTTCACCTTTCCATTTAGGGTGGGTATCTCTATCGAGCCTCCAAGAGCAGCCTCACTGAAAGTGATGAACGCGTTGTAGTAAAGGTTTGCCTCCTGCCGCTCGAACACTTCGTGCTCCTGCTCCTCAATCAGCACAATCAAATCGCCTGCCACGCCTCCGCGCGGGGCAGCGTTTCCCTGCCCTTGCATTGCCAGTTGCATTCCATCCTGAACACCCGCAGGTATCTTTATGGTGATTATCTCCTCGCTCTTCACAATCCCATCACCATGACAGTCATGGCACTTGTCCTTGACAACCTTGCCTTCACCACCGCAATGCGGACAGGCACTCTGCGTCTGCATCATGCCAAGCATCGTGCGCCTCATCTCGGTGACGACTCCACTTCCATGACAGTTGGAGCAGGTCTCACTCTTGCCATCGCGCGACCCTGTGCCACCACACGTCTTGCATGGCACATACTTGCTGACCTTTATCTTTTTCTCGCACCCATGATCAATCTCCTCCAGCGTAAGCTTCACTTTGATGCGGAGATTGGTTCCCCGCATAACCCTGCGCGACGAACCGCCACCACCGAAACCAGAGAATCCAGACCGGAAGCCTCCGCCTCCGAAAAGGTCGCCAAAGATGCTGCCGAATTGCGAGAAGATGTCGTTCATATCCATCCCGCCCTGGCCGTATGCCCCATCAACACCAGCATGTCCATATTGGTCATAGCGAGCCTTTTTTTCCGGGTTGCTCAATACATCGTAGGCCTCCGCAGCCTCCTTGAACTTCTCCTCCGCATCCTTGTCGCCGGGGTTGCGGTCGGGGTGATACTTCAACGCAAGCTTGCGGTACGCCTTCTTCAGCTCGTCTTGTGTGGCGTTCTTTTCTACGCCCAGAACCTCATAATAATCTCTTTTCGCCATACTCAATCCTCCTGTCCATTAACAGGCAACAACAACCTTGGCATAGCGTAAAACCTTATCGTTGAGATAATAGCCTTTCAGTACGACATCCACCACCGTGCCTTTCTGCTCGGGCTCAGCAGCAGGAATCTGCATCACGGCCTCGTGCAGACCCTCGTCGAATTTCTCGCCCTTGGCCTCAATGGCTTTCAAGCCCTTCTGCTCCAATATCTTCATCAACTTGGAATAAATCAACTTCACCCCCTCGTCGTTCTCGGTGGCGGCAAGAGCACGCTCAAAGTCGTCAACCACAGGAAGAATGGCCTTGATCATCTCCCGGCTGCCATTGATAAGCAGCTCAGCATTCTCGGCTCTCGTGCGTTTGCGGTAATTCTCATAATCTGCATACAGATGCAGATACTTGTCATTCAGCGCAGCAAGTTTTTCTCCCATTTCCTGCAGTTTGTCGGCTTCCGCAGACTCGCTTTCCTCTTGCCACCCTGTCGTAGGTTCTTGCTCAACAGCCTGCTGCTGCTCTATTTCCTCATTCTCAACGTTATTCTTGTCCTTTTTGCTCATATTCTTTATTCTGTTGGTGATTTACACCACATGTTATCAAAATCACTGCCACTGGCAGTGACAACTGCCATTTTGTCACCAAACAAAGACATCGCCTGGCTGTCTGGGTCTGCGGGCCGACCTCCACTCGAAGCCCTTCAGCCTGCGCAAATCCTCTGGCAACTGGCCTATTGGGTAGAACTGCATGTCGGGCTTGTCGTATGTGACAACGCGCTCGGCAGCCCTGGTGCTGTCAAAATATATGCGTATGCTGCTGCCTACACCGGCGTTCACACCGAGCAACGAGCGGTTGCCCACCGAATCGTCTTCCGTCATGTAGAACACCATTTGCGCATTGCCGATAATGTCGGCATAGTCGGGCTCGCCTTCACGGAAGTGTACCTCGCCGTGCAGCCCCTTCATTTGGTTGAACTTGTCGCGGTCCACCTGCTGCATGGCAAAGCATCCGCCCCGCAGGTATACCACACTCACCCCCGACGAGTCGTGGTGCAGCTCTATGGTGTCCGCGCTGCACTGGTAGTGTTCATACCACAGCACTGGCGACTGATGGAGCCACAGCACCGAGTCGGTTGCCGAATAGAACGCCGAGTCGCACATGGCCTGCGCGTCGCTGCGGAATGCTTTCACATGGTGCGACGCACGAACCGACTGCAACGCGTCGGCAGTGTCGTTGACCACAAATATCGTGTCCGCATGAAGAAACAGCGAGTCGCCGTCGTCAACATAGAGAACATGAGCCCTGCCTGTAACCAGCGAGAAACGCTCGCTTCGCGAGGTCTCGCCATAGAGGCCGGTACACGTGAGGTCGTTGGCAGAATCAAATATCACCACATTGCCCAGCGCGCGGCCATAGCCTGGCACCTCGTCGTAGAAAAGGGTGTCGCTCGTTATTGTCCGTCCGCCGCTTTTTGCGAACGACGCTTTGTAGGAGGCCGCCTGGCGGGTATCGGTGTTGTATTCGCCAAGCTCGCTGTAAAGGTGCGACGAATCAGAGACTATGTGGGTCGGACTCTCGAACACGGCCACCGAGGTGTTCGTGTTGTACAGCAGCGTGTCGGTATATAGTGTCGACGATGTGTCACCAAGCACCACATCGGTGTAAATATAGAACTGCTTCAGCTCCGAATTGTACTGTCCCTGCTTGCTGTAAAGCGAGCGAATGCCGCTCGTGCCGTGTCCCCACTCAGTGTAGAAGGCAGTGGCCGAATTGCGCTGATAGGTCAGATGATTGGCGAGCAACTGGGTGCCGCCGTCAATGAGTACCACCGTGTCGGCCCATATGTCAAGCACGCGGGTGTCGCCGTTGTAGAACAGGCGGTCGCCATATATGAATGTAGTGTCGCTGAGCTGTATGGCAACGTTGCGGAACGCCGTGAAGCTGTTCTCGCGGGTGTTGTAGTGGGCCGAGTCAGACTCGAGCACCATGCCGTCGTGCGTGGCATGTACATTGCGGTACAGTATCCACACATCGCCGTCGCCAGGGTCGCGTGTGCCGAGACCCGACCTGTACTCAATCACCTTCTGAGCCCTGGCCGGGACAAACACGGCCAGCACTACAAGCAATGCGACAAAACCTTTCCTCAACACGTTGCACTATAAAAGCAGAGACGTGGCTTGCCGCGTCTCTGCTGCATTGTGGTTCATTGTTGACACCTCGCGCACTAGTTCACCCTCGATCCCAAACGATCCATGGCGCAACGGAAGCCAATCCACGACGTCGAGCGGTTTTGGTCGTAGTAGCGGCGGGTGCCTGCCTGCAGGTAGTAGGCGCGATCCTTCCAGCTGCCACCTTTCACCACACGCACGCGGTTGTTGACCAGCGTGGAGGTGGGGTTCTCCTTTTGGTTGTCGGTGAGGCGTCGGTACATGCGGTTGGTCGACTCATCATCCGGGCTCAGCGCATCCTCGTCGTCCTCGCTGTCCTCTTCCATCTCCTCGTCCTCGAAGCCCTCCTCGTCGTCTTCGTCAACCTCGTCCTGCCAATCGTCGAGGTTCGAGGCGCGGTCACCGTCAAGGTAGTTCACGTTGTTGGCCTGGCGGTAGTTGCGGCGGTTGGCCTGGAAGTCGACGTCCTTGTAGCGTATCATGCCGTCGTCGCCGATGAACACCTCGTTGTCCTCGTCAAGCTCCGGTGTACGGTATATATTGCCGCGATAGGGATCCATGTCGTCGGCTCCAACAGGGGCGACGGTCTTGCGGTAGACGTCCATGCACCACTCGCTGACGTTGCCCGCCATGTTGTAGAGGCCGTAGTCGTTGGGGAAGTACCACTTCACCGGGCAGGTGTAGTCCCAGCCGTCGTTCAGGTTGCCGGCCACGCCCATGGCGTCGCCGCGCGAGCGCTTGAAGTTGGCGAGGAACTGGCCGTAGTACTTCTTGTTTGCGGAGCGGAGGCTGTGGCCTGCCCAGGGGTAGGTCTTGTGCTCGGTGATGCGCTCGTCGTAGGTGTTGCCGATCATGCCCAGGGCGGCAAACTCCCACTCGGCCTCTGTTGGCAGACGGTAGTAGGGGTACAGTATGCCGTCGGCCTTGCGCACCTGGCGATCCTCACCACCAGCCGAGGGGTCGTAGTCGGTCATGCCCTTGCGGGTCTCGCCCTCGTAGCGGCCGGCAAGATAGACGTCGGTCTGGAAGGCGTTGGTGCCGAGGTTCTCCTGGTCAAGCATGATGATGCCCTTGTCGACAAGCACCTTCTCGTTGACGCGGTCGGTGCGCCACACACAGTAAGCCTGCGCCTGCTCCCAGCTGACGCCCACCACCGGGTAATCGGCATAGTTGGGGCTGCGGAAGTAGTAGTCGACGAAGCCCTCGCGCCAGGCAAGCTTGTCGCGCCAGGCGGCGGTGTCAGGCATGATGGCGGTTACCTTCTCCGGGTATTCCTCGCCGTAGGCGCGGTTCATCCAGTAGACAAACTCGCCGTAGGCCTTGTTGCTCACCTCGCACTCGTCCATGTAGAACGAGCTCACCGTCACGGTGTGGGGCGTGTTGTTCCACGTGTAGCGCGGATCCTCGGCCACATGGCCCATCACGAACGAGCCGCCCTCGATGAACACCAGCCCTGGCGCGGTCGACTGCTCGGGTATGCCGGACACATCGTAGCCGCCCCACTTCGGGTCATTGTAGTTCCAACCGGTGGTGGCCGACTTGCCGGCGCGGTTCGAACAACCCGTCAGCGCGGCCACTGCCAGCAGCATCACGAATGATAAACGCAGTGTTTTCATATACTACTTGTTGCTTTTGTTTCTCCTCTGTTGTTAGCTTCTAACGCAAATTTGGCGTGTTTTGTTCCATCCGCGGGCACATTTCATCAGAACGACGGGCAGCGGATGGCCTTTATCTTCTTCTTTGATTCGGGCACCGGCAGCATGAGGCCGAGCGTGATCTCGTGCGCGCCGCCTGTGGCGTTGGCCAGCTTGCTCACCGTCACGTCGTAGCTGTAGCCAATCTTGAAATAGTCCTGCTGCACACCCACCTGGAAGATGAAAGCGTCGATGTTCTCAAGCCCATGGCGCAGCCACACACCCACCAGGAAGGGCATCCAGTCAAGGTAGACGCCGTAGTTGAAGTAGTGGAAGCCGCCCTGGTATTGGTAGACCACGTTGGGCGAGATTACCGGCGTGCCGAGACCCAGCGACGACTGGCGGCGCTGCTCCTCGGCCAGGTTGAACATGGCACCGCCATGCAGCGTAATCTTCATCGGCACACGGTCTTCACTGTAGAAGGCCTGATTTGGCTGCGTCAGGTGCGACACTGCCAAGCCGCCGTACCAATTCGGGCCGTTGACCAGCACACCGGCGTCGAAGTCGAGGCTCATGTTGCTGGTGTTGTCGGGCGGGCGCACAGTGTTGGGATATATTACACCGAGCTCGGCCGAGATCTGCTCGGGGAAGCGCAGGTATTCGCTCCAGTTGAGGGCATTGTTGACCACTCCCGCCTGCAGGGCGGCGCTGACGAAGATGTCGCGCGACACCTGGAAGCGGAACGAGTACATGGCGGCCAGCTTGCTGGTGATGATGGCACCGTGGTCGCCCTGGCGGTCGGTCATGATAATGGCACCGACACCGCCGTGCAGGTCGTCGAAATACTGGTCCCACGAGGCCGAGACCGTGGTGAACGGGCTGACCAGGCTGGGCCACTGCGAGCGGTAGGCCAAAGCAATGCGCGGCGCCACGGCGGCTCCGGCAAAGGCAGGGTTCATGTAGACAGGGTTGGCGTAGAACTGCGAGAACGGAATGTCCTGCGCCCCGGCCGCGCCGCCTGCCAGCAACAGTGCCCCGGCGAGCAGCGTTCTCAACCCTTTCTTGACATCTATTTTTAACATATCCGTAGCCAATTATCGGAGTGCAATATTACAAAGAAAAATCGACATGGCGAAATTTAATCGAAAATATTTTCACACCGCACTATTTTACAGTCTCTTATTTTTCAGCGCCGTTTGTCGTCGCGCCGCAAAAGAACAGTGCCGTCGGCCAGGTTTGCACGGCATTTCGCATCTTCGAGCCAATCCACCCCGAAGAACAGATACACCCCGCGTCGACACCATGCCTCCCCGGCCATGCTCACCTCGCGCAGCCCCGTGCAGCAGGCAAAGGCCGAGAGTCCCGGCCTCGCCACCGCAGCGGGCAGGCGCAGCACACGCAGCGAGCGGCAGTAGGCAAACGCCCCCTCGCCGACTGCCGACAGCGAGGAGGGCAGCACGAGCGTGTCGAGCGCGGCGCAGCCGCAAAAGGCCTGCGCCCCCACCGAGGTGCACCCCTCGGGCAGCACAACGCCGGCGAGGCCGTCGCAACGGTAGAAGGCACACTCCCCCACCCCGGCCACTTTGTACACCCTGCCGCCCGAAACGACCTCGGCCGGGATCTCGACCACACCCGCCGGACGGCTGTCGGTGTAGTAAGGCCACTCGGCGGCAGCGTGGGTGACAACCACCGAGCAACTGTCGGCCAACAGCTTGTAGTGCAACAGCTGCCCCGACCGGCAGCGCTGCGAGAAATCGCCCTGCGCCCACCCGCAGGCGGCGCAGACAACCATGGCAGCAAGCAGAAAAACCTTTCTCATATCGCACCCAACAACGGCGGAAAAACACATTTATTGCGCCACCCCTGCCGCAATCCCCATTCCGCCCCCTCCACGGGAAAGGCCAAGGCAGTGTCAATCAGTTATCTACAGCATATCAACACCTGCTCAACTACTACACAAGAAGTAGTTGAGCAGGTGTTGACAAGGAGATGAGTAGGTGTTGAGTAGGAGTTGGTATGGCCTTTATGCTGATTTACAGTCATTTATGGCACTACCTATCACAAGCATCACTATTCGCTGGTTTCCAGCACATTAGGCAAATTGCAAATTTCCGCCCAGGCATGGCTTTAGCAGGGGGCAGAAAATGGGCTGTGCGGGGTGGCCTGGCGGGGGTGGATGGACACCGCACCACTTCGTCGACAGCAGCCTCGCCGTGGCTCACCCGCTGAAAAAAAGAGGCTCGCGTGCAATAATACGCCCGCCAACGCGTTAAGGAACGCGTATGCACAAGAAGACGACATCACTCTTGGCGGCACTGCTGCTCTCGGCCATGGCCTGGGCTTTCGACTTCCAGGCCACGGTGCCGAGCGGGCAGACGCTGTATTTCAACTATATCGACGGCGGTGTGCAGGTGGTGCACCCATCGACAAAGACAGCCTATGCCATGGCGTGGGACGGCTACGACAAGCCCACAGGCGACCTGGTGGTGCCGGCCTACGTGAGCGACGGCGACAGCACCTACCGCGTGCTCTCCATGGGCATAGCCGCCCTCTCGAACTGCTACAACCTGCACTCGGTGGAGCTGGCCGAGGGCATAGAGCAGATGGAAGGCTACGTCTTCCTGGCCTGCTCGGGGCTAAAGACGGTGAAGTTGCCGTCGACGCTGGCCTCCATGGGCAACCAGGCCTTCGGCAACATGCAGGCGCTGTCAGACCTGTGGCTGGCCTCGACCGAGCCGCCCGTGACCCACACCTACACCTTCTACAACACGGAGATAGCGACAGTCACGCTGCACCTCGACTGCAACGCCTCGGCGGCCTACCACGACAACGAGCCGTGGAGCGGCTTCGGCGCGGTCGACACCTCGTCGTGCACGGTGCGCCTCACGGTGCGCCCCGGCAACGCGGCCATGGGCAGCGCAAGCGGCAGCGGCGCCTACGCCAAGGGCGAGCTGGTCACCCTGTCGGCCACACCGGCCGAGGGATACAGCTTCCTCTGCTGGCACGACGGCGACAAGCAGAACCCACGCCTGGTCGACGCCGTGAACGACAGCCTCTTCATGGCCATATTCGCCGACCCGGCCTCGCTGCACGACACACTCTACTTCGCCGTGCCGACCCACGACACGGTGACCGTCACCGACACGCTGCTGATAAACACCGTGCTTCACGACACGCTCTACTTCGCCGTGCCGACCTACGACACGGTGACCGTCACCGACACACTGCTGGTGCCCACCCTTCTGCACGACACAGTCACCGTGGTGGTGCACACCATCGACACGGTGAGCGACACCGTCTTCACCACGGTGCACGACACGGTGATGCCGACCTTCTACCACATACGCGTGGAGAGCGACAACCCCTCGCTCGGACTGGGCGTGGGCAGCGCGCTGCTGCCCGCGGGCATTGAGGCCGAGGTGTGCGCCCTGCCGATGGAGGGCGGCCGGTTTGTGGCTTGGAGCGACGGCTCGGCAGAGAATCCGCGCAGGCTGACGGTGAACGGCGAGATGGCGCTGACAGCGCACTTCGAGACCCTGGCAGCCACAGAGGCAACGGCGCCGCAATGGACCGCCTCCGCCATCGGCACGCTGCTCACGGTGAGCGGCGCGGAGGGCGAGCGGCTGCGGCTGTTCGACACACAGGGACGCAGGCTGGCCACGGTGGACCGCATGGCCGCCACCACCCTGCTGCGCCTGCCAGCGGCGGGCGTCTACCTGGTGCAGGTGGGTCAGTGGCCAGCCCGCAAGATTGTGGCCACAACACGATGAACACACAAGCAACACACACCACGATATGAAACTGCAATTCATGGGAGCCACCCGCGAGGTGACCGGAAGCAAACACCTGATAACCACCCGCAGCGGGCTGAACATTCTGCTCGACTGCGGTATGTACCAAGGCAAAGGGCTGGAGACTGATGCCATGAACCGCGACCTGGGCTTCGACCCCGCCGCGATAGACTACCTCATCCTGAGCCACGCCCACATCGACCACAGCGGACTGATACCCTACATCTACAAGCTGGGCTTCCGCGGCACCGTGCTCTGCACCCCGGCCACGCGCGACCTCTGCTCAATAATGCTGGCCGACGCCGGACGCATACAGATGCAGGACACCGCCACCTTCAACAAGAAGCGCAAGGCGCAGGGGCTGCCGCTCGTGGAGCCCATCTACGACGAGCAGGACGCGCAGGCCTGCATGAGCTGCTTCATCAGCGTGCCCTACCACAAAAAGTTCAACATTGAGGGCGAGGTGAGCGTGGAGTTCTTCGACGCGGGCCACATACTGGGCTCGGCGTTTGTGTATCTCGACATTCGCGAAGGCCGCCGCCACGTGAAACTGGGCTTCACCGGCGACATAGGACGCTACGACAAGCAGATACTGAAAGACCCGGAGCCATTTCCGCAAGTGGACTACCTCATCATGGAAAGCACCTACGGCGACCGCCTGCACGAGAGTATGCAGGACGCCGAACAGGAGCTGCTGATGGCCGTGCTCGACACCTGCACTAAAAAGAAAGGCAAGCTCATCGTGCCAAGTTTTGCCATTGGCCGCGCGCAGGAGATAATCTACGCCCTCGACCGCCTGGAGCACGCCAAGCTGCTGCCCGACATCGACGTGTTCGTGGACAGCCCGCTTTCGGTGAGCGCCACCAACATCATGCGCCTGCATCCGGAATGCTTCAACCAGGGCATAGCCGACTATTGCCGCACAGACCCCGACCCCTTCGGCTTCGACAGGCTGCACTATATTCAGTCGGTGGAGGAAAGCAAGCAGCTGAACGTGCGCCATCGCCCGTGCGTGATTATCTCGGCCAGCGGCATGATGGAGGCCGGGCGCGTGAAGCACCACCTGGCCAACCACATAGAGAACCCCTCGACCACCATCCTATGCGTGGGCTATTGCGAGCCGTCGACCCTCGGAGCCAAGATTATGCGCGGCGACGAGACAGTGAGCATCTTCGGCCAGAGCCACAAGGTGCGCGCCGAGCTGCGCCGCATAGAGTCACTCTCAGGCCATGGCGACTACAACGAGATGCTGCGCTACATAAGCTGTCAGAACAAGCGCAAGCTGAAGAGGCTGTTCCTGGTGCACGGCGAGGAAGAGACGCAGCAGCACTTCGCCGCCACACTGGAGGAGAATGGCTGGCACAACGTGGCTATTCCGTCGTACCGTGAGGAGGTGGAACTCTGACAAAAAGCACCACGACATGCGACCCATCTGGCACACCACACTGCAAACGATGCTGATGGCGGCAATGCTCGCCGCCTGCACCGCAGCCACACAGGACCACCCGGCAGAGCTCGGCGGCCTGGAGCTGCCAGCCTGCGACGACAGCGAGGACATAGTGATACACCGTGGCTACACAGCATCGTACAACCACACAACACTGACACCTGACTGGGTGGCGTGGGAACTGACTGCCGAGGAGTCACGCGGCGAATGCAACGGCACATATTCCTTCAGCCGCGACCCGCAGGTGTCGTTCCCCAAGGCCAGCCGCGAGGACTACTCCTACAGCGGATGGGACAAAGGACACATGGCGCCAAGGGCCGACATGAAATGGAGCGAAAAGGCACTGGAAGAGAGCTATTACTTCACCAACATCTGCCCGCAGGATCACACGATGAACAGCGGAGCATGGCGTAAGATAGAGGAGCTGACGCGGCGCGTGGCACGGGAATACGGCACGGTGTACGTGGTGTGTGGCCCGGTGCACGGCAGCGGACAGTACGGACAGGCAGGCAGCGTGTCGGTGCCCGACGCATTTTTCAAGGCCCTGGCCGTTATGACCGGCAACGGATACAGGACCGTGGGCTTTCTGGTGGAGAACAACAAGCAAACAGGCACGCCGCGCAAATACGCCGTCAGCGTGGACAGCGTGGAGGCGGTCGTGGGCCGCGACCTCTTCCCGCTACTGCCCGAAGAGGCGGAGGCCTCTTTTGACTGGAACGAATGGAACAAATGACACAACAAACACAACGACAAGGAATGAAAAGAAAGCACATAGCAGTCGTGGCGACGCTCGCCATCACCTTCTGTGCCTGCCAAAACAAGGGCGGCGAGGCGACACAATACATACAGCCAACGCAACAGGAAGAGGCCGAGGCTGACGGCCACGAGCCCGCACTGGTGCCAGTGCTGCGCAAGGCACAGCCCGCAGCCCCCGCCGCCACGGCACAGCCTGCCGCAAAACCGGCGCAGAAAGCAAAAGCGCCCGCGACCCCGGCGCCCTACACATCGGGCAAGAAAATATACGTAGAGACCGACGGCGCGCAAGGACGTGTGTGGGGATATGTGACCATGAACGGCGACCATGGCAGCGGCACCATCCACGACTGGGACGAGAACACACTGACCGTCAACGTGACCCGCCATGGCAACGAACTCTTCGCCATCGACCAGAACTCGCGGCAGTATGTCTTCAAACTGAAGAAATAGTCATAATATGAGCAGGTGAGTGTGGCCAGGCCTTGGGGTTGGGACAGGCTGGATTCGAGCATGTGACCCATGTGGAATATTAGCAGTAACACAGTGACTATCTGAAACATAAAAGGCCAAAGTGAATACAAAAAAAAACAATATAGAAAACTCCGAATACAAATGAAGACAACAGCAGAACTTAAGCAGATTGCGACGCAGGTGCGGCGCGACATTCTGAGAATGACCACCAACGCCAAGAGCGGCCACCCGGGCGGCTCGATGGGCACGGCAGACTGGTTCGTGGCCATGCAGTGGAATATCATGGACTTCGACCCCGACAAGTTCACCATGAGCGGCGAGGGTGAGGACATGCTCTTCGTCAGCCAGGGCCACATCACGCCGGTCATCTACAGCACGATGGCACGTCGCGGCTTCTTCCCCGTGGAGGAGCTGAAGACTTTCCGCAAATTCGGCACACGCCTGCAAGGCCACCCCAGCACAGCTCACAATCTGCCAGGCATCCGCATGGCCAGCGGCTCACTGGGCCAGGGGCTCAGCGTGGGTGTGGGCGCCGCTTTGGGCAAAAAGATGTCTGGAGACAATCACATTGTGTACACCATGCACGGCGACGGCGAGTTGGAAGAGGGGCAGATATGGGAGGCCGCAATGTTTGCCGGAGCAAAACACGTAGACAACCTCATAGCCACCATCGACTACAACAACCAGCAGATTGACGCTACGGTGGACGAGGTGATGAGCCTGGGCAACCTTCAGTCCAAGTTCGAGAGCTTCATGTGGAAGGTGGTTGTCATTGCCGACGGCAACGACATGCAGCAGGTACTTGACGGCATGGCAAAAGCAAAAACCTTGGCTGGACAAGGAAGCCCGATATGCGTCATCCTAACCACCAAGATGGGCTACGGCGTTGACTTCATGCAAGACACCAACAAATACCACGGAGCGGTTCTATCCGCCGACGACCTCCCCAAGGCCTTGGCCCAACTGCCAGAGACTCTCGGAGACTTTTGAAGCAACTCTATTCTACGACAAGCAAGAGAGCCCTTCGGGAGGTGAACCGGAGGGCTTTCAAACTCGTCACATTAGATTGGGTGTAGTCCATGTGAAAGAGACATTCCAACTTGTCAGTTTTTTATACCTTTGCACAAAAAAAACATCCACACATGCCTGTTGACAAAAACAAGATATTGAGATACAAAATAATTGACACGTGCCTTCGCGACATGTCAAAATGTTATAAAGTGGAAGACCTGCTGGGATGCGTCAACACGGAGTTGCAGCGACATGATTTGCGCCCTATTTCAAAACGGACTATACAGCTTGACCTAAAAACTCTTCAAGAGGAACCATTCAATGTTGAGTTAGACGAACAGTTATTCTCATACCATTTCTATCGTTATGCCGACGCAAACTGCAAGGTGGAGCTTTATGACCTACTGCCTGCAGACCGCGATGCATTAGAGAAAACTATTTCTGTGCTTCGACAATATGTAAGCGACACCGAAGGTCAGTCTCCCCAATACCAATGGATGCTGACGGCGATGCAGACTGTTGCAGGCGGACGCGAGCTGTCACATGTTGAACAATACATCAGCTTTGAGAACAACAATGCATTCGCAGGCAACGCCCACTTCTCCTTGCTATTGGAGAGCATCATCAACAAACAACCGCTGCACGTACGATACAGGCCATACGGCAAAGAGGCGACAATGTTGAACGTTCACCCATACCATCTCAAACAGTTCAATAGCCGATGGTTTTTACTATGCGCTGTTCAAGACCGGGAGGAGGCAGTTAGTAATCTTGCACTTGACAGAATACTTTACATCAAACCGTGGAAACACGAGTTTATGGCGACAGAAATAGATTTCACAACATGGTTCTGTGACATTGTGGGAGTGTCGCGCAATGACAACATGCCGCTTGAACAAATAGTCTTGAAAGTAAACAACAGGCGCTATCCTTACATTGAAACAAAGCCATTCAGCGAGCGCCAACGCATCATTGCGCACGATAGTGAGACACACACAATAATATTCCCCATACGTGTCAACAACGAGCTTGTTTCCGAACTGCTGTCATTTGGCGCAGATGTGGAAATCATGCAGCCCAAACACCTTCGCGACCGCATTGCTACAACTGCAAGCCAACTGGCTACAATTTATTCCGACGCGCAAAAACCTTGCACATCAAAGCTGTAATTTTGCAACCGAAAACGAAAAGATAATACTATCAAAAACTATTTGCACAATATGAATCCGGTTTTTACACTTAAAAATTTTAGGTCTTTTGGCAAAAATGGAGCCTCTTTCGAACTATCACCAATAACCGTGCTTACAGGATGCAACAGCGCAGGCAAGAGCTCACTTGTGAAAGCATTAACACTGCTTTGCCATGCACCAGGAGAAGGATATAGTCAATATCACCCACTCGAATTGTACAAGAAGGAAATTGGGCTGGGATCATTTGATGGCGTGATAAACGAAAGAAGCACTGATGATAGGTTCGAACTTTCGTATACTATCTTCTCAAACATTCTTCAGGAGCGAGTTATGGTAAGTCGGATATATGGTAAATACAGAAATAATTTACCAGACAGTTTGAATGATGCTTACCTTATTAGATGCACTATAAAGGCACAAGATGGCACGTTTATATGCGAAAAAGAGGACCAAGGAATGGGACTTTATCATATTGACATCATTAACGTCGTCCATAGAATTGACGACATGAAAATAAACATAGAATACATTCGCCCAAGATTTGAAAACTTTTATCTAGCATCTTCGTATGCTTATTCATTATTGAAACATGTAGATGATGAGGCTATAGAGTTGTTTTGTGAGATTGAGAAAAGAAATATTCGCATTGAAAAATATGATATTGATTTATTGTTAGGTTGTATGAGAGTTCTCTCGGAGGCTCGAGAAGAACAGAGAGTAATGGGGGGCGAAAGACAACTTGCAACATTCACAGAGTGTTTCGTAAGGGAGGTATGCAATCCATGGTTTAAAAATAATAAAACAGATTACTTGGGATCTGCTAACAATCAAATAAAACGAGTTTATCCGATAGAGGACAATAGTAGGTTCGGTCATGCATTAAGAACATTTCATAGTAGGCAGCGTATACATAATGAATGGAATAACAAACTTGAATTCGACGATAATTCTTTATTTTCGCCAGGTGAGTTCATTAATAGATGGGTGAAGAAATTTGGTATAGCAGATAAGATAGAGATTAAGAGTGATGGGGAAGGCAGTGTAAAGGTGTATTGTGTAAGAGATAAACATTCCAGAATATTAGCTGATGAGGGCTATGGTATCACGCACCTTCTGTCTCTTTTACTGGAGATTGAAAGTAACATCACAATCACATCAGAGACAGGAGATCCTAAACCGTATTGGTGTAAAACAGATTCTCTACTTACGTTTACGTTCGAGTTCAGTCGAGAAAGAGAGAAACGTTTGATGTGTATTGAGGAGCCGGAGCTACATCTGCATCCAAAGTTCCAGTCAATGTTGGCCGAAATGTTTGTTGAGGCCTGGCAGAAATACAACATCCACTTTGTGATAGAAACCCACAGCGAATATTTTATCCGAAAACTTCAGGTGTTGGTAGCGGATAAAGCGTGTAAACTGTCACCAAATGATGTATCGATTAATTATGTGTCGAAAGATGAAGCAGGTATCTCTTCAAACCGCCAGATTAAGATAGAAGGGAATGGCCGCTTGAGCGAACCATTCGGCGAAGGTTTCTACGACGAGGCTGATAGCCTTGCAATCGAATTATTGAGGTTTAATGCTCGTAAATGATGAATTCAAGAACCATATACTTACGTGCCGACTTTTGGAAGGAACTGCGTAAGGACACCTCCATCGAGGGGAAAATGCTCTTGATGGAGGTGTACGAGGCCATATCCGCATCAACACTGCATAGCGATATTGAAGACGAACTGTGGAGTAGTGACGAATACTTGAAAATAATCATGAAAAAATGGGAGGGCGGAAGAATGCAGATAGAGTTGTACGAAACACTGCCTGTAGATAGACCAACATACAATGCCGTCAGCCTGTCTGCCATCTACCTTGCCGAAGAAAACAACATGACGTGCGATGGTATTGGTGCGAAGTATGGTGTTGTCGTGCTGAATAGTGGAACGCTGAAACGTCGGCAGCTATGCAAAGGAGATAGCATCATGCTCAATAAAGGGGAAGTGTACCATGAACGATACTACACGTTCAAAGACAAGTTGACACACCCCTGCAATGCCATGTTGGTCATAGACCCTTATCTTTTATCACGGAGAGAGAATATTGAAAATAATGTAGCCTCGTTGCTGGATGTAATGCTTCCCACCAATAGGCAGGAATATGAGTTCCATATCTCTTTCTTTAGCACACTCGGTATGCAAAGTGAATGGCAAATGCAAACAATTTATGATGAACTGCAAAGACTAATAATAAGATTGAGGAAGTGTTTAACCTATAGTCTTACACTATATTCCATCGGAAAAGGTGAAGCATTCCATAGTAGAATGATAATCACAAATAATGCCATAATCAGTGCCGAGGATGGCTTTGAAGTATTCAACGGAAATGGGAAATCGAACAAGAACGCCAAATTCGATATTGTATTTCCTCGTCTAGCAAATGACAGTCGCCAAGATATGAGCAACTATCTACGATGGATAAAAATTGCAAAAGAATATAGCGAAGAATGTTCCACAAAGATTTTTTTCGGATCTCGTACAAATAGATTGTACAGTATAGTAGATTAACATCAATGAGAATGCTATGTTTTTGACAATCGATTATTTGAGTTACAACATAAACGCACAGTCCATAACCGATCAGGCCACTGCTCTTAAGCGCTTCAAGTTTTTTTTGTCAACTGAATGCAATATGCTTAGCCTGTCGGATTATGCAGTCATAGGAGATACTCCCTTATTGCCAGTTCATTGCTCGTCTAACTCTACCTACTGACAAAACACCGCCGAGTTCCAATACCCTACGGCTTGGTATCGAAGGTGTGACTGTCAGTAACAAAAAGCAGCGCGTTCTGTATCATTTTCTCGCAAACACCCGGAAACTCCTTTTTTAGAGCCCCCTTTACGATTTACTTCATCTTGTTTATTTCCTTTTACCAATACGGCTAACTGCATTACCTTCTTTTCGGCAATCATTACTGAAAAGGAAACAGATGCAAAACCAAAGTGTAACTTAAGTAAAAAAGCACTGGAATTCCAGTGCTTTGCTCCCCCTGAAGGACTTGAACCTTCGACCCCCTGATTAACAGTCAGGTGCTCTAACCAACTGAGCTAAGGAGGAATGTCATTTCAATTCTTTCTCTCTTGAAATCGGGTGCAAAGATACAACATTTTTGTATTCTGACAAAATATTTTTTCAAAATTTCACGTAAACAATACGCTAACTCACTGTCATATCAGTCGATACGCAACATAATTTTTCTATCATATCACTTGCGATAACACTGGATTCAGACTGATTCTCCACACACAAATCACCCAGTTTGCCATGAATCCACACAGCACGACACACCGTTTCAAACACAGATGCGGCAGAATGTGCTAACATTCCGACAATTATGCCAGTCAGCACATCTCCACTGCCGGCTGTGGCCATGCCTGCATTGCCTGTATCGTTCTCATAAACTTGCCCATCGGGCGAGAAGACCCTGGTGCGATGCGACTTTTTCACTATGGTAACGCCATGCTTGGCGGACATCCGAGCAGGGTCTCCATCACCGAAAAGGCGCGAATACTCACGCGAATGTGGAGTGATGACAGCTCCGGCACAATATTCCAGCCACTGCGGGTTCCGGGCAATGATATTGATTGCGTCGGCATCAATGACCAAGGGCACGCCATGCGGACGCTGACGCAGAAGCAAGAGCAGAGCCTCATGCGTGACATCCGCGACACCAAGTCCAGGCCCCACACCTATGGCAGAATAGCGGCCAAGCGACGACGGCGGGGAGGCAATTGTTTCCAAGCCATCGTCGATGCTGACCATGGCCTCGGGGAAAGCGCACTGCATAGTGTCAACGCACAGGCGGGGAAGATGTACAGTGACCAGCCCGCAGCCACTGCGCAAAGCCGCCCTGGCAGCAAGCACAGCGCACCCGCACCGTCCATAGGCTCCAGCCACAATCAATGCGTGCCCATAGTCGTGCTTTGTCGTCTCCTGCTTTCGGAGCATAGGAATTGTTCGTTTCATAAACACTGCAATCTGAAATCGACCCGCTAGAACCCAATATCTGGCGAGCCGATGGGGTTAGCTTGGTTCACTTGGCCATTACGACTCCTGCTCGAGCACAAAACGACCGCCGAGCGGAACAGTATTGCCCGAATCATCGGTCGCACCAATCACAATCTCCTCAATGGTGATGGTCTTGGCCGAGGCATCCCAGATGAAGGGAATTTCACCATTGGAGATGAACTTGCAATTGGAGCCCTCCAAGGTGCATGTGGCATTCGACGTGGCGGGATTCTGCGGCGTGCCCGCAATGTTGATGTCGAAGACGAAGATGAAGGACGAACTGGTGGTGGACGTCACCGAGATGGTCATGGACACCGGCAACTCCATGCCTTGATAGGGGTAGGTACCGGCATCGTCGTTGGTGTCGCCGAAGGTGTGCCCCACTACGGTGGCAATCGCAACCTGTTCAGGCGCGGGGTCATCTTTGCTGCAACCTGTCATGGCAAGCGTGGCCACGGCCATTGCTGCCATTACAAAGTACTTAACAAACTGTTTCAGAACGCAGTATTTGTTGGTTAAACATTTCCTCAACACTGCAAAGCAAATAAAAAAAACTGAAAAAAGCAAACATATTCCTTATTTTTTCAAAAAAATCATTACTCCCACCGCAGATAACCGCTGGATTGGAGGCAGATACTCCGACAGTAACCCACGGTATCTCATACATAAAGAAAAAAGGCACGAGCTGTGAGCCCATGCCTTTTTTTAACGATGCCTGACTATTAATCAGGTCTTACTCCGCGCTGCCTGCGGTGGGGTCTTCCGGACGCAGGGTGACGACAATGTAGTTCTTGAGGTTGACGTAACGCTTGGCGATGTTGCGGATGTCCTTCGTGGTGACGCTGCGCACCATGCGGTCGTAGTCGTTCACAACATAGTCGCGGCTCTCGGCGTAGCGGTAGCTGCCCTGGATCTGGCCGCTCCAGTAGCCATTGTTCTGCACACTCTTGTTGTGGTTGACAATCATCTGCTCCTTCACCTTGTCAAGCGTCACGTTGTCGCAACCCTTCTTGGTGTAGTTCTTCAGTATCTTGAGGCAGTCTTTCTCAATCTTTGCAGCCTTCTCGGGGTCGCAGCCGATGTAGAACATCCAGCTCACCTGACCCACCGGGGTCAGCTCATAGCTGAAGCGTGCGCTGGGACTGTAGGCGTCGCCGTTCTTCTCACGGATAATCTGGGTGACGGTGATGCTCAGAGCCTCGCTGAGCTCCTGAATGGCCAGGCGCACCTGCGGGGTGAGCTCGGAGGCGTCGACATCCATCTCGCCGGCAATGATGAGCATACCCTGGCGCTCGATGCCCTTGACTGCCTCGGCGTGCTGGATGCCCTCGGCAAACTGAGCGTTGCGGTTCTTGAACATGTCGTTCCGCTGGCGGCCGTTGACGGGAAGGTGGTTGAGGTACTTGGCAATGAGATCCACATCGGCGTCGCTCACGTTGCCGGTGAAGAAGAACGTCTGGTTGGAGGCGTCGGCAAAGCGGTTGCGGTAGATGTTGAACATGCGGTCGAGGTTGAGGCCACGGATCTGATCCTCGGTGGGGATGAGCACGGCACGGTGGTCGTTGGGGTAGGCGGTCTTGTAGTAGGTCTCGCTGAAGGCCACCTGCGGGTTCTCGCGGATGAACTTGATCTGCTGTATGGTGTTCTCGATGTTGCGCTCATACGACTCCTGATCCTTGCGCGGGGCGGTGTAGTAGAGGTTAATGAGCTGCAGGGTGGTCTCAAGGTCCTTGGGCGAGCAGCTGCCAGTGAAGCCCTGGGTCTCGCTGCTGATGTAGGGGCTGATGCTGAGGTTCATGCCCTTGAGCTTCTTCTCAAGGTCGGTGGCGTTGAAGTTGGCTATGCCGCCCGCGTCGACGAAGTTGGCGGCGTTCTGAGCCTCGTAGGCATCCTTGTCGTCGTAGAGCGAGGTGCCGCCGAAGCCGTAGCTGGCCACGAGGATCTCGTCGGCCTTATAGTCGGTCTGCTTCACCACGAAGCGCACGCCGTTGGGGCAGGTGTACTCGGTGTAGCCCAGGGTGGCATTGTACTTGGTGACGGTGGGGTACACGGTGGCGACGGTCTCGTTGAAGAGGGGCTCGTCCTTGTAGGTGTCAACCCAAGGCTCGGTGGCAATGTTCTTGTAGCTCTTCAGGATCTTGGTGGCCTCGGCCTCGGTGGGCACCTTGTAGCCGTCTTTCTCAGGGGCGGTGAGGTAGAAGATCATGTTTTCCTCGGTGAACCAGCTCTTGACGATGGCGTTGCACTCCTCGACAGTGATTTCGGGGATGAACTCCTTGGCGTACTTCCACTCCTGGCGGATGCCGGGGCAGGGCTCGTTCTCAAGGAAGTGGTTGGTGTACTCGTCGGCCAGGCTGTTGCTTTGCGTCTTGTTCTCCTCCTTGGCCAGCTTGGTGTAGGTGCTGAGGAGGTCTTCCTTCTGGCGGTCGAGCTCGGTCTGCAGGAAGCCGTGGTCGTCAATCTGCTTGGCCACACGGAGCAGCAGCTCGGCGGTCTCGTCGACACGACCCTCCTTGGGGGCGGCCACAAGGGTGAAGGCGTCAATCTCACGGCCCAGGAAACCGCCGTAGCCGCCGCCGGCATACATCATCGGGGCGGTGGGCTTCTGGCAGATGTCGCTGAAGCGCTCGTTGATCATCATGTCAATGAGGTTGCGCACGATCATGGCGCGGTAGTCGCCCACCGTGCCGTTGTGGGCCTTCTTATGCTTCCACATCAGCTGCAGGGTGGCGCTGGTGGCCTCCTTGTCCTGCGCTATGCAGATGAGGGGCTCCACGTTGTTGGGTATCTCGAAGTTCTTGCGCTCCTTGGGGTTCTGGGTCTTGGGGTGGCTGCCAAAGACCTCCTTCACCTGCTTCTCCATGGCGTTGACGTCGGCAATGTCGCCAACGATGACGATGGCCTGCAGGTCGGGGCGGTACCAGTCGTTGAAGAAGTCGACGATGGCCTGGCGCTCGAAGTTCATGATGACCTCCTCCTTGCCGATGGGCAGGCGGTTGGCATAAAGCGAGCCTTTGAGCATGATGGGCCAGGTCTTCTGGCGGAGGCGGTCGCCGTGGCCCACGCCACCGCGCCACTCTTCGTGGATGACGCCGCGCTCTTCCTCAATCTCCTTCTGGTCGAAGAGGATGTTGCCAGCCCAGCCGTCGAGGATCTCGATGCCCATCTTCACCATCTCGGGGTCGTCGGCGGGCATGTTGACGTAGTAGACCGTCTGGTCGAAGCTGGTGTAGGCGTTGATGTCGCGACCGAACTCCACACCGTGCTTCTGCAGCTTGTCAATCATCGAGTTGCCGGGATAGCCCTTGATGCCGTTGAAGGCCATGTGCTCGCAAAAGTGGGCCAGACCCTGCTGGTCGTCGCGCTCCAGGATCGAGCCCGCGTTGCTCACCAGGCGGAACTGGATCATGTTCTCCGGCTTCTTGTTGGCACGGATGTAGTAGGTGAACCCGTTGTCGAGCTTGCCATAGCGTACCTTCTTGTCGAGCGGCACCTTCGCGGTGAGGTCGCTCTTCTTCTCCTTCGCACCGCCGCCTGGCAGCTGCGCAAAAGCCGCCGTCGTGCCCAGCAGGGCAAACAGCAGCATGAACACTGTGCTTTTCTTCATTTTGGTAATGTTATGTTGTTTTTGTTGTTCCATTTAATATTATTTAACAATGCCGGCGCCGCAAAATCACCATCCTCCGTGCGGGCAGCGCCCCGCCCCGCCCCGTGCGAAAACAGCCGAATGCCTGCCCTACGCCCATGCAACGCACTGGCAACAAGCACGATGCGACCAAGTATGGCTACAGCGCCCTCACTCATTACAGCGTGCAAATATACACAAAAAAATCGAATCCGCCACACTCCGCCCCCTGCAAAGTACAATCTCCCAACATTGCCATGGCGCACCCGGCCACGGTCGTTGCAGCCGCGCACCGGCACCAAGGCAGCCGTTGCAGGCAAACATGAGTGGCAAAACGAACAAGCAATTGATTTACAACAGTATACAAAAAATAAGACGCAGGGGGCAAAAAGCAAATCATAATACACTGTAAATCAGCATAAAGTCTATACCAACTCCTACTCAACTCCTACTCATCGCCTACCCAACACCTATTCAAGCCTTACACGAGTAGGCGATGACAGGTAGTTGGTCAGTCTATGGTCAGTGGTTGACACTGCTTTCCTCTGCCGGAAAGCACCGGCCGGCCTCTCACAGGACGGCGCACAGATGGCCGGAGGAGAGCCAGGATGCCCGCACAGCGGCTGTGCGACGGCCTGCACACGACGGCGGACAGTGTTAAAAAACAAGATTTTTCGCAAGGATTGAAAAAATGTGCGTATCTTTGCACTTTATTTATTGCACAAAGCAAATGGAAGTAACAAGAACATTCGACCTTTTGGACCACCTGGTGGAGCGTTTTCCGAAAGACGATCTGCTGGCAGGCAAGGTGAACGGAGAATGGGTAAAATACTCGTCGCACGACTATTACAAGTATGCCCACTACCTGGCCTACGGGCTGTGTGAGATGGGCTTCGAGAAGGGCGACAGGGTGGTGACCATGAGCGCCAACTGCCCGGAATGGAACTTCATCGACATGGCACTGGCGCTGTGCGGCATAATCCACGTGCCCATCTACCCCACCCTCTCGGCCGAGAACTACGAGCACATTATGCGCCACAGCGAGGCCAAGGCCGTGTTTGTGAGCACGAAGGTGCTGCTGGGGCGCCTGCGTCCGGCGCTTGAGCGGCTGGAGACCCCGCCGACCATCTACACGCTGGCGGCCATCGACGGCGAGCACCGTATGCTGGAGATACTGAAGGCCGGCATAGCCGGGCGCGAGCGCTGGATGGGCGAAATTGAGCAGCGCAAGCGCGACATCGGCCCCGACGACTGGGCCACGATGATCTACACCAGCGGCACCACCGGCCTGCCCAAGGGGGTGATGCTGAGCCACCGCAACCTGTGCTCGAACTTCATAGCCCACTCGCAGGTGAGCCCCTGCGACAGCAGCCACAAGGCCCTCTCATTCCTGCCGCTCAACCACATCTACGAGCGCTCGATGAACTACCACTGCCAGTACAAGGGCATGAGCATCTACTACGCCGAGAGCCTGGGCACCATACAGCAGAACCTGCAAGAGATACGCGGCCACTTTTTCTGCGCCGTGCCGCGCGTGCTGGAAATGGTCTACGACAAGCTCTACGCCGCGGGCAAGGACTTCACCGGCGTGCGCAAGTACATCTACGACTGGGCATTCCGCCATGGTCAGCGCTACGACTACACGCTGGTGAAGAAGGTGAGCCTCTTCTACCAGCTGGCGCAGTGGTTCCTGGACAAGGCCGTCTACAGCAAGTGGCGCGAGAAGTTCGGCGGCAACCGTCTGGTGGTCGTCACCGGCTCGTCGTCGATACAGCCGAAGATGATCCGCCTCTTCGCGGCGGCGGGAATCAACATCTACGAAGGCTACGGCCTGAGCGAGACCTCGCCGGTGATAGCCGTCAACGACCCGGCCCACCACCAGGTGAAGATAGGCACCGTGGGGCCTGTGCTCAGCGGCGTGGAGATGAAGTTCGCCGATGACGGCGAGATACTGACCCGCGGGCCGCACGTGATGCTGGGCTACTACAAAGACCCCGACTACACGGCGCAGGTGATAGACGCCGACGGATGGTTCCACACGGGCGACATAGGCGAGCTGGCCGGTGGCCGCTACCTGAAGATAACAGACCGCAAGAAGGACATCTTCAAGCTCTCGGCAGGCAAATATGTGGCACCGCAACTCATTGAGAACATGCTGCGCGGGTCGGAGTACATAGAGCAGGTGATGGTCATCGGCGAGAACGAGAAGCAGGTGGCGGCACTCATCAGCCCCAACTTCAACACGCTGCACTACTGGGCGTTGAAGTACAAGCTGCACTATCGCGACAACGCCGAGCTCATTGCCCTGCCGCAGGTGCACGACAAGATGCGCAAGGTGATTGACGAATACAACAAGAGCCTGGCGCCACACGAGCAGATCAAGCAGTTCCGCATGGTGGCCGACGAATGGACTCCGGCCAACGGCCTGCTGTCGCCCACGCTGAAGCTGCGCCGGGCCCCGCTGCTGGCAAAATACAAGGACGTGGTGGCCGAGATCTACGGCAAAGAGAAGCCCAGCCAGGGAGGCCTGCTCTCGGCTTTCAAGAGCGTGGAGCTGCCCACCATGCCATGGGGGAAGAAGCAATGAGGAGCAGGCTTGCCATAGCCGCCATCACGGCAACCGTGCTTCTGCTTGCTGCCTGCACGGCGCAGAAAGAGTATGCCTACCTCAAGGACGTCCCACGCGGCGAGGCGCTGCCAATAAGCCAGTCGTACAAACCCACCCTGGCTACGGGCGACCGCCTGGCAATCATGGTCTACAGCCAGACCCCGGAGGCCACCATCGCGCTGAACAGCAGCAACGCCGCCATACACAAAAGATACTCGGAAAAAAACCTGAGCAAGGGCTACCTCGTGGGCTCCGACGGCAAGATAGTCCTGCCCCAACTGGGTGAGATGCAGGCCGCCGGGCTCACCACCGACAGCCTGGCACGCGTCATCGCCTCCAGGCTGGTGGAGGCAGGCATAGTCCGCGACGCGAAGGTGGCGGTGGCAATCAACAACTTCACTGTGGTGGTGGTGGGCGAGGTGGCAACCCCCAACGAGGTGCACAGCCCCGGCCAGCGGCTGACAATCCTTGAGGCACTGGCAGCCTGCGGCGACATCACCGCCGACGGGGTGCCGTCGAACACCGTGGTGGTGCGCACCACGGAGCAGGGACGCACGATAGACACCGTGGACCTGACAAGCCGCACGCTGCTCGACTCGCCGTACTACTACCTCCGGCAGAACGACATTGTGTTTGTGCCACCCACCGAGAAGAAGAGAAAGAAGGCCTACCGCGACGAGGACTGGCCCACCTACATGAACCTCGGCCTGCAGAGCGTGCGCTTCGCATACACCACCATCTACCGCTGGTTTTTCCAGCCCAACGTGAGGAGAGCGCTCAACGAATCAAATCGTTGACGCACACAGGCAACGCTATCGCTAACAGAAAAAACAACCAACAATGAGAAACAATACATTCATCGTGGACGGCATGGGCGGTGAGGACTGCGAGATGCTGGTCGAGAAAACACTGAAGAGCCTGGCCGGTGTGCGCAGCGCCGAGGCCGACTACCTGCAAGGCATAGTTGACGTGACCTACGACGAGCAGGCTGTGACCCCGGCAGAGATGCAGGAGGCGCTTGACGAGGCTGGCTACGACATGGAGATATGACACAGGCTGCGTTATGAAAACAATATTTCTTGCTGCAGGCTGCTTCTGGGGTGCACAGCACTACCTCAAACAGATACGCGGCGTGGTTGAGACCGAGACCGGCTTCGCCAACGGCAACACAGACAACCCCACCTACGAGCAGGTCTACACCGACAGCACCGGCTACGCCGAGGCAGTAAGGGTGGTGTTCGACGAAACGGTGCTCCCAATGAAGCGCCTGGTGCAGCTTTTCTTCGACTGCATAGAGCCCACCAGCGTCAACCGTCAGGGCGAAGATTGCGGCACCCGCTACCGCACAGGAGTGTACTACATCGACGCGGACGACTACAGCACAATCAAGGAGGTGTTCGACGAGGTGCAGCGACTCTACTGCGCACCGATAGCGGTCGAGCTGGAACCAATCAAATGCTTCTTCCCCGCCGACGAGTCGCATCAGGACTACCTGGTCAAGCACCCCGACGGATACTGCCACCTGCCGCAGGCACTCTTCGAATATGCCCGCAAGGCAAACAGCGAGAGGCGATGACCGACAAGCAGCTAATAAACAGCATAAAAGCTGGCGACCTCAAGCCGGTATACCTGCTCACCGGCGAGGAAAACTACTACATCGACACTGTGTCGGACTGGATTGAGCAGAACGTGGTCGACCCGACGCTCCGCGACTTTGACCAAACTGTGGTCTACGGGCGCGACGTGAAGATGAACGATGTCATCGGCCAGGCCAAGCGCTACCCTATGATGTCGCCAGTGCACCTGGTAATGGTGAAAGAGGCGCAGGAGATTGACACCAAGCAGTGGGCATTGCTGGCCGATTACCTGGAGAAGCCAATGGCACAGACGATGCTGGTGCTGTGCTACAGGCACAAGACCCTCGACAAGCGCACCGCAGCCTACAAGGCCATAGCCAAAGCGGGCGTAGTGTTCGAGACCAAGCACCCCTACGACAGCGCCATACCGGGCTGGATAGCAGCTGAGGCCTCGGCACACGGCCATCAAATAAGCGAGCAGTGCGCAATGATGATTGCAGGCCAGCTGGGCAACGACCTTGGTAAACTGGCAAGCGAGTTGGGCAAGTTGTACCCACTGCTCAAACCAGGAGAGCCAATTGACGAGCGGCTGGTGGAGGAGCAGATTGGCATCAGCAGGGAATACAATGTCTTCGAACTGCAGAAAGCCATCGGCCAGCGCAACCCGCTTGTGTGCAACCGCATTGTGAACTACATGGCTGCCAATCCGAAGAAGAACCCCATACAACTCATTGTGCCGTCGCTCTACGGGTGGGTGCTCAAGGTGATGTTCTACCACCAGGTGGAGAACAAGAGCGAGGCAGCAAAAGTGATAGGATGCCCGCTTTCGTTTGTGGGCGAGTATGCCATGGCAGCACGCAACTATTCGCTGGCCAAACTGGCCAGCTGCATAGGCTACCTCTACGACACTGACCTTCGCTCAAAAGGAGTGCGCAACAGCGGCACAGTGACCGACGGCGAGTTGCTGAAAGAACTTGTCTTTAAGATGATACACTAAACAGTTGACCACGATGAAACAATTCCTTACCACCGTGATGCTTGTGATGCTGGCCGTTACGGCCGCGGCACAAGGTACAGTGAAGGGTGTGGTTGTCGACGAGAGCAACGGCGAGGCGGTGCCGTTTGCAACTGTTATGCTGGAAAACACCAGCAACGGCACAATCACCGACCTCAACGGCTTTTTCCTCATCAACAAGCTTAAGGCAGGCGACTACTCCGTGCGCGTTCACTGCATTGGCTACGAGGAGCATCGGGAGACGGTGACAATCAACGAGCGGCGGAGCGTGAACATTACGGTCAAGCTCAAACCAATGTCGCAGACCATCAAGACTGTGGAGGTGACGTCGACACGATCAGAAGAGCGAAAGATGCAGACGCAGGTGAGCGTGGAGAAACTGACGGCAAGCCAGATACAGCAGATGCCCTCAGTGGGAGGCACGGCAGACATTGCACAGTACATGCAGGTGCTGCCCGGCGTGAACTCCACCGGTGACCAGGGCGGACAGCTTTACGTGCGCGGCGGCTCGATGATACAAAACCTCACGCTCCTCGACGGCATGGTGGTGTACAACCCATTCCACTCCATCGGCCTTTATTCTATCTTTGAGACCGACATCATTCTCAACGCCGACATCTACACCGGAGGGTTCGGAGCCGAATATGGCGGCAGGCTGTCGTCGGTGATGGACATTAAGACACGCGACGGCAACAAGCGACGACACAGCGGCAAGCTGGGCATCAATACTTTCGGAGCCAGCATCCTGCTGGAAGGCCCGCTGAAGAGAGAGACTGACAACTCGAGATCGGCCATCACTTACCTGCTTTCGGCCAAAAACTCCTACCTTTCGCACACATCAAAGATACTCTACCCATATGTAAGTGGAGGTATGCCGTTTGACTTCACCGACCTGTACGGCAAACTGACCATCAATTCGGGAACAGGAAGCAAAGCCAGCCTGTTCGGATTTGTCTTCGACGACTCGGTGAGCAACTTCCAGTCCATAGCCAACTACCACTGGCGCAACATAGGCTTCGGAACCAACTTCATGCTCGTCACCGGAAGCAGCGCCATACTTGAGGGCACGCTGGCCTACAGCAACTACCGAATAGGCCTGGACGACGGATCGACGCAGGACAAGTTCTCCACCATAGGCGGGTTCAATGCCACGTTGCAAGCCACAAACTTCATAGGAGACAACCGCCTGAGCTACGGCCTCTCGATGGAAGGCTACACCACTGACTATCAATTCTGGAACCAATACTCGAAACACATCTCGCAACACGAGCCCTCTACCAACCTGTCGGTATACATGACATACAAAGCGATTGCCGGCAAGTGGCTGCTTGAACCCGGAGTGCGCTTGATAGACTACGCCAGCCTGCGCAGCCTGCGACCAGAGCCTCGCATCTCGGCAAAATACAACGCCACCGACCGTCTGCGCTTCAAGGCAGCCGCAGGATTGTACAGCCAAGTGTTCCTCGACGCACGGTCGGACAACGACGTGGTAAACCTCTTCACCGGATTCCTGACCGGCAGCGCCGACCTCGGCGTGCCGTCGTCGTTCCTTGGTAGCGAGGTGACCACTTGTGTGCAACAGGCCCGACACCTGATTGTGGGTGCCGAATATGACATCACCAAACTGGTTTCGCTCAATGCCGAGTTGTACGTCAAACATTTCAACCAGCTGCTCAACGCCAACCGAAACAAGATGTACGACACGGACGAGGATCCTGCCTACGGCATGGGCGGAGTTTTCGAGAAACCCGAATATCTAACAAAAAACTACATCATAGAGGATGGCATTGCGACGGGTCTGGACATAAGCCTTACAGCCGACCTTGACAGACTGTACCTTTGGGCAACCTACTCACTGGGATATGTGCAGCGCACCGACGAAGTATTGACCTACAATCCACACTACGACCGCAGACACACCGTAAACGTGCTGGCAACCTACACATTCGGCAAAGAGAACTGCTGGGAAATCAGCGGGCGCTGGACAATAGGCAGCGGGTTCCCATTCACACAAACGCAGGGGGTGTACCAAATGCTGGGCTTCGACGGCAACATCACCGGCGACTATACCCGCGAGAATGGAGATTATTCCATTCACTACGCCGAGTTGTACAAGGGTCGTCTGCCAGCCTACCATAGACTTGACATCGGGCTAAAAAGAAAAATCTCCATGGGTGCCCGGTCAGTCCTCGAGCTGAATCTCGGTGCCACGAATGTGTACAGCCGCAAAAACATTTTCTACTTCAACAGGGCGACATTTGAGAGGGTAAACCAGTTGCCGTTGATGGTAACCTTCGGCCTCAATTTCCGGTTCTAATTGGCGACAAAAAAGGAAAGCGCATCCATTTATATAATGGATGCGCTTTCCTTTTATGTACTCGGCGCCTATGCCTTCCCTGCCCATAAATAAGCCAGCACGCAGCCAACAGCGGATGCCAAAAAGCCAACTCCAGCCACAATTCCAACAAGGGAGGTTGCCACAGAGGTTGCAAACACAGCCACAAACCCCGCCACAATGGCGAGGGCCGATGGTAGGAACATCCATGACCAACAGTCCAATCCAAGTTTGCGTAAACGCAAGGCAACAACGACCTTGTCAATACCTTCGGCCAAAAGAACAAGTCCAATCAGGACAATCAGAATGCTCGGCCAAATGATTATAGCCAAGCCTGCCGCTGCCATAAACACTGCCAACACAATATTCCAAATGCCATTGCTCCCAGTGGAGCGGTCACGTCCAAACAAAAATACCAACACACCGCCAGCCACCAATACCAGTCCTGGCACAAGGGCAATGGAGAAAGAGGCGAGTTTGGGTTGAACGAAACACAGCACAGCCAAGGCAAACATAACGAGGCTGTGTAGAATGAGGTTGCTTGACGACAACAGTTTCATGATGTATTCGCTTTTTATTATTCTTTTATTTCACTGGTCAATTCCTTGTCAAGCAACGCGGAGTGCATCGGCATTAGCTGGGAATATGTCCCTTGCTTAACGATGCATGAGCCATGGCAATGCACAAGTACAGCACACTGTTCGGCCTGCTCCTGCGTGTGCCGGCATATGTCTACCAATGCCTTGATTACATAGTCAAATGTGTGCACATCGTCATTGTAGAGCACAAGGGAACATCCGCTGTCCTCAAGTACTTCCGCCGAGGCATCAACTTCCGGGCTAACGTATGGTTTTGTTGGATTATTCATGTTCGAACAGTAATGCGACAGCAGTGGCAGAAATGCCTTCCTCACGACCCTCGAAGCCAAGTTGCTCCGTTGTGGTGGCTTTGACCGACACTCTCCCCACGTCGATATGCAGCGTGTCAGCAATAGATTGCCGCATTTGGTTAATGTACGGAGCAAGCTTTGGTCGCTGTGCCACAACTGTACTGTCAATGTTACCTATCGAATAACCGGCCTCAGCAACCAGCACTCCAACACGACCAAGCAGCAACAGACTGCTGATGCCCTTGTAACGAGTATCCGAGTCGGGGAAATGTTTTCCAATGTCTCCCAGTGCGGCCGCACCAAGCAGAGCATCACAGATAGCGTGAACCAGCACGTCAGCGTCACTATGGCCTACAAGTCCATGGGTATGCTCCACTCGAACCCCTCCCAACCACAATGGAATCCCCTCCGCCAAACGATGCACATCATATCCGCTGCCTATCCTCATTTTATCGGTTGTAAATTGGCGGTCAACTGTATACGAATAGTGTTCGACAATGGGTTTGTGGAGAATTTGGCCGTTGGCACAAGATAGGAAAAGTCGAACTGGAAATAACTGTAACGCACGCCAAGTCCAAAAGTCGCATACTGGCGGCCTCCCTTGTTCTCGTGCTCGAAGAAATATCCTGCCCTAACCGCGAAAGTCTCTGCGTACCAATATTCCGCACCAAGGTTAAGCTGGAGTTCCTGCAATTCCTCACTGAATCCACCAGGTGCGTCACCAAATGACTGGAACACGCCGGATATCACACCAATATTGGTATATTCTGTCAATGTCTGCGTGCCAGACCGGAACTTAGGAGTGGGAACAAGCAACTTGTTGACATCGGCCATGACCGATATTTTGTTGTACTCGTCAATCCTGCTTGTATATCTCGCGCCAAGACGCATATTTGACGGAAGAAACTCGCGGCTGTTGTTGTCGTCACTGTACGACAACTTGGCTCCCAGGTTCGACAAGAACAAACCAACCGCAATGTCCTCATTCTTGCTGACGCTGTTTTGGTAATATACACCAATGTCAGCAGCCAACGAGTTGGCAGGGTGCGTCTCTGTGTTGCCACTACCGTCGTTGAGGGTCTGCCCATTAGTCAGGTCGCTACGCATATACCGTCCAGTCGCTCCGAGTGACAGATGATCGGTTATCATCATTGAATAAGTCGCATCAAATGCAAACTCATTGGGATGGAGGTCAGTCACCTTGTTACCCTCAATATCGCGCATGTCGATGTCGCCAAGTGAGAAGTAAGTGAGTGATGCCGCCGCCACACTGCGGGGGTTGATACGGTAGTAGCCAGCCAGATAAAGCAGGTTCATGTCACCCACATTGAGGTTTCGCAGCCACGGTGTAAAAGTGGTGCTGGCGCCCATATCTCCATCGATAAATGCGAATTTTGCATTGTTCCAGTGAGCAGAATATATGTCAGGCATAGATGCGGCACCCACATCGCCCATTCCGCTGCTGACTGCATCCGGAGCAATGAGCAGTATCGGCATTCCTGTTGATATGAAATTCTTCTGTTGTCCAAGCCAACCCGTCTGCTGGCCATAAGCCGCCACACAGACAGAGGTCACCAATATTGCGGACAAAAGTGCTTTTTTCATCATTCGTTCGTTTGAATTACCAGCCTAAACGTAATTTGGCCTCAAATATTGCGTCATCTGACCACACATTTTGCAGAAACGAAGTGCCTGCCGCCCTCTCTGTCCGTCACCACGCAACGAACCATATATAGACCCGAAGGTAACGACGACACATCCCAGCGTATTGGGCCAACCACAAAACAACCCGGTGTCACTGCAGGCGCAAAGGTCTGCAACAGACGTCCGTGCATATTGTATATCTGCACTTCTGCCGACACAGCGCTGCCATCGTTCAACTCAAAACTGATAGAGGTCTCTGTCGTAGCAGGGTTCGGAGCACAAACAAGGTTCTGCATCACCATTGTGTCGGTCGAGGCCACCGTAAAGTCCAGCGTAGCCTTTGCTGAAATGTTGTATATGTTCCAGGCCTTCAGTGTAAGGGTGTGCCTGCCTGGCTCAAGTTGCGGGAATGTATAGACCACAGTCCCATACCCATTGCGCTCAACATCGGGCTGAAACAGATCGTTCAGAACCACCAGGCAGCCAGGCTTGCCGTCAAGGACAACAGTAATGTCATGACCAAGGCCTGCGCCAGCATTGATTCCTGCCGAGTCAGCCAACAATGCAATCAATGTAGGTGTGGAATTAGTCAGTCCTCCACTGCGGAAGTTGGTGTCACCCATGAAAAGGCGGATTACAGGTGCCGATGAACTCATGGTGGCAGTGTCATTCAGTCCGCCAAGCAGCAGATTTGAGTAGCTGCCGCTTGCATGGTCAGCACCCGATTGGGCATAATGGCTCAACTTTGCGTTGGCATACTGGTAGGCCACATCCTTCGGCACGACAAACGAATACTCAAACCGCCCGCCTTTCACTGGATGACTTCCCCTATAGAGCATATTCTTCTGCTGTGTAAAGCGCACCTCGGTGCCGGGATTGTCGTTGGCGAGCGTCGATGTGAGCATTGCCCGGTCGTAGACGATAGGGTAAATTGTGCCATCAAAGTCGCTTATCAGCACTCCGCTCTCGTCTCGAACCTCTCCACTGACGGTCACTCGCGACAGAACGACGGCCGTGTCACACTCTCCGTCGGTCACATCCCGTCCATTTATGGCAGTCACCACCACCTTGTTGCGTGGCTGTGACAACCGCAAAGCCGGGTCACCGGTGAGTCCTATACACTGCGAAACTACGGTAAGGTTCTTCGCCATGCGGAGTGCGTCACCAATAGTGTTTTCCGGGTCAAGGGCCAAGCGCACCACGTCGTTGTTGAACTTCTCGTTGTGGCTTATCGGCCTCGACGCGCTTATTACAGCCACCGCAGCCGCCGGGGCAAGCAACATAGCCTCCGCGCCGCATAGTTCCGTCGGCTGGTCAAACCGGCCATAAGAGCATGTGCTGGTGACCAGAATCGGCAGTCTGTCCACATTGCTGTACCCATCAATGTCACTGAATTCCACATAGCGCTCGGTCCCGATATAGGTAGCCGAGCCGTGGCCGATATAGTTCACCAGCAGGCAACCGTTGTTGATGCGCTGGCGCAAGGCGTTGTTGAGGTCGGGATAATACGAGCCAATGGCGCCGCTGCTCTGATGGTAGGCATCAGCATACAACTTTTCCACATTGATCTGGGGGTAATGTTCGGCAATGCTACGCGCAACCACCTCACTTGAATGGGCAAACGCAGAGTCGTAGGGATGGCCAGGGTCGGCATCATCGGCCAACAGTGCCACATAATTTCGCCAATCGCCATGCTCACCCTCACTGGCCAGGTCGCGCAACGTGATGTATCCCACATGCTTGTCTACAATGTGCTTCGCCTCATCCAAGTTTCTCGCCGGCAGCCTGCCAACGCTCACATCCAAGTCCTCGCTTTGGCTCCCCCTGCCATCGGGCCTTAGGTAACCCAGCATGTCGTCACCACAATACGAGGCGCCCACGTCGTCGAAAGAGTATGGTGTCTCATACGTGACAAGCGTGGTCGAACCGTCGCCCAGAATGCCTCGATTGTCGTATGTTCCCTTGCCCATCAACAGCAGATAGCGAGGCGGAGCATCGGGATACTGTGCTTTCAACCACCGAAGCAGCGAGCGCAATGCCATCGGGTCCTGTTTGCCCGACGAGAACTCGGCAAACACCTCACGGTCGGTCGCGACGAGGGTGCTCATTCCATCAAACACCTCATGCAGCGCGGCCAGCCTCCTGGCTTCACTCGCCAATGCCGGGTTTGTCACCACCACCAGGTCAGCCTGGCCTGCTCCATGCAGGTTCTGGTTCGTCACCTCTTCTATCTTTTCCGGCTTTAGTGTATTGCCAACGGTGAAGAGCACGTATGTGCGTGGTCTATACGCACTGTCTGTCCATCCCCCATCAAAATCTGGCTCTTCCACAAGTCTTGAGCTCACATCCCACAGCCGAAGCTGCTGGGTGCTGCCCTCCACGCTGCGCCTCACAACGCTGTCGGGCATTGGGTCGGTTCGCAATATCTTCTGCTTGCCGTCGTATCGCATCGCCACCTCGGCAGTCATCTCGATGAAGTCCAGGTAGCCTGTGGCGGCAGTCTCATATGGCGAGTACTCTATCCTCACGTCATACTGCGAGGCCGTTCCGTTGAATGCATCAATCACAGTCTTGTACACCTCGCTGGTTGTGATGCCCACCGTGTTGCTGTAGCCTGTGGTAGTCACCGAATACTGCCCAAATGTCGAGGCCACATGCGCCAGCGCATAACGCAATTTGACCACCCCTGTCGGAGTGCCGTCAAGCGTCATCTGGAAGTTCCTCGAGAGAAGGGCGTTGTTGAACCGCTCACCCATCCACCGCTGCCCGGATGCAAAGACGTTTACAAGGTCGTTGTCAATCTTTGTCACAGCGGTGTGGGTAGAGACCTGCGCAGTCGGCTCGCCTTGGTGTGCCCTCTTGACCACACGCAGAGGCGTGGCGGCATGTGCGGTCAGGTAGTAGTGGTTTTCGTTGGCATAGGCATGGCGCGTAAACTCCCATCTCGCGTCGGCTTCAGTGTAGACCCATCGCTCCACACCCTGACCGTAGAAAAGCACCTTGTCGCCGTCGTCAAACACACCGTTGCCGTTGGCGTCCACCACATCAATGGCCAGCGGCTGCAGGTCGTCGATGCTGGTGGCGGCATTGCTCATGGAAAGCATGGCTCCATCGCCGCCGTATAGACCTATACTGGCAACATCCGCGCCTTTCAGCGACGGAATGTCAGCCACCGTGAGGCCATACACCCCTTCGGCCTTGACCGACAAATCCCACCACTGGCCACTGGCCAGCACCGAGGGCGTCTGTCCCCAGGACGAAGCCAGCAAAAGCAACGCGGCTGTTATCACAAAACTGTTCTTCATCATAGCGCAGGCATAACGCCTGATGGCCTGCAATTATTGTGCCTCTGAGCCTCATTTGCCTGCAAAAGTTTTGCCACGTCGCAGAAAGTTTGTACTTTTGCGTCGCGTGGCGATGTGGCCACAGGTAAATATTGACAACACAAACTGCGAACAATGAAGAAGATAATTACAGCAATCATGCTTGCGCTGCCGCTCTTCGCCGCGGCGCAGTCGCCCTGTGGCGAGGCTCTGCGCGCTTATGCCGCCCGCTATCCGGAAAGCGAGCCGGCCGACCTCTACAAGCTGGTCTTTCAAGATCTTTACGGTCCAGGGCACCTGATTACCGACTCGGCAAGCTGCGTGGCCTACGTGCTGAAAGAGGTTGCCGAGATGGAAAACCCGGAGCGTTTCCCTCTCTACGAGTACACGTTGTGCGACAGCAATTTTGTGCGCGTCAACCTTACCGCCGTACGCGACGGCAAGATAGGCATCGGCCGCTTTGTGTCGGCAGTGATGCGCAGTGCCGCAGGCATTCCGCAGCCCGACCACCGCTTCGTGATGAGCCACAGCCAGCGCTTCAAGTCGGCCTACAGCCCCCACTACCGCATTATACGCCGCGACATTTTCGAGCGCGAGCTTCTGCCACTGCTGTAGGCGCGGCTCACTCCACGCCGTCTATGCTCATCAGCGTGTGCACCGGCGCTATGCTTTCCAGCAGGCGCCTTCCTCCCAGTGCAGGCAGTTCGGCAAGGAATATGAACTCCGTAACCTTCAGCCGCTTGCCACGACAGTTTTCTTGTTCGAGAGCCTTGGCCAGTTCCAGGGCCGTGCCGCCGGTGGCGAGGAAGTCGTCGAAGAGGGTAATGCCGCACACCTCGCCCGGCGCCGACAGCGCGTCAATGTCGCTGCGACGATAGAACAGCTCGTCGAAGCCATACTCTTTCTGCACCGCCACGCGCCGCAGGTCGCCATCGCCAAGGTGTGGGGTCTTGCCTTTCTTGCGCACTGGAAGCAGCGCCTCAACGCGGTTGCTCACAGCCAGCAACGGCGTTGAGAAGAGGAAGCCTCGTGCCTCGACCGCAGTCACGTTAGGCGCGGTGCCGAGGCGGTCAATGGCCTCAATGGCGCCGCGAAAGGCCTCCTTGTTCTGCAAAAATGGCAGAACGTCGATAAAATCAATGCCCGGCTTCGGGAAGTCAGGATAGTGTCTAATAATCTCGTCAAACATTTCTTCAATCATTTCTACAGTTTCAGCACGTCGTTCATGGTGTACACGCCGGGTTTGGCCGACACGAGCCACTCGGCAGCCAGCACCGCGCCCTGAGCCAGTCCCTGCCGTCCGTGCGCCTCGTGGGTGAGCGTTATGGTGTCAGCCTCGCTGGTGTAGCTGACCGTGTGCACTCCAGGCACCTCGCCTTCGCGCACCGACTCGATGGGCACGTCCACTCCTGGCATACACTGCTCAATCTGGCCGCGCAGACTGATGGCCGTGCCGCTTGGCGCGTCGAGCTTGTGCACATGGTGAACCTCACGTATGCCAACCTTGTACTCGTCGTGGCCACACATGACCTGTGCCAGCCGCTTGTTGATGGCAAACATGATGTTCATGCCCACAGAGAAGTTGGTGGCTGTCAGCATACGGCCGCCGCTCGCCTTGCAGCCTGCCGCCACCTGCCGGTAGTCGTCATACCAGCCAGTGGTGCCGCTAACCACCGGCATACCCAACGCCACGCACAGCTTTATGTTTTCTGCTGCCGACGAGGGGCTGGTGAACTCTATCGCCACATCGGCCTCAAGCAGCTTGGCTGAATTGGCCTTAAGGTCTTCGAAACGGTCGAAAGCGGCCACCACCGAATGTCCCCTGCGGCAAGCCTCGTCGGCCACGGCGTGACCCATTCGTCCATACCCTATTATCGCTATTTTCATTGATGATGTATTACGTTGATGTCCATTGCGTCACATTGCCCACACCACCAGCCCGGCGGCAATCACCACACCGCTCACAAGGAGGTCGACCAGGCAGTAGCCCATAATGTCCTTCGCGCTCAACCTGGCAATGGCCAGCGCCGGCAGAGCCCAGAAGGGCTGTATCAGGTTGGTCCATGCGTCGCCCCATGCTATTGCAGTGCCGGTGAGGCCGGGGTCCACGCCCAGGCTGGCACCGGCGGTGAACATGATTGGGGCCTGTATGGCCCAATGCCCGCCGCCACTCGGCACAAAAAGGTTGAGCACCGCCGCACAAAGGAAAGTGAGCAGCGGGTAGGTCACCGGCGTGCTCACGCCTATGCAGGCGTCGGCCAGCACGGTGCCCATGCAGATGCCGCTGGCACCCACCCCTGTTATTATGCCCATGATGCCGGCGTAGAACGGGAACTGGAGGATGATGCCCGAGGCTCCGGAGGCCGCCTTGCCAAATGCCCTCACGTAGGCCACCGGCGTGCGGTGCAGCAACAGGCCCAGGGCCAGGAATATCATAATCACGGCTCCAAGGTCGAACTGGCCGTGCCGCCAGCCGAGTCTCACGGCCAGGTATGCCACCAGCAGGCCACCGACAAGCCACGACAGCACCGGGCTGTTCTCCAGCCGTTGTGCAGGCGTGGGTGTTCCGGTCATGGCCACCGGCTCCGCCCCGCCCTCGTCAAGAAGCGAGGGGTCGACCGTGACGGCGTCGCGCTTGGGGTGCATCAGCGTGTTGGCGACGGTGATGCCCACAATGACAAGCAGCACCATCACCAGGTTGTGCGGGTCGAGAATGGTCCTGCCCACCGGCACCGGGGCAGTGAGGGCGCCGCCCGTGGCCTGCGCCAAAGCCTCGCCCGGCGTGGCCATGGTGAGCGGTATGGAGCCGGAAAGCCCGGCGTGCCACACCACAAAGCCGCTGTAGGCCGAGGCAATGAGCAGCCGGTAGTCAACCCCCGGCAGCTGGCGCGCTATGGCCTTGGCGAAGATAACACCCACAATGAGGCCGAAGCCCCAGTTGAGCCAGCAGGCCAGCGCGCTCACCACGGTGACAAGCGCTATGGCCGCCGCGGGCGTCTTGGGCAGGCGCGCCAGCGCGTTGATGCCCCGCTTCACCGACGGCGCTGCGGCCAGCGTGCTGCCGCACACCAGCACCAGGGCCATCTGCATGGCGAAGGCCAGCAGGTTCCACACCCCGCCGCCCCAGTGCTCGACCACCTCGAGCGGCGTCTGCCTACATATCGGCATGGCCAGCAGCGCCGCCACGAAGGTGAGCAGGATGGCGAAGATGAATGGCTCAGGCAGCCAACGCTGCACCAACCTGACGCAGAACTTAATCATTGCTCCAGTGCATCAAACGGCGTATCTTGCGCGGTATGTCGGTGTTCTGCTGTATGCCGGTGAAGCACTCGGCGCCGGGGCCGTAGGCCAGCACAGGCACCATCACCCCTGTGTGCGAGTTCCACCAGTAGCGGGCGTCGTTCTCGCCATTGTCGATGTCGCCGTCAACCAGCAGCAGGCCGCCGGTCTCGTGGTCGGCGGTGACGACCACCAGCGTGTTGCCATCCTGCTCGGCAAAGTCGAGCACCGCGTTGAGCATGAGCTCGAAGTCGGCCAGCTCGGCACGCATGTAGGCCGAGTCGTTGTTGTGGCACGACCAGTCAATCTGCGAGCCCTCAATCATCATGGCGAAGCCGTTCTTGTTGCGGCCGAGCATGGAGATGGCCTTCATGGAGGCGTCGCGCAGCACAGGGCCCCGGGCTGGTGCGGTGAGGGGGTCGCCCTCGTAGAGCAGTGCCACCATACGGTCGCCCTCATAGGCCATCATCGAGTCGATGTCAAAGGTCACCATATACCCGCGCCCGAGCAGCGTGTCGATGGGCGCGAGGCCGTCCTTGCGGTTCTCGCGCAGGAAGTACTTGCGCCCGCCGCCCACCATCACCGTGTGGTCGCACTGCGCCATCTGAAGGCTCAGCGTGTCGAAGTGGTAGCGGTGCGGCGCGTGGCCAAACGAGGAGGCGGGCGTGGCGTCGATGGCCGAGCTGGTCACCACGAAGCCGGTGCTCTTGCCGGCCGCCACGGCATCGTCGTAGATGGTCTGGTAGCGGGCCGAATCGGGGCCCCAGTTCACGTGGTAGTTGTCGACCTTCTCACCGGTGGTCAGCGCCGTGCCGCCGGCTGCCGAGTCGGTGCGGTACTTGTTGCGCGAGTAGGTGCGCGAGAAGCCGGTCACCGGGAAGCGCAGGAAAGCCGAGTTGTCGCCCTTCTGCGCCACAACCGAGGCATAGACCTGTGCCACACCCATGCCGTCGCCAACAATGAGTATGACGTTCTTCGGCCCCTTCTCCTGCCTGGTGCATCCGGCGAAAAGCAGAGCGGCACAGGCTGCGATGGTAATCAGAATTTTCTTCATAGACGGTGTTTGTTATCCAATATTTTGGCTGCAAAGTTACAAAGAAAAACGCAAACTGCGGCCATGAATGACACGGCGGCGCGACAAGAAGCTGTGCCACCGACGGTTGCCTCACCCACCCCACCCCGCCGCCGTCAGTCCTCTCCCTGCCGCCGTGCATAAAGCCGAAAGAAAGGCGCTAAGCGCACGCCCACAAAGAGATCAAAAGTCACTGGCGTTCAGCGCAATACAGGCAAGATAAAAGGAAAATCAAGCATAATTACCTGATATTCAGAACCAACAAGGCATCAAGTCCGTATCAATACCGTCTGTTCTTCGATTGTTCTCCGATTGTTCTTCGATTGTTCTTCGATTTAACATCGGAGAACAATCGAAGAACAATCGGACATCAATCGAAGAACACACTGCCTTGCCATGCGGTGGAGCCGAGGCGTGACGCGACTGAGACCGGCACCACGGCCACGCGCGGCCAACGGCACCCTGGCCTGCAGGCCGCGCTGGCAAAGAAAAAACAGGCCGCCATGCAATAATTGCGCGCAGCGCCCGTTAGTGCTACTCAATATTGAACACCGCCAACAAGGCACAGATTATGTACGAGATAATTAGCAAAAGGCTGCTCAACAGCCACGAGATTTACCGCATGGAGGTTCACGCTCCGTGGATTTCACTCAGCGGCCAGCCCGGCCAGTTCGTCATCGTCATACCGCACGAGAACGGCGAGCGCATACCGCTTACAATCAGCGACATCATCTACCAACGGCAGTCGGTGGTAATTGTGTTCCAGGTGGTTGGCGAGACCACCCGCCGCCTGGCCGCCATGGAGGAGGGCGAGTCGCTGCACACCATCGTGGGCCCCCTGGGCAGGCCGAGCGAGCTGATTGAGAAACACCGCCTTGGCGAGCTGAAACGCATAATGTTCGTGGCAGGCGGCGTGGGTATTGCCCCGGTGTTCCCGCAGGTGAAATGGGCTTTCCGACAGGGCATCGCCACCGACGTCATCATCGGAGCCCGGTCGAAGGACCTTCTCTTCTACGAGGACGAGCTGCGCGCCGTGTGCCACAACCTGTACATAATGACCGACGACGGCTCCTACGGCGAGCACGGGCTGGTGACGGCCAAGGTGGAGCAGCTGCTCTGCGAAGGCGAGAGCCGCGCCGCCGCCGAGGGGCAGGAACCCGCCATGCACTCGCCCTACTCGCACTGCGTGGCCATAGGGCCGCTGCCCATGATGAAGTTCGTCAGCCTCACCACCGCCAAGCACAGCCTGCCCACCATAGTGAGCCTCAACTGCATGATGGTTGACGGCACGGGCATGTGCGGCGCGTGCCGCGTGAGGGTGGGCGACGAGGTGAAGTTCTGCTGCGTCGACGGCCCGGAGTTCAACGGCCACATGGTCGACTTCGACGGCGCGGCGCGCAAGCTGAAGACCCCCGACGCCCGACGCTACCGCATCGCCACCGCCGAGAGCGGACACACCTGCAACCTGGCGCCAGCCGTGGAGCAGGCGCTGGCAGACAAGCGCAGGCAGAAACCGCGCGAGCAGGAACCCGCCGAAAGGGCGCGCAACTTCGACGAGGTGAGCTTTGGCTTCACCGCCAGACAGGCTGTGGCCGAGGCCGGACGCTGCCTGCAGTGCAAGAAGCCCCGATGCGTGGAGGCCTGCCCGGTGGGCATCAACATTCCGCGCTTCATACAGAACGTGAAGGAGGAGAACTTCAACCAGGCCTACGTGACGATAAGCAAGGACTCGGCGCTGCCGGCCGTGTGCGGCCGCGTGTGCCCGCAGGAAAGCCAGTGCGAGGGGTCGTGCGTGATGGGTGTGAAGAGCGAGCCCATAGCCATCGGCGCGCTGGAACGCTTCGTGGCCGACAACCACCGCGAGCAGTCGAAGCCCCAGAGCCAGTGTTTCCCCGCCGGACGCAAGGTGGCTGTGGTGGGCAGCGGCCCCAGCGGACTGACCTGCGCGGGCGACCTGGCCAAGCACGGCTACCAAGTGACCGTGTTCGAGGCGCTGCACCACGCAGGCGGTGTGCTGGTGTACGGCATACCAGAGTTCCGCCTGCCGAAACAACGCGTCGTCGAGCCTGAGATTGAGAACCTGCGCAGGTTGGGTGTGGAAATCCGCACCAACGTGATAATCGGCAAAAGCATCACCATCGACCAGCTGATGGGCGAGATGGAATACGACGCCGTGTACATTGCCAGTGGCGCCGGGCTGCCCAAATTCATGGGCGTTAAGGGCGAGACGCTGATTGGCGTGGTGAGCGCCAACGAGTTGCTGACGCGCACCAACCTCATGCACGGCTACGACCAGCACTACGACACCCCCATCTACCTGGGCAGGCGCGTGGTGGTGGTGGGCGGCGGCAACGTGGCCATGGACGCCGCGCGCACCGCGCTGCGGCTGGGCAGCGAGGTGACGGTGGTCTATCGCCGTGGCCAGCAGGACATGCCCGCACGCCGCGAGGAGGTGCACCACGCCATGGAAGAGGGCGTGCAGTTCCTGTTCCAGACCGCCCCGACAGAGATTATGGGCAACGACGACGGCACGGTGCGCGCGCTGCGCTGTGTGAAGATGGAGATGGGCGAACCCGACGAGAAAGGGCGCCGCTCGTTCAAGGCAATAGCCGGGAGCGACTTCGACGTGGAGGCCGACACCATAGTGGCCGCCCTCGGCACCAGTCCCAACCCGCTCATTCGCCACACCACACCGGGCTTGGAATGCGAGCCATGGGGCGGCATCAAGGCCGACGCCGAAGGACGCACCAGCCGCAAGTACATTTTCGCCGGAGGCGACGCCGTGAGCGGCGCGGCAACGGTAATCCTGGCCATGGGAGCCGGCCGCAAGGCCGCCAAGGCCATAATGGAGGCGCTGGAGAGCGAGGAATAAGGCGCCTGTAGGCTCAAAAAAACGAAGAGGGTGTCCTCACCATGCGGGGGACACCCTCTTCGTTTTCCGGCTTGCCAACAACGGTTATTCGGCCATCTGGCGGTAGCGCTCCACCTCGCCCTCGGCCTGCTGCACGCCCTGGTTGGCGGCATCGGCTTTCTTGGCGGCGTCCTCGCGCTTCTTGCCGCTCTTCTCAATCTTGGCCTCGATGTCGCGAATCTCTTTCTGCAGAGCCTTGATCTTGGCCTCATACTTGGCGATTTCCTTCTTCTTGCTCTCAATCTCCTTCTGGTCCTTGGCAATGCTCTTGTCGATGGCCTGTACATCGGCGGCGGCGCTGGCGGCGGCCTTCTCGGCCTTCTTCAGGTCGGCCTGGCCCGCTGCCACCTGCAGCATGGCCTCATAGCGGGGCAGGTACTGCACAAAAGCAGCCAGCCAGTTGCGCACATTGCCGCGAAGGGTCTGCTGGTCGATGGTAAGGTCGGTGCTGATGGCGGCTGCAGTGACCACAGCCACGCGGTTTTTCTTCTTGCCCTGCTCCTCGACGCGGGTGTAGAGATTGACCGACGAGGCCGAAATCTGCTCCACGAAGGCGTTGACGGCCACCGCGTAGCCATCCTCCTTCGTAGTCTTGAGCTTCTGGTCCTTGAGGTACTGGTTCATGGCGTCCTGCACCAGTTTTGCGTCTTTCTCGAATGTCACGGTGCAAGCGGGCACGGTGAGGTTGCCCACCGTGGTGACGCTTTCAATGACGGCCTGCGCCCTTGCAGCCAGTCCGGCCACAACGGCCAGTGCCAGCAATAGTGTCTTCTTCATTGTGTTTATGTTTTGGGGTTCAACAATTTACTACTTTCTCTTAAGCCATCCGCTCGATGCCCCAGACGAAGGCACGGATGCCGACCTCCTCGTTGCGCTTGTCGAGTTTGCGCACAGCATCAAGCAGCCCGTCGACCTTCGCGTCGTCGACCACAGTGAGCACCGCGCTGTTCATCTCGGGCCAAGTGTGGGTGCCACGATGCGGGTCGCCCTGGTCGTGGCCACGTCCCTGCACATCCTCCCAAAAGGTGAAGCCTCGGATTTCGAGTTTGTCAAGCATGAATTCCACACGCTCGGTGAAGGCCTGGTTGAATATTATCATTACACTTTTCATTGCACATCGATGTTAGGTGGTTATTCTTCCTCAAGCTTGATGTCCATGAAGACGAACTTCTTGCGCTGCTTTTCAATCCTCTCCTGCTCACCCCTGCGGTTGAATATCGCATAGAGCACAGGAACAACTATCAAGGTGACGATGGTACTCACAGTGAGGCCACCGATAACAACCAATCCCATGGTGGTCCACATCTCTGAACCCTCGCTGGTGGATGTAGCCATGGGGATCATGCCCAAGATGGTGGTGAAAGCCGTCATCATGACAGGACGCAAACGGCTCTGGCCACTGAGGGCGATAGCCTCGACAAGCGGCAGGCCGCGCTCGCGCATGAGATTGATATAGTCCACCAGCACAATGCCGTTCTTGACCACAATGCCGATGAGCAGTATCAAGCCCAGCATACCAATCATGTCGATATTCTGCCCTGTGAAGAACAGGATAGCGATAACGCCAGTGATGGCAAAAGGTATGGACATCATGATAATGAACGGCTTGCTGAAGCTTTCGAACTGCGAAGCCATGACGATGTAGACAAGCATCAAGATCAGCATGGCAAGCATACCCATGTCGCGCGTGGAATCCTGCTGATCCTTGTAGTTACCAGCCAAAGCGACGTGGATGTCGGCCGGGATACCCATCTCGTCAATCTCGTGCTGCACGCTCATGGCAAGGTCGCGCAAGGATGTCTTGTAGGGCATGACTGTGAGCGTGAGGTAGCGCTGGCGGTTTTTGCGCTCAATGGTTGGCGGGCACCAGTACTCCTCTATCTTTGCCAGTTCCTCGAGCTTGATAATGCTGCCTGTGGCCGTGGGGATGGAGAGCTGTTCAATGTCGGTGATGCTGGAGCGGTATTTTTCCTGCAATCGCACCACGATATTGTACTCCTCACCGTCCTCCTTGAGGAAGCCTGCCGACATGCCATTGACGCGGTTACGGACGTAGAGGGCCACCGTAGAGCCATTGAGTCCGTGCATGGCAAGCTTCTGCTTGTCGAAGGTAATCTTCAACTCGGCACGGTCTTCGTCGCGGCTGATTTTGGTGTCGCGGGCACCCTTCACATTGTTCAGGACGCGCTGGCGCAACTCATTGGTAAAGGCTGTGGTTTGGTCGAAGTCATAGCCGTAGACCTCCACTTGAAGGCTGTTGTTGCTGCCGCCACCCATACCGCCGCCGTTGTTCACCTGGTAGGTGACAAGTTCAGGGTACTCGGCAAGACACTGGCGCACCAATTCCTGCATCTCGAAGATTGTGCGCGTACGGTTGTACTTCTTAGTGCATCGCACGCTCATGCTGATCTTGTTGTTGGTGGTGCTGTTGAACAGAGCGGCCATGCCTGCATCGTCGTTGGAGCCTGCTGAGGTTGACAGAACAATCAGGTCGTCGCCAAGCACACGGCGAATGTCTTCCTCCATGTGGCGGGCAGTCTTAAGAGTCTCCTCAATACGAGTGCCTCGCTGAAGTTCGGCGCTGATGCTCATGCTGCCATCATCCTGCTCTTTCATGAAGTCCATGCCGATGCGCCCCGTGGCAAACGGCACCATTGAGAGGATGAACAGGGCAAGGGCAATAGCCATTGTTACACGCTTGTGGCGGAGGCACCAACGAAGGACATTGGCATACCATGCCTCAATGCCATTGAACACGCGGCCAATAGTGTTGTCAAAAGAGAGTTTGCGTGAAGCTTTCCTTGCAGCCTCCGCCTCACGCTCTGATTTGCTCAAGAAGAAGGGTTTTTCCTTGAGCAGTTTCGACGAAAGCATGGGGATAAGGCTGATTGCAGCGGTGGTGGACACGCAGACCACAATGGTGACTATCCAGCCAAGTTCCTTCATGAAGATGCCCATCATGCCAGGCAACATTGTGAGTGGCACAAACACCGCCACAAGCACCAGGGTGGTGGCAATGACCGATGTCCATACTTCGTTGGTGGCATATATTGCAGCCTCGCGTGGCGACTCGCCACGTTCTATGTGCTTCGTGATGTTCTCAAGGACGACGATTGCGTCATCAACAACCATACCTATGGCGACTGTAAGCGAAGCCAGCGAGATGATGTTGAGGGAACTGTCGGCCAACCACAGATAGATGAACGAGGTGACAAGAGAAATGGGAATGGTGAGCGAGATAATCAGCGTGCTGCGCCAGTTGCCCAAGAAGACAAGCACCACAAGCACCACAAAGAGCAATGCATAAAAGATACTATCGGTCAGTCCGTTAATAGCGTTGACTATACTTTCTGACGCATCGCGTATGAGGGTAATCTTAATGTCGGGTGGCAGCGTGCGCTGTATCTCCTCCATCTGCGAGCGCACCTGCCTGGCAATGGCCACAGTGTTGGCTCCGGTCTGCTTGGTGATAATCAAGCGGGCGCCATCCTGTCCGTTGATTTTCTCATCAAGCGACAGGTCTTTGATTGTGTCGCGCACAGTGGCCAGGTCACGCACGAATATCTGCTTGCCCATCGGGGTGGTAGCCACCACGATGTCGTTAATCTCGGAGCTTTCCACATACTCACCCTTGACGCGCATCTGGTACTGCTCCTTGCCCATCTTAACCGTGCCGCTGGCCAGGTCGAGGTTGTTGGCGCTGATGGCGTTGCCTACCACCTCAAGGCTCAGACCGTAGGCATCCAACTGCTTGGGGTCAAGATCGATATAGACATAACGCTCCGGTGCACCGCTAACAGTAATATTGCCGATACCATCGATGCGGTTGAGTACGTTGGTTACATTGTCGTCAAGTATTCGGTCCAGTCCGGGATAACTTTCACCAGCCGTGAAGCCGTATACAAGGACAGGCATGGCCGACGAGTTGAGCTTCAATATCATCGGGCGGCTAACACCGTCAGGCAGGTTGTCGAACAACAGGTCTACGTAGGAGCGTATGTCGTTCAACGCCTCGTCGATGTCACTGCCCCACTCGAACTCCAAGGTCACCACCGAAAGGTTGTCCCTCGATGTCGACGTGATGTTCTTCAGTCCGTCTACCGAGTTGAGCGAGTTCTCGATTATCTTTGTTATGTTAGTCTCTATGTCGCTGGCGTTGGCACCCGCATAGGTGGTCATCACCGTCACATACGGCGGGTCCATCTCAGGCATCTGGTCGATAGGCAGACGCGTGAGCGAGAAGAGGCCGAGCACTATCACCGCCACAAAGATGAGGCCTGTGGTGATAGGCTTGTTGATTGCTGATTTGTATATTGCCATAACTCGCTATTCTACGATTTCAAGTGCCGAACCGTCCACCAGGCGGGCCTGCCCGGTTACAACCAGGTTGTCGCCCTCCTTCAAGTCGCCCTTCTCGACAGGCACAATCTCTATGCGGTCGTCGAAACGCTGCCCAAGCGTGACGGCCACACGGCGTGCGGTATTGCCATCGGCGACAAACACATAGCGGTCGTTGGAACCCGTGAGTTTGAGCACACTCTGGTATGGCACCACAATGGCGTCAATCTCGCCAACGGCCAGACTTGTGCGCACATACATGCCGGGGCGTATCTTCTCGCTGCTGTTAGGTATGTTGAGCTTGGCCTGGAAGGTGTGGCTGGTGGGGTCGACGGTGGGGTAGACAATCTCTATTGTGGCAGGAAACTCGGTGCCGGGATAGATGTCGCTCTCCACGCTCACCTTCATGCCCTGTTTCACCATCGGGAAGTAAGACTCCGGAATGTTCACTATGGCCTTCAGGCGGTTTATCTGTGTGAGGGTCAATATCGGCGCGCCGGTGTACATCTCGCCGTCCTCGTAGTTCTTCGCGCTGATCACACCCGCAAACTGCGCCTTCACAAATGTGTTCTCGTCCTGAAAACGCTCGGTCTCCACCAATTGGTCGTAGCCAGCCTTGGTCTGGTCGTAGACCTGCTCGCTTATCGAGCCGCTCTGCTTCAACGCGCTGACGCGGTCAAACTCCGTCTTTGTCGAAGCCAGGTTGATGCGCGTGGTGTTGAGCTGCGTCTGGTCCATGCGCACAAGCATACTGCCTTTCTGCACACGGCTGCCCACCTCTACATAGATATGCTCAATGTGGCCGGTGATGCTGGGAGCCACATTCATCGTCTCGTAGCCTTCGAGCGTCGAACTCAATTCAAGTGTCTTTGCTATACGCTCGCTCTTCAGCGTCTGCACTCTCACTTTCTCTGCATCTTTCTTGGTGGTCGTGGCTCCTCCATTGTTGCCCTTGCCGCCTCCGCACGCAGTCATGCTGACCGCAACGGTGGCAATGATTGCTAATCTGGTTATCTTGTTCATCGTTTGCTGTTGTTTGCGTTGTTATTCATTGAGCAGATTCTCAAGCTCAGTCTGCGCGTTGATCACACTCATCACCGCCTGTATGTAGCTGCTCTGGGCCGAAATGATGTCGGTCGAGGCGTTGGTCACCTCCAGGCTGCTGGCACGGCCAAACTTGTACTTCTCCGTAAGGTTGTCGAAGACGCGCTTGGTCACGTCGAGGTTGCGCTTCTGAATGTCGAATGTCTCAAGCGCGGTGGCCAGGTCGTAGCTCAACTGATTGTACTGCACACGCAGTCCGTCCTCGGCCTGCTGCCTGTTGTTGAGGGTCTCCTGCAGGTCAATCTTCGCGCTGCGTATGGCCACGGTGTTCACGCCACTGCTGAATATCGGCAGGTTCACCGACGCGCCTATCATGTTGGGCGGCGTCATGTTCATGCCCTCCTTGCCGAAATACTTTTTCTTGTTGAACGAATAGTAGGCTGCCACCGTCGGCGTGAGGTTCATCCACGCCATGGTGACGTTACGGCGGGCCATCAGCTCCTGCTGCTCGAGCAGGCGGTAGTTGTAGTTCTTCGTGATGTCGAAGCCGCGACCCATAAGTTGCATGGCATTGTCCACGCTCAGTATGTCGTCCACATCGGTCGTCAGCACCAGCTCGGCGTCAACGTCGGCGCCAAGCTGCAGCAACATAGTGTTGCGCAGAGCCTGCAGCGACCGCTTTGTGCTGCTGATGCTGCTTTTCATCTGCGCCACCTGCACCTGCAGCTTATCGGCGTCCACCTGCTCGGCGGCACCCACCTCAACACTGGCCTGGCTGGTGGCTGCCAAGCGCTCGAGGTTGGCCAGGCTCGAATCGAGCAGGCCCACGGTCTGCTCCATGACCAATATGCTCACATATACGCTCTTCACTGACGAGCGGGTCTGCTGCTCGGTCTGCTGACGGGTGATGTCGGTGACCTCGCGGGCAATCTTCTGCAGCAGCGTACCCACTATCTGCGCACCTGTGACCGCCACCGAGGCCGTGATTGTCAGCGTGCCGCTGGGGTCCATTGGTATGTGGAACGCCGTCGGGCCTTCGCCCATCACCATCTCGTAGCCCAGCATGTTCTGGTAGTCGGCGCTGGCGCTTACCTGCGGGAACATGCTCGCAAGGGTTTTCCAGCTGTCATACTCGGCCTTTTTCATGTCGAGGTCGGCATTCTTCATGGCGGCGTTGTGCTCCAAGGCATAGGCTTGCGCCTCGTCAAGCGACAGGCGCAGCTGCCTGCCACCCTGCCCTTGCGCCACGCCACACAGACCGACTAAAGCCGCCATTATGGCCAGTTTCATTCCTTTCATTTGACTGTGTTGTATTTTCTTCATTAAAAACCAAAAAGTTGCGCGCGCCGTTGAAAGCCCGTGCAGACTACAAAATTACAACTTTTGTGCCAACATTCCACCCCACGGCAGCCCCAAAGCCGCAAAAACAGTTCCAAAAGGCCACCACCAGTCCCGAAGCGTCCGCAAGGCCGACTGGCACATCACTTCGTCTTGCGGGCTGGGATTGGTTGCAAAGTGGAGATTTGCACCTTCATCTTCACCCCGGGGGCAGGCTCGACCACAGCCATGCTGCCCTGGCGGCTCACAAACGAGACGTGCACCCCCCCGGCCGTCATCACACGGTCGCCGCCCTTAAGGCTGTTGCGATAGGCCTCCTCTTTCTTCGTCCTGTCGCTCTGCGGCTTTATCAGGAAAAAGTAAAACACCGCGATAATGGCCACAAGCATTATGGCCGTCTTCCATCCGTTGGCAATGGCTAATAACATCATTTCTCTGTTTTTTTGTACAACTGGCTGTAAACGACACCGGCCAGTTTTTATTGTGTCTATGGTCAAAAAAAACAGACTGATGCAGCCAAATACAACACTCAAGCCCGCACCATGCATTGCTCTGCATGATGCGGACTTGACGGGTTCTCTCCCAGCCTGCAGCCCGCTATTCGGCGGAGGCGGAACGCACACCGCGCACGCTGAAGCCCCAGCAGCGCAGGTTGCCAGTGAAGCCCTTGGGGAAATAAATACCGGCTGGCTCTAAGTAATCGTCACTGAAGCGAACGGCGAAGGCATCGTAGGTGCTCTCCTCTTCTGGATTCAGGCCGTTATAGTTCACCAGCAAGTCCGACGTCCAGTAATTTCCATCGCCAAGGCCACTGTAGTAGTAGCCGCCCTCAAACATGCCTCCCGCACCGGGAAGGAATATCGAATTGCCGTTCTCGGCCACAAAACGCCATCCACCAACCCCATTCATCGTGTCGTAGTAGAAAGTGGTATTGGCTATCAGTTCGTTCCACTCGGCCTGCGAGGGGGTGTGCCACTCGCTGCCCATGTGCACCGTGGCGGCATCGTCCTCGGGCTGGAGCACGAAGAGCGAGTCGTGGTAGCCGTCGTAGCCGTTGGCAGGGTTGTAGTTGTACTTGGTGAGCTGATGAGGATTGCCGTCCTCACAGTAGAGGTAGGTGTCGAAGCCGTAGGTCTCCTTGCCAGCTACGGTCTCGCCCCATGCAAAGAAGTCGCCGAAGCCATCGGGTGTGGTGGCGCCGACATTGCACGAAGCCCACTGCGTGCCGCTGGGCAGGCCGAGGTCAACCGCCTGGCTGGCCGCCAGGTTGAGGGTGGCCGAATCGGCAATGGGCACTGTGTCGTAGACTATCTTCACCACCGTGCTGTCGTGCAGTATGGTCTCGACGCGCACGATGACGGTGTCGCGCACCACACGGCTCTGCGCCACGCTGTCAACATACTGCTCCACCATGTCCCATATCCCGCTCCACTGGCTGCAGCAGTTGGCGCTGGCCGCTGCCAGGCTGTCAACCGCGGCGGCCAGCTTGGCATTGGCCTGCGCCAGGCTGTCAATCTTGGCCTCCAGAGCCTCCACCACCGTGGCCTCGGCCTTGGCCTCGAGGCCCTCGCCAAGCTGGGCGAGCGTCTCTTCGTGCTTTGAGGCCACCCCGGCCAGGCTGTCGGCCACGGCAGCCAGCGCCGTGAGGTCGACGATGCTGGCCTTGCCGTCAATCTCGGCCACAAGCGAGCCATACATCTCGCCCAGGTTGACCACCAGCCCGTCGATGAGCTCCATGTCTTCCGGCCGCAGGCCGTTGGCCGCCCATAGTGCGTAGGGCACCGACAGCAGCTGCTGCGTGGTGGTGAGCTGGTAGTCGTCGCCGCCCGCGGGGTCGACCTCCGTGCGGAGGAACACGGGGCCGTTGCCCCAGTCCACGCACTCCATAGTGCAGTCGCTCAGCGGCTGCCCCTCGCCCACGGCAATGGTTATCAGCCCGGCGGCGTTGGTGGTGGCGTGGTGCTCCTCGGCGTAGAGCTCCACCATGTCGGCTCCTTGCAGCAGCGACAGGCGCACGCCCACCTTCTGCTGCGCCGCCACCTGCCCGTTGGCGTCGCGCACCACGGCCTGATAGCTGAAACTCTGCGGCGCCTGCGCCCACAGCACGGCTCCCATTGCCAGGGAGCACAGAAACAGTAATATCTTCTTCATTCCTTGATGATTTTATAGTTCTTCACTCTGTCTTTGCCGCAAGCCACGCGCACCATGTACATGCCCGAGGGCAGTGCCGCCAGGTCGAGCGTGAGGGTTTCGCCGCTCCACGCCCGCGATGCCAGCGCCCGCCCGGCGCCGTCGAAGAGCGACACGCTGGTGGCTGGCTCCGCGGCCTCGCGCCGCAGGGTGACCATGGCGGCTGTGGGGTTGGGGTAGACGCTCACGTCGGGCAGCGCGTCGACCTCATCAATACGCTGCACCGACACCGAGGGCGACTGCTGCACCCCTTCGGTGATGAGCGTGGCCTCGTCCATGGCCGTGGACGCAGCCACCTGCCCCACGGTGTAGGAGATGGTCCACGACTGCCCGGCGGCCTCGCCGCCTGCCGTCGCCACAGCGCTTTGCGCCACCGCAGCGGGCGCGGAGAAGGCAAACGCCACCACACCCGCAAAGAAAATCTTGGTCTTCATTGCTGAATGATGTTTGGAAATTGGGGAATGAGCCGCCGGCGCGGACACGGCGCGGCGCATCGCAACAGCTAACAGCCCGCCTCTATTTTGATGGGGGGGGTGATTGTCAGCCTGTTACATGCCATGATGCCATCCATGTCGCCGGTAGTATTGTGAGGCAAAGATAAGGCTTTTTTCTGAACCGGCAAAACCGTTGCCCAATAAAACCGCGCCCGCCGCCCCCGCCACAAGCAACCACAGGCCAGGCCGAAAGCCGCATCAATCACTACTGAAAAACTGCACAACACCTACTCAACTACTACATTTGAAGGTGTTGTGTAGGCGTTGGGTAGTAGTTGAGTAGGAGATGAGTAGGAGTTGGTCTATACTTAACACTGGTTATCAATATGTTACGTACAACAATATTACCCCCTGCATGTTGATTAGCCAAAGAACTGATTGTCAACAGATAGCAAAAATGGCAAAAGAAAAAGCCGCGCCAGTCGGCGCGGCTTGGCACGGCGCTGCTACGCGCCTTTTAGTTGTAGCCTTTGCTTCGCAGCAGCTCCACCACGCGCTGGCGGTGGTCGCCCTGCACTATTATCTCGCCATCCTTGGCGCTGCCGCCCACGCCGCACTGCGACTTGAGCCAGCGTCCCAGCTGCTGAAGGTCGTCGTCGGTGCCGACGAAGCCACGCACAAGGGTGACCGTCTTGCCGGCGCGGTGGCCGCGCTCCACGCTCACCTTGAGGCGTTGCTGCTGCGGGGGCAGGGTTGCGGCCTCGGAGGGCTCGTCGTAGAGGTATTCAAAGTCGGGGTTGGTGCTGTAGACCACCCCCACGGGGCGTTTCTTGCTCATTGCTGTCGGAGTTGGCGGATAAGGATCGGGCGGGAGAGGTCGCGCGAAAAGACCTGCACAGAGTGCGGATGGTTCACGAAGTGCACCGTGGTGCCGAGGTTTATCCCCTCGCCGTCGATGTCGACCCACTTGTCGAGGTTGCCCTCGATGGTGACCTCGGCGGCGCGGAACATCTCGACGTGCTGCGAAAGCTGCAGGTGGTTGGTGAGCAGCAGGGGCATGGTGATGGGCAGGTGGTCGAGCGGCACCTTGTCGACTATGCTGATGTCGATTATGCCGTCGTCGATGCGTGCGTTGGCTGCCACCGGCACGTTGAAGCCAATGCGGCTGCTGTTCTGCAGGGCTATTATCCAGGCGTTGCGGACTATGGTGCGCTCGCCGATGGTGATGGTGTAGTCTGACGAATTGTAGCCCGCGTAGGCACGGGTGACGAGGTTGGTGTAGGCCGAGAGGCCGCGCGTCTTGGCAGCCTTCATCAGCCTCGACACGTAGGCGTCGAAGCCCACCCCGGCGGCGTTGACGCAGACGTAGGTGTCGTTTATCACGATAGAGTCGATGGCCGCCTTGTGCTGCTGGTTGAGCACGCGCACAGCCAGCCAAGGTTGCAGCGGCAGCTTGAGGCTGCTTGCCAGGCCGTTGCCCGAGCCGCACGGCACGATGCCCATGCGCACGCCGCTGCCGCGCAAGCCCTGCGCCACGTCGTTGACGCTGCCGTCGCCGCCCACGGCCACAACCGTGTCGTAGCCCTGATCCGCCGCGCGGCGGGCGAGCTCGGTGCCGTGGTGGGCATACTCGGTGTAGGCCACCGTGTAGTCGAAGAGGTCGTGGTTGAGGTTCTGAGCGATTATTGTCTCTATCTTTTTCTGCCGGCCAACGCCCGAGACGGGGTTGACCACAAAAAGAGCCTTGTTCTTCATAATGAGGGAATGATTGATGGGGGAATACGGTGTGGTCAGGGGCGCCAGCCCGACTGTTCGAGGATGAGGCGGCTGTCGGTCTCGGCAAAGAGTTGCTCGACGGTGGCGCGGCTATTCTTCATGTAGGCCTCCACAATCTGCAGACCGATATAGGCCGCCGTGCGCGGCGCGCTGCCGTCGCCGAAGGTGTTGGTCTTCGGGGCTTCGTCGACCAGGTTGCGGAACAGGCCGAGGTCGGTGCTGAAAAGCACGCGGTTCTGTATCATCCAGCCCCACACCCCGGCGGTGTTGTCGCGCATCCAGCGCAGCTGCTCGCGGCTGTAGCGCAGCAGCAGCGTGTCGGGCGTGCCGGGCAGCACGCGCTTCATGAAGTAGAGGGTCTTGCCCTCGGCCACGGCATAGTCGAGCAGGGTCATGTCGCCGTCGGGCATGGCGATGTGAGCCCTGGCGACGGCGGCCATGCAGTCGGGCACGATGTACTCGCGCCGCAGAAGGCGCTGCTGGTAGAGCGGCACACCAAACGACTGGTAGCGCTCCAGCCACGGCGTGGCGTAGCGGTCAATGCTGACGCAGAGCGTGCTTTGGTCGCAAAAGACGCGGTTCTGGTAGTCGTCGAAGTCGCCGGTGATGAGCGTGAAGAACGAGCTGTAGCGCATCGACGGGCAGAGCTTCTCCGCACGTGCCATGGCACGCCCCAGGCCGCGCTCCACGTCGCCCAGGTCGGAATAGAGCGAGTCGGTGACATGGTAGACGTACTGCAGAACGGGGTCGGACACAAAGGCGGCCACACTCTCCATGTAGGCGGCGTTGTCGGGGGCCACGTTGAGCAGCGGCGTGCTGAAGCGTGCCCGGTTCTGGCGCAGCACATCGCGCAGCGACTGCGGGGGCGTGGTGAAGAGCAGTTGCTCGAAGCGCTCAAAGGCTACATTCTTCCCGCCACCGCCGCAGCCGGCCGCCACGACAGCCGACAGCACTATGCAAAAAAAAGGCAGCCGCAGTTGCCTGCGGACATGCCTTTTACTGATGCCTGTAACGCGGTGCGTCATTTCTCCGCCTCTTCCTTCTTGCTCTCCTCGACCAGGATGCGCAGTTTGGCCTGCAACAGGGCAATCTGCTGGCGAGCACCCTGCATCTTCTTGTCAAACTCCTGCTTCAGCAGGTCGGCCTGCTTGCTCGACGCCAGGAAGCCCAGATTGTTCTCCCACAGCGCCAGGTCGGAGCGCAGCTTCTCGATGCGGTCGGTCAGTTCCTGCCGCTCGTCGTGCACAAAGCGGCGGGTGTCGCCGCCCATGGAGCGGATGCGCTCGCGGTAGGCAGTGGCCTCGGCCTCGCGGGCACTAATCTTGAGGCGCTCGAAGATGCCGTCTACCAAGCCGCGGAACTCCTTTTGCAGGCGATCCTTCTCGGCCATAGGCACATACCCGGCCTCGGCCCAGCGGCGCTGGAAGTCCTTGATGACGTTGAGGTTCTCGTTGCGGTCGTCGCCGAACTCGTGAGCCTTGAGCTCTTCAATTATTGCCTGCTTCTTTGCCAGGCTCTCGCCCTCGCTGGAGCGGCGGTCGGCAAAGTAGGCGCCCTTGCGCTCGAAGAAGCGGTCGCACGCCGAGCGGAAACGGTGCCACACCTTGTCGCTCACCTTGCGGCTGACTGAGCCTATCTCCCTCCATTCCTTCTGCAGCTGCAGCAGTTCCTCGGTAGCCTTCTTCCAGTCGTCGCGCTCGGCTATGGCCTCGGCCTTGAGGCAGAGGTCGACCTTCTTCTGGTAGTTGCTGTCCTGCTGGTCGCGCACGGTGGAGAAGTACTCTTTTTTGTCGGAGTAATGCTTGTCGATGATGCCCTTGAACTTGGCCCAGATCTCCTCGTTCACCTCGCGCGGCACCGGGCCTATGGTTTTCCACACCTTGAGCAGCTCATCGAGGGCGGTGGTCACCTCGTTCCAGCGGCGCGCGCCCTGCGGCTGCTCGGCGGTGAGCTCGGTGGCCTTCTCCACCAGTGCCTGCTTGGCCAGCAGGTTGCTCTCCTGCTCGGCATGGAGCTGGTCGTAGTACTCCCTGCGGCGTTGGTCAATGCGCGCCGCCGCCGTCTGGAAGCGTTGCCATATCTCCTCGTTCTGCTCCTGCGGCACGGGGCCAATCTCCTTCCACTGGGCACGCAGGTCCTGCAAGCCCTTGAATGCCTTGCTGACCGAAGGCTCGACGATGAGTTCCTCGGCACGCTCGCAGAGGGTAATCTTCTGCTCGAGGTTGCGTTTCTGGTCGAGTGCCCTCAACTCGCGCCCTTGCTGCAGCTTGGCAAAGAACTGCTCCATGTGGAAATGGTAGTTCTGCCACAGGTCGTTCATCTGGTCGCGCGGCACGTCGCCTATGTTCTTCCACCGCTCCTGTATGTCGGCGAAGCGGTCGAGCGATGCACGCACCTGCTCCTCGCCGCTGTCCACGAGTCCGCGCAGTTCCTCAATCAGGGCACGCTTGGCCTCGAGGTTCTTCTTTTTCTGCTCCTCGAGTTGCTCGATGAACTGCTGGCGCTTTTCGCGGTACTGGTCGTAGAGTTGGTAGAAGCGGTCGGCAAGAGGGTCGTCCTGCGCCTTGAAGTCGTCGCGGTTGCCCCCTGCCTCCACAAAAGCGTCCTGCTCCTGCTGCTGCATGGCTCTCGTCAGTTCGCCGAAGCGTGTCCTGACGGCCTGCGCGCGTCCTTTCACTCGCTGCACTTCCTCGTGCAGCAGCTCTTCAAGGCAGGCCAACAGGCTCTCGCGGTCCATTGCGCTGTAGTCGACTACCGGCTCGGCCTCGTGCTCCTCAGGCTTGGAGGCCTCCGGGGTTTCTGCCTGGACGGCAGGCTCAGTGGCCTCTACGGTCTCTGCGTTGGCTTGTGTCTCCGTGGCCTCGGCCTCGGGTTGCTGTTGCAGCTGCTCGTTTTCGGCCTGCTGCAGGGGGGTGGTTTCTTCCATGATAGAAGGATTTTGGTTGTTTTAGGATTACTGTGGGCGCGGCGCACTGGCGCAGCGGCACCAAAGGTTGTTTAACTTGCTGTCTTGGCTCAATTGGTTACTTCATGTTGATGAACGGCACCGCGTCGCCCATCATGTACTGTGGCAGTATGCCATTCCATTTCTGCACAGCCTCGTAGCTGACCAGCTTGGGGTTGCGCTCCAGTGCATTGGCCTTTATGCGCATGGCCTCGGCCTCGGCCTCGGCGGCAATCTTGGTCTGCTTGGCCTGTTCCTCAACCTGTATGGTCACGTTCTTGGCACGGAGGGCGTTCTGCTCGGCCACCTGCTTCTCCTTGATGGCGTTCTCGAACTGGTCGTCGAAGTCGATGTCGACCAGCTGGAACTGCACGTTGGTGAAATAGTTGCTGTCGAGAGTCAGCCGCAGGGTGTTTTCTATCTCCTTGCGCACCTCGTTACGGTTCTCCACTATCTCGGTGGCGGCAAAGTTGCCGAAACTCTCCTTCATGGCCGAGCGTATGAACGGCACCACAATGCGGTTGTGGTAGTCCATGCCCACGTTGCGGTACAGCTGGTTGACGTTCTCTCGTACGAGGTCGTAGTTGATGGTGTAGTCAACCTCCGAGGTCTGCACGTCGCGCGTGTAGGTATTCTCGTGGCCGTCGAATTTCTTCTGCTGTATGTTGATTTTCTTGACGCTCTGGATGAATGGCACTTTCATGTGCAGACCATCCTCGATGGTGTTCTCCGATATGCGACCGAAGGTGCTGAGGATGCCGCGCTCGGTGCTCTTGATGGTATAGAACGATGAGGAGGCCAGGATGAGCACTACAACTGCCAGCACCACGATAGTGACTGTCTTTTTTGTTTCTCCGAAGAAGTTCATTGCTTGCTGTGTTTTTTGTTTGTTATTTGATTGTCTCTTTTTTAGTCGCACAGGATGTAGAGGTCGTCGCGGGGGTTGAGCAGCAGAAGCGGCGTACGCGAAGCATGGCGGAGCAGGCGAAGCTCCGGACGCGGCATGAACCAATCTACTACATCGCGGTCGCGCGTGTCGGTGGTGCGAGCCACAAGCAGGTCGGGGCTGGTCTGTTCCAGAGCCTTGATGTCGACACCAGTTGTGCCGTCGAGTTTTTCGGTACGGATTCCTATACCCAGCGGAGCGTACATCTTCTCGGCAAAGCGCATGTTGTTCTGCAGCTGCGAGCGCAGCCCTTGGTCGGAATAGTCGGGATGGGCGATGGTAATCTCCGCCCCGCAGAAACGGGCGAGATATGAGGCCCACACTAACTTCTCTTTACCCTCACGTCGGTGGTTGAGCGTGAGCGTCACCCTGTCGGTGCGGCACTCCCCGCCAGCAGCGTCTACGCACAGATAGGCTATCTTGCACCTGCTGAACTGGCGCAGCAGATTAGACGGATTGGCCAGCGAAGTACGCGGCGCACTTGCATCAACTGCCGTCACCGCCAATATTCCACCATACCTGAGGGGCAGCCCTTCAATGGCTGTGGCCCAGTCGCCACTCTTCAGCCCCACATAGGGCACCCCCAACTCTTTTAGCCAACCATTGTCGCCGCCAGCGCTTATATTGAGAACGAACAGCCCCTTGTGGCGAAGCCGCCCGGCCATATACCATGCCCACTCCAGCACCACTCGCGCATGTGCCTCGTTGTCGATGCATGCTATGACAAACTGGTCTTTCATCGTATGAGGGTGATGTCGCCTTTCAGGTCGTTTTCCTGCCCACTGACACACCGGATGTGGCATGTGTAGGTATAGACCCCCTGCAGGCACGGCCTGCCGTTGAACGTGCCGTCCCAGCAGGTGCCCAGCGCGTCGCTGCTGAACACGCACTGTCCCCAGCGGTTAAAGATGGCAATACTGAAGTCGGTGATGAGGTCAGAGTTGAAGCACACCATGTCGTTGATGCCGTCGCCGTCGGGGGTGAATGCATTGGGCAGAGCCAGCTCCGGCTCGCCGCAGACAATGGCAGTGCACTCCACGCATGTCCTTGCCGATGCCTCGCAGCCCAACTCACTCACGGCGGTCACCGTGTAGCACACCAGCGTGTCGTCGGGCGTGGCCAATGGGTCGCTGGCGCCAGGGTTGTCTACCGTATGGCCTGGCAGCCAGTTGTAGATTGCCGTACCCTCGACTCCTGAAGTATGAAGGCGCACACTCTCGCCAAGGATGATGTGGTCACGCTCGACCCAGGCACGCAGACTGTCCACCGTATGGTCACGCACAATGAGCGACGTGTCAACCACCGGGCAGCCCCCTATCGTGAACGGCGTTATGTAAAGGCCATCACATAGGCCATCTATCATCGTGTCTTTCCACATTGGCATTCCCATACCGTCGCCCACCATGTAGTTCAGGTGAATGTAGCCCAAGCAACTGTCCGTGCATAGTGCCTTGCTGAAATCCTTCTCGTATGGCGGCACCGGCGGGTTGGGCAATGTCAGCACTTTCTCTGCGGTGCACCCATGCGCCTCGGCGACAATGTGGTACTCCACTCCGGGAGCCATGCTGTCAATGTCCACCATCCACCGTCCGTTCTGCTCGTATGGTTGGCCGACCGGGCACTGCGGCGTCACATCCAACTGCATCTCCTCGTGTTCCACGCCATTGCCTATCACCACCGTGGCTCCGCCATCTATGCTGTCGTGGCAACTGATGGCCCGCACCCGAACAGTGTCAATGATGCGGTAGGCCATCACATGGAATGTGTCGGTCTGCACACATCCGTCGGCCGTGGTGCTGAGCACATAGGTGCCGGTGGTGCTCACCCATGGGTTGGCCACCGAGGCGTCGCTCACCTCGTCGCCGCTCCACTGGTAGCTGGCTCCCAATGACGGCTTGACACCTATCTGTATCGGTATGCCGTTGCACGCAATCTCGGGCATGTGGGAAAGGTTAAGATTGTCGAGCACCTGCACCACATGGGTCTGCGTGTCGGCTGCGGCGCACCCGCCAGGCATCTGCGAAATGAGGGTGATGGTGTAAGTGCCAGCCACGGTGTAGGTGTGCGTGGGCGAATGCTCGGTCGAGGTCGAGCCGTCACCAAAATCCCACAAAAACTCAGTGCCACGCCCCGTGTTTTGCAGTTCGAGTGTGTAAGGCACGCAACCCGACTGCGGCAGCGTGAAGTCGGCCACAGGGAAGTCGTCGCGCACGTTGTATCGGAAAATGGCGTTGTTACAGTTCTCAGCCTTGTTGGTTGTGCTCCACACCCCATCAGTCACCGGGAAGCCCTGGTTGCCGCTGCACGAGGCGCACACCGACTGGTAGATAGTGGCCATGCGGTCAAAGCACGAGGTGCCGCCATCCACGTGGTCGCGTCCGCTGTAGCTGCTCGAGCTGTTGTGCAGCTCGCCGAAAAAGGTTGCGTGCTCAAGCGACGAAGCGTCCATGCCGAGGCTGAAGATGTAGAAGTCCTGCCCGTCGGTGGTGTCTTGATAGGCGTCGGCTGTTATCTCCATGCCCTGCGTGCCACGCGAGTTCCATGCCACACCGCCCGGACCGGCAAACTCACGCCCCCACCCTGCTCCATACACACGGTTGCAGATGTCGACGCCGAAGGCCGTTGGCGAGAGGTTGATGCGCCCGGGCGTGCCAATCACGGTGCTCCAGCGGCGGGTCTTCAGCCACGGGTCGAAATGCGCTATCAGCATCCCGCTGTTGTAGACACTGTAAGCGGCGTTGTATATCATGTTTGAGCCGCTGTTGAGGGAATGGCCGAATACGAACACCTCGTCGTGACGGCCGCTGCGCACAAAGTAAATCTGGTCGCTGAAGCGGTCGCCGACAAAGGTCGACGCCATGAGGCGCTCGCCGCCATAGGAGATCTTGCTTATGAACCCATCGGTCGGGCCGCCGCCATATTCTGTCTGGAACGTGCCGTCTGTCACCGGGAAGTCAGTGCTCGACGTGCCGCCGCAAACCAGCAGATTATAAGCCGAGTCAACGTCGACATTGTACACGGCGTCGTCCATCGAGCCGCCGAGATAGGTACTCCACAGCAGGTTGCGCAGATTGTAGTCCAGCTTGAACACCACACCGTCCTGCCTTCCGCCGCTCGACGGCTGCACACTGCCCTCCGTTGTCGGGAAGTCACTGCTGAACGTGGTGCTGCCCACGTAGACGTTGTTGAGGTTGTCTGTGATTATCGAGCCGCGCGCGCCGTCGCTGTAGTTGTAGTATAGCGAATCGTTGCCGCCATACAAGACGGTGGTGTTGTAGTTGAAGTAGTTGCGGAAGTTCAACCCATCGTTGCCGCTGCCACCCACCAGGGTCGAGGCCTTCAACTCGGTGCCGTCGGTGCTGAAACTGCACACAAAGATGTCGCTTCCATTGGGGAAACCAATACTCGACGACATGTAGTTGACCGACTGCCCGCCGCCGAATGTCTGCTGGAAAGCGCCGGTAGTCACCGGGAAGTTGCCCGAGCCGGTGGTGCCGAACACCAGCAGCTCGTCGAATGAGTTCACCACCATGCTGTGAGGCATGTCGGTGCGGTTGCCGCCAAGATAGGTGGCATACATGCGCACCTGACCGCTGGAGTCGAACTTGAAGATGCCCACGTCCACACCGCCACCGCTGCTCGTCTGGTAGGCTCCGAGCGACGTGGGGTAGCCAATGCTGAACACCATCCCCGCCGTGTAGACGTGCTTCTTCGAGTCGTAGGCCGCCGTGGTGCCCCAGTTGTCGGCTGTAGAGCCGGTGTAGGTAGAGAAGAAGAGCACCGGGTCAACCACCAGGTCGCGCCCCGTGTCGTAGTCGCCCACGACTATGCCCGCCCTGTAGAGGCCGTCCTTTCCTCGGGTCACCCGCCACTCGCTCTTCACCTCCACACGGCCACCGTCGGCGGTGGACTGATAGACATATGGCTTCAACTCAACCACGTCGCGCACCGTTGTGCGCACTCGCAGCGAGCCACCCCGCTCCACCGACACCCCGTCGGTGCCCTCGTAGACAATGACTATGGCCGCCGGGTCAGCGCCGGGATGCACCGTAAAATTGTACTTCAACGCACGGTCGGCACCGAGGATGTCGAGGTCGATGCCGTCGTAAATACCGGCATAGTGCAGCGACTCGTAGACCGGCACCTTCGAGCGCCACATCGAGGGGTCGCCGCCGAGCATATAATTGTTGTAACTCTCCTGCGCCCCAATTCCGCGTGGCGCAGAGGAGCGGCAGCCCTCAAACGTCATGCGGTAGGCATGGCAGCGGGGCAATTCAGGCGAGTAAGGCTGCGGGTGCTCCGAATGCTCACGCAAGGCTATGGTCACCGAGCCATCGGCGGCGAACAGGGCTGCACCGTGCATCTGCGCCTCGAAAGCATAATCGCCGCTCCACTGGCCAAGGTTGGGCACAAAACCCACCTCCACGCCCACCCCTATGGTGTCGCGCTCATTGCGCCCCCACGCGGCGACGCAAAACAGCAGAAGCAGAGCCAGTATTTGCCCCCTACGCAGCATAAGGCTGGCCACCCTAATACTGCACCATGGGTTCCATCTCCTTGGCCTGGGCAATCATCTTCTCCACCTCCTTCACCGAAGGCACACGGTTCACCAGATTCTTGGCCGCGTTCACCTCCTCCATCTTGGCCACCAGGTTGGCAGCCACGCGGTGACGGAACTCCTTGATGGTGTCTACGCCCGAAGCCTCGAGCAGCTCGGCGAACTGGCCGGCCACACCCTTGATGCGGAAAAGGTCGGCGTGGTTGGTCCAGCGCAGTATCAGCTTCTCGCTGATGCCGGTTCTCCCGGCCACTGTCTTGCGGCCCTGGCGCGTGGCGCAGGCGGCCAGCAGGTCGTCGGTGGTGCGGACGCCGGCCTCGGCCAGCACGGTGGCGTAAACTTCGCCGATACCCTCAATGTCAATAATCTTGTATGCCATATTTGAGCTTGTTTTACTGTATGCTACGACCACACAACGCCAACCGGCGAACATTATTGTGCGGCACGACAAAAAATTAGAGCAAAGGCAACAATCACCTGTCCTTAGCCGACCACAGACTCTATCAATCCATCCCCGCAGCCAGCCCGGAAATCCCACCAAGGCAATGTCAACACCGTCTGTTCTTCGATTGTTCTCCGATTGTTCTTCGATTTAATATCGAAGAACAATCGAAGAACAATCGGAGAACAATCGAAGAACAGACGGCCTTGATATGGACTCAAGGCTTCTTTAGACTGGTTTTCAGTACATTGCAACACCAACAATTCATAAACAACTGTATATCACCATCCAAGACGATTGCTGTCGGGAATGGAAAAGGAGATGCTGGGGAGGGGATAGTCAGTCGAGATCCCAATACTGGTCGCCAAACTCTATCTGCATGGTGTGCTCGTGCAGGCGCTCGCCGATCATGTCGTCGTGACCCGAAAGCGCGGCGAATGGCGCAAACTGCGCGGCTCGGTCGGCCATGGGCATTGGCGGGTGCTTGGCCGACACCGGGCGAGGCAGGTCGATGATGTCGGCATAGAGGTTGCCGGCGAGGTTTGGGTCGCTACTCATGGTGCCCTCCTATCTGCGCGTTGCGCTGCCTCGTGGTGGCGCCCTCATCGAAGTCGGTGCCACGCAGGAGCGCGTTTTTTCCAAAACGTTTCTTTATGGCCAGCGTGGCCTCCTGCAGCTTGCGCTCGCGCCGGTCGGCCGCCTGCCCGGCCTCGCGCTGCGACTGGATGCTGTCGCTGTCGGAGAAGAGGTCGAGTTGCATGTTCACGCCGGGCGAGGTGGGGCCTGCCGTTTCCGCCACCACGTTGTAGGCGCCGATGGTGAGCCTGCGCACCATGAGGCGGGGGTCGGCCAGCTGGTTGAACAATTGCACGACAGCCCCGATGATGGCGCTTGACGACGAGGTGTGGTGCGGCAGCCTGACGCCGGACGACGCGGGCCGGGGGACGGCGCGGCCATAGTGGTCGCATACCACGTCGGAGGCGACGTCGGCCGAGGCTGTGTCGTAGCCTATGGCCAGCGACAGTTGGTCGGTCAGCAGGCGTTTGTCAACCAGGTTGAGCGAGAGGGCGTCGGCCATCTCGCGTGCCACGACCCGGGCTTTGTCAAACGGGTAGGGCTCGTGGAGCACCTGCGACGACGAGAGCGAGTTGCTCGAGGGTCGGAATTGCTTTATGGCCTGCATCGTGCAAGGCTCGCAGCCCCAGGCGTGGTCAATCAGCAGCTCGGCGTTCTTGCCAAACACCCTGTAGAGCGTGTCCTCGTTGGCGAGCGAGTAACGCGCAATGTCACCCATGGTGTGCAGTCCCAACGAGGCCAGGCGCCGCCTGGTGCCGTGCCCCACGCGCCAGAAGTCAGTGATGGGTGTGTGTGCCCACAGCCGGTGCCGGTAAGAGGTCTCGTCAAGCTCGGCAATGCGCACCCCGTTGCGGTCGGCCTCGAGGTGCTTTGCCTCTATGTCCATGGCCACCTTGGCCAGGTAGAGGTTGGTGCCGATGCCCGCCGTGGCCGTGATGCCGGTTTCGTCGAGCACCTCGAGCATAAGCCGCATAGCCAGCTCGCGTGCGGTGCACCGGTAGAGCTCCAGGTAGCGCGTGGCGTCGACAAACACCTCGTCGACAGAGTATACGTGTATGTCGTCGGGGGCGATGTGGCGAAGGTAGATGCCGTATATTCGCGTGGAATAGTCGAGGTAGAGCGACATTCGCGGCGGGGCAACGATATAGTCAAGAGCCAGCGCCGGGTTGGCCTTGAGGTCGGGGTCGTGGCTACTTGAGCCCTCAAAAATGCCGTGCGGAGTGTTGTACATGCGCTCATGGTTCACCTGCCCCACCCTGCGCGTCACCTCGAAAAGACGAGGCCGGCCGCCAATGCCGTAGGCCTTGAGCGACGGCGACACGGCGAGGCATATCGTCTTTTCGGTGCGGCTCTTGTCGGCAACCACAAGATTTGTCGACATGGGGTTGAGTCCACGCTCGCGGCATTCGACCGAGGCATAGAAAGACTTTAGGTCTATGGCAATGTATGTCGGCATCTTTTTCAGGCGGCTGCCATCGGGTCAGGTTGGTGTTTATTGTTGTGGCACTGGCTATTGTACGCCACTCGTGCATTTTTTGGTCACCGCAAAGTTACGAAAATTATCACGAACCGGACTGCGGCCGTGAACATGGTGCCGGGATGCGCATCCCCAAATAACTTGATGGTATGATTTTTCACTTTTCCACGCCCACGGCGGGGTTGCAGGAACGACAGGACCGCCCCTCGTCCACATTTGTAGCGCACTGAAATGCAGTCAGTCCAGGATATTTTTCAAAAAAAATTTTGCAGGAATGAAAAATGTGTGTACTTTTGCACCCGATTTCGAGAGATGAGATTAAGCAATTGTCCTATGGTGTAACGGTAGCACATCTGACTCTGGATCAGCTTGTCTTGGTTCGAATCCAGGTAGGACAACACCCCCTCCCCCTGATTATCGGGGGGAGGGTATTGTTTTGCCATCACTACCGAGAATGGTAGTCAAACTATGAAACTCGTTGTAAAATAAAACTAATAATAACAGAAAGCCAAATAAACAAAATACAAAGAAATGAAAATCAAACTCACAATGGTAATGTTTGTTGCAGCGGCCACTATGTTTGTAACATCCTGCAACAAGGGCGATGACAACAACGGCGACAACCCCTCCGGCGGCGGCTCATCCGCAATCTCCGAGGCCAACCTTGTTGGCGAGTGGGGATGGCCGAGCAGCCACACCTTAGCAGGCGAAACAATGGTGTTCACCAAAAATCATATTGTGAAATATGATGGCAAGAATTACACATGGCAGATTAGCGGTAAACACCTGCGGGGTGTGTTCAGCGAGCGTTTTATCATTGAATTCGACATTGTGGAAATCGATGGTGCCACAATGAGAATCAGCGGTACAGTGAAGGATAGCATAGCCCAAATGTCGGGTGTGGCTCCAACCGATATCTCCGGTACTTTGGTGAAGACCAGGACTTTTGTCCCGACCTCGCTCGACGAAAGCATGATGATCGGCGACTGGAGATGCGATATTGAAGAGATGGGTACGTTTGGGCTGACTGTAAACGAAGACCACACCTGTAGCGGCTGGCATGGAAGCCTGTCGTTTGATTGGAGTATTGAAGGCACGAATTTCAAATCGACTGGCGGCTATACAAGCGACAACTACGAAGTCGAGTTTTCTGCCGATAGTATTACAACCTCGGCCATGAAAACAATAATGTATGTCAAAGGGACCGACAAACACCACAAGCATAACGTCTTGACAGGTGCCGACGAGGATTCTGCCACAGAGTTCACAGGCAAGCTCACCAAAAACATCTAAACGGAAAGTATTATGAACAAGAATAGGATAGTACGAAGACTGGCTATCGGCAGCATGGTATTGGTGGCGTAGGCTGGGATATTCCTGTGCCTTCCATCACACTTGACACCCAATGGGGTGTACCGCGCTACAAGCCAACAAGGAAACCGAGATTTACCTGCTTGACGGAGAGCAACTGATTACCAAAGAAGCCGACGGCACACCACGTGCGATGCCTCACCGAACAAACCAGCAGGCCAACCGCCTGCCTGACGGCACACAGTTCTATGCCCGTACTGGAGATGCCCACGACAGCATTGTCCGCCATGGCAACAGCCCCAAAAACTACTGGTGGGAGGTGGTAGACCGTAGGACAACAAAGAGCACCCTCAATGGGGTGCTCTTTTGTTGATTGATGCTGGGTATTGGATGGAAGTCGTCTTACAATTGATGGTATTGTGGTTGATTGAGGTCAGAGCGTGACGGTAAGCGAATATGGCCCGGAACCGCCCCAGCTGTGGAACACGAAGGTGTAGGTGCCTGACTCGAGATTATGGATGTCGAACTCGTTGGTGACCATGCACAGGCAGTCGGTCTGCGGCAAGTCGGGGTTGTCGGTTTCGTAGATGTGAATTGTTGCGCCATCGCGATGTATGCGCACCACAACGCCATTGTCTGCGTTGGCATTACCGCAACTGATGGCCAGATAGTAGTGCGTAATGTGGGCAATGCCGTCGCTGTACGACACCGTTGCCGATTCTTCGTTGTCCATCGCATCCTTAGTAAGACTCAGGCACTTGGAATGATGAACATTGTAGGCGGTGTTGTCAATCACCGTCTCATCGTCGCCACATTGGAATGCCATCAGCAGGATGACTCCGCCCATCAAGGATAGCGTAGACAGTTTGAGGGTTCTGATTGCTTTTCTTGTCATTGTGTAGGTTTTAGATTGTTTGTATGCGTAGTTTCTGCGCCCCAATAGCCACGACAGAAACACGGTGCAAAGGTACGAAATCTTTTTCGGATAGAAAAGATATTTTTCGCAAGTCAGTATGCTGGGTCGTTAATCCATTATCAAAATATTCCGGAAATCATGGACATCTTTGCACTGCAACGTTGCACTTCGTAGTTGAATCTGCGCGGCTGCACATTTTTTCGCGGGCGCGCAATATGTGAGGCGTGAATGCGTTAGTGGGGTGCGCGATTATGGGCAGGCATCTGATAATATCGACAAGCAGCGAGCTGGTGAGGGCGGCGTCGGCCGAGTTGGTGTACATCTCGTCCGACGGCAATTATTCCACACTTGTCTTCGCCTCGGGCGACAGCCGCGTGGTGGCCATGCAGCTGGGACAGATTGCCACGCTTATCGACAGTCAGTTCCATTCAGCCGACAACAGTTTTATTCGCATCGGCAAGAGTCTGATAATCAATCGCGACTTCATTAGTTACATCAATCCCGGACGCGGCCAGCTGGTGTTGAGCGACGGCCGTATCGCCAACCACAGCCTCCCTGCCTCGCGCGAGGCGCTGAAGCAGCTGAAGGACCTAATAGAAAAGGAGGAAGCATGAACAGACAGATGGGCGACGACGAGATATGGGTGATGGGTAGCCACGGCAGCCATCGGCGCAGGCTGAGGCCATGGGTGTGGTGGGCTCTGGGACTGGCGGCTGCGGCCTTACTGGTGGTTGCCGTGATACTCCTGCGCGGCCGAGGCATGAAGAAGGTGGGCGAGGCAGAACCCCCTGCCGAGCCGGACGCCGGATGGCTGCTGCGCGGGGCCGACACCACGAGCGCTTGCATACTGCACCGCAGCGTCGAGGCCGACAGTACCACACTTCACGTGTACGTGCCCGTGAAGGCCACGGCGAGGCTTTGTATGGGCGAGCCCGACACCAACGACGAGAGCATACTTTTCGCCACACTGGCCGCCGACCTGCGCCGCGACAATGGGCGGATAGTGGGGGCCTTCGTGCACAACGGCGAGCCGCTGTCGTGGGGTCTGTCAAAGCGGGGTTACTGCGCCATTATTGACGGCAAGGTCACGGTCGGCGTGGCCGAGAATTCACCGCTGTTCGAGAAAGCAACCGAGACCGGTGGCGACTTCTTCCGCCAGTATGCCGCTGTTGACAGTGGCCGGTTTGTGGCCAACAATCCGGAGAACAGCGCGTTCCGGCGTGCGCTGTGCGTAATCGGAGGACGAGTGTGCATAGTGTGCAGCGAAAGCCGCATGACGATGAACGAGTTCTCGTCTGCACTGGCAGGTTCCAGTGTGAGCGACGGCATCTTCCTGGTGGGCGGAACGGCCGACGGATGGTACCGTGACGGCGACGGCAACGTGATCAGATTAGGTCGAGAAGCCTACCGAAAGAACCGCTTTCTGAACTATCTGGTCTTCCGCCGACAGTGATTTTTCTGTACGAAACAGTAGCTGACATGCCGTTTCGTACACCCACATGCCACTTCATACATTGGAGCCCGCAGGCTGGCAGAAGAGAATATTTTTTTGCCAATACGTTTTTTGTTCGTATCTTTGCAATCTGAAAGAACAACGAGCAGGTAGGCCTTGGAGAAAATCAATGAGGCCGCCTGCACAACATAACGAAAAGACAATGTAAATATGTAACAGAGAAACAGATATATAGAAATAATATAAAAATATAGCGTTTGCTGTTTGTTCCGACCAATGTGAAACGTGGAAAATTTCATTTAAGGACTCTAAGGGCAACAAAGGCAGATGCTCGTCGATAGGCGAGTTATCAAGTCTTTTCCTTAGAGAGGTTTTTTCCACGACCGCACATTGGGGGACGAGAAATAGAACTCGCCTTCTTTAATTGCGGTGGTGGATGATCTAAGGAATCGGTGGCGACGTGGTACGCAAGCACCTTGCTTGTGAAAAAAGTTCCATTGCAGGCATCTTGCCTACAATATTCAAGTTCTCGCAGGCGAGGTTCCTGCGTACCCCAAACGAATGGCATTATGCAGATACACATCGGACACATTATTCGCGACGAACTTCATCGCCAAGGCCGCACCAACCAGTGGCTCGCCGACCAGCTGAGCGTCGAACGCAGCACCGTACAGCGCCTTTTCAACAAACCTTCAGTCGACACCCAGTTGCTTTTTCGCATCAGCAAACTGCTTGAAACAGATTTTTTTGTGTGCTATTCCCGACTTCTCGCAATGTAGCGGATGTTGCCACGTGGCAACATCCGCTACATCTTAACTTGTCAGTTTACTGTATTTTTGCAGCCAAAAAAGATAAAGATGAAAACAATATCCAAAACAGCAATTGTGCTGACATTTATTACATTGGGGATTACCAACGTGGCAAAAGGACAAATATACGAAAGCGAGGCCTGCTTTTATTCCCAGGCGGGGAGTAGCAGTGTTTCGAGAATAGTAAGATTTGAAGGCTCACGTAAATTGGTATGGGTAAAAACTTATTTTAACCGTGATAAATTAGCAGAGTCCAAGTATTATTATGAAAATGAGAGTTGGACTGACGGAAAAGATCAGGTACAAATGTATGAGTATGACTATTCTATGTCTACATCACAGAGAGTTGTGTATAAAAGAGTGGAAAAAAGGAAAATCCACGATTGGCAATGTGCATATTGCCAGTATTCTACTAATTTTTCCTGTCTCAATTGTCCATCGATTGGAATTGGATGTGGAAGGCATGGTTATGAGGATGGTGATAAATATTACGTCGCTTTTTCAAAGGATAAATCGTCATTTATTTACTGGCGTGAGGCAAAAAGTGATATAGACAAAACACCAAGAGATAAAACTACATATACCCGTGTTCCCAAAAAAGACCTTCTTCCCAAAGCTGCAAACTATGACTTCCTCAATGAATAGGTGGTTGGCACTTGCGTTGCTGGCGTTGTTCGGCATCAGCGTTTCGGCGCAAGATGTACGCTATTATAAGTTGTCGAGCACCAGAATTGGTGGCATAACCAATAATAATGTGTCTGGCGGACAATTTATTAACTTTATAAGTGATATTTGCTTTGAGTCTAATAACAAGGGTGTTGGAGTTGGCCACGGCACTTTGACACGAAACGACAACTACAGCAATTCGCAGTACACTACTTATCAGGGTTCGAGCTACTGGGGTAGCAGTACCACTTTCAAGTTCAACGCCGACAAGAGTGTGTTGAATGTGGTATTGGACAATGGTGACATCTACGTTTATAAACGTGCTACTCCACCGACCGGAGTAACCACCTGCTCGCTTATTCGTCAGAAATCGAACGGAAGCTCTTCGAGTGGTGGGTATGTTCCGCAGCCAACCTATCCAACGCAACCCTATCCAGCACAGCCGTACCCACAACAGCAGTATCCGCAGCAACAGCAACAAACACCGACTCATCAACAACCAACTCGTATACAGTGTTCATATTGTAACGGCACAGGCGAGGTGAAGAAAGATTATGATGGTGTTTCCTTTGGTCTTGGTGAAAACAGATATTGTAGCAAATGTGGGACTACAGGTCCACAGCATTCGCACGTTCCTTGTCCGCAATGCTACGGCAAAGGCTACAAATAATCCTATTACCGCTTTTAGAAACGTCAGGATCTATCTGCGATGGATCTGACCTCACTGCGCGGCAAGGTGCACATCATCTGCATCGACCCACCTTTCGACAGCAAGGCCGACTACCGCACCAAACGCACCCTCACATGTGGCGACATCAGCCAAAAGCCCACCACGCTGGTCATGTGCAAACGGATCATCGACCAGGAGGGGAATCCCTTCAGCTATCAGGCCATCGGCGACTGCCAGAAAGAGATGGTGCACAACAGCAAGAGGTTTAGGAATATCGGCAACCTTTCGCAGGGGGGGGTGCAACTCTTTGGTGTACTGCACTTCATGTCCGACCAGGTGGACGCGCTGTGCATAGGCGCACCCGACACCACCGATGAGACAATACTGATGACTTCGCAAGCTGCCGACCTGCGTCGCGACAACGGGCGCATCGTGGGTACCTTCGTGCTGCACGGCGAACCACTTTCGGGGGGCTTTCCAAACGCGGTTATTGCGCTATTATCGATGGCAAGTTTAGTCTTGGGTGTCCGACAATTCGCCACTCTTCGAGCAGCCGACAGAGACGGGTGGCGACTTCTTCCGCCAGTATGCAGCCGTGGATGGAGTCCTGGCTGTGGAGAACAATCCGGAGAATAGTTCCTATCGTCGAGCCCTGTGCCTGATTGATGGGCAGGTTTGTGTTGTGTGCAGCGAAAGCCGCATGACGATGAACGAGTTCTCGTCTGCTCTGGCAGGCGCCGGTGTGAGCGACGGCATCTTCCTGGTGGGCGGAACGGCCGACGGATGGTACCGTGACGGCGACGGCAATGTGGTCAGATTAGGTCGAGAAGCCTACCGAAAGAACCGCTTTCTGAACTATCTGGTCTTCCGCCGACAGTGATTTTTCTGTACGAAACAGCAGCTGACATGCCGTTTCGTACATCCACATGCCACTTCATACATTGGAGCCCGCAGGCCGCCTGCGGGCAATCTTTTTTTCCTATTTTTGCGGCAAAATCTCAATAATACACAACTATGAGCAAGCAAAAAAGAAAAGAAGTGGACAGGAAACTGACGAAGTGGTTCCTGCGCCTGGCCAAGAAATGGCGTGTGGTGGTTGGCATGATAGCGGTGACGGTGGCACTGATGGCACTGCTCGCCGCATGGCACGTCGTGTGCGAAGTAGTGAGTTGGTGCAATGACGTCCGCAAGGACATCATCACGTCGTACATGGACATGAAGCTTCGCAATAATTGCAACCTTCGCAAGGGGAACATTTACCAAGGCTACAGCCTGCGCCCCCTGGTGAAGGACATAGACGAGGTTATCGTCAAAACCTACGACGACACCGTGTGCATTGTGCGCCGTGGCGAGCGCTACGCATTCTTCAATCTGAACAGACGTGCCATGATGACGCCGTTTGCATACAGCAGGGCATGGCCTCACAACGGTACAATGGCGGTAGTGGTCGACACAAACGGCTGGCTGCGCTTCCTGGACCAAACCGGCACCCCCGTGCCAGACGCGCGCCTGCCGTACCATGCCGACATCATGCAGGACAGCATGTGGTCGGCCATCGAGATGCACTCCGGGATCTGCGCCCTGCCCGACGAGAACGGCAAAGCAGGACTTGTCGACATGCACGGCCGGTGGGTGGTGGAGCCAAGCTTCGACAATGTAAGATTTGCCCACAGTTACGGGAACGGCTACTGGGAGCTTAAGAGAGGGGACAGCCTGGCAGTGGCCGACACCCTGGGCAAGATATTCGTTCCCCTTACGGCAGGCCACGCCATCAGCGTCACCGAGGGCTACGTGCTGGTGCACCGCCACAATTTGCCCGAGGTTATCTTTAGCGAAGACGGCAGTATGCGCGGGGTGGCGTCCTACAGGTACGTGTCACCTGTCGCTTACGACGATGTGGAGCTTGGAGTGTTCCGCTACATCACACAGAATGGAGACTGTGGCCTGCTCGATTCCAATGGGCACCTGCTCACCGGCGCCTTTTACTCCGAAATATCGGCAATAAGTCCGCACCTCATGATTGCCACGCTGACGAATCATGATTCTGAATACTCCTACGCCAATCCCACCCACACTGTGGTGATCGACACCAAAGGCAACATTGTTGAGAAATGAAAGCAGGACTGGTTTCAATAATCGCCATGGCCGCGCTGACAATGGCGGCCTGCGGAGGCGGCGGCAATGAACCGCAAACCGACGTGTGCGCACACCGTGGCATATACCACTGGAAGACAACCTATAACCCTACAGCATGGGAGCAGAACTGGATGCAGGAGCACGACATAGAGCGCCTTTACGTGAAACTCTTCGAGGTTGATGCCGGCAGCAAGCACGGCTACGACGATTGGCGCATGGTGCCGGTGGCAACGACACGCTTTGAGCAGCCACTGCCGAAGGAGACGGAGGTGGTGCCGGTGGTGTATATCACCGTCGATGCCATACGTGCAATGAACGGCTCGGACTACTATGACATGGAGAGACTTGCAGAGTTGCTTGTGGAGCGCATATATGCCATGACGGAAGAGCATTGGGGCGGCGAGGTGAAGGAGGTGCAACTCGACTGCGACTGGACTGCCTCCACACGGCATGACTTCTTCAGGCTATGCAAGTTGGTCAAAGACTGTCTAAACGAGCGTGGAGCCACCCTCAGCGGCACGGTGCGCCTGCACCAGCTGAAAGACGAGGAGATACCATTCGACCGCAAGCTGCTGATGTGCTACAACACCGGTCGCTTGCAAGACTTCAAAACAATCAACTCCATACTCAACCATGACGACGTGGACCCATACTTGCGGGGAGTGGACAGCAGCACACTGCGGGGCTACGACATAGCCTGGCCGGCCTACGGATGGGGCGTGCAGTTCGACAAGCAAGGCCACTTTGTGCAACTGTCCAAGCCCGAGGAGAGAGCTTACAGGCGCATAGAATGGGGCGAGCCTGAGGAGGTGCGCATCGTGAAGCAACACCTGCCGCAGATGCACGACAACACCGTTGTACTCTATCACCTTGACGAAGAAAACCTAAAACACTACAGCGATGAAGATATTGAAGAGATGTATAGCCCTCGGCCTGCTGCTCGTTAGCCACGCCGCCATGGCCTGCGGCCCATATTATTACTTCCCCTCCGACTATCGGCTATACCGAATTATTCCCACATGGAAGAGTGCTGCGGAAGAGAGTTTTGCTGGCAAGAACATCAGCCTGTGGGCAAAGCAGACAGGCTTCGCCGACAACAAGGCGATAGAGGCTGCCATCTACAATGGTACGCTGGCCGACTGGGAATGGATGGCCGGCAACGGCGATGAGGCCTCGGAGTGGTTCAAGGGCAACGGATTTGCGAAGCACCTGAAAGAGAACGGCGACGCGGAGGCCATCGAGCTGCTCTACCGCTCGAAGCTCTACGAAAACATCCGCGACCAGATGCGCTCGCCATGGCACTACAATAGCCGCATATCGAACGAAAACGAACAGATGCAGGCACTCTATAAAGAGGTGGCGACGAGTACCCCGAAACGCCACGCTGCACGGCACCACTTCCTCATGATAAAATGCGCCTGGGCTGCAAATGAGGATAATGCTGTGCTTGACGCATGGCAGAAGCAGAAAGGGCAGCTGCGCGGAACCATATTCTACGACGAAGCGGAGGACTACGTGGCACGCAGCCTGACGCGACTGGGGCGCAAGGCCGAAGCCGAGGCCATCTACCTGCGGCAGGGGAAACTGCCCGTACAGCTCGATGCCACAAGCCTGCGGATTTACCCCAACTCGGCGCAGTTCAGCGGACTGCTACAGGAGGCACTCTCCAATATCGAGAGGGGGCGAGCCGCAAAAACCTACGGCGACGACTACGAGCGAGAACACCGCGCATCGGCGCAGAAGATTATCGTCCTATCGCAGCAGGCCATGGCAACCCCATCGGTGAGCAACAAGGCAATGTGGCGATATGCAGCGGCATGTTGCCTCGACTACCTCGGTCGGCCTGCCGAAGCCCTCGCCATGCTAAGCGATGCCGAGGGCGGAGATGCCTTCCTGCGCAAGTCCATTCGCGCACTCACCCTGCACCTGCGCGGACAGGTGGACACCATCGACGATGCCTTTGTGGATTATGCTGTTGGCGAGGTGCAATGGCTCACCGCCGAGATGCAACGCGAATACAGCGCCATGCCCAACGACGTAAAGCAGCTAGTAGCCCACACCATTGGCACTCTTGGCTGGGATTGCACAGGCCAACTTGGCCAATGTTTTGCCCTAAGCGCCATGCAACGCATCTTGATCGACGACGAGACGGGCCTCTGCTACCGCATGGCCGCGTCGGGCTATGGCGTGCGTGCATTGCAGATGGCCAACGTGGCCTGCAACTACGTCTACAAGATGACCGACAACAAGGCGATGAAGAAGCTGCGCACCTCGACGGACAGCATCTATTATTGCTATTACTACGACCGAACAAGGGATTGCGGTTACTTATACCATTTTGCTTCACGTGCCGATACCACCGTTTTGCCAGACGGGGCTCACAGCCCCCACGCCTATCTTTTTAACAATAACGACTATAGCAACAGTCTCTTCTTCCTGGCCGACACTATGTGCGCCGCCACACTGGAGCAATACCGCCAACGCATGTTGCACCCACAGGACAAGACCGACCGATGGATGAATGCCCACTCCTACACCGATGGCGACTACTGGCAGGACATAATCGGCACGCATTACCTGCGCGAGCGCAACTATGCCGCCGCGGCGGCACACCTGCGGCACGTCAGCCCCGAATACCAACGCCGCATGAACCTACGCTGTAGGATAGACCCCTTCAGCATAGATCGCACCAAACGCAGCCACGACAGCACGCACTATAAGCTCCACTTCGCCCAGCGTATGGACTCGCTGCAGCACGCCATGCTCCACGACCCCAACGCCGACCGCCGTGGCCTGGCCATGCTCGAATACAGCATCGGGCTGGAGAACAGCTTCGACATGTGTTGGTGGCTCACCTCCTACGGAAAGAGCGTATATGCCGAAAGCGGGGTATGGGCCAAGAAGTACCTTTCGCCCGAATGCCGGGTGTCTATCGAAGGCTCGCCCTATAAACATCGCGCCGACGCCGCAGTGCGCCTGCTGCGCGGCAAAGCTCTGCGCACCCTGCGCACCGACGATGCCCGTGCACGCTACTATGCCCGGCTCGGCCAGTTGGCCACTGTCATGAAGCGCTATGCCGACACCCCCACGGCGCAGCACTATGCACTCGTTTGCGACACCTGGCAGCAGTACCGCAAAGCGCAACCAACAGGCAGCAGCACCAACTGACCCACCCACAACAATCACCACACAGCGGCAGACGACCAGGCAATCGGCGTCCGCCGCTGTTTTTTTTCAAACTGCCACGGCTATGGGCAAGGCCAAAACCAAGACAAGCGCATACAAAAGGCATATCAACAACTATTCATCGCCTACAAATGCAGGTGTTGACAAGGCGATGGGTAGGAGTTGAGTAGGAGATGAGTAGGAGTTGGTCTATACTTTGCACTGGTTTACAGCTATTTACCAACAGCAATATTACCCCCTGCCGACAAAATCACATAACAGTCTAAAATACTGGCACTTGACATCAACCATCCAGCTAATGGCGGCGACATTGTGCGGCACGGCGCGACGGCTGGCCGATTTTCTTTTCACCAATCGGAATAAAATGCGTAACTTTGCGGTGGTGATTTGCACCCTCTCAACAAACACAACTCTGTATGGATAAGCAACTTCGACAAGAGCTAATTGACCTTTTGCACCGCGAGGTGGTGCCTGCCACCGGATGCACCGAGCCCGGCGCGGTGGCGCTGTGCGTGGCCCGCGCCGTAGAGACCCTGGGCTGCGAACCGACGTCCATCGACCTGCGGATGAGCAAGAACGTCTTCAAGAACGCCATGGGCGTAGGCATACCCGGCACAGGCATGATAGGGCTGCCCATAGCCGTGGCCATGGCCGTGACCCACGGCCAGAGCAGCCGTGGGCTGGAGGTGCTCACCATGCCGCAGGGCGAGGTCGACGACGCCAAGCGGTGGCTGGCCAACCACGCCGACTGCCTGGCCATAGGGGTGAAAGAGACTGCCGACAGGCTCTACATAGAGTGCAACGCCGAGGGCGGAGGCCACAAGGCCACGGCCGTGATTTCGCACCGCCACTCGAACTTCGTCTTCGTGAGCCGCGACGGCGAGGCGCTGCTCGACGCCAAGCAGGGACTCTTCGACGAGCCTGACGACGACGCGCCCGACAACGCGCACCAGCAGCCCGAGCTCTGCGCCCGGATGGTCTACGACTTCGCCACCACCGCCCCCATTGAGGAGCTTGAGTTCATGCGCGGCACCATAGAGCTGAACACCGCCGCCTCAGAGTGCGGGCGGCAGGGGCTCGGCCTGCACACAGGCAGCATACTGATGGAGCAGAGCAACGGCGACACGGTGCACACCGTGGTGGCGCGCACCGTCAGCGCCAGCGACGCCCGCATGGACGGCTGCACCCTGCCGGTCTACAGCAACTCGGGCAGCGGCAACCAGGGCATAGCCTGCACCCTGCCGCCCTACTACTACGGCACCCTGCGCGGCTGCCCCGACGAGCAGGTGCTGCGCGCCGTCACCATGAGCCACCTCATGAGCATCTACATAAAGCAGGGCATAGGCCGCCTCTCGGCCCTTTGCGGCATAGTCAACGCGACCATGGGCGTCAGCGCGGCGCTCACCTACCTTGAGGGCGGCTCGTTCAGCCAGATAGGCTTCGCCATGAAGAACATGATCAACACCATTGCAGGCATGGTCTGCGACGGTGCCAAGCCCAGCTGCGCCCTCAAGATGGCCACGGGGCTCTACACCGCCTTCATGTGCTCCGAGCTGGCCATGCACAACCACGTGGTTGACAGCACCGACGGCTTGAGCGAGAACGACGTGGACTGCTCCATACGCAACCTGGGGCGACTGGGACGCGAGGGCATGTGCCACACCGACGACACCATACTCGACATCATGACCCACAAGCGCGACTGACGGCACGAGGGCTATGGAAAACATCATCTTCGACTTCGGCAACGTGCTGGTGCGCTTTGAGCCGCGCCAGTTCTACAAGCGCCACTTCGGCGACGACGCTCGCGCCTGGTGGTTCATGCGCCACGTGGCCACCCACGAGTGGCTCAACCGCATCGACGCCGGCGAGCCGACCGGACAGTGCGTGGCCGACCTCGCCTCGCGCTACCCCGACTACCGCGAAGCCATAGAGATGTACGGCACCCGCTTCGACGAGATGCTGACAGGCGAGGTGCCGGGCATGAAAGCCCTGCTGGAGCTGCTGCGCCGGAAGCCAGGCGTGAGCCTTTTCGGACTGACGAACTGGAGCATGGAGACCTTCCCGCAGGCACGCGAGAGGTTCGCCATTCTGCAAATGATAGACCGCTACGTGGTGAGCGGCGCGGAGGGGCTGGTGAAGCCCGACCCACGCCTCTTCCGCCTGCTGCTCGACCGCTTCGGGCTTGAGGCAGGCGGGTGCGTCTTCATTGACGACAACGAAGCCAACGTGGCAGCCGCCACGGCGCTGGGCATGAAGGGCATCGTCTTCAGCGGAGCCGACGACCTGCGCCGCAGCCTCGGCCTCTACCGCGGGCTGACCGCCGACGAGGCGGCGCGGCTGGCAAGCCAGGGCTGCTCGGCCGACGACTGGGGGAACATCTCGATATGCGACGACACCGACCTCGGCGCCATACGCCGCACGCACTTCAAGGGCGCTGTGAGCATCGGGCCGGGTTGCACGCTGGAAGACAGCCACGTGGAGCAGTGTGTAGTCGACTCGGGCTGCACCGTGGCCCGCACCGGCTTGCTGCGCAACTACCACCTGGAGGCGGGCTGCACGGTGGAGGGTGTGGGCGAGATGAGCCACAGCACGAGCCCCGTGGGCATCGACGTGATGAACGAGAACGGCGGCAGGCGCATCGTAGCCTCGCCCGGCATGACGGTGGCCGACGCTTACCTGGCCGCCCGCTTCCGCGACCGGCGCGAGCTGCAGGCAAGGCTGGACGGCTTCGCCAAGCCCGAGGCCACAGGCGTGGCCGGACAGGGCTGCCGCCTGACAGGAGCCACGGCGGTTGTCGACGGCCAGCTGGGGCCGGGGTGCCACGTGGGGCACGGCGTCATTGCGGAAAGGTTCGTGCTGGGCGAGAACGTCACGCTCGACGCCGCCCTGCGCCTCAACGACACGGTGGTGGGCGACAACTCGACGCTGGCGCGCGGCGAAGTGGGCTGCAGCCTGATTTTCCCCGCCCACGAGCAGCACCACAACTCGTCGTTCCTCATGGCCGCGCTTGTGCAGGGACAAAGCAACGTGGCCAGCGGGGCGACGCTGGGCAGCAACCACAACAGCCGCACCCCCGACGGCGAGCTTTCGGCAGGCCGGGGCTTCTGGCCAGGGCTCTGCGTCAGCGTGAAGCACAGCAGCCGCTTCGCCAGCTACACGCTGCTGGCAAAGGCCGACTATCCGGGCGAGCTGAACATCACCCTGCCCTTCTCGCTGGTGAGCAACAATGTGCAGAAGAACCGCCTGGAGGTGATGCCGGCCTACTGGTGGATGTACAACATGTACGCCCTGCACCGCAACATCGACAAGTATGCCTGGCGCGACCGCAGGCAGGCAGGCAGGCAGCACATAGTGTTCAGCCCTTTCGCCCCGGACACCGCCGAGGAGATTATTGTGGGGCGTGAGCTGCTGCGACTGTGGACTGCACGTGCCTACCACGAGAACGGCGGCACGGAGGTGATGGCCTACGGCATGGAACGCGGCAGCAGCACAAGGCCGTCGGCACAGTCGGAAGGACGACGCAAGACGGTGATACTGAAGCCTGGCGAGGCCTACCGAGCCTATGAGGAGATGCTTGTCTACTATGCCATGGAGGTGCTCGGGCAGACCCCGGGGTTCACACCCTCAGGCAACGCGCGCCGCACCCGGCGGTGGGTCAACCTCGGCGGCCAACTGCTTGCGGGCGACGACGCCGACCGCCTGCTGGCCGACATAGAGAACGGCAGCCTCAGCTCATGGCGCGACATCGAGGCCAGGCTTGACCAACTGTGGGCAGACTACCCCGACCGCCTGGCAGACCATGCCTATGCCGTGCTCTGCCACCTGGCGCAGAAGAACAGACTCGACGACGACGACCGCCGCCGCTTCGACAGCCAGTATGCCGCGATCAAACAGCTGGTGGCCGACCGCATAGCAGCAAGCCGCAAGAAAGACGCTGACAACGAGTTCCGCCAGTCAACATTCTGGAACACCGCCGAGATGCACGCCGTGCTCGGCTCATAAACCTCACATCATGACAACGAGAAAGCTAATAATGGCCGCCATGGCGCTGTTGACCATCGCCTGCGCCGCGCAAGCACAGCGCCGCTTCGATGCCGCCGTGTTTGCCGGAGCCAACTTCAACCAGCTTGACGGCGACGACGACGGCGGCTTCAACCACATCGGCCTGCGCGCAGGGGTTGGCACCAGCTTCAGTCTCACCACCGCAGCCGACTCGCCGCTCAGGCTGGGGGTGGAGCTGGCATTTTCCCAAAAAGGATCGACAATTAGCTCGAGCTTTGAGCGGCGCGCCACGCTGTCATACGTAGAGATACCGGTGATGCTGTCGCTCTCACTGTTCGACAGCAGGCTGCGCCTCTCGGCAGGCGTGGCGCCGGCACTTTTGGTAAAGGCGTCGGTCATACAGGGCGGCAGCCACAACACCGCACAGGAGCGCAACTACCTGCGTTTCGACCGCCTGCCGCTGGTGCTCACCGCGCGCTATCTCTTCACCGACCACTGGGCGCTGGAGGCGCGATGGCAGAACTCGTTCCTCACTGTGTGCGAGCAGAGCGCGTCGGGCACCTACCGCATTTTCCGCGACAACAAGGGGGTGTTCCCGCGCACAGTCACACTCGGCATAGCCTACAACCTTTTCAACCGATAGTCAGTCAACACACAACCAACAACCAATGGCAAAGTCAACCAAAACAAAAATCCTGATAATAGTCCCCACCGTACTGGTGATTGCGCTGGCCACATACGTGTACTTCCAGTTCTTCTTCGTCTACAGCACCGGCGTGAATGCAGGAGACATCAACTATTTCCAGCGCGAGGGTGTGATCTTCAAGACCTACGAGGGCAAGATGATACAGAGTGGGTTCCGCACCACTGGCAACGGCAACAACGACTTGCGCAGCAACGAATTCAAGTTCTCCGTGACCGACCGCGCCGTGGCCGACCAGCTGATGCGCTGCTCCGGCAAACATGTCGAGCTGCGCTGGAGGCGCTACATGGGCACACTGCCTTGGCGTGGCAAAAGCGAGTATGTGGCCTGCGAGGTCGTATCGGTAACAGAATGATAGCAACAGCACAAAACAAATACCCTATCCGATGAAGCACCACGTATACAACACCTTTGGCACATGCAGCGAACAGATTGAGTTCGACCTTGACGACCAGCGCCGCCTGCACAACGTTGTCTTCCATGGAGGCTGCCATGGCAACACGCAGGGCGTGAGCCGTCTGGTTGAGGGAATGGAGGCAGACGAGGCCGTTTCGAGGCTTGAGGGCATACTCTGCAAGAGCAAGCCCACCTCGTGCCCCGACCAACTGGCACGAGCCATAAAAGAAGCCGTCGCAGGCTAACGCCGCACGACGGCTCAAAACCGAAGGCCGCACCCGGCAGGGGCGCGGCCTGTTTGTTTACTGCTGCTTTCTTCCCCGGCGGTAAACCAGCACCACCGACGCCACCATGGCCAACAGAGTGAAGATCGAGACGCAGAGGGTCAGCCTGTCCAGACGATGCAGGCGCGGAGCCTCATTGCGGAACTCTATCAAATGCTCACCGGCAGGCACCACCATGGCACGCAGAACATAGTCGGCACGCATGTAGTCGGCAGGTTTGCCGTCGATGTAGGCGCGCCAGTCGGGCGAATAGTATATCTCGCTGAACACAGCCAGCTGGGCAGACGAACTGCTCGAGCGGTAGCAGCGCAAGTCAGAACTGGCGGGCTTGGACGGCAGAAGCTCAATATGCGCCGTGCTGTCTGCCACAGGCTCAAAGCCATTGAGCATTGCACCCCACTGGTCGAGGTCGACCACAGCAGTGCCCATCGGGTCGAAATCGGCCAAGGCCAGTATCTCCTCGTCGGCGCCATGCACCCCCTTCACCTCGCTCACAAAGCAGCAGTTCTGCATGGCATCGGGCAGACGCTGCACCTGGCCGTTCTGCATGACGACGTAGCGTGTGCCCAGCATGGCCAGCACACGCGGGTTAATCTGCCTTGAAAGATAGAAGTCTATGAGATTTTGGTAACGGCTGAGCTTGGCCGCGCTGTAGCCCCCAACCTGGTCGTGGAAAGCAGAGGGCTTGCTGTCATTGTACGTGTTCACAGCCAGGTTGAGCACACGGAAGTCGTGGTCGCCATAGAGGGCGGCCTGTTCATCGATGGCGTAATCCCACTGGTCACGGCGCAACTCGAGCTGGCGAGGCTCCACGAAGTTGTCATTGTTGAGGTAGCGGCGCCCCACTCCCCAAAGGTCCACCAGCGCCAGCAGCGACACCACAGCAACCACCGCCGCATTGCTGCGCAGTTTGTCATTGTTGTAGAGCCACAGTGCTGCCGCCGACAGGATAATGAAGACCAACGAGCGCAGCGAGTCGCTCCTCAGCAGAGCCGCACGGTCGGCCAGCAGCACGTTGAATATTGACGGCCACTGGTCGCCATACTGTGCCTGCATCTGCCTGTCGGCAGCACCACTGAACGAGAAACTGCCCGACGCCAGCAGCACTCCCACTATCAGCGCGCACAGCACACCCGTGGCGACATAGATGGCCAGATTGACTCGCTTGCGGTCGCGTTCCTTGCGCAGCACGGCCCCCATGGCCAACGCAGCCATAATCACCAGGCACACCTGGCTCAACACCAAGGCCATTGATGGCGTGCGGAACTTGTTGTAGAATGGCACATGATCAAAGAGCCAGCCATTGAGCCCCATGAAGTTGCTGCCCCACGACATCATGGCGGCCAGCACAGCGGCAATGGCAATCCACCAGCGCTCCGGCCCCTTGCACACGATGAAGCCCACCAATGCCAACAACAGCACCACTGCGCCGAAATACACAGGCCCGCTGGTGAACGGCTGCTCGCCCCAATAGAGCGGCGCCTGCTCTGAACGGAAATTGCGGTAGAACTGGCTGTCCTTGCCCACACGCTCGCCACTGCCCCCGCCAAAGGCGCCCGGCACCAGCACGGTGTAGGTCTCGCCAATGCCGTAGCTCCACGAGAAAGCATAGTCGATGTCGAGGCCGTCGGTGGTGTTCTGCTGCGCCGAGGCGGCAGCCTCGCCGTAGAGGTCGGCGGGTGTGACCGTGAGCTCATTGCCGCCACGCATGGTGTAGCGCGCATACTCTTCGTTCACAAGCAGCAGGCGCGCATTGCTGCCGAAAGCCAGCAGCGCCCCAGACACAAGCAACGCGGCCTTGAGGGCAAATGACTTGAAACGGCGACGCATGATGGCATACACCATGTAGACCAGCGCCGCCACCACGCACGCCACGGCGGTGTAGTAGGTGATCTGAATGTGGTTGAACGAAATCTGCAGTATGAGCGACAGCGTGAACAACAGGCAGCCCCACAACACACGACGGTTGCGCGTCTTCTTCTCCAGGCCGCCATCCGTGGCGCTGCGCAGCACCAGTGCCAGGCCGCCAAGTATCGGTGCCATCATGCTCATGGCCCAGGCCTTGGTGATATGCCCCGCCTCGATGATGATGAGGTTGTAGCTGCCCAGGCCAAACGCCACAGCGCCGCCCAGGGCAAGCCACGGAGAGAGCCCGAATGCCAACAGGGCCAGATAGAAGCCAATCAGATAGAGGAACAGCACACCGATGTTGCGCTCCAGCCCCAGCGGACGCATTATTGAGAGGTTGCGCAGTGGCCAAAAGACGGAGTGTTCCGGCTCGCTCACAATCTGGTAGCCAGGCATACCGCTGAACATGGAGCTGTTCCAGTTGGGAATGGTGCCTGTGCTTTTCTTCTCCATTCGCTGCGAGTACGACATTGCCTCGCTCTTCTGGATGTCGCCCTGCCTAATGGCCTTGCCTTGCAGCGCGGGCGCCAAGTACACACAGGCCACCGCCAGCATGGCCACGACGGCAAACAGATGGTTCAGTGCTTTCTTCTTCATTGCTTGTTGTTGATGGTGTGGTTATCAGGAGCTTACTGACAGCATGTCATTCATTGACGGTGGGATACTCCACCCGAACATGGTATATGCTCATCATTTTGCTTTTCAGGAATTTGCGTATACGGGCTATGTCGCCGTAGGAGAGTGGGCAGTTGTCGAGCTGCCGCGCGGCTATCTTGGCATCAATCAGACTGTCTATCAAGCTGTCGGTCTTCTCCTTGTTGTGATATTTCAGCGAGCGGCAGGCGGCCTCCACGGTGTCAACAATCATCACCACCGCCGTCTCGCGGCTGTAGGGGCAGGGGCCGGGATAGCGGAACAGCGTCGTGTCGAACTCTTCCCCACCCTGCCGCTCTTTCTCCTTGGCGTAGAAATAGCCCGTGTAGGTGGTGCCGTGGTGGGTGCGGATGAAGTCCTGCACCTCGGCGGGCAGCCTGTAGCGACGCGCAAGCTCAAGCCCGTCGGTCACGTGGGCTGTGATGATGCGCGCGCTCTCCACATAGTCAAGCTCGTCGTGCGGGTTGAAACCGGCATTCTGGTTCTCGGTGAAGTAGAGCGGGTTGCTCACCTTGCCAATGTCGTGGTACAGCGCGCCCACCTTTGCGAGCAGGGCGTTGCCGCCCACCTCGTTAACCAGGTCCTCGGCTATGTTGGCCACCTGCACCGAGTGCTGGAACGTGCCCGGAGCGCGTCGGCTCAGCTCGCGCAAGGCCGGATGGCTGGTGCTCGAAAGCTCGAGCAGCGTCAGGTTGGTGGTGACGCCCATCAGCTTCTCGAACAGGTAGATAAGCGGGTAGGCCAGCAGCGTGAGCAGCGAGTTGAGCAGGAAGATGAGATATTTCGACAGATCGAGCGACAGCAGGTTGGTCTCCTGGCTGAGCACGCCGCTGGTGTAGATGAGCGAATAGCTTACGAAGATCACCAGCGACAGCGTGAAGAACTGGCTGCGCCGCTCCAGGTTGCGCACAACGATGATGCTCATCATGCCGGTGACCAGCTGGTAGAAGATGAACTCGAATGAGTTCGGCACCAGGTTGGCCAGTATAATCACAGTGGTTAGATGGATGTAGAGGGCCACCCTCATGTCGAAAAACACGCGCATCAGTATCGGCACGATGCAGAGCGGCACCAGCAGCACCCAGTCGGGTGCCAGCCTCACCATCAGCGCCTCAAGGGCAGACACCAGCAGTATCAGCAGCATCACGAAGAGAACCTTCCTGTCCTCCTGCAGCAAGGGGTTGCCGGTGTTTTTCAAGAACATGAACAGGGCTGCGAATGCTATCAGCGCCAGCATCACCTGCCCGGCCATCTGCCCCGCGGGGCTGTAGTGGTCGGCGAAGCGGCGGTCGTTCTCGGCCTCGAGCGCGGCAATGGCCTGCGCCTGCTCCGAGGTGACCACCTCGCCCTTGGCCACAATCCTGTCGCCCTCCATCACCATGCGGCTGGTGTGCGACAGCTGCGACAGGCGGCTGTCGAGCTCGAGCGCCGTGCGCGGCGCGTCGACCACGATGCTGGGCTCCAGCACACTGTCGCGCAGCAGACCGGGCTGTAGGTCGTCGCGCGTGATGAAGTCGGCGCCGCGCCGCTGCCGCCCCACATTGCCGTCGAGCACCACCACGCTGTGCGACGACAGGTCGTCGATGCCCTGCGGCGACTGAATGTAGCCCACGCGGTAGACACTGTCAGCCTGCCTCCGCAGCTGCTTGCGCGTGGCGGCAGGAAGGTGCCGCAAGTCGCGGTCTATGCGTTCCATGGCACGGTGCCGGGCAGCGGAGTCGACGCGGTAGTAGAGTATCATCTTCTGCCGCTCGGCCTCCTCACGCATGGTAATCTCATCGGCGGTCTGCATCACGGCAAAGTCGAATGGCGCCACCAGGTCGGCCCCGCGCCAAAGGGCGCCCACCTTGTAGTCGTAGTGCGCACCACGGTGCTGATGCGGAAAAACCACGACAATCAGCACCGACGTGGCCAGCACTATCAACAACTTGTATATGAGCGACAAGCGCTTCACAATAGAGGTTACAGCTCGTTTCATTGCGCAAACAAAACAGACTGCAAAGATACACATTTTTTCACAATCGGCCGTCACAAAACGCCTCTCCCACACCACTGCCGGCCGTGGCAGCCGGGCAGCCGGGCGCGCGTTTTAGCGCCATGTCGGAAAAAATTTGTAACTTTGCGTCGCATTTTCAATGTTCAACCAACAAGACGACAACATGCTGCAAAAAGGCACAAAGGCGCCGTGGTTCGAGGGCGCCGACGAGAACGGCAACACCGTGAGGCTCGGTGATTTCGCAGGCAAGAAACTGGTGCTCTACTTCTACCCGAAGGACAGCACGCCGGGCTGCACCGCCGAGGCGTGCGACCTGCGCGACAACTACGAGCGCTTCCTCGCGCTGGGCTACGAGGTGCTGGGCGTGAGCCGCGACAGCGCCGAAAGCCACCGGCGCTTCATCGAGAAATACAGCCTGCCGTTCCACCTCATCTCCGACCCAGAGCACCGCATACTCGAGGCCTACGAGGCATGGGGTGAGAAGAAGAACTACGGCAAGGTGACCGTCGGCACCCTTCGCACCACCTATGTCATCGACGAGGAGGGCGTGATTGCGGACGCCATCGGCAAGGTGAACACCAAGGAGCACACAAAGCAGATACTGCGGTAGCCCCCGCTCAGCCGCGCCGGCAGGCATGGCCCCGCCAGCCGTCAACGCCGCGCAAAGGCCGTCTGTTCTTCGATTGTTCTCCGATTGTTCTTCGATTGTTCTCCGATATAAAATCGAAGAACAATCGAAGAACAATCGGAGAACAATCGAAGAACAGACGGTGTTGACATTGCCCTGACACCGTGGCGAGCTGGTTTTCAGCATATTGCGCCAACGAGCAATCATAAGTACCTGTGAATGAACACAGAAGGCAGGTGTCGAGCCGTGCCCGCGCGAACATTATTGCCGGGCAGCGCGCAATAAACGGCGGCCGGTGGCGTTAGTGGTGTTGATTTGTGCGCAAACTGCTAAAAATAACAGGAAGATGCCTGCTGGGCGTGCTGGTGGCGGTCTATGTGGCCATGGCCGCGCTTAACTATTCGGTGGTGCAGTCGTACCTGGGCGCGGCGGCGGGCAGCCACTTCTCCAAGGAGTGGGGCGGCGAGGTGAGCGTCGGCGCGATGCACATCATGCCGTGGAACCACCTGATGCTGAAAGACGTGAGGCTGGTAGCCCCGGACGGCGACACGCTGCTCGACGTGGGCTCGCTGCGACTGCGCTTCAAGAGGTTCCCCTACAGCGACCACCACATCGACGTGGACCACCTCGTGCTGCGCGACGGCTACTACCATCTGGCCGTAGAGCGGCAGGACAACGGCCACCACCGGGTGAACCTGCAGTATATTCTCGACCACTACGCCTCGGGGCATCACGACAGCACCAAGCCGTCGAAGCCCTTCACGGTCGACGTGCGCCACATGACGGTGAGCCACCTGCGCTACAAGATGGAGCTGCCGGAGGGCAGCATCAACGCCTGGCGCGAGGGGGTGGACATAGGGCACATGGACTTCCGCGACATCAACATGCGGGCGCGCAACCTGCACGTGGTGAACGACGACGTGAGCGTGCAGCTGGTGAAGTTCAGCACCACCGAGCGCAGCGGCATGAGGGTGGACCACGTGGAGGCCGACGTGCACGTCAGCCCGCACGACATCACGGTGCACGGCTTCCGCCTGCTGACGCCGCAAAGCGAGGTGCTGGCCGACGTGGAGATACTCTGGGACGGCTGGGGCGGCCACGACTACCTGGCCGACGTGGAGCACCGCATCACCCTGCACCCCGGCACCACCGTGGCGCTGGCCGACGCGGCCTACTGGGCGCCGGTGCTGTGGGGCATCGACGCGCGCATCGACGCCGAGGGCCACGTGGACGGCACCATCGGCGACATGCACATCACCGACTTCATGGCCCACTGGGGCGACGGCTCGGCACTGCAGCTCACCGGCGACGTGCGCGGCCTGCCCGACGTGGAGAGCACCGTGTTCGACGTCGACATCGAGCGGCTGCGCACCACGGCGGCCGACCTGCGGCGGCTTGGCATAGTGAGCACCCGGGGCGAGCAGCCTCCGGCCCACTATGCCCGCATCGACCTGCCCGACCTGCTGCTGCGGCAGGTTGACTTCGTGGACCTCAACCTGCGCCTGCACGGAGGCATGGGCGAGCTCGGCACCGCCAACCTGCAGCTCGAGAGCGGCATGGGCGGACTGCACGCCGATGTCGTGATGAGACGCACCGACGGCGGCGGCGCGCGCTTCAACGCCGAGGTGGGCAGCAGTGGGCTGGGGCTCAAGGTGCTGCGCACCGACTGGCTGTCGCACACGGGCTTCGACCTCAGCTTGGCAGGCACGATGGAACGCCTCGACGACCCAGCCACCCTCTGCGCCACGCTCGACGGTCAGCTGAACGGCAGCGTGGTGCGCGGGCAACGGCTGGCCGCCATCGACCTAGGCGGCAGCGTGGACCACGGCCGCGGCCACGTGGAGATGAACTCTACCGACAGCGCCGCCCTCTTCACCGCGCAAGCCGACTTCGACGTGGCCGGCGGCATAAAGAAACTGGCCGCCCAGATCGACGCGCGCCGCATAGACACCGAGCGGCTCAACCTCACGGCGGCCGAATACAGCCCGCTGGCCGCCAGGCTCGACGTGAGGTACGAGGGCACGGACATCGACTCGATGCAGGGCGAGGTGCGCCTCTACGACGCCACGCTTGGGCCGAGGCTGGCCATGAGCCGCCTGGCCATGAGCATCGCCGCGCGCCAGGGACAGAAGAACATCCTCCTGCAAAGCGACCCGATGGACGCCACGCTTGCCGGAAAATTCAGCTACTACGACCTGCCGCTGATGGCAATGAAGCTGGCCCACAGCGCACTGCCTGCCGACCTGGTGCGCATCGACACCCTCTATGCCGACGAGCAGCGGCGCATAGCCGACGCCAACCTGGGCTTCCACATCAACTGGCACGACAGCGAGGGGCTGGCAGAAACCTTCCTGCCCTCGCTCCGCATAGCCAACGGCACACGCATAGACGGCAGCTACAACAACACGGAGAGCCTCAAGCTGGTGGTGCGCAGCGACTCGGTGGCCTACAACGGCCTGCGCCTCGACGGTGTGGGATTGGTGGGGCGCTCGGCCGGCGGCGACCTGCTGCTCAGAGCCGAGGCTCAGGAGGTGCATGTGGGCTCAATGCCCCTGGCCCAGCGGGTGAGGCTCGGCACAGCCAGCAACCCAGGCTGCGCGAAGGTGGAGCTGGAATGGCAAAGCGACGACTACGACTCGCAGGGCGACCTGGCGCTGCAATACAGCGGCGGCGCAGTGAGCGTGCTGCGCGACGGCTTTACCCTGGGCGGCAACCAGTGGAGGCTCGGCATCGACAGCATGACAGTAATGGGCGGAGAAAGGATGGTGCTGGCGGGCAGCGGCGTCAGCCTGCGCAGCGAGCGGCAGTCGCTGGTGGCCGACGTCAGCCTGCGCGGCCTTCCGTCAGACAATGTGCAGCTGCTGCTCGACAACTTCTCGCTGCAGGGCATCGGCGACCTGCTGCTGCAGGGCAGCCCGCTGGCCATAGGCGGGCAGGTTGGAGGCCGATTCTCGCTCTACGGCCTGGCCGACAAGCCATACTTCAACGCCAACCTTACGCTCGACAGCTGCATGGTGAACCAGCAGCCGCTGGGCACTATGAGGCTCAACAGCAACTGGAACGCCGAACTGAATACAGTCAACATCAGCCTGCTGGGCAACCAGTTGGCAGCCGACGGGTGGGTGGAGCTTGGCGGCAGCTCGGAGGTGAGCATGGCCGTCGACTTCGACAGCCTCAACCTCACACTGCTCGCCCCGCTGCTCACAGGCTTCAGCAGCCACGTCGAGGGTATGCTGCACGGCAGCCTCGATGTGGGCGGCACATTGAGGCAGCCTCTGGTGGTGGGCGAGGCGAAGATAGAGAACAGCTCGCTGCGCATCGACGCCACAGGTGTGACCTACCTGCTCAACGACAGCATCCAGTTCACCAACAACCTGATTACACTCAATCACTTCCTGATCAGCGACGAGCGCGGCAACAAGGCCACGGTCGACGGTATTATTAGGTACGACTCGCTGCCCGCTGTGAGCCTTGACCTCAACCTCGGGACCGACCGCCTGATGGTGCTCGACAAGCGCAGTGGAGACGACTTCTACGGAACGCTCATGGCCTCGGCCACAGGGTCGGTGCGAGGAAGGCTCGACTCGCTGCTCATCAACATAAGCGCACGCACCGTCCCGGGCTGCTCGCTGACAGTGCCGGTGAGCGACAGGCGGCAGGTGAAGGCACAGAACTACATAACCTTCGTCAGCGACAAGCCCGAGGCCAAGACCTCCACCACTACAAGGAAGCGGCAGCAACTGGAGCTCGACCTTGACCTCGGCCTCACCCCCGACCTGCTGCTGTCGTTGCCGATAGACTTCTCGGAAGCCACCGTCGGGGTGACGGCCAGCGGCGCGGGCGACCTCCACCTCTCCATGTCGGGCAACGGCGAGCCGCAGGTGGCAGGCAGCTACGAGATAACGTCGGGCACCATGAAGGTGGGCCTCCTGTCCATCATCAGCAAGAACTTCACCATCGAGGAAGGCAGCAACCTTCAGTTCCAAGGGTCGCTGCCCGACGCGCGCTTCGACTTGAGCGCAGTGTACTCGCAGAGGGTCAACCTCAGCTCGCTTACTGGCGGGGTGAGCGACGCCGGAGGCTCGCAGAAGTACCTGCAGGTGGAGGATGTAATCAACATTGCGGGCACGCTGCAGGACCCCACCATTGGCTTCGACATCAGGCTGCCCGGAGCCGACGCCAGCGTGGAGGAGGAGGTGTTTGCCTACATTGACCGCAGCAGCGAGCGCGACATGCTCACGCAGGCCGTGTCGCTGCTGGTGAGCGGCCACTTCTACAACGCCAACGCCTCGACGGTGAACGGCGGCATTGCCACCTCGGGCGGCATCGGGGCGCTGGGCAGCGTGGTGTCGGACATGGTGAGCGTGGTAGACATTGACTTCGACTACAAGGCGGGCAACGAGTTCACGCGCGACCAAATTGACGTGAACATCAGCAAGGACTGGGGGCGGTGGTACCTGGAGAGCACCCTCGGCTACGGCGGTGAGAGCCGTGAGCTGGCTGCCTCGGCCACCAACACCGCCGTGATCGACGCCCTGCTGGGCTACCGCATCAGCCCGCTGGTGCACCTCTTCGCCTACAACCGCACCAACACCAACGACTACACCCGCATGGACCTGCCCTACAAGCAGGGCGTTGGGTTGAAACTGACAAAGGACTTCGACCGGTGGGTCGACCTGTTCAAGAAGAAGAGCCAATGAGAACTCCACGCGCCATATACACCCTGCGTGCCAACCTGCTGTTCATTGCCGGACTGGTGATTTTCCTGCTGCTGTTCGCCATCACCTACACACCCAGCTACGGCCTTGTCGACGACCTCGTGGAGCCAGCGGCCACGCCCGCCGCCGACAACATGGCAGCCCTGTGGTACCTACACGAGAGCCTCTGCCTGCCCATTACGTGCGCCATAGCACTGGTGGTCACGTCACTGTCGCGCACACTCATGCTGCTCACCACACGCACACGCCGCCTGCGCGAGAGCGACTACCTGTGGTGGCAACTGGCCGAGCTGGCCGTGACCGCCATCTTCATCAACCTCTTCCTCTCGCTGCTCTTCCACTGCGCCTTCATGCGCAACCTGCTGCCGGTGATGCTGGTCTACTCCTCCGCCACCGTCTTCCCCTACACCGTGTACTGGCTCTGGGCCGAGCGGCTGGAGCGCGACGTGATGCTGGCCGAGGCCGAGCGCACCATTCTGCGCCTGCGCAGGCAGGAGGAGGGCGAGGGCGGCATGATCCGCTTCGCCGACTCGGCGTCGACGGTGCGCCTGGTGACGGCCGCAGAGAGCGTGGTGGGCATAGAGGCGGCAGGCAACTACGTGACCGTCATCTACCTGGCCGGTGGACGCACCGTGCGCTACAGCCTGCGCAACACCATGGCAGGTCTGGAGCCTGCCCTTGAGGGCACCCTTCTGATGCGCTGCCACCGCAGCTGGTACATCAACCTTGCCCACGTGCGGCTGCTGCGCAAACAGGCCGACGGCCTCTACGCCGAGATGGATGCCGACGGCGTGGGCGACATCCCCGTGTCGAAAACCTACAGCCCGGAGGTGACGCAGCGCTTCGGGGAGAGGAGCTGACGCCATGCCACGCACCGTGATACCCCTGCTGCTGTTGCTGCTGGCCTCGTGCAGGCCGAATGCACAGGCCGACTACACCGCCGACTCGCTGCGGCTGGCAAGGGCCGAGTGGCGCACCGACTCGCTCGACGGCTTCACGCTGAAGCGCTACAACTTCGGCGAGGGCGCGCTCTTCTGCTCGGCGCAACGCCTCTTCATGATAGAACTGCCACAGGATAGCCCGCGGCGGCTGATCTTCGCAGCCGACAGCGCGACGCTCACCGTCGACGAGATGGCCCGCGCCAGGGGCGCGGCTGCGGCGGTCAACGGCTCGTTCTTCGACATGCGCACCGGCCTCCCCGTGTGCTACCTGCGCGTGGAGGGCAGGCAGCTGGGCGAGAATACCCCGCAGACGCCCGAAAGCGTGAACCGCAAGTACTACCAGTACGCCACCATGGCTCTCGGCAGTGGCGGCCGCCCCCTGCTGCTGGTGCCCGACAGCAACCGCCTGTGGGAGGAGGGTCTCCCCCACCCCGACGTGATGACCGCCGGGCCGATGCTGCTCAAGGACGGGGCCGAGGTGCCGCAGCGCGACGACCGCACCTTCGTCACCAACCGCTACAACCGCACCGCACTGGGCCTGCGCGGCGACGGCTCGGTGCTGCTGCTGGTGGCCGACGGCCTGGTGAGACACAAGGCCGAGGGGCTGACGCTGCCCGAGCTGGCGCGCCTCATGCGCTGGCTGGGTTGCACCGACGCCATCAACCTCGACGGCGGCGGCAGCTCCACCATCTACGTGCGCGACGCCACCCCTGGCGGAGTGCTCAACCACCCCACCGACAACATGCGCGACGATCACGACGGCCAGCGCCGCGTGAGCAGCGCCATTCTGGTGCTTTGACCGGAAGCGCCCCGGACGGGGCCGGACAGAGGAGCAGGGCTACATGGCGCTGCCGCCAAACCCGAAGCCTGCCGGGCCGGGGTTCCGCTCCACGCGGCCGACCCTGGCAGCGTCGGCCATGCTTCTGACAAAATCCACATCCTCGTAGTCGATGGAGCCGGCGTCGAGCTGGTTCATGGAGGCGATGAGCTCCATGTCGCTGTCGTCGAGCTCGAAGCCTGCCGAGCCGAGGTTCTGCGCCATGTGGGCGGCATTGATGGTTCGGGGCACGGCGGCCACGCTTCGCTGGGTGAGCCACCGCAGGGCCACCTGCGCCGCCGTCATGCCGTGGCGCGCGCCGATGGAGGCCAGCACGCCGTTCTCCACGACCTCAGCCTTGTCATAGTGGCCGCCGAGCGGCGCCCAGGCCATGAGGCGGCAGCCGAACTCGCGCAGCAGCCCCTCCATGCCGCGCTGCTGCGAGAAGACGTTGCACTGCAGCTGGTTCACCATGGGCTTCACCTCGGCAAGGTTGGCCAGGTCGAAGAAGCGCGCCTGCGTGAAGTTGCTCACGCCGACGGCGCGCACCTTGCCCTCGCGGTAGGCACGCTCCATGGCACGCCAGGCACCGAACACGTCGCCGTAGGGATACTGCATGAGCAGCAGGTCGATGTGGTCGGTCTGCAACCAGCGCAGGCTCTCGTCAATATCCTCCGCCGTGCCGGCCTCGCCAAGGTTGTAGGCACCCAGCCTGGCCACCAGGAAAAACTCGTCGCGCCCAAGGCCGCTCTCGCGCCAGGCGCAGCCCACAGGCTCCTCGCTGTCGAAGTGCAGCGAGGTGTCGAACATGCGGTAGCCCATGTCGATGGCCCGGGCCAGCACCTTGATGCAGTCTATGGGCGGCATCTGGAAGCTGCCATAGACCCCACAGCCCAGCAGGGGCATCTCCACACCGTTTGAAAGCTTGATTGTCTGCATATTGGTTGCTGTTTGGCATTCTAATATTCCAGACGCAAAGATAGCAACATTTTTCCACATGCGCAAGCGCCCTGCCCTGCGCCAGGACGAAGCCAGGGACGTCTGTTCTTCGACTGTTCTCCGATTGTTCTTCGATTGTTCTCCGATATTAAATCGAAGAACAATCGAAGAACAATCGGAGAACAATCGAAGAACAGACGGTGTTGACATTGACTTGATGCCTTTTCAGGCTGGTTTACAGACACATACAACAATAATTCATCATAAGTGCCTGTGTATGTGTATCCTGCAAGACAGCGCAACCCTCATTCCCCCCACAACCGGCGTGCGCAGTGGCGCCCCCGGACAGAACACCATCCGGCAGCACATTATTTGGCGCGCACGCGCAATAAATCGTGGGTGCCGAGAGTTAACAGGGGTGCGCACAGGCGCAAAATTACGAATGACGATGACGAAAAGACACATACTGCTGATTGTGGCGGTGCTCGCCTGCCTTGGGGCCAGGGCGCAGAGATACTCGTTCACCTTCGCTCCCGAGGGGCGCGGCGACTCGGTGCTGTACCTGGCACGGCACTACCGCGACAGGCTGATCATGCTCGACACGGCGCGGCAGGGCACGCGCCGCCACGACTACACCTTCGCGGGCAGCCGCGCGTGGGACGAGGGGGTGTACGTCCTTGTGGGGCAGGACGGCAAAGAACAGATTGCCGACTTCCTGCTGGGCGACAGCCGCCGCTTCACGATGACGGGCGACAAGTCGATGGGCGCCGCCAGCGTCAAGGTGAACGGCAGCGAGGCCAACCGGCAGATGTTCGCCTACATGGCGCGGCTGCAGCAGGCGCGCCGCCAGCAAGACAGCCTGAAAGGCGCCGGCGACAGCCGGGCGCTCGACAGCCTGGGCGCCGTGATGACGGCCTACGAGAGCCGCGTGCGCAAGGAGCAGGCGGGCAACCTCTTCTTCCGTTTGCTTGAGGCATGCGACAACGGCAGCGTGCCCGACAGTGTGGCCGACCCCGCCACCCACTACCGCCACCACTACTGGGACGCCTTCTTCGACCCCTCGCTCCGCAGCCGCGCGGGCCGCGAAGCCCTGCTCTACAGCCCACACCTCTACAACAAACTCAACTACTTCTTCTTCGGCCTGCTTTACTATGCCTCGGCCGACACCATCTGCCGCGACCTCGACGACCTGATGGGCCGCATTGGCGACGACACCGCCATGCGCCGCTACGTGCTGCAGTTCATTGAGCCGCGCTACTACCGCTCGACGAAGAACATCGGCTGGGACGCCGTGTGGTGCCACATGGTGGAGCAATACTACCAGAAGGGACTGTGCCCATGGGCGAAGGAGAGCGAGCTTTACGTGATGAACAAGAACCACAGCCGCATAATACAGAGCCTCATCGGCGCCCACGGCCAGGAGCTGTGGATGATTGACACCACGCAGATCGACGCGCCGGAGCACTGGCGATCGAGCCACCGCTCGCCCGAGCGCTACGTGGTGCTGTGGTTCTGGGACCCCGACTGCCACCACTGCCAGGAGCACAGCGCGGAGCTGAAGCTGCTCTACGACTCGCTGCAGGCCGCGCCCGACCACCGCTTCGAGGTCTACGCCGTGGGCTACTGCCACGACGTGGAGCGCTGGCGGAGCTATGTGCGCGAGCACGACTTCCGCTGGATCAACGTGGGCGGCAGCAACGTCAACATCGACTACCAGGAGGCCTACAACGTGCACAGCGCGCCGACAATGATAATACTCGACGAGCACCGCGACATCATCATGAACAAGATGCTGCCCATACGCGACCTGCTGCCGTTCCTGGACAAGCACGAGAAGAAGCGCCAGAATGGACATCATTAACATACTGCCCGACAGCATAGCCAACCAGATAGCGGCCGGCGAGGTGGTCGACCGCCCGGCTGGTGCCGTCAAGGAGTTGCTTGAGAACTCGCTCGACGCCGGAGCCTCGCAGATTGACCTTGTGGTGAAGGACGCCGGGCGCACGCTGATACAGGTGGTGGACAACGGCTGCGGCATGAGCGACAGCGACGCGCGCCTCTGCTTCGAGCGCCACGCCACAAGCAAGATACACCGCACCGACGACCTGTTCGCCATCCACACCATGGGCTTCCGCGGCGAGGCCCTGGCCTCGATTGCGGCCATTGCGCAGGTGGAGCTGCGCACACGCCAGCCCGAGGGCGAGCTCGGCACCGAGGTGGTCATCGAGGGCAGCCGCATAGTGAGCCAGCACCCCTCGGCCTGCAAGGCTGGCACATCGATAAGCGTGAAAAACCTCTTTTTCAACGTGCCGGCCCGGCGCAACTTCCTGAAGAAAGACAGCATCGAGTTCGGCCACATAGAGGAGGTGTTCCGCCGCGTGGCACTGATACACCCCGACGTGGCATTCTCGCTCACCTCGGGCGGCAAGGTGGTGTACAGCCTGCCGGCAGGGTCGATGCTGGGGCGCATAGCAGGCCTCTTCGGCGCAGGCTACAAGGAGAAGCTGTTCGCCGTGCGCGAGCAGACCGACCTGGCCACCGTCAGCGGCTTCGTGAGCCGCCCGGAGTTCATGCGCCGCACACGCGGGGAGCAGTACCTGTTCGTCAACGGACGCTTCATAAAACATGCCGGGCTGAGCACGGCGGTGGAGCGTGCCTACGAGCAGCTGCTGCCCGAGAGGTGCCACCCCTGCTTCTTCATCGGGCTGCAGGTGGACCCCTCAAGGATTGACATCAACATCCACCCCACCAAGACCGAGGTGAAGTTCGTGGACGAAAATGCGCTGTTCCTCATACTGCGCTCGGCGGTGAAGAGGGCGCTTGGGCAGTTTGCGCTGGCCACCGAACTTAGCTTCGACACCCCGCAGGAGTTCAACATTGGGCCTGCGCCGAGGGACGCGACGTTTGACATGCCGCAAGTGAGCTACAACCCGCACTACAATCCATTCCACGCCACAGGCAGCCGCGCCGCCCAGACAGCCGCGCCGTCGACGCCGACGGCGGCCATGCGCGAGGAGGAGCAGTCGATGCTGACCGTCGAGCAAACGGCGGAGACAACGGCCGGCCACGGCAACGGAGCGTGCGTGCAGGTGCAGGGGCGCTACATCGTGGCGCCGATCTCGTCGGGGCTGGCGCTGATTGACCAGCAGCGGGCGCACGAGCGGGTGATTTACGACAGGCTGATGAACCAGGCCGTCAGCGCCGGGTCGCAGACGCTGCTGTTCCCCATGCAGTGCAGTTTCTCGGCGGCCGACGCCGAACTGCTTGCCGAGCTGCTGCCCGACCTGCGCCAATGCGGCTTCGAGATGACAGCCATCGGCCAGAGCGTATTCGTGGTCACCGCCGTCCCTGCCGGCACCGACGGCGAGGGGGTGAATGCCATGTTGGAGCGGCTGCTGGCCGACTATAAAGGCTCCACAATGCAGAAATACGCGCGCCGCAGCGAGTCGCTGTGCCTCTCGCTGGCACGGCAGATGGCGGTGCGTCCAGGCACCGAGCTGCGCCAGGAGCAGATGCAGCAGCTGGTGGCCGACCTCTTCAGCTGCCCCATGGCCGGGGTGTCGCCGTCGGGCAAGCGAATAATGACCATCGTCAAACCTGAAGAAATGCTAAAATAGAATATATGGCACAGTACCAACCACAAAGCTACCGCCTGCTGCCCACAGCGGTGAAGCACCTGCTGATAATCAATACAATATGCTACCTTGCCTACTACGTCCTGGCACGCCAGCACATAGTAGACCTGAACTACCTGCTGGGAATATGGACACCCTCCAGCGGCAACTTCCACCTGTGGCAGCCGTTGACATACATGTTCATGCACGGAAGCTTCGACCACCTGTTCTTCAACATGTTCTCGCTGTGGATGTTTGGCGCCACGCTTGAGCGGGTGTGGGGCACACGCAGGTTCTTGTTCTATTATTTGGTGTGCGGCATCGGCGCAGGATTGCTCAACCTGCTTGTGCCAGGGGTGCACGTCAGCGTCGGGGCAAGCGGAGCCATCTATGCCTTGCTGCTGGCATTCGGCATGTTGTTCCCAAACGAGTATGTGTACCTCTACCTCCTTGTCCCAATCAAAACCAAGTATGTCATCATTGGCATGGTGGTGCTGGAGTTGTTTGAGGGCATATTCCGCAGTTACGACGGAGTGGCCCACTTTGCCCATCTGGGAGGTATGCTCATCGGCCTGCTGCTCATCCTCTACTGGCGCAGGCACCCCTTCTCAAGGTTCTAACGGCCCAAACTGGCAATCCATCGCTCCACCTTTGCCTTGCCACCGCGCACCTCGTGGCCTGCGATGGCAAAAGCCCCGGTGACAGTGGCCTTTGGGAAGGCCGCCCTCACGTCGCCAACACACGACGCCAGTCCGCTTCCTTCATGTGTGGTGAACGGAATGACCGTCTTGCCGTCGAGGTTGATGTCGCGGAAAAGAGTGAACATAACCTGCGGATAGGTGCCCCACCACACGGGGCCGCCAATGAAGACGGTGTCGAACTGCGACAGGTCGGGAGCTGAACCCTCGTAGGGCGGCAGCTCGCCGTCGGCCGCTTCCTGCTTGGCCAGGTTGATGAGTGGCGTATAGGCCATCCCGTCGTACTTGTGGGTAACAATCTCAAACTGTGCAGCACCTGTCAGATTGCTTATGTAGTCGGCCACAATCTTTGTGTTGCCTACCTCGATGTTGCCCACGCTGTAGTTGTCGCCAGCGTGTGAGAAGAAGATTACGATAGATTTCGCCATAACTTGTTGTTTATTGGTGTTGTCCTTACCAGTCTGTCCGCTGCAGGCCGTGGCAAGCAGCAAGGTCGCCAGCACAGCCAGTATTCCTTTTGCCCTCATTTTTGTTTACAAATAAAGAAGGGCAGGCAAGGAACGTGTCGCTCCCTGCCTGCCCTGTTTACATTGACAATCACACCTCCCAGGTGTCGCCGCTGTTCAGCAGGTCGTCCATGCACTTGTATTTGCCGGACTGCATCTGCTCTTCCATCTGCTCCTCGTAGAGCTGTGTGTAGCTCACCTTTTTGACATTGCGTATCACGCCGAGAGCCACGGGAAGGTCGCCCCCCATGTGAGCCAGCATCATGTGTATGCCAGTGTCCTCGGTGTCCTCGTGGTGCACCATGATGTCGTCGATGGTGATGCCATCCTGGCCAAGGGTGACAACCTCAAGCAGCCTGCCGTTGAAGCGCAAGCCTTTCTCCTTGTTCTTGCCGAAAAGCATAGGTTTTCCATGCTCGAGCACAATGGTGCGGTCGTCGCGCACTGCCCGGTCGGTGATGGCGGCGTGAGTCTTGTCGTTGAAGATTACGCAGTTCTGCAGCACCTCTACAACCGAGCATCCGTCGTGTTGGGCAGCGTGGGTCATGCACTCGGTGGTAAGCTGCGGCACGCAGTCAAGTGTGCGCGCAAAGAATGTGCCCTGTGCTCCCATCACCAGCTCGCCCGGATTGAAGGGGTAGTCGATGGTTCCGAAAGGCGAGGTCTTGGTCACTTGGCCAAACTTGGTGGTTGGACTGTACTGCCCCTTGGTCAGACCGTAAATCTCGTTGTTGAAGATTGTGACGTTAAGGTCCTGGTTGCGGCGCACAGCGTGTATCAGGTGGTTGCCACCGATGGCCATCGAGTCGCCGTCGCCCATGCTCACCCACACGCTCAGCTCGGGGTTGGCAAGCTTCACGCCGGTGGCGATGGCTCAGGCACGTCCGTGGATGCTGTGGAAGCCGTAGGTGTCGACATAATAGGGTATACGGCTGGAGCAGCCAATGCCGCTGACCATGCATACATTCTCCTTCTTGTAGCCGGTCTTGGGGAAGGTGGCCAGCAAGGCGGCCAAAATGGCGTGGTCGCCGCAGCCCGGACACCACTTGACCATCTGGTCGCTGGTGAAGTCGGCTTTGGTATATTGCGTGTCCGTCTTTGGAACAAAATGCTTTTCCATTTTCATGCTGTATTGTAAGGACTATCTCGGTCGTGCCTCGTTTATCCCAATAAACTGTTAAAGTGTTCTTTCAACTCACCAACCTCAAATGGCAGGCCCATCACCTTGTTGTACTGTGTCATGGCGCATTCGGGGAACTGCGAGCGCAGATAGTTTGCGAACTGGCCGCTGTTAAGCTCGCACACCACTATCTTCTTGTAGCGGCGCAGCAGGTCGCCAGTGTTCTTTGGCAGGGGGCAGATGTAGTTGAAGTGGGTATAGGCCACCTTCTTGCCTTCATTATTCAACTCCTCAACCGCAAGGGTCAGCGCGCCGGCGGTTCCTCCCCAGCCCACCACTAGCAGTTCGGCATCGGGGTTGCCAGTAACAGTCTGGTCAGGTATATAGTTTGCCACACGGTTCACTTTTTCCTGACGGTTGCGTACCATGAGGGCGTGGTTCTCAGGGTCGGTGCTGAGATTGCCTTCAGGAGCCTTCTCCAGTCCACCCACGCGGTGGCGCAAGCCTTCCATGCCTGGCAACGCCCACTGCCGTGCGAAAGTCTCCGGGTCGCGTTTGAATGGACGGTATTCAGTGTCGCCAGGTGTGGCCAAACGAGGACTGATTGCCGGCATGTCGTCCATCTTCGGAATACGGAACAACTGGCTGCCGTTGCCGAGGTAACCGTCGGTGAGGAGAATCACCGGCGTCATATGTTCCAACGCCAGCTTTGCGGCCTCATAAGCCCAATAGAAGCAGTTGGCGCTGCTGCTGGCGGCCACCACCACAAGCGGAGCCTCACCATTGCGCCCATACAGAGCCTGCGCCAGGTCGCTTTGCTCGGTCTTGGTCGGAAGACCCGTCGACGGACCGCCACGCTGCACATCGACAACAACAAGGGGCAGCTCTGTCATCACCGCCAAACCCAAAGCCTCGCTCTTGAGCGAGAGGCCGGGGCCGGACGTACTGGTGCAGGCCAGCGCCCCGGCATAGGAAGCACCGATGGCGGAGCATATGCCCGCAATCTCGTCTTCCGCCTGGAACACTCGCGCGCCAAGGCTTTTATGCTTGGCCAGTTCCACCATGATGTCGGTGGCCGGTGTGATGGGATACGAACCCAGGAAGAGCCTGCGTCCGCTCTTCTCCGACGCGGCCAGCAGACCCCAGGCCGTTGCCACATTGCCGGTGATGTTGCGGTAGCGGCCTTTTGCCATCTGGTCGGCCTTTGCCACCTCGACAATATGCGAGTGCATCACCTCCAGCTTGTCGGCATACTCATAACCCTCGGTGAGGACAGCCTTGTTCAGCTGCACCACCTGCGGCTTTTTCGCGAACTTGCGCTCCAAATATGCAAACGTGTGGTCGAGTGCTTTGTGAGTGGCGTAGAAAATGATGCCAAGGGCAAACATGTTGCGGCTCTTCTCGGCGGTTTTCTTGTCCACGCCGACAGCATCGCCAATCCTTGAGGTGAAGCTGGTTATCGGAGCCTTGATTATCGTGTAGGCGCGCTCGAACTCATCGGTGAATGGGTCGTCGGTGTAGCCTGCCTTCTGCAGTGCCTCCTCGGTGAAAGTGTCAATATCGACAATAACGGTGGCGCCACGCTTGGCCCACTTAAGGTTCGACTTGAACGAGGCGGGGTTCATTGCCACAAGGATGTCGCACTTGTCGCCGCTCGAGTAGATGTGGTTGCCCACATGCACCTGGTAGCCACTGACACCTGCAATGGTGTTGTGCGGAGCCCTAATTTCAGCAGGATAGTCGGGGAAAGTGGCAATATCATTGCCTGTCAGAGCCGACGCATCGCTGAACAAGGTGCCGCTGAGCTGCATACCGTCGCCACTGTCGCCGGCAAACCGCACCACAAGGTCTTCCTTATTTATTATCTGATTTTCTGACATGTTATAGCGTTGTTTGTATATTTGCCTGTTTACATTTTGCGCGGCAAAGGTAGCAAAAAAAAAGCACCCGACCAAATAATTCTTTCATCCCAAGCCGTCAGCGGCTGGCACCGCTCCCGGATGGCAGATGATTACACGCCTCCAGTTGGCATCCCAACACGGTCAAATCACACCCATCCACACAGAAACTCACCTCGTATCCGCCGAATGGGATGATATAACGGCGCGACGGCGACGACTGGTAGTGCGGCCTGGGGTCGAGTGCCAACGCCTGCCGCAGCGCCCCACGCAGGGCATCGGGCATTGCGTCAAGGCAGCCTCCAGGGTCGCAGACATTGAGTGTCGGCAGTGGCGCGCACTGCGCATAACCGCACCGTGCCTCAGCATGTGCGTCGGCGTAGGCCACGTATGGCTTGATGTCGAGTATCGGTGTGCCGTTCACCATGTCGGCACCGGCCACCACAAGCACAGTCCCCTCCCCTTCCGTACGCCTAACTTCGAGCAATTTCACGCAGGAGAGGCCTATAGGGTTCGGGCGGAACGGACTGCGGGTGGCGAAGACGCCAAGACGACGGTTGCCGCCGAGGCGCGGAGGGCGCACGGTAGGCCTCCAGCCGTCTGCGGCAGCCTCGACGCGGTCGAAGAGCCATATCAACCAGAGATAATCAAACTCCTCGATGCCGCGCAACGCCTCGTTCACACGGAAGCGAGGCTCGAACACCACACGCGACTCGTGGTCGGCAAGCCCGGCCTGCCGGGGCACTCCGAACTTCTCGTCAAATGGCGTGACGATGTGCGCAATGGGCACAAAATCCATCGCTGCGCAAGCTTACCCACGGCTTTGCCACACGGCGTCGAAGTCAGCCTTGTTGCGGCGCAGAAGCACCGGAATGTCGAGGCTGTATGGACACCGAGTCTTGCAGAGGCCGCAGTCCACGCAATCGTCAATCCTTGCCATGGCCGCCGCCCACTCGTCGGTGACGTACACGCTGTGCGGAGCGCGCTGCAGGAAAAGGCTCATGCGGTTGCAGTCGTGTATCTGTATGCCCACAGTGCAGGGCTCGCAGTAGCCGCACCCACGGCAGAAATCGCCGCCCAGCTGGCGGCGGTCGTTGTCAATCACGGCCATCAAGCTGTCGTCGAGCGCCGGAGGATTGTCTTGGTACGACAGCCACTCGTCAAGCTCGCTCTCTTTCTGTATGCCCCATATGGGAGCCACGTCGTACTGCGCCAGCCAGGCGTAGGCCGCGGCCGAGTGGGTGATGAGGCCTCCGCTCAGGCCCTTCATGCAGATGAACCCCATGCCGGCCTCCAGCGTGCGCCGCACTATGTCGTGGTCGGCTTCGGATGCCAGATAACTGAATGGGTACTGCATCGTCTCGTACAGGCCGCTCTCTATGGCCTGCAAGGCCACCTTCTGGCGGTGGTTGGTTATGCCGACATGGCGCACCTTGCCCTGACGCACAGCCTCCTGCATGGCCTCGTACAGGCCGCTGCCGTCGCCCGGCAACGGGCAGAAGGCCGGGTTGTGGAACTGGTAGAGGTCCACATAGTCGGTGCGCAGCTCGCGCAGGCTGGTCTCCAAATCGCGCCAGAATCCATCGGCGGTGGTGGCTCCGGTCTTTGTGCTGATAATCACCTCTGCGCGACGACCCTCAAGGGCCATGCCGAGCTTGGCCTCGCTGTCTGTGTAGAAGCGGGCGGTGTCGAAATAGTACATGCCGCCATCGAGGGCGCGCCTCACCAGCCGCACGGCGGCCTCGTCGCTGATGCGCTGTATGGGCAGGGCGCCAAATCCGTTGCGCGGCACCACAAGGCCGCTCTTTCCAAGTGTTACTGTCTGCATAGTTCCTCTTTCAAAGCATTGACAAATCCTTCTATGTCGCTCTCCTGCGTATCAAACGAGCACATCCACCGCACCACGTCGCGATCCTCGTCCCAGTCGTAGAAGAAGTAGCGCTGCTGCAGCCGGTGCCACACCTCGCGCGGCAGTTGAGCAAAGACACTGTTGGCCTGCACAGGGTAGACGATGCTCACACCCTCTATGCGCTCCACCTCCTTGCGCAGCAGTTGCGCCATGCGGTTGCTGTGCTCGGCGTTTCTCTTCCACATGCCGCTTTCCAGGTAGCAGAGCATCTGCGCCGACACGAAGCGCATCTTGCTGCCAAGCTGGGTCATCTGCTTGCGGCGGTACTTCATGTCCACGTCAAGTGCCGGGTTGAGCAGAACGCAGCATTCGCCCATGATGAGGCCGTTCTTCGTGCCGCCGAGGCTCAACGCGTCAACTCCACAGTCGGTGGTCATCTGCCTGAACGTGCAGCCAAGCGCCACAGCCGCGTTGGCCAGGCGTGCGCCGTCGACGTGCAGGTACATGCCATGCCCGTGGGCCAGCGCGGCCAGCGCCTGTATCTCCTGCAACGTGTAGAGGGTGCCCAGCTCGGTGGGCTGGCTGATGCTTATGGCCTTGGGCTGCGAGTGGTGCTCGAAGCCAAAGCCGTGCAGGCGCGTGCGCACCAAGTCTGGGGTGAGCTTGCCGTCAGGCGTGTCTACCGTGAGCAGACGGCAGCCGACCACGCGCTGCGGCGCGCCGCACTCGTCAACATTGATATGGGCTGTCTCGGCGCACACCACAGCCTCGTGCGAGCGGCACATGGCGTCGATGCAGAGCACATTGGCCCCTGTGCCGTTGAACACCGGGTAGACTTCAGCCTGCTGTCCGAAGGTATCTTTGATTGCCCCACGGAGCCTGACGGTCAGCTCGTCGTCGCCATAGGCCAGGTCGTGCCCGCTGTTGGCCGCCTGCAGGGCCTCCAGCACCTCGGGGCTGAACCCCGAGTGGTTGTCGCTTCCAAATCCTCGTTTCATATTGATGGGTTAGATGCTGGTTGTATGTATAAACTACCTATGGCGGCAACATCCCTGCTGCCGCCACAGGCGGGACTTCGCCGTGGAGCGTGGCCTACTCTGCCACCTCGGCCATGGCCACCGACCCACGGTAGGCCGGGCATGTGTGGTGCGTGCAACTGGCTGCGCAGAGGCACACTATTGCCACCACCAGCACGGACAAAACTTTCTTCTTCATTGCTACAAAGCTATTTTTTCATTTACAATCTTCAATATCTGCTGCTCTTTGCGCACAGCCTCGTCCTCTATGGCCTGGGCGCGGGCAAGGATGTCGGCCTTGAAGGCTTCGTCCTTGAGCGACGAGGCATTGATCTTCACGTTGAGGTGGGCGCCCATCACGGCCGAGCGGGCGGCCAGGGCTCCCACACCGCCGTCGGTGACGCTGGCCGGGTTGCCCCATTCCACCATGGCCTGACACACATCAAACGCCTCCAGGCTCTTCTGCATGGTGCGGAAAGGCACCTCGGTGGCGAAGCGCGTGGCCTCCTGGATGGCTGCCGTGCGGGCGGACTTCTCGTCGTCGGTCTTCTTTGGCAGGCCGAAGGCTGCCATTATCCGGTTGAACGCGGCGGTGTCCTCGTCGACCAGGTGGAGCAGCTCCTCCTTCAGTTGCTGGCCCATAACGGCCACCTCGCTGAACTTCTCCCACTCGTCGTCGTAGGCGGCCTTGCCGCCGGTGAGGTTGGCCACCATGGTGCCCAGACTGGCGGCGAGGGCGCCCATGTAGGCGCTCACAGAGCCACCGCCGGGGGCGGGGCTCTCGCTGGCCGTCTCGTCGCAGAAGCCACGGCAGGTGAGGTCGACCAGTTTCTTCTTCGAGTGGTCCTCGATGAGGAACTCGATGACCTTCTCCTTCGGGTCGAAGGGCTTGAGGTCGTCGAGACCCATGCTCTTGATGGCCACTTTCATTATCTCGTCCTCACTCACACCCAGCGAGCGCTGCTGCTTGGCCAGGTAGTACTTGCCGGCGTCGATGAGCACACTCTTCGGGATGAGGCCCACTATCTCGCAGCCGGTGACGCGCAGGCCGCGGTTGGCCGCGCAGCGGCACACCTCGTCGAAGCAGAGGTGCACCGGCGCCACCTTGATGGAGGTGATGTTCATAGACACCTGCGCAATGCCGTAGTCCTCTATGTACCAACCGATGGCCTTGGTGCCCTTGAGGGTGCCGGGGATCATGATGGGCTTGCCGTTCTCGTCCTTCATGGGCTTGCCGGAGGGCTTGCCGCCCTCGCGCATCGGACGGCCCTTCTCGCGCACGTCGAAAGCAATGGCGTTGGCGCGGCGGGTGCTGGTGGTGTTGAGGTTGTAGTTGATGGCCACCAGGAAGTCGCGTGCGCCAACCTGAGTGGCGCCGGTGCGGGCGGTGTGCCCGTTCCATGCGTTGGGGCCGAAGTCGGGACGCCACTGCTCGGTGCCGAGGCGCGAGGAAAGGCTCTCGTACTCGCCTGTGCGGCAATAGGCCAGGTTGCGACGCTCGGGCAGGAAGGCGGCGTTCTCGTAGCAATAGACGGGCACTTGCAGCTCGTCGCCGATGCGCTTGCCCAGGCGGTGGGCATACTCCACCACCTCGTCCATCGTGATGCCTGCCACCGGTATGAGCGGGCACACGTCGGTGGCACCCTGGCGCGGATGGGCGCCGTGGTGCTGCGTCATGTCAATCAGCTCGGCGGCCTTGCGCACCACCTGGAAGGCAGCCTCAAGCACAGGCTCGGGCTCGCCCACGAAGGTAATCACGGTGCGGTTGGTGGTTTGGCCGGGATCTACGTCGAGGAACTTCACGCCCTCCACCTTTTCAATCTCGGCCGTGACCTGGTTGATAATATCCATGTTGCGGCCTTCACTTATATTAGGCACACATTCAATCAGTTGTTTCATTGCATTCGGGTTTTATTCTGCTGCAAATATACGCAAAAAAAACGACCTGCGCGAAAATCACGAAAAAAAGTGCCGCCAGGTATCCTGGGGCTGCCACCCACCCCTCTGCCTACAGCCACGACATCCTCGCGGCCAACCACACGAATAGTGCGGACTATGCACTCATAATCAGCGATATACACAAAAACAATAGCAGGGGGTAATACCTCATTACATAAAACACTGATAACCAGCATTAAGACCAGACCAACTCCTACTCAACTCCTACTCATCGCCTACCCAACTACTATTCATGCCTTACTTGAGTAGGAGATGACAAGTAGATGTGCAGTTGCTGACAATTTGTTGACACGGCGAAATCACCTGCCAACCTGGGCGCCTGGCTGGCGGCCCGGCAGAAAAAAAGCGCGCGCACCGGCTCACGATTGAGTTTTTATTTGTATATTTGCACTTGAAATCAATGACGAAGAAACAGGCCATAACAGGACTTTTATTGCTGGCAGCCAGCTTTCTGCCCTTTGCCGTGCAGGGGCAGCGCATAGTGAGGCTCAACATTCCGGGCGATGTATGCGCAGGCACAAGCCCCGTCGTGACCTTCGGCTACGACAAGGGCAACGGCGTGGTGGTCAGCTCGGGCGAGAGCACCCTCGGCCACAACGAGACGGTGTTCCTGCCCGACGGCGTGGAGTGCGACGGCAGCTGCTCGTATGTGTCGCCGGTCACTTTCAGCGACTTCGACGACACGGCCTGCGTGCGCTCGGCCGAGGACATACACTTCGTGCGCATAAAAATGGAGCACAGCTACATAGGCGACATCTACATAGGCTTCCGCTGCCCCAACGGACAGCGCGCCGACCTCATGCGCTACGCCGGCAGCGGCACGTCGAGCTGCGACCACACCATACCGGCGTCGGCCCGGCACTGGAGCAGCGGGCTGAACGTCGCCGAGGACACCTTCCTGGGCGAAGCCAAGAAGAGCACTAACGAGGCCGACCCATGCAACCCCAACGCCTTCGGCAACGAGCCCGGCAAAGGGTGGAACTACTGCTGGAGCGACAACACACAGATGGGCTACAAATACGCCGACGGCGACGGACTGATATACCGCCGCTCGCACAGCCACGACAAGAAGATAGACTCGTCGCACGTTGACGCAGGCAAGAACTTCTACCACCCCGACGACTCATTCGACAAACTGGTGGGCTGCCCGCTCAACGGCACATGGTCGATAGTGGTGGTGGACGGTTTCAAGATGGACAACGGATACATCTTCTCGTGGGAGATGACCCTCGACCCCTCGCTCCTGCCCCGGCAGTGCAAGCTGGAGAAGGCCATGGTGGAAGGCGGCGCTGCCGAGCGGGTGAACGACACCACGCTGCGGCTTGTGTCGCCGTCGAACATCACCACCGACACCACCGTGCACTACACGCTGCTGGTACTCACCAGCTGCGGCGACACGCTCGACACCACGGCCTCGGTCACCTACCATCCAGGCAAGACCACCAGCATCGACACCACCGTGTGCGAGGGCACAGCGCTGCGCTTCGGACAGCAGACGATAGCCACCGCAGGCCACCACGAGGTGATGACGAGCACAACGGCGGGCTGCGACTCGCTGCTGAAAATAGACTTGACGACGATGCCGACCTACGACCAGCATGTGCACGACACCATCTGCAAAGGCAACCGCATAGAGTTCGAGGGAGAGGTGTACACCACGCATGGCGACTACATACACAGGCTGCGCACCGGCTTCGGCTGCGACTCGCTGCGCACACTGCACCTCGTGGTGCAGGGCGAAGACCTGCTGGCACGCATACAGGCGGCGCCGATGATTGTCGACGCCGAGCGGCGGCGAGTGGCGCTGCGCGACGCCAGCCGCAACCACGTGCGGCGCATGTGGGATCTGGGCGGCCTGGCCTCCAGCGACCGCGAGGAGCTGGCCTTCGACTACCCGGAAGAATACGACTCGCTGGCGGTGGTGCTGCGCGTGGAGAACCATCAGGGATGCAGCGACACCGACACCGCCATGCTGCGCTATGACCGCTCGCTGGCCACAGTGCCCAACGCCTTCACACCCAACCTGTCGGAGAACAACCGCTGGCGGCCCGTGGTGCACGACGCCACCGACCTCGAGGTGTGGGTCTACAACCGCGCCGGTGTGTTGGCGGCACACTTGGAGAGTCTGGACGACGAGTGGGACGGCACGCTGCCCGACGGCGCGCCCGCCCCGCAGGGCACCTACGTCTACACCCTGCGCTTCCACAGCCGCGTGAGGCCTCAGAGGCCGGTGACGCTGACCGGCAGCGTGACACTGATCAGATGAACACAACAAACACAATCACAATGCAAGAACTGATAGAACAGGCCTGGAACGACCGCAGCCTGACCGAGCGCGCCGAGGTGCGCCAGGCAGTGGAGGAGGCTGTGGCCATGCTCGACCGCGGCGAGCTGCGCGTAGCCGAGCCCGACGGCGACGGCTGGCGCGTCAACGAATGGGTGAAGAAAGCCGTGCTCCTCTTCTTCCCGCTGCGCGGAATGCAGACGATGGAGGCTGGCCCGATGGAATACTGGGACAAGATACCGCCCAAGCGCGGACTGGCGGAGCGCGGCGTGAGGGTTGTGCCGCCGGCGGTGGCGCGCTATGGCAGCTACCTGGCGCCCGGCGCGGTGATGATGCCATCCTACGTGAACATCGGCGCATGGGTGGGACCCGGCACGATGGTCGACACCTGGGCCACCGTGGGCAGCTGCGCGCAGGTGGGCGCCAACGTGCACCTGAGCGGCGGCGTGGGGCTGGGCGGTGTGCTCGAGCCAGTGCAGGCAGCCCCGGTCATCATTGAGGACAACTGTTTCATAGGCAGCCGCTGCATCGTGGTGGAGGGCGTCAGGGTGGAGCGCGAGGCAGTGCTCGGCGCCGGCACCGTGCTCACGGCCAGCACCAAGATAATCGACGTCACCGGGAGCGAGCCTGTGGAATACACAGGGCGGGTGCCGGCGCGCAGCGTAGTCATCCCCGGCACAAGGCCAAAACACTTCGCCGCAGGCGAATACGGCGTGCCATGCGCACTGATAATCGGCCGCCGCAAGGAAAGCACCGACAAGAAGACATCACTTAACGAAGCATTGAGACTATTCTGATGAAGACGACCAGACTGATACGCACAGCGGCCACGGCGGCGGCATTCATGCTGCTGGCCACGGCCTGCGTGGAGCACGACGAGGTGGAATTCGAGGGCACGGTGGTTGGCATACGCAACTGCTCGTCGATAATGTTCGACCCCAACAGCGGCTTCATCGTGCAGCTCACCAAGCCGGAAGGCGTGGGAGGCACGATGGTGTCGGAAGAAGGCGAGACGATGGAGAACCTGGTGGTGCTCTACGAAGGCGACAAGCAGCTGCGCTACCTCGACAAGGTGCGCGGCACGATGTACTGGGACGACAAGTACTCGCGAGCCAACTGCTCGGTGAACATGAACCTTGAACTGCCCGAAGCAGTGATAGTTAAGGTCACTGTTGAAAAATAATGACAAATAGGCGCGGCAGAAAAGACAAATGTTCGTAACTTTGCAGCCTGTTTTGTAGAATAAAAAAACACATCCAAACATGAAGTTTATTGTAAACAGCCAGAAATTCCTCAAGCAGTTGCAGTCGCTCAGCGGCGTGCTGGGCGGCGGCAACACGATGCCCATCATCAGCTGCTTCCATTTCCACCTTGAAGACGGCAAGCTCACCATCAAGACCACCGACCTGACAACCACCATCGTGGCCTCGATGAGTGTGGAGACCCAACACATGGACAATGCCGAGGAGGTGGCCGTGCCGTCGAAGATGCTGCTCGACATACTGAAGACCTTCGACGATGTGCCATTGACCTTCGACATCAAGATGGACAGCTACACGATTGAAATCGCGTCGGGCCAGGGACAGTACAAGATTGTGGGCATGGACGCCTCGACCTACCCCTCGATGCCAATGATGGAGACCACCAGCAGCGTGACCATGGGCAGCCTCTCGCTGGAGCAGGCCATCAGCAAGACCATTTTCGCCACCAGCAACGACGAGCTGCACCAGCAGATGAATGGCATATACTGCGAGATGACGCCCGATGGGGTTACATTCGTGGCCACCGACGCACACAAACTGGTGCGCTACCGCCGCACCGACACGCAGAGCGAGGACAGCTCCAACTTCATTCTGCCGAAGAAACCCATCGCAGTGGTGAGGAACATACTGTCGGGGATAAAGGATGACGTGGACGTGAGGATGGAGTACAACAACACCAACATCAGTTTCACGTTTGCCGAGTTCTACATTGTCTGCCGGCTGATTGACGGCCGTTACCCCAACTACGAGGCTGCCATTCCGAAAGAGAACCCCAACAAGCTGATTGTGGACCGCATGTCGCTGCTGTCGACCCTGCGCCGCGTCAGCCTGTTTGCCAGCGAGGCCACCCGCCAGGTGCGCCTGTCGATTGCCGCCAGCCAACTGACGGTCTCGGCCGAAGACCTTGAGTTCTCCAACAAGGCCAAGGAGGACATCCCCTGCCAGTACGAGGGCGACCCGATGGACATTGGTTTCAACGCCAAGTTCCTCACAGATATGCTTGCCAACCTTGACAGCGAGCAGGTCATGATAGAACTGTCGCACCCCTCGCGCGCGGGCATCATCTTCCCCTACTACACCGGCGAGGAGACCGAGCGCAAGGAGGACATACTGATGCTGGTCATGCCGGTGATGCTGGCCAACTAACATTGACGGCAAGCGATGAGCGGCAAGGTGAACCTATGGGGTACGCACGGAGCCACGGTGCTGGGCATCACGCTGGTGCTCTTCATGCTGGGTCTGCTCCTATGCATTGAGTACCACTCCTACAGGCTGACGCACGACGCGCAAGAGCGCATCACCTACAAGGTGGACCTCTCGCCCGACGTCAGCGACTCGCTGGCGCTGTGCCGCAAGGCCGACGTGGAGCGTATGCCCTACGTGAAGAAAGTTGACTACATATCGAAGCAGAAGGCTGCCGAGATATTCAGCGAAGACCTGGGTGAGGACTTTGTAGGCTTCATCGGCTACAACCCGCTGTACCCATCGCTGATGGTGAACTTCAACGTGAGCCTTCTGCCCGACAACTCGACCGAGGCTCTCGACCAGTTCTGCCTCGACGTCGACTCGCTCGAAGGCGTCACCGGGGTGGCCTACCAAGAGAATGTGGTCGACGAGCTGCGCGAGGTTTTCTACAAGCTATCCTGGTTTCTGATAGTGTTTGTGGCGCTGTTGCTCATCATCACCGTAGTACTGATTGCCAGCTTGATACGCATTGCAATATATGGTCGGCGCGATGCCATCGCCACAATGCGTATGGTCGGTGCAAAGACTGGGTTCATCATGCGTCCGTTCCTGTGGCGAAGCATACTCTACGGAGCCATGGGCGGACTGATTGCATCGGTGCTCACCACGCTCACACTGTGGGTTTTCAGCAACCAGTTCAGCCTGCCGCTGACGAGTCCGGCGCACTTCACCTGGTATGCCTTGATTGCGGTGATACTGGTGCTGGCTGGCGTCATCATATCTTATCTTTCCACAGCCGTCACTGTGCGGCGCTACATTGCCAAACATTAAAGAAATGGAACAAATAAAAGACAGCAACACCGAAAACGGCCAGTTTAAGCTGACATTCAGCAAAGTGAACTACATCATGATGGCCGTGGGGGTGGTAATCCTGGCCTTGGGCTACCTGCTGCTCAGCGGTGGTGGGAGCGACGACCCGGCAGTGTTCAACAATGACATGTTCGACACTCGTCGCCTGGTGGTGGCGCCGATATTAATTGTGCTGGGATTCGTGGTGGAGATTGTGGCCATCATGTTCAGAAAGAAGTAGAGCGATGGAATGGTTTGAAGCACTGGTGCTGGGCATCATACAGGGATTGACAGAATACCTGCCTGTGTCGTCGAGTGGACACTTGGCCATCGGCGCGCACCTCTTCGGGCTGAACGGCGAGGAGAACCTGACGTTCACCGTGGCGGTGCACGTGGCCACAGTGCTGAGCACAATAGTGGTGCTTTGGCGTGAGATAGTGTGGCTATTCACCGACCTTTTCAAATGGAAATGGAACGAAGGCACGCGCTACATAGTCAACATCATAATATCGATGATACCTATCGGCATTGTGGGTCTGTTCTTCAAGGACAAGGTTGAGGAGGTGTTCGGCAGCGGATTGCTGGTGGTCGGTGTGTGCCTGCTGGTTACGGCTGCACTGCTCACATTCAGCTATCTGGCGAAACCACGCCAGCGCGAGAGGATATCGCCGCTGCACGCCTTCATAATCGGTATCGCACAGGCGGTGGCAGTGCTGCCAGGCCTTTCCCGCTCAGGGAGTACCATAGCCACAGGACTGCTGCTTGGCAACAAGAAAGAGAAGCTTGCGCAGTTCTCGTTCCTCATGGTGATTCCGCCGATACTGGGCGAGGCATTGCTTGACGTGAAGAAGATGGCCGAGGTTGGCTTTAGCGAGGCCATGAGCGGACTGCCCGCAACGTCACTGGCAATTGGTTTTGTGGCAGCATTCGTATGCGGGTGCCTGGCCTGCAAATGGATGATTGGCATCGTAAAGCGCGGCAAACTGATATGGTTTGCCCTCTATTGCGCCGTGGTCGGACTGGCAGCCATCTTCATACCGATGCTATGACGTGCGAGCAACTGCTTGAAGGCGTGGTGCTGCCTATCGACAAACCGCGCCAATGGACGTCCTTTCAGACTGTGAACAAAATCAAGGCCGTGGTGCGCAATGCCTACGGCCTTAAAAAGTTCAAGATAGGCCATGCTGGCACTCTGGATCCACTGGCAACAGGACTGTTGCTCGTGTGCATAGGCAAAGCCACCAAGTCGATCCCCCAGTTGCAAGACGGCGACAAAGAGTACTCTGGGACAATGGTGCTTGGGGCAACGACTCCATGCTTTGACCTAGAGCAGGCGATAGACAAGTACTATCCATACACGCACATCACACAAGCTTTTGTAAAGGCCGCCGCACAGAAACTCACAGGGGCAATAATGCAGACACCACCAATATTCAGCGCGGTGAAGATAGATGGACAACGAGCATACGAGTATGCCAGACGTGACGACCAGTCGGCAACTATAGAACCAAAACAGGTAGTGGTCCATCGGTTTGAGATCAGTGAGTTTCGACCTGGCAGTGAGGCCGCAGTGCAGGTGCTGGCAACCACACCGCATCAGGCCGACGCACATCATCTGTACGACAATCCGCAAGGCTGCGTGCCCCCATTCCTTCCACAGGCCGACTTCAGAATACATTGCGGGAAAGGAACCTATATACGCTCACTTGCACGCGACCTTGGCACAGAGCTTGGCAGCGGCGCTTTCCTGTGTGCACTAAGGCGCGAAAGGATTGGCAACTATCATGTTGACAACGCCCTGCAGCTCGATGACGTGGCCGACTACCTTGCGACCAGTTGATGCTGCCTGTGTTTTTTTTCCACCAATATGAAAAATTTTCGTAAATTTGCACCGCGTTTCTCACTAAACAAAGAAAATAACACAATATGGAACTGACAGGTAAAATATCGCAAATCATTGGAGCAGTTGTCGACGTGACATTTCCCGACGGCGAAGCTTTGCCCGACATATACACCGCTTTGGGAGTGAAACGCCCCGACGGGACAGAGGTGGTTCTTGAGTGCCAGCAGGACATCGGCGAGAACACGATGAGGTGCATTGCCATGGACTCCACCGACGGACTGCAACGCGGACTGGACGTTGTGTCGAAGGGCGGCCCCATTTCCATGCCGGTTGGCGAAAACATCAACGGACGCCTGTTTAATGTGATTGGCGAAGCCATTGACGGAATGCCCACTCCGGCACATGAGAAACGCTACAGCATTCACCGCGAGCCGCCAAAGTTCGAAAACCTCAGCACCTCGCAGGAAATCCTATACACTGGCATCAAGGTCATAGACCTCATCCAGCCTTTCCTCAAAGGTGGCAAAATTGGACTGTTCGGCGGTGCTGGTGTCGGCAAGACGGTGCTCATACAGGAACTCATCAACAACATTGCCAAAAAATACAGCGGCATGTCGGTTTTCACTGGCGTAGGTGAGCGTACACGCGAGGGCAACGACCTGCTGCGCGAAATGATTGAGGCCGGTGTGATCAAATATGGCGACGCCTTTGCTGAAAGCATGGAGCAAGGCGGCTGGGACTTGAGCAAGATTGATCAGGAGGCTCTCAAAAACTCCAAATGCACCATGGTGTTCGGACAAATGAACGAAACGCCCGGTGCACGTGCACGCGTAGCTTTGGCTGGATTGACACTGGCAGAATACTACCGAGACGGTGATGAAAAGACCGGAGGGCGCGATATTCTGCTCTTCATAGACAACATCTTCCGCTTCACGCAGGCAGGTTCGGAAGTGAGCGCACTGCTGGGTCGAATGCCATCGGCTGTGGGATACCAGCCCACGCTGGCCACAGAGATGGGTCTGATGCAGGAACGTATCACGTCGACCAAGCGAGGATCCATCACCTCGGTGCAGGCCGTATATGTACCAGCCGACGACCTCACCGACCCTGCACCGGCAACCACATTCGCCCACCTTGACGCGCAGACCGTGCTCTCGCGCAAAATCAGTGAGTTGGGTATCTACCCTGCAGTCGACCCACTAGGTTCGACCAGCCGCATTCTAAGCCCCGATGTGGTCGGCGAGGAACATTACAACACCGCACAGCGCGTGAAACAGATGCTGCAGCGTTACAACGAGTTGCAGGACATCATTGCCATCCTTGGCATGGAGGAGCTGGGCGAGCAGGACAAACTGGTTGTGAGCCGTGCGCGCCGCGTGCAGCGTTTCCTGTCGCAACCTTTCTTCGTGGCCGAGGCATTCACAGGCCTGGAAGGCAAGTTTGTTAGCATTGAGGAAACAATCAAGGGCTTCAACATGATTCTCGACGGCGAGGTCGACTACCTGCCCGAGCAGGCATTCCTCATGGTCGGCACCATCGAAGAGGCCATCGAGAAAGGCGAGAAGATATTAGCGGAAACGAAATGAACGTCACAATAACAAAACCCGACGCCACGCTCTACAATGGCGGCGCGAAGTTAGTGCAGTTGCCTGGCACGGGCGGCAAGTTCGAGATACTGGAGAACCATGCACCCATCATCTCCTCGCTCACCAAGGGAACTTTGCGGCTGGTGGACACCGACGGAGCAGAGCAGGTGTTCGACATTCGCGGAGGGGTTGTCAAGAGCCAGAACAACGACCTTATTATCCTTGTGCAATGACCATCGCGGCAGCCCTGCTCGACGGAAAGGAAGTAGACATCACTATAGACGGCGCCACCATCACAAGCGTCATCCCGCACAGCCCATGCGCAGCCGACATCGACGCGCATGGGCTTTCTGTTTTCCCTGGGCTCCGCAACATGCACTCGCACGCACCGATGACCCTCTTCCGTGGACTGGGCGACGACCAGCCGCTCGAAGTGTGGCTCAAAGACTACATCTGGCCAGCTGAGCAAACGCTGACCGACGAGTCGGTATACAGAGGCACCCTGCAAGCCTGCAACGAGATGCTGGCCTCAGGTATCACTTTCTTCAACGACATGTATTTCCACCTGCCAGCCATGGCTCACGCCGTTGAGCAGAGCGGCATACGGGCAAGGCTGGGGCTCAACGTGTTCGGCGATGCCGACGAACTGCTAGACCCATCGACACTGGAACTCCTCACACACCCAACGCAACAGGTGGAATACAGCATTGCACCGCACAGCATCTACACCGTAAGCGCCACCGGTCTGCAACGCTCTGCCGAGGCATGTGCACGCCTGAGCCTGCCCATGCACATTCACATGAGCGAGACCGAGAAAGAGGTGGCCGACTGCCTGCGCGAACACGGATGCCGCCCTTGGGAATGGTTGCGCCGACTGGGGGTGCTCGACATGGTCGGCGACAAAATAATAGCAGCGCATTGCCTTCACCTCGACGATGACGAGATACGACTGATTGGCAGACATGGCATCACATGCGTGCATTGTCCCAATAGCAACCTGAAGCTGGGCAGCGGCTACCGCTTCCCCATGCTCGAACTGCTCGATGCCGGTGCCCGCGTGGCACTTGGCACTGACGGCAGCGCCAGCAGCAACAACCTCGACCTCATTGAGGCCATGAAGACCGCAGCCTTGCTGCAGAAAGGATGGCGCAAAGACCCCTCCGCTGTACCGGCCTCGCTGATAATGGGCATTGCCACACAGGGAAGCTCCATTGCCCCAGGCCAACCTGCCGACCTGTTCTTGGTGCGGCTTAATGGTGCCTCAGAGCAAACTGACGGCCTCTCCACCCTCGTATATGCCACCCACGGCGAGAGCGTTGCACTCACCATTGTGGGTGGACGCGTTGTATACAGCAACGGACAGATGCCCCTGCCATCCCTCATGCCATCAGCAAATCGGTAGCCCAATAAGCATCAATCCGGTGTCGTCGGCACACGTGACTGCTCGCGCCGCCTCCCCTTGCACAACTGAGCGATAGTCGACATTCATTGAGTTTTATTTTGCCACGTCGGCAAAAAGATGTAACTTTGCAGCATCAACAACAACACAAACGATGCTGCAAATTCTACGCCCTGCGCTGCGCCTCGCGCTGCTGGCAGCCGCCGTGATGGCGGCCTCGTGCCAGCACCACAAGGACACCGGCAAGCAGATATTCCACTACAACGAGAGTGCCGGAATAGCCACCCTCGACCCTGCCTTCGCCAAGGATCAAAGCATCATCTGGCCATGTCGGCAACTTTACAACGGCCTCGTCGAGCTCGACAGCGCGCTGCAGGTGCGCCCCTCTGTGGCCAAGAGATGGAGCGTTAGCGACGACGGCCTGTGCTACACCTTCACCCTACGCGACGACGTCTTCTTCCATAAAAGCCCGCTCTTCGGCACCCCCGACAGCACCCGCCGCGTGGTGGCCTCCGATTTCGTTTACAGCTTCAACCGCGTGCTCTCGCCAAGCGTGGCCTCGCCGGGTGCATGGATATTCAATGGCGTGGAAAGCTTTGCCGCACCCGACGACACCACCTTCACCATCACCCTTCTCCATCCTTTCGCCCCCATGCTGCCCATGCTGGGCATGGTGTACTGCTCGGTGGTGCCCCGCGAGGTGGCCGAGCACTACGGCAAGGACTTCCGCTCACACCCCTGCGGCACAGGGCCATTCATGATGCAGTACTGGAAAGAGGGCGTGAAGCTGGTCATGCGGCGCAACCCGGCCTACTTCGAACATGGTCTGCCACTGATTGACGCGGTGGCCGTCAGCTTTATCGTCGACAAGCAGACTGTGTTCCTCGAATTTGTCAAAGGCAACCTCGACTTCATGAACTCCATCGACGCCGCCTACAAGGACGAGGTGCTCACCCCCGACGGCGAGCTGAAGGAGAAATATGCCTCGCGCCTGCGGCTCAGCCGCTCTCCCTACCTCAACACCGAATACCTGGGCTTCCTCATGGAGGGTGACAACACGCCACTGGCCGACAGACGCGTAAGGCAGGCCATCAGTATGGGTTTCGACCGCGAGAAGATGATGCGCTACCTGCGCAACAACATCGGCACACCCGGCCTCGGAGGCTTCGTGCCACTGGGACTGCCAGGCTTCGACAGCCTTCCCAGCTACGGCTACCGCTACGACCCAGCCCGCGCGTCGGCGCTGCTGGCCGAGGCCGGCTATCCGGGCGGCAAGGGTATGCCGGCACTGAAGCTGGGCACAACAGCATCATACCTGGACCTTTGCAAGTACATACAGCAGCAGCTGGGACTGCTGGGCATCGAGGTGCAGGTCGACGTGAACCCTCCAGCCGCCCTGCGCGAGCAGATTGCACAGGGACGCTCGCCGTGGTTCAGGGGCTCGTGGGTAGCCGACTACCCCGACGCCGAGAACTACCTGTCGCTGTTCTACAGCCCCAACCGTGCCCCTGCTGGCCCCAACTACACACGCTTCTCTTTACCTGCCTACGACCGCACGTACGAGCAGGCGCGCTCGTGCACCGACCCCGCGCGGCGCACAGAGCTCTACCGCAGGCTCGACAGCCTGGCCATGGCCGAGGCGCCGTTGATGGTGCTCTACTACGACCAGGCGCTGCACTTCACCCACCGCCGCCTGCATGGCCTTTGCACAAATGCAATGAACAGCCTCGACTTGAGGCATGTGTGGTTCGAACAGTAAGAGATGGGGGTGGAGGCTGCGTGCCGTCACATCTTCACGCGGCCGCCTTTGTAGAAATGGGTGTTCCAGTACTTGCTTTCAAGACTGCTCACACTGACGCCATTACTGGTCGATGAGTGGGCGAAAAGATTGTTTTTCAAGTATATGCCCACGTGCGACACCTTACCTTTCGAATTTGTGAAGAACAGAAGGTCGCCCTCGCGCAACTGGCTCCGCCCGATGAGGCTCACGTCGCCCAGCATGTCGTTGGCGGTGCGGTGAAGGGTTACGCCGTACACGTCGCGGTAGACCGTGCCCACAAATGCCGAACAGTCGATGCCGGAGCGGTCGGTGCCGCCATACTTGTAGGGCACGCCGAGCCACGAGTTCACCGTCTCGTAGAGCAGAGCGTTGTCGCCGTTGTCGCACTTCAGCCCCAGCGCGTTGCTGCAACCGTCGACAGGGGCGGGCTTGGGCTGCACCGGGGTGGCGATGACAGGCGTTTCGCGCACCATCTCGTCGGCGTAGAGTTTGCCTATGATGAAGTCCTCATCCTCAAGGTCGCGGGCAAGAAACTTCTGCAGCGACTCGCACGAGGCGCACAGGGCGCAGCACAGCAGCAGCGTCGCAGTCTTCAGAACAGAGGCAGGCTTCATCGTCATGGCGCGGTTCACTTGATTACGAAAATATCCTCGTCGGCACGCTTCATGTAGTAGTTCTCGCGGCCATATCGCTCGCGCTCGTCGAGGCTCGACAGCATGGCCGCATTGTTCAGGCTGTCCTGCACTATGGCCTCGCGCAAGGCGGCCTCCTCGGCGTGCAGCTCGCGCACCTGCCTGCCAACGCGCCTGGCCACCATCAAGTTGTACTCGTCAAGAAAGAATATCAGCGCCACGAACACCAGTGTGGCAATCACATACTTGTTGGTCAATACCTTGAGCGTCTTCTTCATGGGTAGCAGGATGCTTGGCGGGCGTCAGATCTTCAGTTTCTGCCCTACGTGAATATTGTCGTTTTTCAATCCGTTGCGCTTCTTCAAAGTGGCCACGCTCACCCCGTGCTTGGCAGCTATCTTGCTCAAGGTGTCACCTTTGCGCACAGTGTAGTAGTGGCCGCTGCCCTGACTGGTGCTGCCTCCGCGCGACGGCTCGATGCGCACAGGCCTGCGCTGCAGGCTGTCGGCGGTGAGGGCATAGATGGAATCCTGCCCGGCAATGAACGCGTCGAGCGCCGAGGTGGGCAGCATGAGCGAGTAAAGACCCGTCGAGGCCGGGATGAACCCAACCCTGTACTGCGGATTAAGCTCGCGCAGAGCCTCTTGGTCCACACCAGTGACCTCGGCCACGTGGCACAGCATGGCATCGCGCGCCAGCATCACCGTGTCGGTGCGCACTGGCAGCTCCAGGCGCGTGGGGCGCAGGCCGTGCTCCTCATAGTAGGTCATCACGTAGGCCGCTGCAATATAGGCCGGTATGTAGCCACGCGTCTCGCGCGGCAGGTTGTTGTATATCTCCCAGAAGCCGGTCTTGCCGCCACTGCGGGCTATGGCCTTCTTCACATTGCCCGGCCCGCAGTTGTAGGCCGCCATGGCAAGCGTCCAGTCGCCGAAGATGTCGTGCAGATCCTTCAGGAACCTGGCCGCCGCCACCGTCGACTTCTCGGCGTCGCGTCGCTCGTCGAGCACCGAGTTCACCTCCAGATCGTACAGTTTGCCAGTGCCATACATGAATTGCCACAACCCGGCGGCACCGGCGCGCGAGGTGGCCTGAGGGTTGAGGGCGCTCTCCACGATGGTGAGGTACTTCACCTCCTCCGGCACCCCGAAGCGATCCAGCGTCTGCTCAAACATGGGGAAATAGCGCTCCTGCTGCATAAGCGTCAAGTCGAGCCTGCGCGACATGATGCGCAGGTACAGCCTGATGTGAGCCCTGACAACACTGTTCATCGTCATCGGCACCACGGTGTGCATCTCGGAGAGCCTGCGCTCTATCACAGAGTCGGGCACCTCGTCGAAGTCCTCGACAGCAAATGTCGACGAACTGCGCAGCGTGTGGTGCGCATAGCGGCGCATATAGTAACTGTTCAGCAAGGAGTCGTACGACGAACTGTAACGCGCAGCCATCACCTCGGCATCGCTGGCGGCATCGACATGCTGGCCAAAAGCCAACACCGTGTATATCATTGCCGTAAGCAGCACGGCAAATCCAATCAAGCTGTGCTTCATGTGTTGGTTAACGCCTTGCGCGTACAATTATTATGCGGCACGCAAAAAAAAGAGCCAGGCAGCAACCTCCGGCATCCACCGCCTCGTCGCAAATCGCGCCACAGTAGTCGCAACGGCCACACCCCAAGCCGCAAACAACAGCCAACAGCTACCCAAGCGAGGATTAAACCCATGTCAAACACAAGTCAACAACTAACCAACAACTGCACAACTCCTACAAAAGTAGTACTTGACAAGGCGATGGGTAGGTGATGAGTAGGAGTTGAGTAGGAGTTGGTCTATCCTTAATGCTGATTATCAGTATCTTGTATATATAACAATTACCCCCTGCCCGTAATTTTTATATCTGACTGATTTACTGCGTATTGTGTAAAATACTAATATCTTGCCAATTCAGGCCCAACAAATCCACAATAACGTTTCGCCTTTGAGGCAACGCAACCAGACCTCGACCTCAAAGAAGCCTGCCGACCGTCATCGGCAGCGCCATCTGCAAAGTAGCCGCACGAAATATCGCCGCTAATGGGCTATCCCGACCCGGCACGACAAAATGTACGTCAAGGGACACGATAGGCGAACAGAAGGGAAATCCGTATGTTTACATTTGTACAAACAGCATGAGGGCTTACAGCACTTCATCTTTTACATTGTTACAATTTACACATCATTTACATTTGTAAAACACCCACCACATCTGTAACGAATGTTAATTTGTGCCATTCATTACCGATATATTCATATACGGGTGGCATTATCAGTATTTTATGTAATACGAATTAAGTATTACTTAAACATATTCCCAATACTGAAGCAAAACTTACACTTAACAATATTTTCGAGTGTTAATTATTGTTTTATAGTTATATATGTCTGTCAATTATACTATAAATCGAATAGTAGGGCCGGTTTATTTTTGTAAGTTTACAAATTTAATTTGTATAGTTTTACCGAATGTTGTATCTTTGTAAAACAAACAGACACGCCATTACATCTGTAAGAAAATGATAAACAGGATAAATCTAATTTTGAAGGCAAAAAACATCACCGCAAAACAGTTTGCCGAGGAGATTGGAATACAGCCGTCGGGCATGTCGCACATCATGGGCGGGCGCAACAACCCCAGCCTCGAGTTTGTCTCGAAGGTGCTGCGCCGCTACCCCGAGCTTGATGCCAACTGGCTGCTGCTTGGCCGTGGCGAGATGTATGCCTCAGGCGCTGCCGCAAGTCCGGCTCCTGCCCCGCCCTCTTCGCCTGAACCCACGCTCTTCAGCGCCGGGCCGGAAGACGGCGGCACACCAATCATTGACGAGGTGGTAAGAAATGAGGAGTATGCCCCCTCGCCTGCCCTCAACGCGGCCGTGGCTACGGCTGGCGTGACAAGCAGCCACACTGACGAAGACAGCAGCAAGCCGGCCGCAAGACCTGCGGCCACCGTCGCCCCACGCCGCGCGAAGCGCATAATAATAATGTATGGAGACGGAACATTCAGCGAATACCTGCCGGACGGCGTGGCCGCAGACCGTCAGTAGCCGTACTTCTCGCCCCAGCGGGCACGCAGCTGCTGGCGAGCGTCCTGCTCGCGCGGAGTGGTGCCGGGCTCGTAGAAGCGGCTGCCCTCAAGCCCCTGAGGCAGATACTCTTGCAAGGCAAAGTTGTTCTCGAAGTCGTGGGCATACTTGTAGCCCTCGCCGTAGCCCAGCCGCTTCATCAGCTTGGTAGGTGCATTGCGGATATGCAAAGGCACAGGCAGGTCACCCCACTGAGCCACTGCCTGCTCGGCATTCTTCAGGGCCATATAGGTGGCATTGCTCTTGGCGGAGCAGGCCAGGTAGCAGGCGCACTGCGACAGGTTGATGCGGCACTCAGGGTAGCCTATCTTGCTGACCGCGTCAAAGGTGGCGTTGGCAAGCAAAAGCGCGTTGGGGTTGGCGTTACCGATGTCCTCGCTGGCAAAGATGAGCATACGCCTCGCGATGAACAGCGGGTCTTCGCCACCGGCAATCATCCTGGCCAGCCAGTAGACCGCGCCGTTGGGGTCGGAGCCCCGCATACTCTTGATAAAGGCCGAGATGATGTCGTAGTGCATCTCGCCCTGCTTGTCGTAGTAAGCCAGGTTTTGCTGTATCACCTCGGAAGTCACGGCGTTGGTCACCTCAACCCTGCCGCCACCGGCACGGTTGACCACCAGTTCCAGGGCGTTGAGCAGCTTGCGGGCATCGCCGCCGCTGACGCGCATCAGGGCGTCGGCCTCGCTCACCACCACCTCGATTCCATGGGTAGAATAGTGGCGCACGGCGCTGTCGATGAGCCTGCGCATGTCGTCCTCGCCAAACTCCTTGAGCACAAACACCTGGCACCGCGAGAGCAACGCCGAGATAACCTCAAAGGAGGGGTTCTCGGTAGTGGCGCCGATGAGGGTGATGGTGCCGCGTTCCACGGCGCCCAGCAGTGAGTCCTGCTGCGCCTTGTTGAAACGGTGTATCTCGTCGATGAAAAGGATTGCCCCCTGCTCCTGCCTGGCCTTCTCAATAACCTCGCGCACCTCTTTGACGCCGCTGCTGATGGCGCTCAATGTGTGGAACGGGCGTTGCAACGTGTTTGAGATGATGTATGCCAGTGTCGTCTTGCCAATGCCCGGCGGCCCCCAGAAAATCATTGACGGAATGTTGCCACCCTCGATAAGGGTGCGCAACGGAGCCCCCTGCCCCACCAAATGCTGCTGCCCGATGTAACCGTCGAGGGTTCGCGGGCGCAGCAATTCGGCAAGAGGAGTCATGGTGGTATGGGTTAGAAAGAGAAGTGTCAGATAATGAGCATTGCGTCGCCGTATGTAGAGAAGCGGTACTTCTCCTTTACAGCCTGCTGGTAGGTGCGCATGAGCAATTCCGGCCCGGCAAAGGCGCTGACCATAATGAACTGGCTGCTCATGGGATGGTGGAAATTGGTGACCATCATGTCGGCGATGGTGAATTCGTAGGGCGGATATATGAATTTGTTGGTCCAGCCTTCGTAGGGGCGCACAGTGCCTGGGATGGTCACCGCGCTTTCCAGCGCCCTCATGGTGGTCGTGCCAATGCAGCACACGCGGTGTCCGGTCTGCTTGGCGTGCTCGATGGCGTCGCAGGCAGCCTGGTCCACATACATCTCCTCCGCATCCATGCGGTGCTTCGACAGGTCCTCCACCTCAATATCCTTAAACTCACCCATGCCGGTATGCAGCGTCACCTCTACCCACCTCACATCCTTGATCTCCATCCGCTTAAGCAACTCTCGGCTAAAATGCAGGCCTGCTATCGGGGCAGCAACACTGCCCTCGCGCTTTGCGTAGATTGTCTGGTAGTTCTCGGCGTCGCTCTTTTCTATGTCGCGCAGGCGGCGCAGCTCGTCAGGCAGCGGGGTGCGTCCCATCCCGCGCACTATATGTATAAACTCATCGTGAGAACCGTCGAAAAGAAAGCGTATGGTGCGTCCACGGCTGGTGGTGTTGTCCACGACCTCAGCCACAAGCGCGTCGTTGGTTCCGAAGTACAGCTTGTTGCCTATTCTTATCTTTCGCGCCGGATCGACAATGACATCCCATAGGCGCATCTCCTCGTTGAGCTCGCGCAGCAGCAGCACCTCTATGCGGGCACCTGTTTTTTCCTTCTCGCCCTCGAGCAGGGAGGGGAATACCCTGGTGTTGTTTGCCACCACAACGTCATCGGTGTCAATATACTCAATAAAATCCTTGAATTGGCGGTGCTCTATCTCGCCCGTGTCGCGATGCAACACAAGCATTCGGGCGTCATCACGGTTACGCAGCGGCTTTTCTGCTATGAGTTCCTTTGGCAGGTTGAATCTGAATTGCGAAAGTTTCATTTCTTGTCTTCGGTCACTATTTCGCAATGTAACGCAACTATTTCCTTTTTGTTTTGTGCAACCGAAAAAAATGTGCCGCAGGGTTCCAACCTGCAACGAAAGAGCCCACCGCCACAACCAGCGGCAATGGGCTCATAGGTTTGGCACCGACCGTTTTACTTTCTACAGACGCTTCTCGACGAACAAAATCGCGCTCCATTCGTCCACGTCGTCGATGCCAAAGACCGGCATGTAGGCGAGGATGCCTATCTGGCTGCCTTCACGATAGACGCTGCGGAACTGTGCCGATGTCGTGGCGGCACGCCACAGGTAGCGTAGCAGTATGTCGGCTGAGAGGTCGTCTATGGCCACCTCATCCTCTATCGAGCGCAACTCGCCTATCGTGCAGTTGATGCCATAGAACATGTTCGCGCCTGGAAAGTCGACTTTTGAAAGTTGCGTGGCGAAGTCGGTCTCAAACATAGGATAGGCAATATGGCTTCCACCCATCCACGACGAGACAGCGCTGAATATGGTGTCGCCCGTCGGGTTGTACACAACATGCATTCCCCTGTTGCCGTCCTCATCGTCTACTATTGCGAAGGGCATGGCTGTGTTGAGGTTGTCCACACCCACCAGGGTGTCTATATGCACACCGCAGGCCTGCATAGTCATCAAGTTCACCTTCAGCTGCATAACTACACCTGTTGCCTCCTCTTCCACCTCGATGGCCAGAAAGCTCTTGCCGCTGGCGTCGCTCAGGCTTGATACGCTGCCGCAAAGGGTCACCGTGTCGCCGACAATGTGCTCCAGGCCGCGAAGGGTGACCGTTGGGTTGTCAGCCCACAAAAGGCTGCCGTGGTTGTAGATGAGCAGCGTGGTGTCGGCATTGACGCGCAGGGCATAGACCAGTCCGGGCAGGGGCACATCGCCCATTGCCGGATTGTCGGCCACAGTGACCACACCTGTGTAGCAACCATAGCTCTGCACGGCCGCCGCGGCATAGGCCCTGCCGCTGTAGGTGCCGCTCTGCTTGTCGAAGGTTATCGTCACCGTCTTGCCTTCCATCTCTTTCTTCTTCATCCATTCCTTCATCTTCTCGCGGTCCTTGGTGACGAGGGTCTCTTCCTTCTTTGAGGCGTGCTTGGTGAGGTCGCTGTTGTCGGCATTGCGGAACTGCACCACACTGCCGCTCTCAGCGTAGGAGCAAAGGTTGTCGAGCATGTCGTCCCACTGCTGCTCGGTAGTGAGGGTGACCGATGAGATCTTGCTGTCGACAGCGTAGACTATTGTGCGGTCAACCTCCTTCTCGTCGTGGCAGCCCGCCAAGGCGAGCAGCAGTCCCAGCAGCATGGTTGTTCTCAAGAAATGTTTCATCTCCGTAGTTGTTATTTGTTGTCTATTTTGTTCATTTGGAAATCGGCCAGCGCGTCGTACTGCCGCCTGTCGGTCAGCATGTAGAAGCACAGGGTGCGCCGCTCGTGCGAGGCAACGGCCTTGCGGCAGGGCTTGCCGTCCCACCGTTTGCGCGTGGCAGGCTGGGCGGCGTCGCCCAGCCACGAGGTCACCCCTTCGCGGCCGCGTATGTTGTGCTCGGCGCAGAGCTTGTCCCATGCCTTGTCGTCGTCGGCCACCAGGATGAGCACATCTACCTTCACGCTGTCGTTCAGCCTGAAGCCGCTCACCTCGGCCACCGTCAGGTTGTCGCGTCCGGCATAGTGCCTGTAGAGCGCACTTTGAGCCGAGGCGACAAGGGGCAGCAGCGCCAGCAGTATGAGAGCAAAGCGTTTCATATGGCCTGTATCGTTAGCATCTCACCGGCCACCTGCGCCCAGTAGGCGTCGCTTTGGCCATCACGATTGCAGTACACCTTGTCGAAGTCCTGAGCCGACTTGGAGTGCATCATGGGCAGGGCCACCCCCGCCACCAGCAGCAGGGCCGCCACCCCGAGCGAAGCCCGCGCCGTGACCCGCCTGCGCTGCAGCCACGAGGGGTACTCCCTGGCCATCTTCTCGCCGTAGCGGCCAGCCTCAGCCATCTGCCACAACTGTTCGAATTTGTCTTCCTCTATCATGGGTTCATTTCTTTCCTCAATTTTTCCTTCACCCTCACCAGCCTGACGCTCACGTTCTTTTCCGTCATCCCGAGCCTGACCGCTATCTCCGCGTAGCTGTAGCCCTGCAGCTGCAGGGTGACCAGCGTGCGGTCCGGCTCGTCGAGCATGGCAATCTGCTCGTAGAGGGCATTCACCAGGCTCCTGTCCTCGGCGGGTGTGTCCACGCCCTCCGGCAGTTCCTCGGTGGGCTTGCTCGACCGCAACGTGTCGACCGCGGCATTGTGCGCCACCCGCCAAACCCACACCGCCTGCTGCGGCCCCGGGGGAATGGCCATGAGCCGCTCGCGCTGCTTCCATAGCATAAGCACTGCGTCCTGTACCAGGTCCTCAACCTCGACGCCACGCCGGCTGAAGCGCCGGCAGATCGAGAAGAGCATTCCGCGGTAGCGTTTCAGCAGTTGCTCGAATGCCTCTTGCCGTTCCATACCTCTATTAACGTAATCCGCGGCCAATTCACTACACCCTGCGGCAAATTTTTATCAGCCACCGCCAAACAACTTGCCGGCAGGCCGCTTGGCGCGGCCTGCCGGCAATGAAAGGTATTGGCAGTGTGGGCACTATGGCCACACGGCTGCTTGACTACCAAAGGATGGCGCGTTTCTCGGGGGCAATCCACATGCCGTCGCCCTCCTTGATGCCGAAGGCCTCGACAAACTCGGTGACCTGCGGCAACGCGACGTTGACGCGGTTGCGGCCCAGCGAGTGCACATCCATCTGTGTGAGCTGCAAGGCAGCCTTCGGACGAATGTTGCTGGCCCACACAGCGGCGTAGGCAAGGAAGAAGCGCTGCTCGGGCGTGAAGCCATCCATCTCGGACTTGTTCAGCTGGCTCTTCGCCATGGCGTTCTGCATGGCCAGGAAGCTGACGTGCAGGCCACCGTTGTCGGCAATGTTCTCGCCGAGGGTGAGCTCGCCGTTGCCGTGGATGAGGCCGAGCTCGGGATCGTCGAGGGCCACGCACTCGTTGAAGGCATCGATGAGGGCCTTCTTGTTGGTGTTGAAGTTGGTGGCGTCATCCTCGCTCCACCAGTCGTTCAGGTTGCCGTCCTTGTCATACTGGCGGCCCTGGTCGTCGAAGCCGTGGGTGAGCTCATGGCCGATAACCACGCCGATGGCGCCGTAGTTGGCGGCATCGTCGGCACCGAACTGGAAGAACGGCGGCTGCAGTATGGCGGCCGGGAAGCATATCTCGTTGGTGGTGGGATTGTAGTAGGCGTTGACGGTCTGCGGGGTCATGAGCCACTCGTCCTTGTCAACGGGCTTGTTGATCTTGCCGAGCATGTAGTCCATGTCGAACTCGTTGCTGCGCACCACGTTGGCATAGTAGCTGTCGTCCTTCACCTCGAGCTTGCTGTAGTCGCGCCACTTGTTGGGGTAGCCTATCTTGACGTAGATGGTGGAGAGCTTCTCGTGGGCGTTGGCCTTGGTCTGGTCGGTCATCCACTGGGCCATGTCGATGCGCTGGCCGAGGGCCACGATGAGGTTCTGCACGAGGGTCTCCATGCGGCTCTTGGCCTCGGCGGGGAAGTAGCGCTCCACATAGAGCTGGCCGAGAGCCTCGCCCATGGCGCCGTCGACGGTGGCGGTGACGCGCTTCCAGCGCGGACGGTTCACCTCGCGGCCGCTCATCAGCTTGCCGTAGAAGTCGAAGTTGGCCTCGACGAAGTCGTCGCTCAGGTAGGCAGCGGCCGAGTTGATCTCGTGCCAGGCGAAGTAGGCTTTGAGGACGTTGATGTCGGTCTTCTCATAGAGGCTGCTGAGGTCAGCAAAATATTTCGGCTGGGCAATGTTGAAGGTCTCGGTGCCCTCCTCTATCCCCATGGCCTTGAAATAGCCTCTCCAGTCGATGGCAGGGGCGAGTTTTGCGGCCTGGTCGAAGTTGTAGCGGTTGAATGTGGCCATCGGGTCGCGGTTTTCGAGGCGCGTGTTCTGGTACTTGGCCAGACGGGTCTCGAAGTCCATGACCATCTTTGCGAGTTTGGCAGCGTCGGTGCCGCTCATCTCGTCGTAGCCAGCCAGAGCGAACTCTTTGGTCATCAGGTCCACATAGCCCTGGCGGATGGCCTTGTTGTTGCCATCGTCGGTGAGGTAGTAGTCGCGGTCGCCCAAACCGAGGCCGCCCTGGTAGGCCCAGGCGATGCACTGCTTGGCATCGTCCTTGTCGGCCTCGCCGAAGACGCCGAAGAGCACGTGGTCGCCACGGCGGTGGAGGCGCAGCAGCTCCGCCCACAGCTCGGGACGGGTCTTCACGTCAACAACCTCTTGCAGGTAGGGCTTCAGCGGCTCGGCACCCTGCTCCTGCAGGCGCACGCTGTCCATGCCGACGTTGTAGAAGGTGGCAATCTTGTCGGCCAACGAGCCCTTGGTGTTCTTCATGGAGCTGATGGAGTCGATGATGCCGCGAATGTTCTTCTGCGCGTTCTCGGCCAGCACGTCGAAGGCGCCGTAGCGCGAGTGCTCGGCATCGAGCGGGTTGTTCTCCATCCAGCCGCCGCAGGCGTACTGGTAGAAGTCGTCCTGCAGACGGGCCGTGGTGTCGAAGTTGTCGAGGCTCACACCGGAGGTGAGCTCCTTCTTCTGCTGACAACCGGTAGCGATTACTGCCATGGATGCAATGGTTAAAAGGGTTTTTTTCATATTGTTACGTTTGTTTGTTTTTCAGCAAAACAGGGTGCAAAAATACTACTTTCTTCCCGATGGACAAACTTTTTATCTTTTTTTATGATAATTCGCCTCCTGGCGAACCACCCCCGCAGGCAGCCCCACGGCCGCATCATCAACCAGTCATGCACATGCCTTCACCTGCCCAACTCCTACCAAAGCAGGTGCTGATTAGGCGATGGGTAGGAGTTGAGTAGGAGATGAGTAGGAGTTGGTCTGTCCTCATGGCTGATTTACAGCTATTTGCATATTACTCTCTTACCCCCTGCCGACAATTTTTATAACAAACACATTGCCAGCACCTTACAAAATACGACAAAAATCCGGCCGACGGCCGGGCGACGGCGCGGCCACAGTCGGGAGGCCTGTGCCGGGCCAAAACTTTTTTTGACGGCACATAATAATTCGCGGGGGCGGTCGTTAAGGCAGTCATACTAAACACCAACCACGTTAGAGATCAGACAACATTATGGAACTGGCATCGAAATACAACCCCAGGGCGGTTGAGGAAAAATGGTACTCCTACTGGCTGGAGAAGCGGCTCTTCCACTCCGAGCCCGACCAGCGCGAACCCTACACGGTGGTGATACCGCCGCCCAACGTGACCGGGGTGCTCCACATGGGGCACATGCTTAACAACACCATCCAGGACGTGCTGGTGCGCCGCGCCAGGATGCAGGGCAAGAACGCCTGCTGGGTGCCGGGCACCGACCATGCCTCGATAGCCACAGAGGCCAAGGTGGTGAAGATGCTGGCCGAAAAGGGCATAGACAAACGGTCGCTGACGCGCGACGAGTTCATGGAGCACGCCTGGCAGTGGAAAGAGCAGTATGGCGGCATCATTCTGAAGCAGCTGCGCCGGCTGGGAGCCTCGTGCGACTGGGAGCGCACGGCCTTCACCATGGACCCGGAGCGCTACGAGAGCGTTATTCGCGTCTTCGTCGACCTCTACAACAAAGGGCTGATATATCGCGGCGTGCGCATGGTGAACTGGGATCCGCAGGCGCTCACCGCAGTGAGCGACGAGGAGGTGGTCTACAAAGAGAGCCACAGCAAGCTCTTCTACCTGCGCTACCGCGTGGAGGGCGAGGAGCGCTACATCGTGGTGGCCACCACCCGCCCGGAGACGATACTGGGCGACACGGCTGTGTGCGTGCACCCCGACGACGACCGCTACCAATGGCTGCGCGGCAAGCGCGTGGTGGTGCCGGGAGTGGGGCGCAGCGTGCCAGTCATCATGGACGAGTACGTGGACCGCGAGTTCGGCACCGGCGCGCTCAAAATCACCCCAGCCCACGACATCAACGACTACAACCTCGGCCTCAAGTACGGCCTGGAAAGCATAGACATCTTCAACGACAACGGCACGCTGAACGGCGCCGTGGGGCAGAACCCTGTGCCAGCCGAGAAAGAGGCCGCCCAGCGCTACGCCGGGCTCGACCGCTTCGCCTGCCGCAAGCAGATAATGAAAGACCTGGAAGAGGCCGGCCTGGTGGAGAAGGTGGAGGACTACACCAACAAGGTGGGCCACTCGGAGCGCACCGACGCCGTGATCGAGCCCAAGCTCTCGGCGCAGTGGTTCGTGAGGATGGAGGGTCTGGCCAAACGCGCGCTGGAGGTGGTGGAGAACGACACCATACACTTCCACCCTGCCAAGTTCAAGAACACCTACCGCCACTGGCTGGAGAACATCAAGGACTGGTGCATTTCGCGCCAGCTGTGGTGGGGGCAGCGCATACCGGCATGGTACTTCATGCTCGACGGCAGGCAGGAGACCGTGGTCGCCGCCAGCCACGACGAGGCGGCGCGGCTGGCGGCCGAGAAGTTCGGCTACACCGGCGAGTTGCGCCAGGACGAGGATGTGCTCGACACGTGGTTCAGCTCGTGGCTGTGGCCGATATCGCTCTTCGACGGCATACGCCACCCCGGCAACCCTGAGATAAGCTACTACTACCCCACCGCCGACCTCATCACCGCCCCCGACATCATCTTCTTCTGGGTGGCGCGCATGATCATGGCCGGCGAGGAGTACATGAACGAGGTGCCGTTCCGCAACGTCTACTTCACCGGCATTGTGCGCGACAAGCTGGGGCGCAAGATGAGCAAGCAGCTTGGCAACAGCCCCGACCCGATAGAGCTCATTGAGAAATACGGCGCCGACGGTGTGCGCATGGGTATGCTGCTCACCGCCCCGGCGGGCAACGACCTGCCATTCGACGAGGCCATTTGCGAGCAGGGACGCAACTTCAGCAACAAGCTGTGGAACGCGCTGCGGCTGGTGACGGGCTGGCAAGTGGACGGCGAGGCTGCCCAAAGCCCGGCCAACGCCACAGCCGTGAAGTGGATGGAGCAGCGCATGGCGCAGGTACTTGAGGAGGTGGAGCGCGACTTTGGCCAGTACCGCCTTAGCGAGGCATTGATGGCCAGCTACAAGCTGGCGTGGGACGACTTCTGCTCGTGGTACCTGGAGATGGTCAAGCCTGCCCACGGCGAGCCCATTGACCGCGCCACCTACGAGGCCACACTGAACCTGTTCACCAGGCTGATGCTGATGCTGCATCCGTTCATGCCCTTCGTCACCGAGGAGATATGGCACACGTTGCAGTGCATCGGCAAGAGCGAGGCCGAGCAGAAAGCGATAATGGAAAGCCAGAGCATCATGACGCAGGCCATGCCCACCGCGTCGGCCTACGACCAAAGGCTGCTCGAGGAGTTCGACACTGCCCGCGAGGTGATTGCCGCCGTGCGCAACCTGCGCGGCAGCCGCGGCCTCTCGCCCAAAGAGCAGCTCGCTGTGAGCTACATGGCTGGCGACGAGCGCTTCCGTGTGGACCGCTTCGAGGGCATCATCCGCAAGCTGGGCAACATCAGTTCCATCGACGCCACAAACGAGAAACCCACAGGCGCCATCAGTTTCATGATAGGCACCACCGAGTGCTTTGTGCCGATGAGCCAGAATGTGGACCGCGAGGCCGAGCTGCAGAAACTGCGTGCCGACCTCCAGTATGCCGAGGGCTTCCTGCAAAGCGTCATGAAGAAACTGTCAAACGAGAAGTTCGTCAACGGCGCGCCCGCGGCGGTCATTGAGAGGGAGCGCAACAAGCAGCGCGACGCCGAGACCAAGATTGCCGCCCTCAAGGCGCAGATAGAGGCGCTGCAGGCCTGACGGCTTGCAGGTGCAAAAGGAGAAGCCCCGGCCGATGACGTCCGGGGCTTCACTTTTTAGGCGTGAATGCAGGGCTCAGAGCAGAGCCTCGATGCACTCAGCCACGCGGCTCATGGGGTCGGTGGGCTCGAAACGGGCAACGACGTTGCCCTCGCGGTCGACCACAAACTTGGTGAAGTTCCACTTGATGTCGGGGTTGGCCGCATAGTCAGGGTCCTGTGCGCGGAAGGCGGCGTCGAGGTAGGCACCGCGCGGGTCGGTAGTGTCGAAACCGCCAAACGGAGCCTTGCCCTTGAGCCAAGTGTAGAGGGCTATAGCCGAGTCGCCGTTGACGCACACCTTGTCCATCTGCGCGAAGGTAGTGTTGTAGGTGCCGGTGCAGAAGGCCCTGATCTCGTCGTTGCTGCCGGGAGCCTGCGCGCCGAACTGGTTGCAGGGGAAGTCGAGCACCTCAAGGCCGCGCCCATGGAAGCGGGTGTAGAGAGCCTGGATGTCCTCGTACTGCGGAGTGAAGCCGCACTCAGTGGCAGTGTTGACCACAAGAAGCACCTTGCCCTTGTAGTCGGCCAGCGGCACTTGGACGCCATTGCCATCGGCAACGGTGAATTGGTAGATGTTGTCGGCCGGGGCGACGCTCGCCGACTGCTGCCTGCAGCCACCGAGGAGAAGAAGCGCCGCGGCGGCAAAAGCCATAATGTTGATGTGTTTCATTTTGTTGTGTGTTTGTGTGTCAATTCCGTCATTGCAGATGCCGCAAACATTCACCAACAGACAGACGACCAATCCATTGCGACAATAGCGACACCATCTGCGAGGGGCAAAGTTACTAAAAAAAACGCAGCCGCAAAGGCTGGCTGTGTTTTTTTTAGTAATTTTGCACCCCAATTTATGGGACGCTACTTCCTACACATGGCCTACAACGGAGCGAACTACTGCGGCTGGCAGACACAGCCCGGACTGCCCACCGTGCAGCAAACGCTCGAAGATTCCCTCGCCACGCTGCTGCGGCAGCAGGTGGGCGTGGTGGGCTGCGGACGCACTGACAGCGGCGTGCACGCCAGCGATTTCTACGCCCACTTCGACTGCGACGGTGTTGAACCCGACTGCGGGCAGCTGGCATTCAAGCTGAACAACCTGCTGCCGGCTGACATTGCCGTTTTCAGCATAGCCCGCGTGGCCGACAACGCCCACGCCAGGTTCGACGCCACGGCACGCACCTACCGCTACTACGTAAGCCGAAAACGCCTGCCATTCAAGCAGGGGCAGTACTGCCGAATATACTTCGACCCTGACGTCGACTTGATGAACCGAGCGGCTGATGTGCTGATGGAGTACGACGATTTTACTTCGTTTGCCAAGCTGCACACGCAGGTGAAAACCAACATCTGCCACCTCACCGAGGCCCGCTGGACAACCACAGAAGACGGCCTGGTGTTCACCATCACCAGCAATCGCTTCCTGCGCAACATGGTGCGTTCTGTCACCGGGACGCTGCTCGACGTGGGTCGGGGAAAAATCACAATAGACGGACTGCGACAGATTGTGGAGCGCAAGGACCGTTGCGCGGCGGGAGCCAGTATGCCGGCGTGCGGGCTGTTCCTGTGCAAGGTGAACTATCCGGAGAGCCTTGCCTCAATCATTGACAGCAACACACAACAGAATCGAGATGAAATACATTGAAGTGACATTCACCCTGGACGAAACAGGCTTCTTCCGCGACATGCTGGTGGACCAACTCGGCAATGAAGGCCCCTATGAGAGCTTCGTCGATACTGCAGACGGGCTGAAGGCCTACGTCCGTGCCGACGAATATGACCCAAAGTTCCTGGCCGTCACAGCCGAGACCTTCCCCCTGCCCCTGAAATACAGCGTGGCCGAAATGGAAGACCGCGACTGGAATGCCGAGTGGGAGAAAAACCACGAGGCAGTACTGGTCAAGTACAGCGGCGGATCGGTGTGGGTGAGGGCTCCATTCCACCAGCACCGCAACGACGTCGACTACGAGATAATAATTGAGCCCAAGATGAGTTTCGGAACCGCCCACCACCCGACAACCTACATGATGCTGGGCTATGTGGCCGAGCTGGACATGGTAGGCAAGCGGATGCTCGACATGGGGTGCGGCACAGCTGTGCTTGCCATACTGGCTAAAATGCGTGGCGCAACGCAGGTGGAGGGCATCGATGTGGACGAATGGGCCTTCGCCAACGCAAGGGAGAACGCCACGGCAAACAACGTAAGCATCAAGTTGAGGCTGGGCGATGCCAGTTCGATAGACGGCGAGTTCGACGTGATAACAGCCAACATAAACCGCAACATACTGCTTGCCGACATGGAACGCTACGCCAACGCACTGGCAAGCGGCGGCAAGCTGCTTTTGAGCGGCTTCTACCCAACCGATGAGGGTGTGCTGCTGGCCGAGGCCAACAGGTTAGGCATCACGCTGTGCAGCCGCAAGACGCGCGAGGGCTGGTCGGCACTGGAACTTGTCAAGAAGTGAGTGCGCCCAGCCGCGTGAACTATTGGAAACCAATACATACCGCATATAAATCGACATCATCAGACCTCTTCGCAAAAAAAAGTGTGACGCATGTGAATTATTTTGCGTAATTTTGCACTTTCATTCGCAATCAAGAATGCACATATATACAACAAATTAAAGATAACCGATGAACATCACAAGAGAGCAATTGGGTGAGTTGGAGTACCTCGTGAAGGTTGAAATCGAGGAAAAAGACTACATCGAGAAGGTAAAAAAAGAACTGAAAGACTACCAAAAGAAAGCCACCATCCCCGGCTTCCGCCGCGGCATGGCCCCGATGGCACTGATACAACGCATGTACAAGGCGGCCCTGGTTGGTGACACTGTGCAGAACGAACTCAACACCAGCCTCTTCAAGTATATCGACGACGAGAAGTTGCACATCCTTGGAATGCCCATGAGCAACGACGAGCGCACCGGCGAGGTTGATTTCGGCAGCGGTACCGACTTTACTTTCTATTTCAACATTGCGGTGGCACCCGAGTTCGATATCGACTGGAGCAACATCAACGTGGTTTACAATCAGATAAAAGTAAGTTCGAAAGACGTTGAGGCCGAGATCAGCAACATGTGCACACGTTATGGCCGCTTCGAGACCCCGGAAACCGTTGGCAAGGGAGACATCATTTATGGCCGACTGGTAGAACTCGACAAGAAGGGTGAACACAAGGAGGGTGGCGTCGAAACCTTCGTAAGCCTCAATATGCTCAACCTCAAGGATGAGGAACAACTGCCTCTGTTCGAAGGCAAGAAGGCCGACGACGTGGTGCGCTTCAACATGGCCAAGGCTTTTGCCACTGCCGACATAGAGCACGCGCTTCGCATAGACACAGCCGCCGCAAAGAAGTTCAAGAGCGATGTCGAGCTTACGCTGAGCGGCATTTCGCGCGTCATACCCCACGAGGTTGATGCCGACCTGTTCAAACTGGCCTTCCCCACGCAGGACATCCAAGATGCCGACGCATTCTCGAAAGCTGTCAAAAAGCAGATAGAGCATGACAACGGCAAGCAGAGCGACTATCTCTATGTAAATCAGGTGCGCAAGGCATTAATTGACCAGTTCAACGCAACCATCCCCGAAGACTTCCTTAAACGCTGGTTCGCAAGCCGTGGCGAGGAGGGAATGACTCCGGAACGCATTGAGGAAGAATGGGCCGAGAAGTACCTGCCCTCTCTCAAGTGGGAACTTATTGAAAGCAAACTTGAGGAGATAAAGCCGGTCGAACCCACCAGTAACCAGATTGTAGACTACATCAAGGACATTCTGCGCCGCAACGACAAGCCTGCCGAAGACGAAACCGCCGAGCAGACCGAACAGCGCCTTGAGCAGGCTGCCCGCAGCATTGCCGCCGACCGCAAGAATATTTCACAGGTAATAGATACGCTCTATGCCGACAACCTTGCCACCCTCCTGAAAGAGCAGTGCAAACCCACTGTCGAGAAGGTGAGTGCCAAGGAGTTTGGCGAAAGAGCCAGTGCCTGACAGCCTTGACGGCAGACACGAAAGGTTGGTCGGCCCAATGCACACCCTAAGCGCATTGGCCTATCGACCTTTCGCTTTATAAACAATGCAACACAACATGAAGAAGACTGTATTGACAATCGTGGCCATCATTGGTGCAGCCTGCGCCATGGCACAAGAGAACGATGGCCTGGTCTACCCCAACACCTTCTACGCCTCGGCGTCGGTCGGAGGAACTGCCTACTCACACAGTGGCACGGCCAGCTTCGGTGCACCATCCGTCGACATCACAGGCGGCGTGTGGTTGGCCAGTCCTTTGGCTTTCCAACTGGCAGCCGACGGCATCATGGCACCAGCCTCCAACGGAAACGACGCGCTGTTCTTCGCCTTCAGTGCCGAGTTCAAATGGGACGTCAACTCAACCTTCTTCCACATCTACAACAAACGTTTCCTCAGCCCCATACCTTTCTATCCTGTAGTTGGACTTGGCCCCATGCTGCGTGTCAACACTACCGGCACCGGAGCCCTTGACTACTCACTGGACATTTCTCTTGGACTACAGGCTCCCATGCGAATAAACGACCACATGGACGCCGTTCTGCAATACAAGTGCTTCCTGTTGCCACAGGGCTTCGACAACTCACATGGCGACAACTACATCCATACACTCGGCTTGGGTGTACAACTGCGGCAGGGTGCCGATCCCTACCATCGCCGCACCGAACGCTACACTCGCTCCATAGCCGAAGACTGGTTCATGGGGGTGGGTATTGGGCCAAACTACTCCGCATTCGACATCTTCACCAACCCCAACCGTGGCGGCCTGTCGATGGTTGGCATCAGCCCAGAATTGATGGTTGGGCGCAACTTCAGCAGCTTTTGGGCATTACGCCTGTCGCTGTGCGGTCTGTCGGCGCACGAGCATTACGACACTGTGAATGAAGCGGCCGGAGCATCATACCGCTACTCTTTCTTCCACGCCGACCTCATGCTCAACATCAGCAATCTCATCCTGCGCGGACGCGGCGTGAGGTTCAATGCCCTGCCCTATCTCGGAGCAGGCCCCATTTGGCGCTACGACATGATGAAGTTCGAGGTGGCGGCAAACGCGGGAGTCACCCTGCGCTACTTCATCAGCCGCAAAAGCGACATCTACATGGACATGCGCTACGTGATGGTGACCCCGTCGCTGGCTGGCGGATTAGGGCCCTCCGGGCACAGCTATGGATGCGGCCTGCCCAGCGTCACATTCGGCTATATCTACAACTTCGGACATAACACAACCCGCTACCGCATCCCACTCGACAAACTGGTGAAATAACAACATCCAACCCATGAGCACCACTATACTTTGGGCAGACGACGAAATCGACCTGCTGCGCCCACACATTTTGTTCCTTGAGGAGAAAGGCTACACCGTGACTCCAGTGATGTCCGGGCGCGACGCACTCGACGAGATAGAGGCATCACTGCCCGACCTCGTGTTCCTCGACGAACAGATGCCTGGCATGTCGGGCATCGACACCCTGAAAGCCATTAAGCAGCGCCACCCTCAGCTGCCGGTGGTCATGATTACCAAGAGTGAGGAAGAGCACATCATGGACGATGCCTTGGGCGGCAAAATATCCGACTATCTCATCAAACCTGTCAACCCAAACCAAATACTCCTCACCGTAAAGAAACACACCGAGCGCGCCAGGCTGCAAAGCGAGAGCAGCACCATGAGCTACCAGCAGCAGTTCCGCGAGATCGGTATGCAGATAGGCAGCCTGCGTACGGCTTCACAGTGGATGGAGATGTACCGCCGGCTGGTATACTGGGACATCGAGCTGGCCTCCACCGACGACGACAACATACACGGCATCTTCCTCGACCAACGGCGCGAGGCAGAGGCGCAATTCTGCCGTTTCTACGAGGCAAACTACACCGACTGGCTTGCCGGTCGTGGCGAGAAGCCACTAATGAGCCAGACTGTGCTGCGTGAACGGCTCTTCCCCATGCTCGACCGCCCAACATTCCTTATCGTCATCGACAACTTCCGTTACGACCAGTGGAAGTATGTGCAACCGCTGGTGGAACGCTATTTCCGCGTCGAAGCCGACGAGATGTACTGCACTATTCTGCCCACCACAACCCAGTTTGCACGCAACGCCATGTTCGCAGGGCTGATGCCATCGGAGATTGAGCGCAAATACCCGCAATACTGGGTCAACGAGGACGAGCAGGGCTGGAAGAACCAGTATGAGAACGAGCTCCTCGACGAGAACCTGCGACGCAACGGCATCGGAATCAAGCACACATACAACAAGGTGCTCAACGCGCAGTTCGGGAAGAAACTGGTCGACCGCCTGCCTGAACTGATGCAGTCCAGGCTTAACGTGATTATTTACAATTTCATCGACATGCTTTCGCACGCGCGCACCGACAGCGACATCGTGCGCGAGTTGGCTGAGAACGAGCGTGCCTACCGCTCGCTGACCCTTTCGTGGATGGAGCATTCGCCACTGCTTGAGATAATGAAAGCCCTTTCGGAGCGCGACGTGCGAGTGGTCATCACCACCGACCACGGCTCGGTGAGGGTCGACAAACCAGTGAAGGTCAAGGGCGATCGCGGCGTGAGCGTCAACCTGCGCTACAAGCAAGGCCGACTGCTCGACTACAACCCGCGCGAGGTGTTTGAGGTAAAAGAACCGGCCACCGTCTTCCTGCCGCGCAGACACGTCACCAGCCCCTACATCTTCGCGCGCGGAGCCGAATTCTTCGCCTACCCGAACAACTACAACGAATACGTGCGCTATTACACAGGCACCTTCCAGCACGGAGGCCTCTCCATGGAGGAATGCCTGGTGCCATTCGTCAGCCTGCGGCCAAGGGGTTAGGATGGCTGGCCACCGGCCATGACCTCGTGCACTATGCCGGCCACCATCTGCTTTAGCTCGTCGATAAACTGCGCCGCCGGAAACCGGTGTGCCTCAATGTCGCGCAGTTTCTTCTCCCACTGCCCTGTAAGCTCGACGCTTTTCAGCAGGTCGTTCTTTATCGTGGCTATCAGCTCAATGCCAGTCTCTGTCGGCACCAGGCTTTTGCGCACCTTGCTGATATATTGCCTTTTGTAGAGTGTCTCTATGATTGCCGCCCTCGTCGACGGCCGCCCTATGCCGTTGGCCTTCAGGGCATCGCGCAACTCGTCGTCGGCCACCGTCTTGCCCGCCGTCTCCATGGCGCGAAGAAGAGTGGCCTCGGTGTAGGGCTTTGGCGGCGTGGTCTGCTTCTCCGCAAGCTGTGGCTCATGGGGGCCGCTCTCGCCCTTCTTGAAATCAGGCAGTGCCTGCTCCTCGTCGTCTTTCCTGCCCTCGTCGTCTGCCGCGGCCTGCCTTCCGCCGAACACCGCGCGCCAGCCTTCATCAAGTATCTGCTTGCCGGTAGCCTTGAACTCCACTTCCTCCACCTCGCCCAGCACAGTAGTCGTCGAGAACTTGCAGTCGGGGTAGAACACAGCCACAAACCGTCGCGCCACCATGTCGAACACGCGCTTCTCGTCGAGGCTCAGGCTTGCGCTTTGCGGGTCTTGGCCGGTGGGGATGATGGCATGGTGGTCGGTGACCTTGCTGCTGTCGAACACCTTCTTGCTCTTGCGCAGCCTCGAGCCCATAAGCGGTGCCACCAGCGGAGCGTATGGCACCAGGCCCTGCAATATTCGCGGACAGCGGGCGTAGATGTCGTCGCTGAGGTAGGTGGTGTCCACGCGCGGATAGGTGGTGAGTTTCTTCTCGTAGAGGCTTTGTATGATTTTCAGAGTGTCGTCAGCCGAAAGCGAGTACTTCTTGTTGCACTCCACCTGCAGCGACGTCAAGTCAAAAAGCCTGGGCGGAGCCTCCGTACCAGCCTTCTGCTGCACGTCGGCCACCGTGAAGTCCTTGCCCCTCACCGCAGCCAAGGCCCGCTCGCCGTCGTCAATCTTCTTGATCTTCCCTTTGGTACTGGTGAACACCACGCCGCGATAGAGCGTCGACAGCACCCAGTACTTCTCCGGCTTGAAGTTGGCAATCTCGAAGTGGCGGCTCACAATCATGGCCAGCGTCGGGGTCTGCACGCGGCCTATCGAGAGCACCTGTCCCCGGCGCGTGGCGAACTTGAGGGTGTAGAGGCGCGTGGCGTTCATGCCAAGCAGCCAGTCGCCTATGGCGCGGCACAGGCCAGCCTCGTAGAGGCTTTGGTACTCCTCCTGCGGTTTTAGGCTGGCAAACGCCTCGCGGATGGCCTCCTCCGTGAGGCTCGACACCCACAGCCGCATCACAGGGCAGCGTGCCTGCGCCTTCTGCATCACCCACCGCTGTATCAGCTCGCCCTCCTGCCCCGCGTCGCCACAGTTGATGATGCTGTCGGCAGACTGCATCAGCCGCTCTATGGTGCGGAACTGCTTCTCGTAGCCGTCGTTGTCAATGAGCTTGATTCCGAACCTTGGCGGCACCATTGGCAGCGCGGACAGGCTCCACTTGCGCCAGTAGTCGGTGTAGTCGTGCGGCTCCTTGAGGCAGCACAGGTGGCCGTAGGTCCATGTAACCTGGTAGCCGTTGCCCTCCATGTAGCCGCTGTGGCTCTCGGTGGCACCAAGCACACGCGCAATCTCGCGCGCCACCGACGGCTTCTCTGCGATGCACACAATCATAGGCCGACCTGTTTTTCGCGCTGCACGCCGTAGCCGAACAGGGCGAAGTCGGCACGCAGCGGGTCGTCGGGGAACACGCCGGCAACCGTGGCCGTAAGCCGCAGCGCCGCGCCCATCGATGCCGTGCGCCCATGGCAGAGGCCCAGGCGCGCCGCCTCGGTGAGCACATGGGTGTCGAGCGGCATTATCAGCGACCGCCTGTCAACGAAGCCGCTCCACAGCCCGAGGTCGACCGGCGAGCCGTCACGAGCCATCCACCGCAGGAACATGCACAGCCGCTTGCAGGCCGAGACCGTGCCGCCAGGCACAACCCGGCCGTCGCCGTGGGCGGAGAACCACGACGTCGTCAGCGCAAGGGCGCGCATCGCCGTGCCGTCGCCATGGCGGGCCACGTATGCGCCCAGCGAGCCGTGCTCGGCCAACAGCTGCCTGTAGGCGCCGAGGAAGGCGTTCATGGCGCCGTTGCTGTAGAGCCTGTAGAACGGGCTGCTGTCACCTGGGCGCAGCACCTGCGCGTAGGCGCCCTCGAGCACCCAGCGGTGCATCGCTCCGCCGCACAAGTCGAACAGCAGGCCTATCTTCTTCATGAACTGCGGCCTGCTGCCGTAGCTCAGCGCCTGGGCCACGAAGGCCACCGCCTCGCGGTCGGCGTCGCCAGTGCACTGGTGCATCCACCACGAGGGGTCACCCTCGAGGAAGGCCGCCGTCTCGTAGCGTCCGGCCAAGTCCACGAGCAACTGCCGGGTGTGGTCGTCAATGGGTTGGGTTGTAGTCATAGCGGTCGGTCGCAGCGGGGCACCCGCCCACGCTGCCTACAAACAAGAAGACTCCGCCGTCGGATGGTCGGAGCCTTCAAGTCTAAAACAAATTACCTTTTCTTTGTCAAGGCAAAGGGACGGCCTGTGGCCACCCCGGTCGGCGCGACGCGGGGACGAAAGCCCCGCCCGCCACCTTACTCCGCCTTCTTGGCGTAGCGTTTGTACTTCGACATGAACTTGTCGACGCGGCCTGCGGTGTCGACGAGCTTCAGCTTGCCGGTGAAGAAGGGGTGCGACGTGTTTGAAATCTCAAGCTTCACAACCGGGTACTCCTTGCCGTCGGTGAAAACGACGGTCTCCTTGGTGCTGGCGCAGCTCTTGGTGAGGATCATGTTGTCGTTTGACATGTCCTTGAACACCACCAGGCGATAGTTTTCGGGATGGATTCCTTTTTTCATCGTGTCTGTTTTTGCCGTCTAGCCAACTGGTTGCCAGACGATTGTTATTATTCGTGTTACAATTTTCGTGGTGCAAAGTTACGAACATTTCCCGACATGGCAAAACAAAACCGCACCTTTTCAGCAAAATATTTATCAACAGCCTCCCCTGCCCCGCCCCGAAACACATGCAAGCACGACACCGCGCGGACGCGAAACCGGCAATGAGAGCAAGACTGCCATCAGACTGATTGATATACAACGCATTACACAAACCGAGAAGCCACAAGAAAGCAGGGGGCAAATCCTTAATCTGAAAAGGACTGTAAATCAACCATAAAGCAAGACCAACTCCTACTCAACTCCTACTCATCGCCTACCCAACACTTAGTCATGCACTACTCTAGTAGGAGATGACAAGATGAAGAGCAGTACTTGACAAGTATTTCACCTTGCCTTGACAGCGCTTTGGCAGGCGGCACTGAGCGGGGCGGAAATCATTTTGGCACGGCGCACAATAAACCCGGCACAGCGGCGTTGTAAGGGCTGCTAACCGGAATTGACAAACATACACAACTAAACAATCATGGCACTAAAACGAGTGATGGTTCTGACCGGCGGCGGCGACTGCCCGGGACTGAACGCAGTGATAAGGGGCATCGTGAAGAGAGCCGCGCAGGCGAGCGAGTGGGAGGTAATAGGCTGCGTGGAGTCGTTCAACGGTGTGCTCCGCGAGCCGACAGAGGTAGTTATGCTCGGCGAGAAAGATGTGGAGGGTCTGCAGATACAGGGCGGCACCATACTGGGCACCACCAACAAGGGCGGCCCATTCGCCTGGCCGGTGAAGGAGCCCGACGGCTCGTGGACCACCGTGGACCGCAGCGACGAGATGCTGCGCAAGCTGCAGTACATGGAAGTGGACGCCGTGATCAACATCGGCGGCGACGGCTCGCAGCGCATCTCGCTCGGCCTGGCGCAGAAGGGGCTGAACGTGGTCGGCGTGCCGAAGACCATCGACAACGACCTCTCGCTCACCGACTACACCTTCGGCTTCCAGACCGCCGTGCAGATATGCACCGACGCCATCGACAAGCTGGTGACCACCGCAGCCTCGCACAACCGAGTGTTCATACTTGAGGTGATGGGGCGCGACGCGGGCTGGATAGCCCTGCACAGCGCCATTGCGGGCGGCGCCGACGTGTGCCTCATACCCGAGATACCATACGACATAGAGAAGGTGAAGGCCAGGATAGAGCAGCGCTACAACAAGCGCCACGGCTACTGCATCATAGTGGTGGCCGAGGGCGCCGTGCCGAAGGGCGGCAGCGTGGTGGGCACCGACATCGGCGAGGTGGGCTACCAGCACGTGAAGCTGGGCGGCGTGGGCGAGCAGCTGGCCGCCGACCTCAAGGCAGCAGGCGTGGAGCACGACATACGCTACACCATTCTCGGCCACCTGCAGCGCGGCGGTACCCCGATAGCCTTCGACCGCGTGCTGGCCACCGAGTTTGGCGTGCGCGCCATGGAGTTCGTCATGGAGGGGCGCTTCGGCCAAATGGTGGCCTACCACCACCCCGACGTCGTAGGCATACCCCTCGAGGAGGCCGTCCGCGAGCAGAACCTCGTGGCTCCCGACAGCCGGCTTGTGCACACCGCCAAGGGTGTGGGCATAGAGTTCGGCGACTGAAGCCCGCGCCTCGTGGCCGTTGCCTCAGCCCGCACCACGGCAACAGCCATCACAAACAACAACAATGGAGAAGAAGACCATCAACGCCATGTTCTTCAACGGCAGCCCCCGGAAGAACAAAAACACCGCCGACATGCTGCAGAGCGCCATGCGCGGCGCCGAGACCGCAGGGGCTGCGACAGAACTCGTACATCTCTACGACATCGACTTCAAAGGCTGCAATAGCTGCTTCGCCTGCAAGCTGAAGAACTCGAAGTGCGACGGCGTGTGCGCCATCAAGGACGACCTGCGCCCCGTGCGTGAACGCGCCCGCAAGGCCGACGTCATCGTGCTGGGCTCGCCGGTGTACTACAGTTACCCCACCGGCGTGACGCGCGCTTTCATGGAGCGGCTGCTGTTCCCCATCGGCACATACCTGTACGAGAAGCCCGAAGGCGGGGGCAATGGCCACCTGGGCCGCCACATCACCCTACGCGACAAGGTGATTCCCTCAGCCATGATACTCACCATGAACTGCCCCGAGGACTATATGCGCCCAATTGGCTACCCGCCCATCCTCGACGAGAACGCCAAATGCATGGAGGACATCCTGGGCTACAGCGAGACCCTCTACGTGTGCAACACCTACCAGTTCAGCGACTACTCGCGCTACGACTTCAACCTCTTCAGCGAGGAGGAGAAGCGGAAGTATCGCGACGAGCACTACAGCGTCGACCTGGAAAGGGCTTTCACGCTGGGCAAGCGGCTGGTGGAGATGGTCTGAAGGTCTGCCACTGCACAGCCCTCCTTAATCTGGCACCGACAAAAAACACGCAGCCCCGCAGCAAAATCCTGCGGGGCTGCGCTTTCTGCCGTCGGGTGCAAAGCAGGCTCAAGCCTTGTTGAACTTCTCTTTCCCCTGTTTGCAGCGCGGGCAGCGCCAGTCGTCGGGCAGATCCTCGAAGGCCACACCGTCGTGCTCGGCCGGGTCGTAGACGTAGCCACAGATGGAGCACACACGCTTGCCGGAGGCCTCATTCTGCCCGAGGTCCATCTCGGCGGGCACGGTGGGCACGGGGTGGTCGAGATCCATCACGCGCCTGGCCTCGAGGTTCTCGTAGCCCTGCGGGGTGTGGGTGCCGCAATACACGGTGGGGTGGTTGCGGACAAATTCGCGCACGCGGTCCAGCGTCTCGCGCGCGGCCTGCCTGTCGTCGAAGACCACAGAAAGCTTGTTTTCGTACAGTGCCTCGTCGACATAGGTGATGTCACCGTGGAGCATATAGAACAAGCCCTCGTTCTCGACCACCACCAGGCTGTTGCCGTTGGTGTGGCCCTTGGCCTTGACCATGCGTATGCCGTCGCATATCTTCTGGCTTTCGGGGAAATTGTGATATGGGCCGTCGGTGAAATGCACTGGGACAAGGTTGGCTACGCCCTCAAGCTCAGCAACACCCATCTCCTCGGCGCCCACATAGACCCTCGCATTGGGGAACGAGCGCAGCTCGCCGCTATGGTCGGCGTGCTTGTGGGTGAGGAGGATTCTGGTCACCTGCTCCGGCTTGTAGCCCAGGGCTGCAAAAGCCTCCATGTAGCTGCATATGTCGCGGCCGGTGAATGCCAGCGACTTCTCGTCGGGCTTCTCCTCCGGAGTGCCTGCCGGAAGGCCGGTGTCGACAAGGATCACCTCCGAGCCGGTGTCGACCAGATAGTTTTGCAAACTGCCCCTGTAGCGAACATTGAGGTCGAACTTGTCCATTCCCTCTTCGCCACCGAAAGCAAACGGCTGGCTGTAGAAGCCGTCCTTGCGGAATTTTACTGCTTTGATCTCCATATCTAAAAGATTATAAAGTTTTGCCCACCAGGTATGCCTCATCGTAGGCCTGAGTGCCGACCACCTCGCCTTTCTCGGTGGCACCGCCGCCGTAGACGCGTGCACGGACGCGCATGTCGTCGAAACAGTCGACGAAGCCCTGCATGGCGTCCATGGCACGGTCGAGCTGCGCATGGCTGTCATCCATGGCTGTGACCATGTAGACCACATCCTTGCCGCGCAGGTGACCGTAGAGAGGGTTGAGTCTGTCGAGAAATGTCTTCATTTGGCCAGTCACGCTGTAGTAATACACAGGTGTGCAAAGCACAAGCACGTCGGCCTCGAGCACACGTGGCAGCAGGGCATTGATGTCGTCGCGCTGCACGCAGGCCTTCCTGTCGGGCAGGCAGGCCAGGCATCCGTGGCAGAAGCCCATTCTCAAATCGCGTATATAGACAGTCTCAACGGTGTGGCCCGCCTCTACGGCACCTGAAGCCAGCCGCGCGGCCAGCAGGTCGCTGTTGCCATTCTTGCGCGGGCTGCCGCAAATGATCAGTATTCTCTTCATCATCACTTAAGTTTTTGGTAAACATACCCATTTGCCCCGACAACGCGCCACACGATCAGATTATTGTGCCCGGCGAGACTCCGGTACGCGTCGGCTTTCAGTCAGCGATTGACAAACTGTTGACACCACAAGCGGACAGACGCGGCATATTCACACGTAAAACATTGTGACCTACGCGCATACTAATTTTTTTACATGCAATTGAAAAACTTTGGCCAAACTATCGAAAAAAAGCAGTACATTTGCACATTGCAACATTCCCGCACCATTGTGCCTAAACGACACATGGATAGGGGGTTGTATTTTTTGGCTTGATTATAAAAACAACAACATGGAACCCATACGCATAAAATCAGCTCTCATCTCCGTCTACTACAAGGACGGCCTGGAGAGTATCGTTAAAGCCCTCGACGCCGAAGGAGTGACCATCTACTCGACCGGCGGCACCTACAAGTTCATACATGACCTCGGCATAGAGCCCATCGCCGTGGAGACACTGACCGGCTATCCGTCCATTCTTGGAGGTCGCGTAAAGACACTGCACCCGAAGGTGTTCGGCGGCATACTTGCCCGCCGCGACATATACAGCGACGGCGAGCAGCTGGCCGAATACGAGATACCGGAGATTGACCTTGTGATTGTCGACCTCTACCCCTTCGAGCAGACCGTGGCCAGCAAAGCCCCGGAGCAGGACATCATTGAGAAGATAGACATCGGCGGCATCAGCCTCATCCGCGCGGCGGCAAAGAATTTCAACGACGTGGTGATTGTGCCGGCAGTGGACTACTACAAAGAGTTCCTCGACATCTATACCGCCCAGCAGGGCTGCACCACACTGGAGCAGCGCCACCGCTTCGCGACCTACGCTTTCGGCGTGAGCAGCCACTACGACACAGCCATCCTCAGCCACTTCAAAAAGGTAGAAGGCTGTGAAGAGAACAGCATGGAGGTGTTGCAGTCGGCATTCAAAGCCGGTTTCCCGCACAACGAGCTGCGCTACGGCGAGAACCCTCACCAAAAGGGCGTCTTCTACGGCGATCTGGACGGCTGCTTCGACAAACTGAACGGCAAGGAGATTAGTTATAACAACCTGGGCGACATCGACGCGGCCTGCGCGCTGATCGACGACTTCGCCGGGCAGACGGCCTTCGCCATACTGAAGCACAACAACGCCTGCGGCATGGCCGTGCGCCCCACCCTCCTTGAAGCTTGGAAAGATGCCCTGGCTGGCGACCCCGTGAGCGCCTTCGGAGGGGTGCTCATCACCAACCAGCGCATCACAAAAGAGGTGGCCGAGGAGATGCACAAGATATTCTTCGAAGTGTGCATAGCTCCAGCCTACGACGACGACGCCCTCGAAGTGCTGCGCGGCAAGAAGAACCGCATCATCCTGCGTCGCAAAAACTTCCACATGGCCAACCCGACATTCCGCTCGGTGCTTAACGGAATACTGGTGCAGGAGCGCGACACGGTGGTGCCCACATCGGCCGACATGCAGCAAAGCGTCACAAGCACCGCCATCACCGCCAGCCAGGCCGACGACCTGGCCTTTGCGACCATACTCGTGAAGCACACGAAGAGCAACGCCATCGTGCTGGCCAAGAACTGCCAGCTGCTTGCCAGCGGCACAGGCCAGACCAGCCGCGTAGACGCGCTGCGCCAGGCCATAGCCAAGGCTCAGAGCTTCGGCTTCGACCTTCATGGCGCCGTCATGGCCAGCGATGCATTCTTCCCATTCCCCGACTGCGTGGAGATTGCCCACGAGGCAGGCATCACAGCTGTGGCGCATCCAGGAGGCAGCATACACGACCAGGACAGCATCGATTACTGCGAGAAGAACCACATGGGCATGGCAATCACCGGAAAGCGCCACTTCAAGCACTAACCCAACACACATACATCCATTACAATACAAGACAAAATGGGACTCCTGTCATTTTTCAATAAAGAGATAGCGATGGATCTCGGCACCGCCAACTCCATCGTGATATACAACGGCAAGATTGTGGTCAACGAGCCCTCCATTGTGGCCTACGACCGCAACAACCGCAAGATAATAGCTGTAGGCAAGCAAGCGCAGATGATGGAAGGGCGCACCGACCGCAACATAGAGACCATTCGACCACTGCGCGGCGGTGTAATTGCAGACTTCGAGATGGCGCAACAGCTCATTCGCCAGCTCATCGCCAAGGCCGGTGTAGGGAGGTCGATACTGCCGCCCTCGCTGCGTATGGTAATTTGCATACCCAGCGGCATCACCAACGTTGAGGAACGTGCTGTGCGCGAGAGCGCCGAGCAGGCCGGAGCCAAAGAAATCCGCATGATCCATGAGCCCATGGCGGCTGCCATCGGCGCTGACATCGACGTGCTCAAACCGCAGGGCCACATGGTGGTAGACATCGGAGGCGGCACTGCCGAGATTGCCGTCATATCACTCGGCGGCATTGTTTGCAACAATTCCATACGCATCGCTGGCGACGTGTTCAACGACAACATTGTGGACTATATGAAGCGCCAGCACAACATGGTTATCGGCATACGCACTGCCGAGGAGGTAAAGATGAAGGTTGGCGCCGCCGTGAGCGAACTGGCCGAGCCGCCGGAGGACTTCTGCACCACAGGGCGTGACCAGCTAACCGGCCTGCCAAAGCAAATCAGCGTCAACTACAAGGAAATTGCCCACGCACTCGACAAGAGTATTGCAAGCATAGAGCAGGCCATACTCGACACACTTGCCATCACTCCGCCCGAACTGGCCTCGGACATCTACACCACCGGCATACACCTGGCTGGCGGCGGCGCGCTGCTGCGCGGACTGGACCAGCGCGTGAAGAGCAAGACCAAGCTCGATGTGCATATTGTACCCGAACCGCTCAGCGCTGTGGCGCGCGGCACAGGCAAGGCACTGAAGAACTTCAACACCTACCAGTTTTTGGTGAGGTAAAGACTTAATCAGTAAAGAACAAACAAACAACACACATACATAATGAAGACAACCCCATACACCGACCTCCACATCGCGCTCGGCGCGAAGATGGCCGAATTCGCAGGCTACAACATGCCTATCCAGTACACCACACTGATTGAGGAGCACAACAATGTGCGCAACAATGTCGGTGTGTTCGACGTGAGCCACATGGGTGAGTTCCGCGCCCGCGGTCCCGTGGCCAAACACTTCATGCAGTACGTCACCACCAACAACGTTGAGGACCTCTTCGACGGCAAGGTGCAGTACACCTGCCTGCCCAACGGTCAGGGCGGCGTGGTAGACGACATGCTGGTCTATCGCGTGCATGACGACGAGTACTTCATGGTTCCCAACGCTGCCAATATCGACAAAGACTGGGCTTGGATGAGCCAAATTGCCGACAAGATGGGCATGGAGCTCGGCCGCGACTTCGTGAACGAGAGCGAGCAGTGGGCACAGCTGGCCGTGCAGGGTCCCAACGCACTGAAGGCCATGCAGAAGCTCACCGACGAGAACATCGTCGACATGGAATACTACACCTTCAAGATACTCACCTTTGCGGGCATCCCCGACATCATTCTCTCCACCACCGGATACACCGGCGCTGGCGGATGCGAAATCTACATTCCGCGCGAGAAAGCCATCGAGGTGTGGAACGCCGTCTTTGAGGCAGGCAAGGAATATGGCATCATGCCCGCAGGCCTGGGTTGCCGCGACACACTGCGTCTTGAGAAGGGCTTCGCCCTTTACGGCCACGAGATGGACGACACCGTCAGCCCACTCGAGGCTCCGCTGGCCTTCATCGTCAAGCTGAAAGCCGAGAACAACAGCTTCATCAACAAAGAACTCCTCCTGGCACAGAAAGCCGCAGGCTTCAAGCGCAAAGTGGCTGGCTTCGAGATGGTGGATCGCGGCATTGCCCGCAACGGATACGAGGTGTGCGACGCAGAGGGCAACAAGATAGGCGAGGTGCGCAGCGGATCACCCAGCCCGAGTACTGGCAAGAACATTGGTACCGCTCTCATCAAGGCCGAGTTCGCCAAGGTCGGCACCGAGATTTACATCAAAATCCGCGAGAAACTGGTCAAGGCCGTCACCGTAAAGATGCCCTTCTACGAAGGTTGATTACCAAAGACTGTCAACACAAAGCCCCGCGAAACAGCTGTTTCGCGGGGCTTTCCTTTCGAGCCAACTATGCGCCATGATGGCGTTGTTTGGCCTTGATGCGTCGCTTTTCGTAGTCTATTGGCCTGTGCCCGTCGAGCATGGAGGTCCTGACTGTGTTGATGGTCATTTTCGTGTCGCAGTATGCCAGCACTTCGAGGTTGAACACAAGCCGCCTGGCATATTCCCTTATTTCGGCGTCGGCCTTGATGCGGCGAGCCTCGAGAGCCTTTTTCACCGACTCACGCTCGGCGTCGGTGGCAATCTTCATCTTCTCACGCTCCTCGTCGGTGAGGGTGCACAACTTCTGAACGCGTTCCACCACCTCGTTGTCGCGCACGCCGATGCCGTTAGCCGCTGGCTTGCCTTCGGCGTCACAGCCTGTGCCAACCGATTTGGCAAAGCGATTCATGTCCATGGTCGAAAGAAGCACACTCATGTTGGTCTCCAGCACACTGACGGCTCCTTTCCGTTGCCACCGCATCATGATGTCGACTAATGACGTTATGAGCCTCTCCTCTAGTCCGGTCCACTTCGACTGCTCGAGCCACTTGGAATGCTTGTCGAGGCTGCTCTCACGGTAGTCGTCGATACTGCTCAAAAGGTCGGCCATCGACACCGGCCCCAAATTGGTGAGGGCGTAGGTTATCGTCATGGCTGGATCGGCAAACTCCTCGCTTGGCAGGGCGGCGGTCGTCGCACTGATACGGCTCACAATATACTCTGACAGACTGATGCACGATTCGGTCCTCACCTTGCGCAGCGTGCGCTTGGTGATGTCGGCTCCATTGGCCAGCCTGGCAACCTCGCCTTCAAGAGAGCGGCCAATCCAGCGCGGCAGCAGCCGTTGCACGCTTCGTATCGCACGCTGGCGCCGCTCAGCGCGCTTCACACTGGCCACCTCCTTCTCGTAGAGCTTGTTGACGCACACATCGACGTAGTACTCAATATCGAACACGTTGGCTATTATCCGGCTCGATATTTCCATAAGGTTTTTGCCCAGCACGCGCAGACGCACCCGCTCGCCGTCGGCGGCAAAAAGCGACGCCTCGGGCGGTACAACATATGAGCTGTGTGGCAGCGGCTTGTCGGCCAACATTATTTCCGAAGCCTCGGCCAGATAGTTGTTGTACTCCACAATAAGCTCGTGTGTCTCCGACACCTTGTCGTAGAGTTCAGGCATACCATAAATCTCGTACTTTTCGGGCAGAGTCTTACCCATGGGCAGGCGCATGTTGCAGAGCATCACCCGCGCCGGATATCGATTGTAGAAGTAAAGATCCTCGCCGCGTCGGCTCTCCTGGCTAACGTCGATTATCGACTGCCAGTCCTTACCACGCTCGAAGAGGATGAGCAGCGGCACATAGTTGTCGTAGACCTTCTTTACCAGTGGCCAAAGCGAGGGGTGGCGGTTGTTTGACTCTTCGAGCGAGCGTGCCGACTGACGCTGATAGATGTAGCCCTTGTAGGCATAGACGGCGGCCAGCACGCCAGCCACCGCCGCCACCACACCCATGGCCATAGCCAAAATCGACACACGTCCGTCAACCACATCCAGCATATCGGTCAGCGAGTGCTTGGGACGAGTGTGCTGCGACACCTCGGAAAGGGTATCGTGTATGCGCCCCATCTGCTGGAATATTAGAGAATCGTTTTCCATTCTTTGACGTAAACTATTTCATTCGTAAATCGTAGCCACACACGCCGCAGTAATTGTCGCCGTGGTTGGGAGTACCGCATAAGGGACAGAAAGCTGCCACCTTCGGCTCGGCTGAGAGAGACCTGCCGCACACTGGACAGACGGTCTGTGTGTCGCTTACGGCCGCTTCGCAATAGTTGCAGAGTTTAAGCATATCTTATGCTAATATGTTAAGGATCTTGAAGCCACGTCAGACTGCAGCTTGCCCCACATCATACCACGTGCCAGCACCCTGGAGCCAGTTGGCACAATGAACGGACCGGTGTAGCGGAAGCCGTTCTTGCGCGTAGGCACTGTGCCGTCGGTGGTGTAGAATATAGAGGCATTGGGAGTGCTGCACTCCAAAGTCACCTTCCAGCCGCGACGGCCTGACTCCACCTTCACTGTGGGCAGGGACACTTTTCCTTTCACGACAGGCGACACGTTGAGCTCATGTATCGACATCTTGGATCCATATAATACTTCCAGCACAATGCCGTCGTCATCAATCATGAACGGCTCTGTGTATGGCCGCGCCCTACCCTCACCGAGGCGGTAATGCAGCCTCGCCAATGGAGTGTAATTGAAGAGCGAAACGATGGCATGGTCGGGGTAACGGTCTATGATAACCTCCGGCTCGGGCTGTTCCCGCAAGGGCCTGACGACCAACTTTGCACTGCCGAGTGTGTTTATTACCTCGTCGAGTGAGGGACGCGAGTCCGGTCTGTAGCTCAACATCGACGCAAGCAACTTGCGCAGCGACTCCGGGATGTCGAAGGGGATGGAGGGCATCTTGTCATGAATGCACAGCTCGCAGGGCACTTCGGGCAGCAGGTGGGCTGCATATTTCTGTCCGAAGAGCAACTCAAATATTATCAGCCCCAGGGCAAAGATGTCACTCTTGGGAGTAAGTCGCGGAGGGCGCACTTTGTCGAAGCGGCAGTTGTAGTTGAAGAGCTCGGGCGAATAGTAGGGCGGAGTGCCGACCACCGAGCCCGGCTCGGGCGGGTCGCTGGCAGGAAAGGCCGAATCCAGGTCGATGAGCTTTAGCGTAAGGTGGTCGCCCTTGGGGTGCAGCAGCACATTCTCAGGCTTGAGGTCGGCAAAGACCAGGTCTTCGGCCTCGAAGGGCTTGAGCGCATAGGCAAGAGCCTTGGCCAGCTGCACCCGCCCGGCCAGGTCGACCTTGTGGAAGAGGGAGCCCGTGTCGAGCGTGAAGCCCGACCACAAGTCGGTGACCACAAACAGTTGCCTGCCTTCGTTGAAGAAGCGGTGCGTGTATGAGCAACTTGCGCCAGGCAGGGTGTGCTTGTTCACAGCTGTGTACACCGCGATGCGCCGACGCGTGTAGGCCACCGACGTGGGGTTGTTCACATCGTAGCGTTGCTCGATAAGTTCCTTCATGAAGAAGCGCTTGCCGTTGCCGTCGCGCACATAGGCCACTTTCGACATGCCGCCACCGTTGCCTGGCAGAAGGTCGACCACGTAGTACTCGCCACCACTGCCACATTTGTGCACTTCGCCCTGCTTCATCGCTTCAGAGGCTTGCCACTGCGGTCAAGTCCTTCGGGGCTTACGCGCCCATCGCCGTCGACGCACACGGCACGAACCCAGAAGTTGCCGGCAACCTTGAACGGGCTGGTGTAGAGCGTGGACGATGCCGAGGGCTTGCTGCCGTCGGTGGTGTAATGGACAGGAAGCGACGCCTCGATGGTAACCTCGCCATCCCAGCGGTACCTCAGCACTGGGGCAGCCGGGCCTGCAAGCACTGGGCCGGCCGAGCCTGCAGTGGAATCAGCGGACACGGACAGCCTCTTCCAAGCCATGGGCAGAGTGGCGGGCACGTCAAGGCCGGGCATGATGGCCAGCGCACATACGTTGGTCTCGCCATCGGGCATGGCAAACGGGCCGGTGTAAACCGTGCTGGAGGCGGTGGGGCGCGAACCGTCGAGCGTGTAGTGTATCCTCACGCGCGGGTCAGCCCCTTCGGGCAGAGCCATATTCACCTTGCCGTCGTCCACAGTTATCTTTGGCGCCGACTTGGGGTGGCTGCCTCGCAGAGCCTTGATAACTTCTAGCGGCGAGGGGCGCCTCATATGGTCTTTCTGCAACATGCGGCGCACCAAGGCCGCCACGTCGTCGCTCAATCCGTCGGGCAACACGATGTCGGCATCGCTTTCGGCCTCCCAAGCGGCTCCTCCGTCCACACCGGCGGTTGGACGCTGGCCAGTCATGTACTCGCAGAATATCACCCCAAGCGCAAAGATGTCGCTCTTCGGGGTCATGCGGGTTCCAAGTCGTGCCAAGGTGGCGCGGTCGTCGTCCTCCATGTCGTTCACGTCGATTTCACCTGCAAAGTCGTTGTATTCCGCCAGCTCCGGCGACCAGTAATCACCCGTGCCCTTGATGTCCTTCGGCGGCAGGCCAGAGCGGTAGCACTCGTCAAGGTCAATCAGCTGCACCCGCAAGCCCGCGCCATCGCGTTTCACGAGGATGTTGTCGGGTTTAAGGTCGCTGTGCACAATGCCGTTGGAATAGAATGGGACATAACTCCGCATCAGATCGCACAGCAACGCATACTTCTCGTCTGCCGGCAGCGCGACTATCTGCTCCACCGTGAGGGTTGTCGCGTCCACGAAAGGATAGACGGTATAGAAATAGGTGTCCACTCGGAAGAAGTCAACGATGGGCACACACGATGATGTCTCGCCCAGCGACCTGCGTATTTGTCCATACACCTTCTGCTTCTCGGCAAACCATTCGTCGAGCGGCTTCTGCATTGCGGCTAAATACTCCGCAGAAAAAGTCGGGTCGTTGGGGTAGGTCTCTATCAGTCTCTTAACGAAGAACAGCGAGCCGGATGCCTCGCACTTGGCCGTAGCGGCCTGCGACACACCCTTAAAAGCCTCACGCACCACGTAGACACGCGCCGGGCCGCTCACAACCTCTCCATCCTTAAATTTCATTGCCATGATGCAATCTGTTATTTTTGTTATTGCTGATGTTCGTCTGCTGCCAGCTTGGGCATCATTTCCCTGTATTTGCGGTAGTATTTACTGTTAGACCGCTTCGAGCCGTATTCATACTCATCCAGCTCGGCCTTCTTCTGCTTCCACTCGTCGTCGAGCCTGCTCTTGCTTTGGCTCATCTCTTCCACACTCAGCCCCTGTCCGGCCATCGCTCCGAGCTGCCTCTCCATCGCTTCCTTTTTCTTTTGCAATTCGTCAATCTGCCTGTTCAGCTCATCAAGCGCCTGTTGCAGCTCGCCACGCTGCTTGCCGTTCTCCTTGGCCAGATTAATCTTTTCCAGCATCTCCTTGCGCTGGGCCATGAGACCGTCGGTTTCGTCGCGGCGACGCTGCAACTCCTGCTCATATTCGCTGCGCCAGGCGCAGAAGTCGCCAAAGATGTCGTCGCGGCCAAGCCTGGCATTCAACGCACGCGAGGCCACAGCCATCACGTCGGTGCCAATCACCACGGCCGCCATTGATATGTCGTCGTGGAAGCCGTTGCTCATTATGCCTTCCCGCAGCTGCAAGCCCCACTGCTCGGGGGTCTCGGCCACTATGGTTGTGCGGACCATCTGCTCGAAGAGTATGGGGTTGGTGAAGTAGCCGAAGCAGCCGTCGGTGGCGGCCATTAGCAGCAACGGACGGTCGGCACTGAAATGCAGCCTTAGCGGCTTCTCCACGTTCACCTTGAACGGCTTGTCCAGACACACGGTTTGAGCCATCTTCAAGTCCATGTTCTCCGGCGCGAAGGGGTCGCCGTTGGGCGCGTCAGCGTCGTCGGTGGTGAGGAAGTACATGCCGTCGGGGTTGAAGAGGTAGACACGCGAATCGCCCACCCAGAAGGTGGTGGCCTCCACTGTGCACGCGTCGCCGTCGGCCTTGAAGAGGCAGCCTGCCACCGTGGTGGGGAACTCGCTGGTGAGCGAATTGAACCTCAGCCCCTGCGGAGGCTCCTCGCCGGGCTTGAGGTAGACACGCCAGTCGGCGGTGAGCCCGCGCATCTGCTCCTTGATGTACTTCTCATCGAAGCGATTTAGGAACTCCGCTATGGGGTCGCTTTCGCGCAGGCACATGAGGAAGAGTGCATTCACCACCTCACGCAGCGTTCTCGAAGCAACCCAGGCGGCGGTGTGGGTGACGTGGGTTTTACTGTTTTCGTACAATCTGGCGCCTGCTCCACCCAGCCCGTCGAACACGCACAGCAGGCCTATGCCCTTCTTGTCGTCGAAGATGTATATCGGGTCGCTGTCCTCGCCGGCCTCGTCTTTCTTCTGAATGTTGAACTCTTTGAGCCTTATCATCGGGGCCGGCACCACCTGTTCCTCTTCAACCTGCGACGCTCCGTCGGCGGACACTTCAGCTTCTTGCCGCTCCTCTACATGCATGGCGGCAGGCTCTTCTGTTTCTTCGTCGGCAGGCACTTCTGCGGCAGGTTCCCCAGGCTGGGTCTCCACTTCCGCCGCAACCTTTTCGGCCTGCTGTTGCTCTTCCTCATGTGCGGTGGCAGACTCTTCCACCAGTATCTGCTCCACCGGCGCTTCCACCGCCCAAGCTGCTGGGCCGGCACCCGCGGTTGCCTCCCCGGCAGCAAAAGTCGGCCCGGCCGGTTCCTCACTCACCGTCTGCCCGGCGGTCGTCATGGGGTCGGGCAATCCTTGTTGGCCATTATGCATTTCTTCGCTCATTGTTTTGTTTTCCCTGAATTTGTTTGCTATGTTGAGCATTGTATTAACAACACCAGCTATCCAATTGCACACATACGATATGACTTTCGATATGACTTTATTTCTCATTGATAGCTCTTCTTGGTTAAGGTTTGCTTCTGCAGCCAGCCTTTGCAGCTCTCAGCAGCCTGCCGGCAGTCGCACAAGGCGATTGTCATGTTCCTGCACCTCACGGCACATCGTCCCCTCTGGCGGCGCCGCAGGCAACGCGACGCGCGTGCACACTGGCGGACAGTGCCATTGTTGGGCGATTGCCGGCCGACGCACCGATGCAAAGCTCGGTGCCGATGTTATTTGCCCCGCTGCCGCAAGGAGTGGTAACCGGCCAGCGGCTGGCGGCCACGGATGCGGCCGCCAGCTCCAGCCTGGGTGCAAGGGTCAGACAGAACCCACAATGGAGTTGATGATGTCGCCATACTGCACATCGCCCAGTCCCACCGAGGCCTCGGTGACAGCACCGATGGTCTGGTTCCAGTTGGTCATTATCTTGTTCCATACATCCTCGTCGGGAGCGAAGAGAACAAGACGCTTGGCGGCCTGCTTCAGCTTGCTCTTCGGCCCCATCTGGCCAACGGGCATCCACAACTCGGTGAGTTCCTGGAAACTCTTGGGGCCATTCTTCGGGTAGAGGTCGTTGTCCTTGCCCACTTGTTTCTCGAGCGGATGGGCGTCGGCGTCGGTGAACATCACGATGATGTGGCGCTGACGGTCGCCGGTGCGCACCCAGTCGGTCTCCTGAATGGCCATGCCGAGCACCTCGAGCTGGTTCTCCGGGTAGTCGCCGCCGCCGTCGGCCACAAGGCCATTGAGGAATTCCTTGTAGCGTTCGGCGTCGTCGCTGCCCTGGTCGCTGAGCACGAAGAAGTCGCTCTGCTGCAGCGCGGCGAAGCCGTCGACAGCAAAGTCGCGGAAGGCTATCACCTTCACCCTGACCTGCGACACATCCTTTTTGGCCGCCTGTAGGGCCGTCTGAAGGTCGGGCCAGAACTTAAGCGCATTATCACGGACCGTGTCGATGCAGGGCTGCATACTGCCGGTGACGTCGATGCACATCACAATGTCAACTTTGTAATCCATACTGTACTTTTTCTATTTGTTACTGTTTGTTTTATTTCTGTACTGTTTCATACGGCGGAGCCTGTCGGGCCGAAGCCGCCGCCTATCACCAGCCCCATGCGGTCAGAGAGAGTGCGCCGGGCAGGCGCAGCATGGGGCTGCCCACGGCGTAGTAGTCTGCCACTGGAGGTTGCTTAAACGAACCTGGAAACGTCGGGTTCCTCGACGAATCTCACCAGCTCGGCGATGTATTGAAGCGCGTTGTTTACAGTCAGTTTCAGCACATTCTCAACCATAAAGGCTTCCGACACCTCCTCATCGAGCAGCTCGCCGCGTTTCACGATGATTGTACCTTTGTCATTCATGATGGCGGAGACTATGCTGTACTCACCGTTGAGCTCGTTGATTTTCATCAGCGCCTTGGCGCGGGCGTCGCTGGGCACCACGAAGCCTTCCGGGGAGGCGCCTATCAAAAGAACTTGATCATCGATGACCGTAAAGATGAAGCGGATATTGTAGCGGCAATCGTCGTCGGCGCCGAAATCCACTGAAATGCTACCATCGTCGTAGACAGAGGTGCTGCGAAATCCGCAACGGTCGAGCAGCAGTGCGCGGATTTTTTCTGGTGTGGGATTCTTGATCTTTTTCATTAAGCTATTGTTTTTTTACACGTTCATTATCCCTTTTCGCTGAACAGCTTTGCCAACTGCGCCTCAAGGCTGTCGGCCTGCCGCTTCGCGCAGGCAGAGCGCGCCGCGTCGAGCCGCGCACTGACAAGTTTTAATGCACCGTCCACACGCGGCGCGTCAAAACATACCTGCTTTCCGCACCAAGGGCAGAAAACAGCCTCGTCGGCTATGCCGTCGCACCCGCAACTGTTACACTTCTGACTCATGCCTGTTTTTTCTGTGTGTATTTCGGGTGCAAATTTACGCACTATTTTCAAGAAAACCAAACAAAAAAACGCGTGGGGGGGGGGTAAATGGTTGATGCTGTGGCAATTATTTTTCACCTCACGACAGCCGATCCGGCCCTGCAGGCCATCGGCGGCCGCAGCGCCGGGGAGAATTCGGGCATCTCACCCCCACTCACCGACGCCGCCCCGGCGACGTCTGTTCTCCGATTGATGTCCGATTGTTCTTCGATTGTTCTCCGATACAAAATCGAAGAACAATCGAAGAACAATCGGAGAACAATCGAAGAACAGACGGCGTTGACATTAACCTGATGCTTTTTCTGCCTGGCTTTCAGCATGTTGCAGGAATTAACAATCATAACTTACTCTAAATGAAGCATCAAGCCGATTTTTGAGGCGTGGGTGTAATAACCCAGGGTGGGCGGGCGTTAGTGGTGCATGGTTAGGAAAAGCGACTTGTTCTGGAGTTTCTTCAAGGTTGGCACCTTCACCATCGGCGGCGGCTACGCCATGATACCGCTCATGCAGAGCGAGCTGGTGGAGCGCCACGGCTGGCTGGGCGAGGAGGAGTTTCTCGACGACGTGGCCCTGGCGCAGTCGATGCCGGGCGTGTTCGCGGTGAACATGGCAGCCATGACGGGCTACCGGCTGCGGCGGCTGGGCGGGGCGGCGGCGGCCATTGCCGGCAACGTGCTGATGCCCATTGTCTTCATCCTGCTGCTGGCCACGGTGTTCCGCGCCTTCGGCGACAATGTGTACGTGCAGCGCGTGTTCATGGGGCTGCGGCCGTGCGTGGTGGCGCTGATTGCCGCCCCTGTGTTCAACATGGCGCGGAGCGCGAAGGTGGCGTGGAGCAACGCGTGGATACCGGCCGCCAGCGCGGCGGCGGTGTGGCTGCTGGGGGTGAACCCGGTGCTGGTGGTGCTGGCGGCGGCGGCTGGCGGCTGGCTGTGGTGGCGGGTGGCGAAAGGGGGCAGGCCATGATCTTCGCGCAGCTGTTCTGGAGCTTCCTCGTCATCGGGGCGTTCTGCTTCGGCGGCGGCTACTCGATGGTGGCCATGATACAGGCCGAGGTGGTGGGGCGGCGCGGTTGGATGACGGCGTCGGAGTTCACCGACCTGCTGGCCGTGAGCCAGATGACGCCCGGGCCGGTGGGCATCAACACGGCCACCTATGCCGGCTATTCGGCGGTGCTCGGGGCGGGCTACCCGCAGTGGGCGGCCGTGTGCGGCAGCCTGCTGGCCTCGCTGGCGGTGGTGGCGGTGCCGGTGGCGCTGGTGCTGGGCGTGGGCGGCTGGCTGCTGACCAACAAGAAAAGGGGTGGCGTGGCGGCGGTGATGCGCGCGCTGAGGCTGGCGGTGGTGGGTCTGGTGGCGGCGGCGGCGCTGGGGCTGATGGGCAGCGAGTCGTTCGGCGTGCCCGGGGCGAACAGGCGCTTTGTGTCGTCGGTGGCCATTTTCGCCGTGGTGTTCCTCCTCTCGGTGTGGCGCAAGGCGGGGCCGCTGCTTCTGATAGCGGCGTCGGGCGTGGCCGGGCTGGTGGTGTTCTCTCTGCCGTGAGCGGGGGCTACATCAACTCGTCCAGCTCGAGCCAGCGCAGCTCCTTCTCGTCGAGCAGCGCCATCACCTCGCCTATCCTCACGCTGGCCGCCGAGGCCTCGTCGGGGCTTTGCGGCGAGCAGAGCAGGCGCTCCAGTGCGGCGCGCTCGGCGCCGAGGGCGTCAATTTCGGCCGTGAGGGTCTCGTATTCGCGCTGCTCCTTGTAGGTGGCGCGGCGGCGCTGGGGCTGCTGGCGCTCCCTGGCCGGGGCGGCCTCGCGGGGCTGCTGCTGGCGCTGCCGTTTCTGCTCCAGCTCGCGCTCCTGGCGGTAGTCGGTGTAGTCGCTGTGGTAGTCGCGTATGCGGCCGTCGCCCTCGAACACCAGCAGGTGGTCCACGATGTGGTCCATGAACGAGCGGTCGTGGCTGACGATGACGAGGCAGCCCTTGTACGAGCGCAGGAACTGCTCCAGGGTCTGCAGGGTGTAGATGTCGAGGTCGTTGGTGGGCTCGTCGAGGATGAGGAAGTTGGGGTTGGCCATGAGCACCAGGAGCAGATAGAGGCGCCGGCGCTCGCCGCCGCTGAGGTTGCCGAAGTAGTTGTACTGCGTGGTGCCGTCGAAGCCGAAGTGCGAGAGGAACTGGTGCGCCGTCATGCTGCGCCCGCCCTCCAGCTCGATCTGCTCGGCCACGTCCTTCACCAGGTCTATCACACGGCGGTCGGCGGGCGCGCGCAGGCCTTCCTGCGTGTAGTAGCCAAACTGTATGGTCTGCCCCACCGACACGCGCCCCGACTGGGGGCGCAGCTGCCCGGTCATGATGTTGAGCAGCGTGCTCTTGCCCGCGCCGTTCGGCCCCACGATGCCCGTCTTCTCGCCGCGCTTGAAGAGGTAGGTGAAGTCGTCTATCAGCGTGCGCCCGGCGGCGGAGTGGTGTATGTTGTACAGCTCGAGTATCTTGCCACCGATGCGCTCAGTCTTGACGGTGAACTGCGGGCGGGTGTCGTCGAAGCGCGTGTGCGCCTTGCGCTCCAGCTCGTGGAAGGCGTCGATGCGGGCCTGCGCCTTGGTGCCGCGCGCCTGCGGCATACGCCGCATCCACTCCAGCTCGGTGCGGTACAGGCTCTTGGCCTTGGCCACCTCGGCGCGCTCGTTGGCCTCGCGCTCAGCCTTCTTCTCCAGGTAGTAGGCGTAGACGCTGCCCTGCTGCGCCGCAGGCCGGTAGTGGTAGAGGCGCGCGTTGTCGAGCTCGAAGATGTCGTGGCACACGTTGTCAAGGAAATAGCGGTCGTGGGTCACCATCAGCAATGCCAGCCGCTGTCGCGAGAGGAACTCCTCGAGCCACTCGATCATGCCTATGTCAAGGTGGTTGGTTGGCTCGTCGAGCACCAGTAGCGAGTGGGCCGCCGCCCCCTCGCCGGTGCACTCGATGAGCAGGCGGCAGAGGGCTGCCTTCTTCTGCTCGCCGCCGCTGAGGGTGGACATGGGGCGCTCCATCATCGGCGCCACGCCCATGCGGGTGGTTATCTCCTCCACCCGCTGCTCGAATGCCCAGGGATCCTCGTTGTCGGGGCGGGCAGACTGGCCTATGAACTCGCCAACGCTGCGCCACGCGCCGAGGCCGTCGTCGCCCGACTGCGGCAGGTAGGCCAACCGCAGCCCGGCACGCAGGGTCACGCTGCCGCTGTCCTGCAGGGTGTTGTGACCCGGCAGCCCGGCGGCGGTCATGATGATGTTGAGCAGCGTGGTCTTGCCGTAGCCGTTGCGCGCAATGAGGGCGCACTTCTGCCCGGCGCCGATGCCGAAGCTGATGTCCTCGAAGAGCAGCTTGTCGCCGAAGCTCTTGGTGAGGTTGTCAACGGTAAGCAGTGCGTCAGCCATTGCGTTGCGACAGTATTTCGTGTGTCAGCCGGTAATTTGGAAAGACCCCCTGCTCTACGGCTCCTATGGCGGAGATGACCTTGGCGGGCACACCGCCCACCGTGCACCCGTCGGGCACCGACTGGTTCACCACCGCATTGGCGCCGATGGCCACATTGCTGCCTATGGTGATGGGGCCGAAGAGCTTGGCGCCGGGACCCACATAGACGTTGTCGCCCAGCACCGGGGTTCCGCCGTAGTCGGCTATCGACGTCCCCACGTGCAGGCGGCAGTTGGAGCCCACCCGCGCCGAGGGGTTGACAGTCAAGGTGCCGCGATGCGCCAGGCACAGGCCGGGGCCGAAGACATTCTTCGGCACGGTGAAGCCCAGCCTCACCGCCAGGCGGTGGTTGACCACCTCGAGCAGCAGCCTGCTCACCACGCGCCAGCGGCGGCAGTTGCAGAGGTACTCTATGCGGCGCAGCCGCAGCTGGAAGCGCAGGTGGTCGAGCCGCAGCCAGTCGACGAGGGTGAGCCTGCGCAGGCCGTGGGCGGCCAGGTCGGCGCGGACGTAATGGCGGTAGTCGTCGCGTGAGGCTATCATGGGCAGAGGCGTTTGTATTCTTTCCGCGCACGTTTCATAAGGCGCTGGAAGCGGCGGTCGGCGTGCAGCCTGGCCACGGCGGCGCTGGCCGCCAGCCGCGCCGCGTCGACGTCGCTCTGCCAGTGGAACCCCGCAATGACGCGGCTCTGTCCGAACATGTAGCCGCGGGCCAGTATGGTGTCGGCGCGCTCAGGCGCCAGCTCGGTGAGCAGCAGCGCCGCGCTCCAGCCCAGGATGGTGTGGCCGGAGGGGTAGGAGCCGTTGTGGCGCAGCGCCTCCTCGTCGCCGGGGGCGATGGTCGGCTCGCCGAAGTAGACGTAGGGGCGCGTGCGGTTGTAGTGGTCCTTGGGCAGCTTGCCCACCTGGTCGGTGGTGAGCAGCCCCAGCAGCAGCATACGGTAGATGGCGGGCGTGGCCTCGGCCGAGAGCTCGAGCCCCACCGGCTCGCTGAACTCGCGGCATACCGTCTCCACGCTCCACACGGCGTCGCGCCGCGCAATGGCCAGCCGCGCGCTGTCGGCGCGCTCGGCCACGCCACGGCGGTATTGCGCGCGGTCGTAGGCGAAAGCCGCCGAGGCGGTGTCGGGCGGCGGCGGCAGGAAACGGACGGCGTTGGGCATCTGCCGCGGCGTCAGCAGTGGCTCCTGCGCCAGGGCGGCCAGCGGCAGCAGCGCCAGCAGGAAAGCAATGTGTCTCATTCTTCTGTGTTGGTGTCGGATGGTTTGTCGGCAGGCATCAGCCGCTCGGTCTGGCGGCGGGCCTGCTCGTTGATGGCGGGGGTGAGGTTGCGCTGCACAGCCTTCAGGGCAAGGCTTATGGCCGCAATGTCGTCGGTGAGACCCAGCAGCGGAAGGAAGTCGGGCACCAGGTCGGCGGGCAGTATGAGGTAGCCCAGCGCGCCGATGATGACCGTCTTGTCCTTCAGCGGCACGTCGCCCGACTGCAGCACATAGTACAGCTGCAGCGCCGGGTAAAGCAGCGCCGACCCGGCCTTGGCGGCCACGCGCCGCAGCTTGCGCCAGAACGACTGCTCGTCGTAGTGACGGCCGTAGCGGTGGGCATTGTCGAGGGTGAACTTCTCAGCCATACTTGGCTACACAACGCCGCCCGCAGGGCAATATTGTGCCGCCCGGCGAATAAAAAAGTGGCTGTGGCGCGGCGCCGCAGCCACGCGCCAGGACCGCCTGTTCTCCGATTGATGTCCGATTGTTCTTCGATTGTTCTCCGATACAAAATCGAAGAACAATCGAAGAACAATCGGAGAACAATCGAAGAACAGACGGCCTTGACACGGGCCTGATGCCTTTTCTGACTGGTTCTGAATGGGTTGCAAAAACTCAACACTCATAACCACCTATCAATCAGCCTCTCAGCATCACCACCCTGCGCCCCTATCCTCCCCCGCTCCGCGGCGGGCGTCGCGGCTGGAAAAAAGCAGCCTTCCGCACATCACCCTGCCGGTGACGGTTTTTTTGCGTAACTTTGCCGGGCTAACCAACAGTGAAGAATATGGATAAAAAGGTGATTCTCATCACAGGTGCAAGCAGCGGCATAGGCTACAGCACAGCCTTGGAGCTGGCGCGCCGCGGCCACACCGTCTACGCCGCCGCGCGGCGCACAGCCCTGATGGAGCCTCTCAAGGCCGAGGGCGTGACCCCCATGGGCATGGATGTGTGCGACGAGCAGTCGATGGCCGACGGCGTGGCGCGCGTGCTGCGCGAGCAGGGACGGATAGACGTGCTGGTGAACAACGCCGGCTTCGGCTACTTCGGCGCCGTGGAGACGGTGGCCATGGAGGAGGCCCGGCGCCAGCTGGAGGTGAACCTCTTCGGCCTGGCGCGGCTCTGCCAGCTGGTGCTGCCGTCGATGCGTGCCCAGGGCGCAGGGCGAATAGTGAACATCTCGTCGATAGCCGGGCGCATGGTGTTCCTGATGGGCGGCTGGTACCACGTGTCGAAGTATTCGGTCGAGGCGCTGAGCGACGCCATGCGCCTGGAGCTTAAGCCATTCGGCATCGAGGTGTCGATGGTGGAGCCCGGGCCGATAAAGACCGACTGGGGGCTGATCGCGGCCGACCACCTGCGCGAGTGCTCGCAAGGCACGGCTTACGAGGCGGCAGCCTCCAGCTGGTCGCAGTCGATGCACAATGCCTACAGCGCCAACTGGTTCTCCGGGCCGCAGGCGGTCACCAAGGCCATAGTGCGCGCCGTGGAGAGCCGCCGCCCGCGGGCACGCTACCAGGCCGGGCGCTTCGCACGCACAGCCCTGGTGGCGAAAGCCCTGTTGCCCACCCGTGCCTACGACGCCATGGCGCGCCGCGTGGGCAGGATCAAACTTTAGTCGTCGCGGCCCATCAGCCCCGACATGAGCCGCTGCAGCTGCTCGGCCACGTCGCGCTTGGCCTCGCGCGGCGGCAGCGCCGGGTTGTACCGCACCGGGCTGCCGATGCTGAAGGTGCGGCGGCGGTGGTCGCTGTAGATGGGGTAGAAGAGCAGGCTGCGGCCTGTGGCGTCGTGGTAGAGTTTGCCAATGTGGGCAAACCCCGTGTAGAGGTTGCGCAGGCCGGCCTCCGGGTCGTCGGCCAGCCGCTTTGGTTTTTCGGGGAAGAGCAGCAGGTTGTCGCCCTCTTCCAGCGCCTGCAGGCTGAGGTCGAAGGTGGTGGTCGCGTCGCGCGAGTTGCCCCGCACCACGGGTATGGGGCGGAACGAGAGCAGCAGCCTCACCACCATCCTGGCAAACGCCCTGTAGAGCCAGCGCGCGGCCTTGCGCCCCAGCAGCCGCTTCACCCACGGAAAGCTCAACTCAATCTCGCGCGCGGCCATTGCCTCGTCGAGCATACGGTTGTGTATCCATGGGCGAAAATAGGTTGGCAGGTAGAGGGCGGCCACAATGGGGCCGTAGAGGAAGCCGTGGTTGCAGACGAAGACCGAGGGGTAGTCGGCGGTGCGCAGGTTCTCGCGGCCAACGATTTTGTGCAGGAAGAAGGGCATTGCCAGCCAGCACAGCAGTCGCGAGCCGAAGGGAGCCTTCTTGCCGAGCAGACGCTGCAGGTTGGCCTTCATGCGCTCGTTTGAGGTGCGCGCCTGCAGGTAGTGGGTCAGCCGCTCGCGGTTGTGGCGGTCGAGCGGGTTGCGAAGGGCGAAATAGAAGGCCACCAGCATGAGCAGCACCGGCAGTTGCATCATCGTCACCTCCACGATGCGCGGAGCGCTGCCCTGCTGCAGCCATGGGTTGCCCCAGAGCCACACGGCCATGACCAGCATCGTCACACCGCCCGACACCAGCGACGACCGCCTGCCCAGCTGCGACATGCCCCGCTCCACCGCCTTGTCGCCGCCGGGCTCGCCCGACAGGCGTCCCACGGCCGTGAAGTCCTCGGCCAGCTGAATCAGCCCGGCACCGGTGAGCACAATGCCGTAGAGCCACACTATGCTCCACACCAGGCCGCCCACAGCCGAGCCGGTGGTGAGCAGGAAGATGTCGCCCAGCACCCACACCGCCGCGCCCACCGCGAACTCGGCAAGCGCCATGCCCGACCAGCGCCCCCTGACATGGCGCGCAAAGAGCCCGCCGGCAAGCGTCATCAGCAGCAGCGTGCCGGCAAGCACCAGGTAGCGCAGCCACCGGTCAACGTCGCCCATGAGCAGCAGCTCGTGGCAGAAGAACATGGTCACACCGAGCTCCATGGCCGCCCTGGCGTAGAGGCTCATCCGCGAGAACATGCGGTAGGCCGCCAGCCCGGCCAGTGGGTCGTCGGCGGAGGAAGGCCGCAGGCCAGCGGCCACAAACATAAAAGCATAGCAGGCAAAAGCGCCCACAAACGGATTGCCCAGCAGGAAATCGGCCAAGGCCATGCTGCCAAGCAGTGCGAACAGGTGCAAGGAGATTATCGGATTACGCATACAGTCAGGTGTTGCTATTTATTCCTACGTGGTCGCCGCGCTCTGACGGCACCTCGTAGCCCAGGGCCTCCATCCTGGCACGCAGGTCTGCGGCGCTTTCGGCAGCCTCCATGCCAGTGGAGAGTTTGTTGTTGTAGATTGAATACAGCGAGCGCGTGGCCGCCGGTGAAAGGTTGGGCATCACAACGTTGGCGCCAGCCCTCACAGCCCGCTCGCGCCCGTCGGGGGCCATTGTGCCCAGGGCTGAGGTGGCTGGAAGCAGCACATCGGGCAGCAACAGGCGGATGACGGCCAGCAGCCTAACGGTAGCCTCGACGCTGCCAGCCCGGCGATTGGCGAAGGGAGTGCCGGCGGCCGGTATGAACGGGCCGATGCCAACCATCTCTGGCCGGAAGTCGGCAAGGAAGCGCAGGTCGTCCATCACGGTGGCAAGCGTCTGCCCTGGCGAGCCCACCATGAAGCCGCAGCCCACCTGATAGCCCAGCTCGCGCAGCCATCGCAGGCACTGCATACGATTGTCGAAGCTCATCGATGCCGGGTGCAGGGTGGCGTAGTGGCGGCGGTTGGCCGTCTCATGGCGCAGCAGGTAGCGGTCGGCCCCGGCCTTGCGCAGCAGCTCGTAGCTCGCACGGCTTCGCTCACCGAGCGAGAGGGTCACCGCGCAGTCGGGGAACTCGCGCTTTATCTCCGCCACGAGGGCGCAGAGCCGGGCGTCGTCGAACCAGGCGTCCTCGCCGCCCTGCAGCACGAAGGTGCGGAAGCCCAGCCTGTAGCCCTCGCGGCAGCACCCCACTATGTCGGCCTGCGACAAGCGGTAGCGGCGCGTCAGGTCGTTGTCGCGGCGTATGCCACAGTAGAGGCAGTTGTTGCGGCAGTGGTTGCTCACCTCTATCAGGCCGCGCATGAAGACACGCCGCCCATACACGCGGTCGCGCACCGCAGCCGCCTCGGCGTAGAGCGCGTCGACGGCGGCGGGGTCGGACGTGGTGAGCAGCCGCTCAATATCACTTAATGACATACTCATACACCGAGTCGCGTTCCTGATCCTTGTAGACGGGAAGTATCTTGATGTGCGTGCCGCGCGAAAGGTTGATGGGACCCATGTAGATGGCGCTGCGGCGCGTGGGGGTGGAGAGGTCGGTGGTGTAGAAGATGTAGGTGTTAGGCACCTCGGTGGTTATGGCCACGTTGGCCACGTGGTCGTCCACACGCCTGGCCGTGAACGACGGGGTGAACGACCCCTCGCAGTAGGTGTAGCCCTTCACGCCGAGGCGGTCTTTCTGGTCCTCAACCCTGCGGCGGAAGCGCGTCCAGTCCTTGTTGTCGCGACCGCTCCACAGGCACTCGCCCACAGCCAGCATACGCGGCAGCAGCATGTACTCGGCCTGACGGTCGGAGTCCATGCGTGCGGTCGACATGCGGCAGAGGCCACCGAGGATGTTTGCCTCCACGTGGCTGTTGGTGCCCAGCGGCGCAGGCTCGTAGCTATAGGTGGTGTGGAGGGTGGTCAGGCCCGGCTCCGCGCCGGGCTGGTAGCGCGGGTCGGCCTGGTAGACGGCCAGGTCGAAGCACCCGGCAGGGCTCATCACCACACGCATACCGGCGCGTGCCGAGTCGAGGCCGCCGCGCTGCGTGAGGCACACCTGGGGCAGCGAGGCCGCGTCGCACCCGAAGAGGGCGAGCATGGCACTGTCGGCCAGGCTGTCGCAGAGCATGGGCACCACGCCTACATGGCGCTCGGCGGCATAGGCGGCCAGCGACTGGAGCTCGGCCTCGCTGTAGGCCGCGTCGGCCGAAGGCAGGTTGAGCCACAGCCGGTTCATCTTGTAGGCCGAGGCCACGTCGACCCATCGCTTGATGGTCTTCGTGCTGAAGGCCAGGTGCGACGCGTCGAGCTGCAGTCCGCGCCAGCCGAAGCGCGGGCGGTCGAGCACCGTGCACTCCGGCAGCGATATGGCCGAATAGCTGGTCACCGTCACGTCGGGCGGCAGCATCTGCAGCAGCGACTGGAAGCCATAGAAGAGGCCGCGCTCGGTGTTGGCGCGCAGCGTGACACCGCCGGAGCGCACCTCGAGCAGGTAGCCCTCGTCGGCAAGCTCGGGGTTCACGGTGTCGTAGAGGGCAAGGGCTATGTCGCTGCTGCGCGATGCGGGCACCAGCCGGGGGCGCATCTTCGAGTGGCGCAGCGACTGCATGATGTAGCGCACCGTGGCCGAGTTCTGCCCCACCCCGACCACGCTCACACGCGGGCTGGAGCGCAGCGTGAACGAGCCCTCGCGCTGCACCTCGAACAGCGGCTCGGGCACGATGGAGAGCTCGCGCACCGACCCCTTGCGGCCGCACGAGGCCGCCGCCAGCGCCGCCGCCAGGAGCAGCAGCAGGCCAATTCTTCTCGTCGTTGTCATGCCTGCATTAACGCCGCAGGCCGCGCTTTATTGTGGCAGGGCGCGCAAGAGGTCGTCCTTGTGCTCCTTGCTCACGCGGAAACTTTCGCGCGCCTTGACCACCGCCCGGCGGCGCACCCATGGCTGCAGGCTGTCGACCACGGGGCGCGCGGCGTCCCACTGCTTGGCCAGCGCCGTGGCGAAATACCAGGCCTGCATCATGCGCACGTAGTACTCCTCGCGGTCCAGCCCGGCCACCCACTGCAGCTGCTCCGGGCTGAAAAGGTCGTCGAGGAAATAGGCCTCGAGCACCCCGATGCCGAAGCGCACCGAGTACGGCCATTGGGACTGCATCCAGCGGCGCACGTGCGCCAGCGTGGTCTCCGGCCGCGAGGCCAGCACGCGGGGGCGCAGGCAGTCGCAGGTGGCCCAGTTGTTGATGTGCGGCAGCAGGCTGTCAACCATCTCTATGCAGCGGTCGTAGTCCTTCACGCGACTCACCAGCACGGCGTGGATCTGGTTCTCCTCGAAGTAGAGGTGTGGCAGGCTGGCGAGGAACGGGGCGGAGCGGGGCTCCACCTCGAGGGCCAGCCTCCTCACCTGCGGCATCCGCACCCCGATGACACTGGAGCCGTCGCCGACGGGCACCACGCGCCTGATGAACCCTGTGTAGTCCTCGTCGCGCATGGCCAGCAGGCGCTGCCTCACCTCGGTCACTATTTCTGTCTTTTCCATTGTCTTAAACTTGGTCTCCAGCCGCGGCCAACAAGCGTCCAGGGCCGGTTGTTCTGCGATTGATGTCCGACTGTTCTCCGATTGTTCTTCGATTGCTAATCGAAGAACAATCGAAGAACAATCGGAGAACAATCGAAGAACAGACGGTGTTTATACGGCGTCAATGCCCCTTGCGGGGTGGCCGCTGGAGCCTCAACCGGCCCAGGTGAAGTTGCCCTCGCCCGCGCCAAGCTCGAAGTGCAGCTTCACGATGCCAAGGTCGAGCTTGAGGTAGGAGCCGACGAGGCTGAAGCGCGTCTCGGCCTTCACCTTCGAGCCCGGCAGCAGGGTGAAGTGGAACTTCTGCATGTTCATGGCGGTGGGCGCCAGCATGGCGGCCTCGAGGCCACGGTTGAACCACCCGGGCACCTCGCCCTCGGCGGAGAAGAACTGCGAGGCGGGCTTCATTGGGTGCTGCGTGCCCTGGGTGATGCCGTAGCCGAGGGCCACGACGCCCAGCAGCACCTCGCCCTGGGCCACGGTGTAGCAGCCGGGCTGCTTCTTGAAGGTGAGCCCCACCCAGCAGCTGTTGAGCCCCAGCGTCTGCGCCAGGAGCACGATGCGCTCGCCGTAGTAGCCTGCGGCCTCGTCGCTTCCGCGCGGGCACACCACGGCCATGTAGTTGGCCACGCCGCTGAACTTGCCGTACTTGGCCAGGCCGCCGCTGAAGGCCTGCGGCTCATCGGCCACCAGTTGCAGGTGCAGGCCGCCCTCGCGGTTGGCCTGGGCAATGGCCTCGCGCAGGCATTCCAGCTTGGCGGGCTCGATTGGGTCGGGTCTGTACTGCCTCACCGAGTGGCGGGCAGCGATGGCTTCTTGCAGTGTCATTGTCGATGTGTGTGTTTGTTGTTTGCGGCGCAAAAATACCACTTTTCCGCAAAGCGGCCAAAACTACTGCACAACAAAGTGTGCGGCAGCGCGTTACGATGGCACGGCGGCAAGTTTTTCGGCCTTCGCATACGAAAACGGAGGCTTTGTCGTTGTAGAGGTCGACAAACAACAAACCGACAGCGACGATGAAGATACACATAGTACAGCACGACATACGCACCCTCCGCATGGAAGACAACCTGCGCTGGATCAAGGCCGAGCTCGACTCGCCCCAGAGCCGCGAGGCGCTGCTCACCGTCTTTCCGGCCTGCACCGTGTGCGGGCACCCGCTCTACGCCGCAGCAGGCTATACCGACACGATAAAGAGCGCGCAGGACGTTCTGCAGAGGCTGGTGGCCATGAGCGAGCACCGCGCCTTCCTGGTGGGGATGCCGCTGCAGATGCAGGACAAGGGGCTGTGCAACGCCATAGTCTTCGTGCAGAACGGCGCCCTGCGGGCGGTGGTGACGAAGAAATACCTCGGCGTGGAGGAGCAGAAGTACTTCGTGCGCGGCGAGGGCGTGCAGGTGATTGACTTCCACGACCAGCGCATGGCGATAGGCTTCTACGAGGACCTGAAGGAGCTGCTGAAAGGGCACGTGGATCCGTGCGACATGGTGGTGTGCTGCGGAGGGCAGGTGTTCGACTACCGCCGCCCCTACCGTATGCGCTACCGCATGAGCAAGATAGTGGAGACGCTGGGCGCGGGCGTGGTGTACGTGAACCGCATCGGCGGCGAGGGCTCCTACATCTTCGGCGGAGGGTCGATGGCCATGAACGCGGCGGGCCAGCTGCTGTGCCAGCTGCCCTACTTCGAGGAGGCCTGCCACACGGTTGACATGCAGCTGCTGGAGAGCGTGGACGACGAGAAGCCCGAGGCCGTGGAGCTGGTGTACAAGGCCCTGGTGAGCGGCCTGCACGACTACTTCGCCAAGAATGGCCTGCAGCGGGCGGTGCTGGGCTTGAGCGGGGGCATTGACTCGGCCCTGGTGGCGGCGCTGGCCGTCGACGCGCTCGGCGCGGAGAATGTGCACGGCCTGCTCATGCCCAGCCGCTACAGCAGCGACCACTCGGTGGCCGACGCCGTGGAGCTGGCCTGCAACCTCGGCATGAGCTACGACATTGTGCCCATACAGCCCATGTTCGACCAGTTCCGCGAGGCACTGGCCCCGGTGTTCGACGGCCGCGCCGAGGACGTCACCGAGGAGAACATGCAGGCACGCATACGCGGCACAATCGTGATGAGCTACGCCAACAAGTTCGGCGCGCTGGCACTGAACACCACCAACCGCTCGGAGGCAGCCATGGGCTACGGCACGCTGTACGGCGACTCGTGCGGCTCGCTGGCGGTGATAGCCGACCTTTACAAGACCGAGGTCTACCAGCTGAGCGAATGGATCAACCGCAACGGCATACGCATACCGCAGAACAGCATTGACAAGGCACCCAGCGCCGAGTTGCGCCCGGGTCAGAAAGACAGCGACTCGCTGCCCGACTACGACACGCTCGACGCCGTGCTGGGGCTCTACCTGGACGAGGCGATGTGCGAGGACGAGATTGTGGACGAGGGCTTCGACCGCGAGCTGGTGAGGCGCATTATCAAACTAATGGCGCGCAACGAATGGAAACGGCTGCAGTTTGCGCCGCAGCTGAAGGTGAGCCCCATGAGCCTCGGCCTCGACCGCCGCTGGCCGATAAGCTGAAAAAGCACAGCAGACAGCACGGCATGACCGAGACCAATCCGCAACTTGAGCTGGCACGGCGCTATGTGGAGCGCACCGGCACCAGCCTCTTCCTCACCGGCAAGGCCGGGACGGGCAAGACCACGTTCCTGCGCCAGCTTGACGAGCAGTGCCCCAAGCGGCACATCGTGGTGGCCCCGACTGGGGTAGCCGCCGTCAACGCGCGCGGCGTGACGATACACTCGTTCTTCCAGCTGCCCTTCGACCCGTACCTTCCCGATGTGAAAGAGCTGGTGACCGAATACCAGATGCCCAGCCGCCACCTCAAGGTGAGCAAGAACAAACTGTCGATAATGCGCTCGCTGGAGCTGCTCATCATCGATGAAATATCGATGGTGCGCGCCGACCTGCTCGACGCCGTCGACATGACGCTGCGCCGCGCGCGCCACTCGGAGCTGCCCTTTGGAGGGGTGCAGCTGCTGATGGTGGGCGACGTGCACCAGCTGGCGCCGGTGGTGACAGAGCGCGAGCAACCCTACATGAACCAGGTCTACCCCTCGCCGTTCTTCTTCAACAGCAAGGCGCTGCGGCGCATGAGGTACGTCACAATAGAGCTCACCACCGTCTACCGCCAGCAGGACGAGGCGTTCGTGAGGATGCTCAACACCGTGCGCGACGGCAACATCGACGCCCCCACCCTGGAGGCGCTCAACAGCCGGGTGGGCGCGGGCGGCAGCGACCCGACGATAATCACGCTCACAACCCACAACCACCAGGCCGACACCATCAACCGCGCACGGATGCTGGCGCTTGAAGGCGAGAGCCGCACGGTGGAGGCCACGGTGCAGGGCAACTTCCCTGAGTCGATGTATCCTGTGGAGGCCAAGATGACGCTGAAGGTGGGCGAGCGGGTGATGTTCACGAAGAACGACTCGTCAGGGCGCCACGCCTACTACAACGGCAAGCTGGGCACGGTGAGCGGCTTCGACGACGACGGCAATGTGATCGTGGACTGCGACGACGGCGACAGCGTGACCGCGACCCGCGAGTCGTGGGAAAACATGAAATACACCGTCAACAACCGCACCAACACCATAGAGCAGAAGGTTGACGGCTCGTTCATGCAGTTCCCGCTACGCCCCGCCTGGGCGGTGACCATACACAAGGCGCAGGGACTCACCTTTGATCGCGTGCGCATCAATGCGTCAGAAGCCTTCGCCTATGGGCAGGTATATGTAGCCTTGAGCCGCTGCCGCACACTGGAGGGGCTGTCGCTCATCTCGCCAATCACCCCCGGCACAGCCTTTTCCGACAGCGACGTGCAGCAGTTCTGTGCGGCGCAGCCCACCTTCGAGCAGTCTTCAGCCGCGGTAGGCAACGCTGAGCGGCAATACTACTACGAGCAGCTGGCGGAACTGTTTGGGGCACATGGACTGGCCGACGGAGCCGAGCGGCTGGCCGATGCCTTTGGCAAAATGGCGGAGATATTTCCGAGGCAGTACCAGGCGATGCAGCAGTTGAAGAGCACGGCCGGCGCGCTTGCGTCGGTGGGCGAGAAGTTCATGAGCCAGTTGCTGCAGCTCGACCAGTCGCAGCACGCGGAGCGCATAGCCAAGGCCGCCGACTACTATGCCGCTCAGCTGGCTTCGATGGCAGGGCTGCTGCGACAGGCCGGCACCGTCGAGGTAGACAACAAAGAGACCGAAGCCAGGCTTAGCGACGCGAGGACAACGCTGGCCGAGCGGCTGCACGTGAAGCAGTCGTGCATACAGAGCGTCAGGGAGCATGGCTTCGACGTGCGCCTTGTGCAGGAGGCCAAATTGGCAAAACCCGCAAAGACACCGAAGAAAGCGGCCGAGCGCCACAAGGTGGAGGTACAGTACACTGAACCCAGCCATTCTTCCGAAGAGCTGGAAACCCTGCTTTCAGCATGGCGCAAGGCAAAGGCCGAGCAGATGAACGTGCCAGCATTCGTGGTGCTTCACCAAAAGACACTGGTGGCCGTGGCCTCCGCCATGCCGCGCACCACAGAGCAACTGCTGCGTGTGCCCGGCATGGGCCGCAAGAAGACAGAGACCCTGGGAGCAGAGCTGCTTACTATTATCAACGCATATCTGGAAAGCCAGGGTCTGCAATAATTCCGACCGACAATCACACAACAACATCTATGGACAAGTTAAGTTACGCCCTCGGCCACAACATTGGCCACCAACTGACAGGCATGGGCTTGAAAGACAGCCTCGCAATAGACGACTACATGGCAGGCATTACCGACGTGCTGCGCGGCGACAGCCCCAAAATGAGCGTCGAGGAGGTGCACCAGGTGCTGGAGGAGTTCTTCAACAACCTGGAAAAGAGACAGCAACAGGAGGCCGCCGAGCGCGGCAAGGCGGCTCGCGAGGACGGCGAGCGCTTCCTGGCGCAGAATGCCAGTCGCAAAGGAGTCACCGTCACCGCCAGCGGACTGCAATATGAGGTCATCACCGAAGGCCATGGGCGCAGTCCGAAAGCCACAGACACCGTAAGATGCCACTATGAAGGCACCCTCACCGACGGCACGGTGTTCGACTCAAGCTACCGCCGCGGTCAGCCCGCCGAGTTCGGTCTGCAACAGGTGATAGCAGGCTGGACGGAAGGCGTGCAACTGATGAAAGAGGGCGCAAAATACCGCTTTTTCATACCCTGGCAGCTGGCCTACGGCGAGCGGGGCGCGGGACAGGCCATACCCCCATATTCGGCACTGGTATTCACTGTGGAACTGATCAAAGTGCTTTGACCGATGAAGATAGTATGCGTGGAGCCGCTGGGCATCAGCGGCGAGAGGTTCAGGTCGCTGCAAGCCCACTACAAGGCCATGGGGCACAGTCTGGACTACTACATGGACCGCCGCGAGGACGAGGATTCGCTTGCCGACCGTATGCGCGAGGCCGACATTGCGGTAATCAGCAACATCAGGCTGACGCGCACCGTGCTCTCACAGTGTACGCGGCTTAGGTACATCAGCGTGGCCTTCACCGGGCTTGACCACATAAATCTCGACTACTGCGCCGAGCGTGGCATAGAGGTGCAGAACGCCGCAGGCTACAGCACCACCGCCGTGAGCGAGCTGGCGCTGGCACTGATGCTCGACCTGCTGCGCGGTGTCACCATGACCGACGGCGGCATACGGCACGGCGGCTCGCGCGGGACAATGCTCGGCGGCGAGCTGCGCGGGCGCACGGTGGGCATAGTCGGAACCGGAGCCATTGGCACCGCCACCGCACGGCTGGCGCTGGCCTTCGGAGCAAAGGTAGTGGCCTACAGCCGCACCGAGCGCGACGAGGTGAGGTCGATGGGCGTGGAATACATGCCGCTCGCACAGCTTCTTCGCCAGGCCGACATTGTGAGCCTACACGTGCCGTTGTGCGAGGCCACGCGTGGACTTATCGGCAAGGAAGAGTTGCTGGCAATGAAACCCACCGCCCTGCTGGTCAACACTGCCCGTGGACCAGTGTGCGACATCGAGGCCGTGGCAGCCGCCCTGCGCGACGGCACGCTTGCCGGTGCGGCATTCGATGTGTTCGAGCACGAGCCTCCGCTCGACGCAAACCACCCGCTGCTGTCGGCGCCTCGCTGCATCTGCACACCCCACATAGCCTTCGCCACCGAGGAGAGCTTCGAGGCTCGCGCAGCCATAGTGTTCGGCCACGTGGACGACTACCTGCTGAACTGACCCTTGAGGTCGGAGAAACGGCGGCGGCGCAGCAGGTAATATTCCGGCAGCAGCCATCCGCCATAGATTTGCGGCACCGTCATGGTGCCGTTTTTCATACGCTTTTCGTCAAGACGGCCGCGACGGTTGCGGAACTCACGGTGAGCCTTGCGCACAGCTCTGTACTCGCCCACATGACCCTCCATCAGGAACTTCACAGCCGCCACCCTGTCCAGCCACATGCGCAGCGCCAGCACCCTGCCGCGGCGTCCGGCAGGCAGGTTCTTGTAGAGCATGGAGAGGTTGTTGCGGAAATTGAGCTCGGTCTTGAAAGGCGACGATTTGGGCAGTGTGCCGCCGCCCACGTGGTACACCCGCGACGACGGACAGTAGCGCACACGGTAGCCCGCCAGCATCACCCGCCAGCAGAAATCGATTTCCTCCATGTGGGCGAAGAAGTCGCCGTCCAGGCCGCCAACCTCGCGCCACACATCGGAACGCACAAACATGCAGGCCCCGGTGGCCCAGAAGATGTCGCGCTCGTCGTCGTACTGGCCGCTGTCTTTCTCGAGCGTAGAGAACAGGCGTCCGCGGCAGAAGGGGTATCCGTAGCGGTCGATGAAGCCTCCTGCGCCACCGGCATATTCGAAGGTGTCCTTGCAGTCGTACATCATCAGCTTTGGCTGTGCCACGGCCACGCGCGGCTCGCACTCCATCATGTCCACCACCGGTTCTATCCAGCCCGGCGTGCACTCCACGTCGCTGTTGAGCAGCACGTAGTAGTCGGCCTCCACCTGCCGCAGAGCCAGGTTGTAGCCCTCGGCAAAGCCGTGGTTCTTGTCCAACGCCACCACACGCACTCCCGGAAACTCCGAGGCCAGCAGGTCGAGGCTGCCGTCGGTGGAACCATTGTCGGCCACCACCACCTCGGCGTCGCCGCTGCAGTCAATCACCGACGGCAGGAAGCGGCGCAGCATGTCGCGTCCGTTCCAGTTTAGGATAACCACCGCCACATGCCTCATTTCTCTATGATTTTAATTGTTCCGTCCTTCTGTATGCGGCCGTTGCGGGTCAGTTTCCAGCGCTGGTGGCTCCACAGCCAGTGCTCCGGGCGCTCGGCCACGAGCCGCTCCAGCCTGCGCGCGTAGGCCTCAACAATCGAGTATTGAGCAGCCTCCTGCGGGCGCTCACAGAGAGGCTCGAAGGTCACGTCGTAGTAGCCGCGCCGCGTGCGCCTGACGGTGTAGAACAGCACCGGGTAGTTGTATTTGCGGGCAAAATACTCTATGCCGTAGAGGAACGCCGTGTCGCGGCCCAGGAACTGCGTCCAGTAGCTGCGATGGGGGTTGCTGGGACTTTGGTCGCCAAGCATCATCAGCGCCACCGGCACGTGGCAGCGGTCGTAGAATGCCACGTGCTGCCTCACGTCGGTCTGGTCGACCACCTGTGTGCCGTAGCGCGTGCGCCGACGTCCGATAAAAGAGGCTGTGGCCTTGTCGTTGAGCGGTTTGCCCACCCCTATGCCGTGGTGAAGCACCTGCATGTTGAGCGAGGTCACCATGTACTCCCAGTTGCCGTAGTGCGCCGAGGCAATAATCACCGACTGCCCACGCTCGTAATAGCGGTCGAGCACTTGGCGGTTGGTGAAGCGGTAGTGCCGCTTGAGGAAAGGCGGCGTGGCGAAAAGTACGTTGTACGCGCCTTCCACCAGCAGGTCGCACAGGTGCAGGTAGTAGCGCCGCTCCATGGCACGGAGCTCGTCCTTGCCGCGTTGCGGGAAGCACTTTTCGAGGTTGTCGCGCACCACAGCGCGTCGATAGCGGGCTATGTGGTAGACGAAAAGGTAGAGTATGTCGGCCAGCAGACGCATAGCGCTTGAGGGTCAGGGCGGTTAGTAGCCGCGTTCAAACTGCGCCCCCACCGCGCCCACAACGCCCTCGGGCACCTGGTTGTTGCTCAGCCGGCGCTCCCAGCCGTACTCCTGCCGCTCGCCGCGGGCGTTGCTGTTGAGCAGTGTGTAGTAGCCGGAGCGGAACTGGTCCCAGAAGAGGAAGACGCGGTTCTTGTCGTCGCCCAATATCTGGTTGTAGCGCCACAGCTGGTAGGGCAAGTAGAAAGCCTGGTTGGGCGAGCCGTCGCCAGTCCTTTCAATCTTGTTGCCGATGTCGGTCATCGAGCCCGCGTTGTACATGTTGCCCTGTGCGTGGCCCATCACGGCGAAGTTCTTCTCGTCGCGGATGTAGTCGGGCGGGCCGTACTGCAGGTACACCCTCCCGCGGTCGGTCATGATGCCGCGCGTCATCGGGAAGCTGAAGTGCTCCTGCACGTAGTCTATGCGCTCCTTGTAGGCCAGCCATTTCGACTCGGCGTTGAGCCTGTCGCGGCTCACCCAGAAGTTGTACAGGAAGGCCTGCTTGGCCTCAACGCCGGGATGCCCAGCCACCTCGCGCGCGCTGCGCCGCTCCTGCTCGCTGGCTATCGGGTAGAGAGCGTCGAGGTAGAGGTTCAGCTCGGCCTCGTCGGTGTAACGACCCACGAAGGTGGTGGCGAAGTCGCTGATGCCCATCGGCTTCACGCCAGGGTTGGAGCGGAAGAACGGAAGGCGGCGGAAGAGCATCGTCTGGCCGTCGCGGTTGCGCAGCTCGACCACGAGGTTGTAGTTGCCCGACGGCAGCTCGCTGATGTCCACGCTGCCCAGCACCGGCACCGTGGCCGCGGGCGTCTTGCGCGAGGCGCGCTGCGTCGTCTCCACGCGGAAGCCCGTCTCGCGCTCCTCGACGTAGGCCATGGCCACGAAAGCGTCGCCGCCAACCTCGCGGTCAATGTTGTACACCTCGTAGTAGTAGTTCAGCTCGGACATGCTCTCGGGTATGAAGTCGTCGATGTAGGGCTCCAGGTCGTAGCCTCCGCGCGAGATCATGCCCTGCCTTGTGGTGGGCTTCACCGAGGCGATGAGCTGCAGGTTCGACAGCGCGGGCTGGTTCCTGTCGTAGGCCACCACCACCTTCTCGTTGACCACCAGCGGCTTGGAATCGGTGCCGAGGTCACGCATGGAGATGTCGAGGTCGTAGATGCCGTTTTGCGCCGCGAAGCGCTGCACGTCGAGGATGTTGAACCCCACCGAGTCGGGCGAGGGCACAACCGGGGTGGACAGGGTGTACTTCTTCACGAAGCACACCGAGTCGGCCTGCCGCAGCAGCAGCGTCACCTCGGCCTCGGCCTTGTAGCCGCCGCCCGGCTGCTCGGCGAACTGCATGGTCCACGCGTCGAAAAGCAGCCGCGTCTCCACATACGGCGTGTTGTCCGACGTGCGGAAGAAAGTGCCATAGTCGAACATCGCCTGCATCTGCGCCCAGGCTCCGCCGCACAGCGTCAGGGCCACGATGGCCATAATAGTCCTTCTCATCGCTTTGTTGTTTTGCCATGCAAACGCGCGCCGCGCCGAATTATTGTGCGCACGGCTCACATATTTTGGCCCGTGCCGCCCCGGCCGGGGTGAGAACGCCGCGTCAATCACTGATGAAATACTGCCCAAGAACTACCCATCTCCTACTCATGCAGGTGTTGATTAGTAGTTGATTAGTAGTTGAGTAGGAGTTGAGTAGGAGTTGGTCTATACTTAATGCTGATTTACAGCGGTTTGCACACTTGTATTTTACCCCCTGCCTCTGTTTTTCGCAAATTATTGGTTGTCTGAGTATTGCAAGGATGTTCTATTTCTGGCCGTCACGGGCGGGGTGCCTCGGCGCGACGCCACGAGGCCGGGCAGCACAGACGGCCGCCTGACAAACAAAAAAAGTTAAAAGCGCAATAAGTGGCGACATTTCTTGTTATAGGCACAGCAACACTTGAAAGGAAAACAAACTGACGATATGGAATCGGTAAACATTCAAGAACTTAACGACCGCATAGGCCGCGAGAGCGCGTTTGTCGACGTGCTGCAGATGGAGGTGGGCAAACGCATCGTGGGGCAGAAGCACATGGTGGAGAGCCTCATCATTGGGTTGCTCTCCAACGGCCACGTGCTGCTCGAGGGTGTGCCAGGACTGGCCAAGACGCTCACCATCACCACCATGGCCCGCGCCATCGACGCCAGCTTCAGCCGCATACAGTTCACCCCCGACCTGCTGCCGGCCGACCTGCTGGGCACCATGATATACAGCCAGAAGACCGAGCAGTTCCAGGTGAAGAAGGGGCCGGTGTTCAGCCATTTCATACTTGCCGACGAGATAAACCGCGCCCCGGCCAAGGTGCAGAGCGCGCTGCTCGAGGCCATGCAGGAGCGGCAGGTGACCATCGGCGAGAACACCTTCGCCCTCGAGGAGCCGTTCCTGGTGATGGCCACGCAGAACCCCATAGAGCAGGAGGGCACCTACCCCCTGCCCGAGGCACAGGTGGACCGCTTCATGCTGAAGGTGGTCATAGGCTACCCCACACGCGCCGAGGAACGCTCGATACTGCACTCGGTGGTGAGCGGCGGCCTGTCGCAGTCGAGCAAGGAGCAGCGGCCCGTGCTGCGCCCGGCCGACATCATGGCCGCCCGCAGCCTGGTGCGCGAGGTGTACATGGACGAGAAGATTGAGAACTACATCACCGACATAGTGTTCGCCACACGCTACCCCGACCAGTACGGGCTCGACAAGCTGAAGCCGCTGCTGAGCTACGGCGCCTCGCCTCGCGGCAGCATCAGCCTGGCGGCGGCGGCGAAGGCCTACGCCTTCATGCACCACCGCGGCTACGTCATACCCGAGGATGTGCGCGCCGTGGCCATGGACGTGATGCGCCACCGCGTGGGGCTGACCTACGAGGCCGAGGCCGAGAACGTGACCCCCGAAGAGGTGGTGAGCGAGGTGCTGAACCGCGTCGACGTGCCCTGACGCGACGTCGACCTACCTTGAAATCGCAGAAGAATGGACGAGGACATCATAAAGCGTGTACGCAAGATTGAGATAAAGGCCCGCGGGCTGAGCCAGCAGATGTTCAGCGGCGAGTACCACTCGGCGTTCAAAGGGCGCGGAATGGCGTTCAGCGAGGTGCGCGAGTACCAGTATGGCGACGACGTGCGCAACATCGACTGGAACGTCACCGCCCGCTTGGCGCACCCCTACGTCAAGGTGTTCGAGGAGGAGCGCGAGCTGACGGTGATGCTGCTGGTCGACGTGAGCGGCAGCGGACGCTTCGGCACACGCTCGCAGTTCAAGGAAGAGCTGGCCGCCGAGGTGGCCGCGACGCTGGCGTTCAGCGCCATTGCCAACAACGACAAGGTGGGGCTCATCCTCTTCAGCGACCACGTGGAGCGCTTCATACCCCCGAAGAAAGGGCGCCAGCACATACTGCGCATCATTCGCGAGCTGATCACCTTCCGCCCGGAGAGCAACGGCACCGACATAGCCAGCGCCCTGGGCTACTTCCACAACATCATCAAAAAGCGCTGCACGGCGTTCCTCATCAGCGACTTCTACGACCAGGGCTACTCCGACGCGCTTAAGCTCTGCGCCAGGCGCCACGACCTGGTGGCCCTGAGGCTGGTCGACGCCGCCGAGGAGCACTGCCACAACCTGGGGCTGGTGAAGATGTACGACCCGGAAAGCAGCCGCACGCTGTGGGTCGACACCTCGAGCGCCTCGGTGCGGCGAGCCGCCGACGCACGCCACCAGGCACGCGCCGCCGAGACGGAGCGCACCATGCGCCGCTACGGCGTGGATATGGCCACGATGCGCACCGGCGAGGACTTCGTGGCGCCGCTGCGCACACTATTGAACCGAAGAAGCCAGCAATGATTAGAACAAGCAGAACAGCAACCCTGATACTGGCCGCCGTGTGCCTGCTGGCGCTGCCCGCCCTGGCGGGGGCGCAGACGCGCGCCGTGCTGGCCGACGACACCATAGCGCTGGGCGACCAGACGACGCTCACCATGGGCGGCAGCGGGCAGCTGCCGTCGGCCGAGCAGCTGTCGCAGGACGGTGTGCTGGCCCTGTCGCAGAGCTTCGACACCGCCACCGGCGAGATGCTCACGCTGATCACCAGCTTTGAGCCGGGCGAGCACTGGCTGCGCCTGCCCGACGGCGACTCGCTGCCGCTGGTGGTGACCGACGTAGAGGTTGACACCACAAGCACCGAGATACGCGACATTGCGCCGCTGCGCCGCGTACCCTACACCTTCTGGGAGATATTCCGCTGGGTGCTGCTGGCCCTGCTGGTGGCTGCCGTGGCGTTTGGCATATGGTGGTACGCCACCCACCGCCAGCACGTGCAGCAGGCACTGGGGCTTGCCGAGAAGCCTGACACACGCACCCCCTTCGAGCGTGCCAGCGACAGCATGGCGCGCCTGCGCGACACAAAGCTGTGGCAGGCAGGCCACGTGAAGGAATACTACACCGAACTCACCGACATCGTGCGCCGCTTCATTGAGGAGAGCACCGACGTGCACGCCACCGACATGACCAGCGACGAGACGCTGGCAGCAGTGGCATCCCTGGCCGACACGGCACCGCTGCGCGAGCTCTTCGTCCTGGCCGACCTGGTGAAGTTCGCCAAGCGCGAGCCCCTGCCCCACGAGCACGAGGGCGCCATGGACAAGGCCGCGCTCTATGTGCGCAACCTTTGGGAGCAAGTGAAACCCGCCAGCCACGACACCGGAAAGGAGGCGGACGGCAATGAATAACATCAGCTTCGCCCACCCGTGGGCACTGCTGGGGCTGCTGCTGGTGCCGGCCATGGTGGCCTGGTGGCTGCTGCGCTACCGCAAGCAGGAGGCCGCCGTGCAGCATTCCGACCTCTCGCTCTTCGACAGCGCCACCCGCACACTGCGTGTGCGCCTGCGCTGGTTGCCATACGCGCTGCGCTGCGTGGCTGTGGCTGCCATGGTGGTGGCCTTGGCGCGACCGCAAAGCCAGTTGAGCCGCCAGGAGATGTCGGTCGAGGGCATAGACATCGTGATTGCCATGGACATCAGCGGCTCGATGCGTGCCGAGGACTTCAAGCCCAACCGACTGGAGGCCGCCAAGAAGGTGGCCGCCGACTTCATACAAGGGCGCAACAATGACCGCATGGGATTGGTGGCCTTTGCAGGAGAGGCCTTCACACAGGTGCCTCTCACGGTCGACCACCACGTGCTTCTGCAGCAGCTGGGCGCGCTAAAAAGCGGCATCGTGCGCGACGGCACAGCCCTGGGCGACGGCCTGGCCACGGCCATCAACCGCATCAAGGACAGCGAGGCCAAAAGCAAGGTGATTGTGCTGCTCACCGACGGCGTGAACAACCAGGGCAGCGTCGACCCCCTCTCTGCCGCCGAGATAGCCAACCTCTACGGCATTCGCCTCTACACCATCGGCCTGGGCACCACCGGCAAGGCCCCGTTCCCGTTCAAAGACCAGTTTGGCCGCGTGCACTACCAAAACATAGACGTCGAGATTGACGAGCCGCTAATGAAGCAGATGTCCAGCCAGACCGACGGCGGAGTGTACTTCCGCGCCACCAACAAGAACGCACTGGTGCAGATATTCGACCAGATTGACCAAATGGAGACCAGCAAGATTGACGTGACGCAATATGCCCAGACACGCGACGAGCAAGGCCCGCTGCTATGGCTGGCACTGGCCTGCCTGCTGGCCGAGGCGCTGGTGCGATGGGTGTGGTTCAAACTATAACAAGCTGAAGAGAAGATGCTGCATTTCGAACATACATCATATCTGTGGCTGCTGGTGCCGGTGGCGCTGGCAGGTGTGGCATGGGCGCTGCTCAACGCCATGCAGCGTCGCAGGCTGGCCTCGTGGGCCGACAAGGGCATGTTCACCCGCCTCATACCCGACCGCTCGGGCTGGCGTCCGGCGGCAAAGATGGCACTCACGCTGCTGGGGCTCGCGCTGCTGGTTGTGGCGCTGGCCAACCCGTTGCTCGGCACACGGATGGAGAAAGGCAAACGCGCCGGCAGCGATGTGGCAATCTGCATTGACCTGAGCAACAGCATGATGGCCGAGGACATCCAGCCCAACCGCCTGGAGCGTGCCAAGCGTGTGGTGAGCAACCTGCTTGCCTCGATGGCTGGCGACCGCGTGAGCCTGGTAGCCTTTGCCGGAAGCAGCTTCATACAGATGCCGCTCACCGCCGACTACGGCGCGGCGAAACTCTTCCTCGACGACATGGACTGCTCCATGATCAGCGAGCAGGGCACCGCCATCGGCGACGCCATTGACAAAGCCATGCGAACCCTCGGCTACGGCGACGAGGACGGAGCCTGGCAGCGCAACTCGAACCGCGCCATTGTGGTGATAAGCGACGGCGAGAACCACGAGGACGATGCTGTGGGCGCCGCCAAGGAGGCCGCCCGCGAAGGGGTGAGGGTATGCACGGTGGGCATGGGTCTGCCCGAAGGGTCGCCCATACCAGAGAAAGGTGGCTACAAACGCGACCGACAGGGCAACGTGGTGATGACCCACCTGAACGAACAGATGCTGATGCAGGTGGCCCAGGCAGGCAGGGGTGTCTATGTGCGCGTGGGCACGGGCACGAGCAACCTCAAGGAGGTGACAGACCTCATTGCCGGGCTTGACAAGGAGGAGTACTCCGAGGCACAGTTCGCCGCCTACGAGAGCCGCTACATGTACCCACTGGCAGCCGGACTGGTGTGCCTGCTGCTCGAGGTGCTGATATTCGAGCGCCGCAACCGCAAGTTCAACATTGACCGCATAATATGAAACAACTGCTCCTGACACTAACCCTTGCCGCCATGGCCACAGCCGCCAATGGGCAGTCGCTTCGCGGACAGTTGCGGCAGGGCAACCGCGACTACGACAAGCAACGCTACGAGCAGGCCGAGACAGCCTACCGCCACGCACTGCAAAGCGACAGCACCGACAGCCGGGGCAACTACAACCTCGGCTCGAGTCTCTACCGCCAGGAGAAGTATGCCGAGGCCGACTCATTCTACAGGCGTGCCCTACAGTCGCCATCGCTCACCGGCAAACAGCGAGCCATGACACTCCACAATGAGGGCAACGCCCTGCTGAAAGCGGCCATGCAAAGCGGCGACCAGTCGCAGCAAAGCCTGCAGCAAGCCATCGGCTGCTACCAGGAGGCGCTCAAGCTCGACCCGAAGAACGACGACACACGCTACAACCTGGCCTATGCCCGCAGGCTGCTGCAACAGCAACAGAACAGCGGCGGAGGCGGCAACAATCAGCAGCAACAGCAGAACAAAGACAACAAGGACAACAACCAGAACGGCGACAACGACAAACAGCAACAACAGCAGCAACAGCAACAACAGCAGGACGGCGACGGGAACGACCGGCAGCAGCAGAACCAGCAGCGCCAGCCCGACCAGCAGCAGGTGAAAGACGCCGAGCGGCTGCTTGAGGCTGTGAAAAACAACGAGCGGCAGACGCTGCGCGACAAGCAGAAGGCAGCGCAGAAAGTCCACTCACAAAAAACCGACAAGGACTGGTAGATGAAACGAACAATAATCGCATTACTCCTGGCCGTCGCGGCGACGGTATGCGCCCAGCAGATCAGGGTGCAAGCTCCGGGCAGCGTCTACGAGGGCGACATCTTCACCGTGCGCTTTGTGGTCGACGCACACGCCAGCGACTTCAAAGGGCCGTCGTTCAAAGGCTTCACCCGAAGGAACGGCCCCAATCAAAGCAGCTCGTCCAGCTACAGCGTCGTCAACGGCAAGGCAACCTCGTCTGTGCAGACCTCTTTCTCATACACCATTGCGGCCAACGAGGTCGGGACATTCACCATAGACGAGGCCACATGCACGGTCGACAAGAAGAAGCTGGCCAGCAAACCATTCACCATCACCGTGCAGAAGGCCGACCCCAACCGCAGGCAGCAGGCACAGCAGCGCGGAGCGGCACAAGGGCAGAGCCTTCCGCAAGACCAGCAGCCACAGCAGATTGACGAGCAAAGCCTCTTCGCCCGCACCACCGTGAGCAACAGCCACCCCTACCAGGGCGAGCAGATAATAGTGACCTACAAGATATACACCCAGGTGCCGCTGTCGCAGTATAACATCGACAAGTTGCCGGGCAACCGCGGCTTTTGGGCGGAAGATTTGAGCGAGGGCACACAGGTCAAGCAATACAGCGAGAGCCTCAATGGCCGCAACTACGAGGTGGCCGAGATACGTCGCGGCGCACTCTTCGCGCAGCAAAGCGGCAAGCTCACCATCGAGCCTTTAGACCTTGAGGTGCTTGCCATGGTGCAACGCCAGCGCAGGCGCACAGGCACCATCTGGGACCTCTTCGACGACCCCTTCTTCAACGCGGCGCAGGCTGTGCAGAGGCCACTTTCCACCAACCGCGTCACTGTCGACGTCAAGCCCCTGCCGCCGTCGCCCGACGGCTTCACTGGCGCCGTGGGCCGCTTCGAGGTGAGCGGCGGGCTGACCCTCGACCGCGTGAAGGCCAACGAGGCTGTGAGCTACAAACTGACAGTCAGCGGTCCGGGCAACCTCATGCTCATCGGCGCACCCGCGCCCGACTTCCCTCAGGCCTTTGAGGTCTACGACCCGCAGACCAGCGACGCCATACGCCGGGGCGAGGGCGGCGTGGGCGGAAGCCGCACCTTCGAGTGGGTGCTCATCCCGCGCAGCCAGGGCACGTTCACCGTGCCGCAACTCGACTTCGTGTACTTCGACCCGCAGGCCGGACACTACATCACCAAGAGCATCGCCGCGCAGACCATCGAGGTGGATCAGGGCAGCGGCCATGCCGCCACGGCCTCCTTCGGCAAGGACGACGTGCGCCGCCTGGCCGAGGACATCAACTTCATACACCCCGTCAAGTCGCTGCGCCGCGCGCCCGGAAGCCACGGTGCGCCGGCGCTCTTCTGGCTGGCGCTGGCAGCCATGGCAGCCGTCACGGCCGTCGTCCTGCTGCTGAGCCGCCGCCACAGGCAGGCCATGGGCGACGAGCAGGGACGACGCCGCAAGCGCGCCGTCAGCCTGGCACGCAAACGCCTGCGCCGCGCCGAGGGGCTGCTGCGCTCGGGCGACGACAACGCCTTCTACGAGGAGATCTACCGCGCCATATGGGGCTGCCTGGCCGACAAGTACAGCATCGAGCCCGCCCGCCTCAACCGCGAGACGGTGACCGCCTGCCTCGTTGAAAAGGGCGTGCCTGCCGAGAGGCAGGAGGCCATCATGAAGGTGCTGCGCGACGTCGACATGGCGCGCTTCGCCCCGGGCGACGCCCACGCGCAGATGCAGTCCATCTACGACGAGGCCCTGCAAACCATTGTTTCACTCGACTAACGCCCACTCATGAAAAAGACCCTCCTTCTGACCATACTGCTGGCCGTGGCTGCCACCGCCGCCGCCAGCCCCGCCGACGAGGCGGCAGCCCTCTACAGCCAGTCGCGCTACGGCGAGGCCCTCGACCTCTACCTGGGCCTGCTCGGCGAGGGCTACGGCACAGCCGAACTCTACTACAACATCGGCAACACCTACTACCGCATGGACAGCCTGGGGCGAGCCATACTCTTCTACCGCCGCGCCCTGGCGCTGAAGCCCGGCATGGACGACGCGCGCCAGAACCTGGCGCTGGCCGAGAGCCGCACCGTGGACCGCATCACCCCCCTGCCCCGCCCCTTCCTTGCCTCGTGGGCCGACGCGCTGCTTGCGGGCGTGAGCCCCGCCACCTGGCGCCTGGCCACCCTGCTGCTGGCCGCCCTGCTCTGCGCCGCGCTGGTCGTCATGAGGCTGGGCTCACGGCGCGGGCTGCGCAAGGCGGCGCTGATTGTGGCTGCCGTCGCCGCGCTGCTCTTCGCGGCCGCACTGGCCCTGAGCCTCGCCACGGCCTCACGCCGCGACGCCCGCCGCGACGCCGTGGTGCTGCCGCAGAGCGTGGCCGTGAAGAGCTCGCCCAGCCAGCAGGGCACCGACGTGATGATACTGCACGAGGGCACCCTGCTCACCGTCACCGACTCGCTCTCCGGCTGGTACAAGACCCGCCTGGCCGACGGCTCGACCGGCTGGTGCCCGGCGCAGGCCATTGAACGCATATGACACCAACCCATAAAGCCGCTGCCATGACCCTACGCCGCCTCGCCCTCGCCGCCGCCCTGCTGGCCGCCCTCGTGCCCGCCAGGGCGCAGGACATTCGCCTCGTCGAGGACGAGGACTGCGGCTGCGACCTCATCTACGTGGACAGCATCGAGACCACGCGCGGCAGCAACGGCCTCTACGGCTTCCGCCACGCCGACGGACGCAGGCTCACGCCCGAGATATTCAGCCAGGTGGACTTCTTCCACGACGGCTACTGCAAGGTGATGCTCGATGGCGGCAACACCGGCCTCATCGACACCGCAGGCCGCACCGTGGTGCCCTTCATCTACGACAACCTCGACTACCCCGCCGACGGCCGCGTGCTGGTGCTGCGCGACGAGCTGTGGGGCTTCTGCGACATGGCAGGGCGCGAGGTGATTGAGCCGCAGTTCACCATGGCGGGCAACTTCAGCGAGGGCTGCGCCACCGTGCTGGTGCCGGTTGACTCCACGGAGTATCGATGCACCTTCATCGACACCGCGGGCCACATGCTCTTCCCGCCCATCTACGAGAACCTCGAGGCCTTCAATTGCGGCTTCGCCCTGGCACGGCGCTACCAGCGCTGGGGCATCATCGACCACCAGGGGCGCGAGCGGCTGACCTTCATGTACGAGACGATCACCACCCTCTTCGGCGACACCCTTTTCTTCGCGGGCGACGACAGCGGCATGGCCCTCTTCGACGCCTCGATGCGCCCGCTCACGCGCTACGTATACACGTGGGGCGGAGCCATGGCCGACGGCCGCATCGCCGTGCAGCGCGGCAGCCACTACGGCTTCCTCGACCGCCACGGGCGCGAGGTGATACCCCCCGTCTACGACGAGGTGAGCACCTTTGCCCACGGGCGCGCCATGGTGGCCTCCGGCGGACGCTACGGCATCATCGACACCGCGGGCCGCACCGTGCTGCCCATGGAATACGAGAACAAGACCCCACACGGCCACAAATACGTCTACAACGACGGCCTGGCGCTGGTCGAGAAGAACGGCCGCCTGGGCTACGTCGACCTCGAAGGGCGGCTGGCCGTGCCCCTCTACTTCGAGGCCGCCTACCAGTTCAGCGAAGGGCTGGCCAGCGTGCGCCACAACGGCCTCTGGGGCTACATCGACACCGCCGGCGCGGTGTTCATGCCCTTCGTCTTCGACCTGGCCTCGCCCTACAAGTGGGGGCGCGCCAACGTGGTCTACATGGGGCAGAGCCGCAGGGTTGACAGGAAGGGGCGCTGTGTGAAAAACTGCAACGGAATAATAGCATGGAGAGACTGGACAGAATAGCGTCGCACGGGGGCCGGGTGCTCTCGGTGCGCAACGGAATGGTAGAGGTGCAGATAGAGGCCGTGAGCGCCTGCGCCTCGTGCGCGGCCCACGCCAAGTGCGGCTTCGCCGAATCGAAAGACAAGAAGGTCGAGGTGCCCTCGGCGGCCTGGCAGAGCTTCGAGCCCGGGCAGCCCGTGGTGGTGCACATCGACGAGAGCCGCGGCCTGCTGGCGGTGTGGATAGCCTACGTGCTGCCCGCCCTGCTCATGCTGGCGGCCATTGTGGGCGTGTCGCTGGCCGGCGGGCCCGAGTGGGCGGCCGTGCTGGCGGGCTTCGCCGTGCTGGCGGCCTATATCGGCGTCGTCTACCTGCGCCGCCGCAAGGTGGAAGGCCGCTTCACACTCACCGTCGACCACGCCTGACCGCCATGCTCATCCTCGGCATCGACCCCGGCACACGCATCCTCGGCTACAGCATCCTCGACACCGACGGCCCCAAGCCTCAGATTGTGGTCATGGACGTGCTCTACCTCAAAAAGATAGCCGACTTCACCCTGCGCATCAGGCACATCTTCGACTCCACCCTGCGCCTCATCGACTCCTTCCACCCCGACCACCTGGCCATCGAGGCGCCCTTCTTCGGCAAGAACGTGCAGTCGATGCTCAAGCTGGGGCGGGCGCAGGGGGTGGCCATTGCCGCCGCCATGAGCCGCGACCTGAGCGTCAGCGAGTACGAGCCCGCCACCATCAAGCAGCTCGTCACCGGCAACGGCAACGCCTCCAAGGAGCAGGTGGCCGCCATGCTGCGCTCCATCCTCGGCTTCAGCGACCAGCCGCGCTACCTCGACGCCACCGACGCCCTGGCCGTGGCCTACACCTGCCACATGCAGCTCAGCAACCCCATGGCACAGCTGCGCGAGCAGCTGGCGCCGCGCCCCGCCAAGCGCGCCAAGAGTGGCAAGAAGGCCTGGGGCGAGTTCGTCAGCCAGAACCCCGACCTCGTCATCTGACAGCCGCAGACAAGTCCCCCCCCACACACCACACGCACCGCCCGCCATGCCCAACCGACGCCCCATAGCCATCATCCTGCTGGCCGCCACCCTCCTGGCCGCCTCGTGCCGCCAGCCCTCGCCGAAGGCCTACGACCCGCGCCAGGTGGCCTTCAGCGCCGCCTACAACCCCCTCTTCGACGGCCAGCTCTACACCTCGATGATACTGGCGCTCGGCAACTCCTCCATCAAGGACCGCTACCCCATGTTCACCGTCAGCCTCACCTCGCCCGCCGACGGCGCCGTGCTGCGCGTGGTGGTCGACTCGTCGGCGCTCAACTACGTCACCACCGTGCAGGAGGTGCTGCCGCGCCGGGGCGCGGCCTACTCCTTCCAGCCGGCCGTCAAGTGGAAGTACGGCGCCCTGCGCGCCATGCGCACCCCGGGCTCGGTCGACCTCACCTTCACCCTCTACATCAACGACGAGCAGGTCGACGTCAAGAACCTCCGCCTCGGCTACCGCCCAGTGGGCGAATGCCCGCTCTCGCTGGTGCACGACGGCCACACCACCGACTTCCGCTGGCTCTTCGCCGCCTACGTCAACGAGGAGCACCCGCAGATAGAGCAGATACTCACCGACATCATGGAGCAGGCCACCGTGAGCCGCATCAGCGGCTACCAGGGCTCGGCCGACGACGTGCGCGCGCAGGTCTTCGCCGTGTGGTACTACGCCCTCGCGCGCGGCATCACCTACAGCTCCATCACCTGCACCTCCAACCCCTCCACACGCGCCAACGTGCAGCACATACGCCTCTTCGACGAGGTGTGGGCCACGCGCCAGGCCAACTGCGTCGACGCCTGCGTCTTCTTCGCCTCCATTCTGCGCCGCATGGGGCTCAAGCCGGTGATCTTCGTCGAGCCCTGCCACGCCTACCTGGGCTACTACACCGACAAGAACCGCCGCGACCTGCAGCTGCTCGAGACCACCATCACCTCGTGGGTGAACTTCCCCCAGCTCGAGCGCACGCTCGACAGCGAGGGACGCCTGCCCGAGGCCTCGTGGAGCAAGGTGAGGCGCTACCTCTCCGCCGCCGACGCGGCGGCCTACGAGGAGGGGCGCATTGGCTTCGAGGAGGTGAAGCGCGCCGTGGCCGCCAGCCTCTTCGAGAAAGCATCGGAATACGACCGCGAGACCTACCAGGCCAACCGAGCCAACTTCGCCGACACCACGGTGATCAACTACCAGCAGCTCGACATAGAGCAGCTGCGCACCCTGGTGCAGCCGATTAACTGAGAGAGGCGGAGCGGGGGAGGCGGGCGAGTCCAAAGCTTTTTTTTAGAGATTATAGAGATTATAGATTTTCTAGAGCTTCTAGAAATTCTAGAGCTTCTAGATAATCTAGAAATTCTAGAAAATCTAGAAAATCTATAATCTCTATAATCTCTATTGCCCCCACCCCAGGGCCGTCTGTTCTCCGATTGTTCTTCGATTGTTCTTCGATTATAAATCGAAGAACAATCGAAGAACAATCGGAGAACAATCGAAGAACAGACGGCCTTGGCATTGTCCTGGTGGCGCTACAGCCTGTGTTTCAATGGCTTGCTGCAGCAAGCCGCCGCAAGCCACTGGAAACCAAGGCGCAATAAAAAAAGCCGGGGCCGCTCCCAATGGTTGGGGCGGCCCCGGCGGGGTTTCTACGGATCGTCAGGCAGGGTGCCTACTTGACGATGAGCTTGCGGGTGGCGGTCCACTCGGCGGTCTGCACGCGGACGTAGTAGGTGCCGGCGGCATACTGGTCGAGGTCGATGCGGATGCTGCCCTCGCCGTTGGTGGCAAGCTGCTGCACCTGGCGGCCGTCGACGGTGAGGATGGTCACCGTGGCAGCGCCTTCGACGCCTTCAAGACCGAGGGTCACGAAGCTGGTGGCGGGGTTGGGCTGGAGGGTGACCTGGTGGCCGTCGGCCTCGACATCGTCGATGCCCACAAGAGCCACGTTGGCGTCGGCGCTCCAGACGCTGGCCCAGTCGTCGTCGCAGAAGGCGCGCACGCGGAAGCTATAGGTGTTGCCGCGCTTGAGGCCTTCGAAGGTGGTGTGGTTCTCGGTGACGGTGCGGATCTCGATGGCATCATTGTCGTCGAAGTCCTTCACGCCGTAGGCCACGAGCCACTTCTTGTTGCGGTCGCCCGCGTTCCAGCTGACGGTGACGTCGTCGCCGTTGCTGGTGGCGCTGATGCCCGTGACGGGGGCGCAGGTGTTCTGGATATGGCGCACCTCGCTCCAGTCTCCGACCATCGAGTTGTCCTCGCCGCAGTAGGCGCGCACCTGCACCTTGTAGTCGTTGCCGGGCAGGAGGCCGGTGACGGTGAAGGGCTTGGCGGTGGCGGTGAAGGTCTTCTCGAAGCCGTCGTTGACGACGTAGATGTCCCACTTGTCGTTGTGGATGTCGCCGTCGGTCCAGGTGATGGTGGCCGAGTGGGCGCTGACGTCGGTGACGGTGATGTTGGAGGGCACGCTGCAGAGGAAGTCGGTGGTGCCGCTGCCGTAGACGTCATCGGTGTAGCCGATGCCGACGGAGCTGCAGTCGCAGCGCAGGCGCACCTCATAGTCGGTGCTGAACTGCAGGCCGGTGAAGGTGTAGAGGGAAGCGCCGCTGACGGTGACCCAGTCGCCCCACTGGCTGTCGCCAGCCTTGCGGATGGAGACCTGCACAGGGCGGTTCTCCCACATCCAGCTCACGGTGAGCGTGGTGGCGGTGGTGGTGACGTACTTGAGGGTGGGGGCGTAGCACCAGTCGATGCACTGCTTCACACTGACATCGGGCACCATGTAGCGCAGGTCGTAGACGTAGTGGTCGCTGTAGTAGGAGTAACTGCCGTCGAGGTACGCGGCATAGACGTAGTAGCTGCTGTTGTCGCTGGTGACATGCAGCGAGCCGCTCTCCGACACATGGCCGGTGAAGTAGAGCGAGTCGTCATCGTTGTCGTAGGTGTGATTGTAGATCAGGATGAAGGCCAGGCTCTTGCCGGCGGGCACGCTGACGGGGCTCGTGAGCTGCAGCACGTTCTCGCCCTTCTCGAAGTTGAAGTAGCCGCCGTAGTACTGCTGGGCAGTATTGGAGCTGTGCGAGGTGGTGCCCATCACGGTGTCGTCGGTGGGGACGATGTAGAGGTAGGTGTAGGCGCCGCTGGCCTTGTCGCTCTCCATGAAGAAGGTGACCTTGTCGAAGGAGGTGACGCCTTCAATCTTGCTGGCGGGCACGATCCACTCGAGGGCGGAGTAGCTTATCTCATGAGCCATGGGCACGCTGACCTTCTCGGCGGTCTCGTCGGTGTTGTCGTAGAGGGTGAAGTGCGCGCAGTCGGGGGTGACGAGGTTGTAGTTGTTGAACTCGCTGAGGGTGTCGCCGCAGACAGAGGCAACGCGCACGGTGTAGGTGGAGTTGTAGGTCAGGGGGGTGATGATGGCCTCGCTGACGCCGTCGGTCAGGGTCTGCGAGTTCCAGGTGAAGCCGCTGGCCGCCTTGAAGTCAAGACGGTGCGAGTCGTTGACGGGGTCATCCCAGCTCACCTTGGCCTCGTGCTCGGTGGCCTCGAAGGTCAGGGTCGGGGGCACGCAAGCCTCGCGGCGGCCGAAGGTGAAGTCGTCGAAGTAGATGGAATGCCAGTTGGTGGCCTCGGCGGTGAGGCTGATCTGCACGACGGGCTTGCCCTTGGCATCCGGAATGTTGTAGGAGGCGCGGTTCCAGCCCATAGCATACTGCTCGGTGCCGAGCTTGGTCCACTCGCCGCTCTCGCCAAGGCGGTACTCGACGGTGACCGTGCCGCCGTCAGGCATACGGTACCAGAAGGCGAACTCGAGGCTCTCGCCGGCATTGGTGCAGTCGAAGGTGGGCATGATGGCGCGCAGGGCACCCTTGGTGTAGCTGTTGGCAGCGAAATACAGGCCGAACTTGCCGGAGTGGATGTAATCCTCGTATTCGCTGATGCTCATGGAGCCGACATCGACGCCATCCACCTTGTAGAGCGAGATGCACTCGTAGTCGTCGGTGGGCTCGAAGCCGCAGGTGAAGGGGTTGTCCTCGTTCACCTCGAAGGAGGTGCAGAGCGTGCGCACCACGCCGATGCTGAGGGGATGGCTGAAGCCTTCGTCGCCGCAGTCGGCCACTGCCCAGACGGTGTACTCGGTGTTGGGCGTGAGGCCGGTGATGGTGGCCTCGTCGGTGGTGGAGGCTACGTAGTCGGTGGTGGCGAAGTCGAGCTTGCCGTTGGCGGCGTAGTAGAAGCGGTAGCTGCCGCGGTCGAGGTTGTCGGTCACCTTGACGGTGATGCTCTCGGCGGAGACGTCAGCCAGAGCGGCGGCGTCGAGGTCGGCGCACGTCGGGCGGAAGTCGACTCGCATACTGTCGAGGTAGAAGTTGGTGCTGCCGGAGCCGCGCATGTAGATGCGGGCGTCGAGGCCTTCGGGCACAGACTCGAAGCTGACGTAGACGTTGTGGGTCACGCTATTGGCGCCAAGGGCCCTCACGGTGTCGACCGGCACGAAGGTGGTGCGGTCGTCGGGGTTGGTGCAGTAGCCCACCTCGAGCTGGTAGTTGTCGCTGGTGATGTGGTAAATCATCTCCAGCTCAAGCACGCTCAGGTCGGTGTCGAGTTTCGGCATGACCAGGGCGGGGCCATAATAGTTATAGAAGTAGATTGACTTGTAGTAGGAGTCAATAATGGGGTAGTAGCTGCTGCCGGAGACCACGCTGCGGTTCCAGCAGGTGGTGATGTCGGCAGAGTTGCTGGGCAACGAGAGGGCGCTTGCGCCGATGGCGAAAGGCACAGCCTTCGTCTCGCACTCGGTGGTGAACGCCACAGTGCGGGTGGCAATCTTCTCGTCGCTGCAGATGGTCTGGAAGCGGGCCACGTACTCGACGCCGGCGTCCAGGCCGGTGAGGGTGATGGAGGAGCCGGAGTAGTCGGCGTCGACCTCAACCCAGTTGGAGCCGTCACTCTCGCGGTAGCTGATGGCCCAGGAGGTCTCGTTGCCGCCGGCGGAGATGCTGAACGTGGCGTTGTGGGCGTCAACGCTGGTGAGAGCCACTATCGGGGCCACGCAGTCGAGCGAGCCGCAGGGGCCGTTGAACTCGATGTTGGGCCTCGTGTTATAGGCGTAGAGGCTGTAGTTGGGGTAGGTGAAGGGGTCGCGCTGCGAGTCGTAGAGGTTGAGGAGGCCGCTGCCCGCGGTGGTCTTCACAGAGCCGTAGTAGTAGTAGGAGCCGCTGGGGTTGTCGAGAATGACGGTGAGCACCAGGTTCTTCGACGGGTCAGGATTGATGAAGGCCGAGTCGAACGTGATGGAGTTGCGTCCCAGGGTCCAGGTCATGGGGCCGTAGTAGACGATGTTGCTCGAGTCGACGTGGATGAAGTGGTCGTAGCTGGAGTAGCTGCTGCGGCTGGTGGTGTCGAGCAGGACGAGGACATTGGGCAAGGAGCCGTAGCCGTAGGTGTACATCACCTCGTACGTGAAGCCGAAGATGGTGTCCGCGTTCTCAAGCTCCGAAGCCAGGAAGATGGACTGGCCGGTGCCATGGTTGGGGTCGCCGCTGCTCCAGTTGCTGCCGCCGTAGGTGTAGCAGAGAGCGTAGTAGGAGCTGCTGCTGGTGTTGGGGTCACCGACGTAGATGTCGCCGCCGACGTCGCACTTGGTGGTGAAGGCCACGGCGGGCGATACCTTGCCGTTGCTCTCGGCGCAGACGGCCTGCAGGGTGACGGTGTAGTCGGAGCGCTCGGCGAGGCCGTCAATCATGTACATGTGGTTGGCGTCGGGGTCGTCGAAGGTGATGGTGGTGGAGGTGCCGGTGGCCACCTCGGTGAGCACGAGGTTGTAGCTCTCGGGCTCGACGGAGATGTCCCAGGTCACAAAGGCCTTGGTGCCGTAGATGTCACCCATCTGCAGCTGGCTGATCGACTGGCAGGTCAAAGGCTCGACGCAGCTCACATAGAACTCGTAGCCGGGGCCGGTGTAGTAGGCGCTGGCGCCGGAGAAGACCACGGTGACGGCCTCGCTGCCGGAGGTGATGTCGAAGACGGTGTCTTGCGAGAAGAGGTCGAACAGCTTGGCGCCGGTGGTGCCTTCGCCGTCATAGACGGTGAGCTTGGCATACTGGTTGGGGCTGTAGGTGCTGTAGCCCAGCTGCAGCCAGCCCTCAAGGTTGATCACCTTGCCGGGCTCGGTGCTGCGGATGACGAAGGTGCGGTTGGCCACGGAGTGGTAGCCGTCGAAGCCGCCATCGTCGACCACGGTGAAGCCGCAGCCCTCGATGGTGTCGGTGCCGCTGACGTTGCTGCGATAGGAGTTCGGGCGCACGTCGACCACGGGCTCGCACCAGATGCTCGACTCCTCGCCGCACACGGTGCGCACGTAGAAGGTGTAGTCGGTGCTGTCGTCAAGGTCGGTCACGGTGTAGGGCACGCTGCTGGCGTTCACTATGGTGGCGCTGCTGCCGTCGGGCTTGAAGCCCTTGGGGCCGTAGGCAATCTCCCACTCGCTGCCGTCGGAGGTCCAGTCGAGCGTCACCTCGCCGCTGACAATCGACGAGAGCACCTTCAGCCCTTCGGGGTAGGCGCAGTTGCTCTTCGGGGTGATGGAGAAGTCGTCGACGTAGACGGTGGAGTAGTTGTAATCCTTATTCATGGAGAGTACAATGCTCCAGTTGCCTGCGGGCACCTTGTCCTCAAGGCTGAAGTGGGCGAGTTTCCACGTGTTGTCGTTGGAGGTGGTCACGCTGCCGATGCTCACGTAGTCGCTGAGGTCGGTGGCGCCGCCGGGCACATAGCCCACATTGATGGTAGCGGTATAGCCGGAAGAGGTGTAGAACCACACCTCCTCGTCGCCCTCGAAGTCCATGGCCGGGGCGGCGATGTCGTTCTTATAATAGGAATAGAAGTAGAGCACGCGGGTGCCGCTGTGGGCGCCGTTGGTGGAGTAGGGCTGGAAGGTGTAGGGGTAGTAGTTGCTGGCGTCGCTTGTGTTGTAGCGGGTCCAGCAGTAGGGGTAGTTGTAGCTGGAGTAGCTGCCGCTGACGGCATAGTAGCTCTCGAAGTCGTCGCTGAAGGGCACGCTGACGTCGCACGGGGTGCGGAAGCTGACGCTGGCGGGCTTCGACATGTCCTCGCCGCACACGGTGACCACCTCAATGACGTAGTCGGTGTTGGTTTCGAGGTCGTCGATGGTGACGGTGGTCTCGGTGGTGGAGACCCACTCGTCGGAGCCGGAGATGCGCCATGCCCACTCGCTCGAGGAGCCGTCATCGGCCCACGTGATGGTGGCGCTGGTGGTGGCGATGTCGGTCACGGTGAGGTCGCCCGGCTTGGGGCAGGCCGACGAGGCCACGCTGAAGTTGTCGACAAGGATGCCGTAGCCGCTCGATTGGGGCTCGAGGATGACCACGCGGAACTTGTCGCCCTCCTCCAGGCCGGTGAGGGTGTACTCGTACTCCTTGTAGGTCGTGCCGGTGATGGACACGGTGGCAATCGTGGTGAGGTTGGAGATGCTCTCCTCGCCGCCGGGCACGAGGCCGACTATGCAGTTCTGCGCGCCGCCGGAGTTGTAGCCGCGGGCCATGAAGCTCAGGGTGAAGACGCCGCTGCCCATGGTCAGCGTGGGCGAGAAGATGCCCTGATAGTTGCTCTTGGTGCCCATGTAGGCCTGGGTGTAGATGCACTTGGGCGAGCTGTAGGAGCTGGAGGCCGACAGCTGAGGCCAAGTGGGATTGCCGGTGAAGAAGTACCAGCCGGCAGCCTCCACGTCGCTGCGGTCGCTGTAGGAGTCGAAGTTGTCGCTGAAGGGGAGGGCGAAGGAGTCGCCGACCTTGATGCTCGACTGGATGGTCGCCGACGTGTCGCCGTCGCCGCAGTAGGAGCGCACCTCCACGTAGTGGTAGCCGCCCTCGTCGTAGTACTCGGAGGCGCTGGTGCCGGTGGTGAAGTTCCAGCTGCCGGTGAGGGGCAGGCTGGTGCCGAAGCGGTAGAGGAAGCCCTCGCAGTCGGGGTTGCTGTTCCACTGGGCCGTCACCTCGTCGTCGGTGTAGTTCATCGTGACTCCGGTGGGCGACGGGCAGCCGCTGCACGAGGGCGTGAAGCTGTAGATCTCGTCGCCGTCGTAGTAGTAGTCGCCGCTGTTTGTGAAGTTGTTCATGTTGAGGATCACGTCGCCCGCGGCGCTGGTCACGGTCATGGCCATTTCTCCGTCGTACCAGTTATCGTAGCCCTCGACGAAGACCAGCCTCACGTCGCCGCCACCCTCGCACACCTCGAAGGTGAACTCGCCGTAGGTCTCGCCGTACATGTCGGTCGTGCCGAGGAGCGTCGAGCCCTGGTAGACGGCCACCGCGTTGTCATTCCAGCTGTCGGCGTACTGGCCGGTGGTCACGACGGTGATGTTGCACTTCTTCGCGTCGTCGTCGCACTGGGCCTTGGCGGCCGGCCCGAAGGCGAGCAGCATGGCCATGCAGGCGGCTATCGCTTTGATAGTTCTTTTCATATCTGAATGTCCTTTCTTTATTTGT
>JAFVBB010000002.1 GCA_017480225.1 Bacteroidales bacterium
CGCTGGAATGTCTTTAATGACAAGAATAGCGAGATAGAATCCATGATCAAGAAAGACTCCACAATTAATTGGGGGAAGTTTGTGACGGACGCCCACCCACTCCCAAAACAACAATCACACGAAGGAGGAAGCGGCAGCGGCCCCAACGCCAAACCTGAAACCAGTGACGAAAAATTACTCGAGATATGAAAAATAAGTATTTAGGGATAATTATTATGGTGGCCGTCGTGGCAGCCTTGGTAACTGTGGGTATATTGAGCCACCACCATGTGGAAAAGATGGCGGAACATCATATCCCCGAACACGACTTCTATAAATATATCTCCGAGAAGTCGAACAAACAGATAGCCTCTGTTTCGTCGCACAATGCTGCACACAATGCCTACCTGCGGCTCTATGCGGAGGTCAACACCGAAGCAAACATCACCCTCATGAGTGGCAAAGAGTTGATAGGGGCAAGTATGGCCGAAGACTGCTACGAGAAAATCTACGCCGACTATTTCCCACATTTTGGAGCCAAAGCCAACGACCTCTTCGGTTCAACCAAATGGGGAAAATCTCAGCTGGAATCCATAAAAATGGAGGCAGGGGATTTGCTTAATAGAGAGGGCTGCACTTTCGCGCGAGACAGTCTTCAGCGGTGTGTCGACTACGTCAAAGGTTATTATGATGCACTGAACATCAAAAGCATTGCGTCAAGATGTCGAGAAGAGAGTGTCTATAGGCGCGTTGTCAGCCGTGCAAGCAAGTACAATAGTGTACCGTATACAAACAGCTCCGAGATAGGCAGCGATTTCAAGAGCAGAATCCAAACAATGGCCAGGGAGAATTGGAACAAAAGCATAGAGGTCGACATGAAGAGTTTTGTGAGGAAATGTGACACTTCTTATTCGCGCTGCGGATTCTATTCAAGCGAAGACTGCAAAAATGAGCTTGATTGGATTATGGGGCAGATACAGAGCTTTTATAATGTATGTGGTGTCGCAATAGATTACGCTGCCATTAATGCGGGATACAAGAAAGTGACGGTCTTCTTCGACAAGAGGAGAATGTCACTCACTGGTAATTATTAACAAGGTCATCTTATTGTGGTTCATGAAACGATATGCATTTTTTGTGCTACTGACCATGATGTGGTTCTGTGGCACTGCTCAAGAAGAGAATACGGGCATATTCGGCAAGCCGAAAAAGATACTAAGTGCTGAAGGATCAACGCCCAGCCTTGACTCGATGCCGATTATGCGCGACTCTATTGTCACGCTCACGAATCGGATTGATAGCGCAGAAGCCTCCGGGATGATTCTGCATCACCGATTGGATTCTATTGATGCACAGTTGCAGAACTTGCGCCAAGCGTTTGCCGACACACTGTTCTCCTCGTTCGGCCCTCGTGTCCACTATAACGAAGCGTTTTATGTTCGATTGCTGATGGAGTCGTCGCTCTTTATGCGCTATTCGGAGTATAACGTCGACTTCACACTGCGTGCTGCCGATGCGTTGGGCTACAGCCGTGAGGAACACGAGTGGTATAACCTCTACATCCTCTATGCAGACTTGCTGCGCAATTACGACCTCTACACGCAGGAGTTGGTCAAACTTGTCGACAACATCCTCGCCTCTTTCGATACAGGAAATGTCTACCGAGACCTGGAATATGCTCTTTTCGAGTCGAAGTTGAAAAAGATGCGCTACCAGCAAGTGCGCGGAAAAGATCCAAACTACCCTTCCATGAAGCACATTGCCTATCTTGACTTGCAGGTGGCAAACCTCCGGGAGTGCTTCTCTGACGAGAGAAAGTTCCGTGCGGAAAAGTTCAAGCAAATCCGGAAATACCTTACAGGAGAATAATACGTGACAAGACGAACATCCGAGAGGGCGGGAAATGACGTAGTTTCCCTCCCTCTGCGTTATTTCCCCATTCGCCATCACGCAGCAATGTGTGATGGCGGAAATGTATAGATTCAGAAAAAAACACAATATTCTTATAAAACTTTACATAATCTATGAGTTTTTGTGGACTCTGCATACTGTTGCGGTTCTTATTTCTATTAGGGGTAAATTGCTATACTGTAGATTAATAGAGGGGTTGGGCTTTTGCTTAAATGAGGAATAACTTAAAGATTTTTCAAGTGCCTATAAGATTTTTTGTATCTTTGCATGATGAAAAAGGATATTCAAATGATAGAACAACCTCCACATATAAATGAGCAATCCCAGCAGAAGGCGTTGGCGATAGTGCGTCGCGATGATACGCGCCAGCTGATAAGTGAGGCCAATGACAACTACTGGTATTGGTCAGATGTGAAATACAAGTCTTGTCCGGCCGGAATAAGTGTAAACGATTTTTGGGCAGCAATCAAGTTCAGCAGATATGCCCAAAGCAGAGTTATTTGGAAGAAATATGGCCTTACCTTGTTCATCACAAACAAAATGCAACAGCAATGCCATTACTTTGATATGAATTTTGGTGGCACCTGGGGTAGTTCGTCAGTTATTCCAAATGAAGACAGGACCCAATATTTAATATCGTCGCTAATGGAAGAGGCAATTTCATCGAGTCAGATGGAAGGGGCCTCCACGACCAGGAAAGTGGCAAAAGAAATGCTTCGAAAGAAGATTTCGCCGCGTAGCCGTTCCGAGCAGATGATATTCAATAACTATAACTCCATCAGGTTCATCACGGAGCATAAAAACGAGGATCTTTCGCCCGAATTATTACTGCGTATCCACTCGCTAATGACCCATCAGACATTGGATTCCTCGAATGATGAAGGCCGTTTCCGGACATCGGATGATATTGTTGTCGGTAATGATCTAACAGGCGAAATTGTCCACAACCCACCCGCATACACGGAAATTCCTGTGTTTGTGGATGAGTTGTGCAAGTTTGCCAACAACGATAATGAGGATAGTTTCATTCATCCCATCATCAAGGCCATTGTAATCCATTTTATGGTGGCGTATGTGCATCCTTTTGTGGATGGAAACGGGAGGACTGCAAGAGCGCTATTCTATTGGTATATGCAAAAGAAAGGGTATTGGTTGACGGAGTATCTCTCTATTTCAAGAGTGATATACAAGAGTAAAACAAGTTATGAAAGATCATACCTTTACACAGAGTTCGACGGGGGTGATATGGGGTATTTTGTCACATACAATCTCAAGGTGCTTGAGTTGGCTTTCAAAGAGCTTCAGGCTTATATTAGAAGAAAAGTGGCGCAACGGCAAGGCAATACCAATTACATCATCAATAATGGCGTGAATGAAAGGCAGGCTGCCATTATTTCTTTGTTTAGAGACAATCCTCAAATGGCCATTACTGTAAAAGAGATTGAGAATAGATTTGGCGTCAGCCAACCTACTGCCAGGTTGGACTTGGAGGGGCTTGTCGGGAAGGGCTTTTTGACGAAGGTTCCCGTGAACAAGGTAAAAAGCAACTATGTGAAGAGTGAGCATTTTGACAGGTTGATTTCACCTGACTCGAGTAAATAGTTGTGCATATATACGTTATGAGTTTCCTGTACAGCAAGCAAAATGCAACGGGCTGGGACAATGAATTAAACAAAAGGCAATTCTTATAGGTTTTTCTAAAATCTATAAGAATTTTCACGTGTGGCTGCAATTTGTGCCCCTTCTGTTGACCTATCCATGTGCGGGGCACTCTGTCAGCGTATTCTTCCAATGATTGTATACCAAAGGGACTTTCTCTGACTCCGCTTGGCCGGGAAGTGGTGTTTCTCATATCGGCGATTGCCTCTGAAAATGCGGAAACGACGGCCAAAAGGTGGCCGAAATTTGGGGATAGAAGAAAGGGGTTTTGCATTCCTCCCATGTTGAGTCGTTTGCAAAATCCCCTTGTGCCCGGAACAGGACTTGAACCTGCACTCCTTTCGAAATACGCACCTGAAACGTACGCGTCTACCAATTCCGCCATCCGGGCTGCTTTCTGATTGCTTGGTGCCCAGGACAAGACTTGAACTTGCACGCCTTAATCGGCACTACCCCCTCAAAGTAGCGTGTCTACCAATTCCACCACCTGGGCAATCAGTACTTTCTCTTTCTCTTGAAAGCGAGTGCAAAAGTACACATATTTTTCCTATTGGCAAAATATTTTTTTGACTTTTTGATTGTGGTGGTTGCTTGGATGGTGATTGTCAGTTGGTTGCTGTTGGTGGCTTCTATCACTTTGCAGTGTGCCGCAGCAGTGAAAAAATGGTGCTACGGGCGGTTGTTGCGGCGTTTTTCAGCCTTGCTGGCGCGATGATGTGTATGCCCGCCAGCGCTCTACGCACGAGGTGAAGTCGTCGGGCAGTGGCGATTCGAAGTGCATGTGCTGACCTGTGGAGGGGTGCTCGAAACCCAGCACGCGTGCGTGGAGCGCCTGTCGCGGCAGGGCGGCGAAGCAGTTGGCCACAAACTGGCGGTAGCGTGTGAAGGTCACCCCCTTCAGTATGCCGTTGCCTCCATAGGCCGCGTCGTTGAACAGGGGGTGGCCTATGTGGCGCATGTGGGCACGTATCTGGTGTGTGCGACCTGTCTCCAGGCGGCATTCCACGAGTGTCACGTAGCCGAATCGCTCCAGCACGCGCCAGTGGGTGACGGCGTGTTTGCCATGGTCGTAGTCGCAGACGGCCATGAAGCGGCGATCCTGCGGCGAGCGTGCCAGGTTGCCGGTTATCGTGCCCTCGTCGCCGTTCATGTCGCCCCACACCAATGCGGTGTAGAGCCGTTCTATGGTGTGGTAGAAGAACTGCTTGGCCAGTATGGCCTGCGCGGTCTCATTTTTGGCCGCTATTATCAGCCCAGAGGTATCCTTGTCGATGCGGTGCACCAGGGCAGGGGTGGGGTAGCGGTAGAGTAGTCCGTTGAGCAGTGTGCCGCTGTAGTTGCCCACTCCCGGGTGCACCACCAGTCCGGCAGGCTTGTCAACGACCACCACATCGTCGTCCTCATACACCACGGGGAAGTCGACCGGCTCGGGCACCAGCTCGTACTCCTGCGGCTCGTCGGGCAGAAGCACGGCAATGGCGTCGAGCGGCTTCACCTTGTAGTTCGACTTGGTGGGGTTTTCGTTCACCAGCACGCAGCCTGCCTCTATGGCGGCCTGCACCCGTGTGCGCGACACCCCCTCTATCCTCATGCTCAAGTAACGGTCCAGCCGCATGGGTTCCTGCCCGCGGTCCACGTTGAAGCGGTAGTGCTCGAATAGTTCCTGCTGTTCGTTTTCGGGTTCTTCGGTCATGGGTTAATGGCTGATTATGACGCGGTGGGTTGATGCGGGGCCGTCGTCGTCTGCCACGCGCAGCAGGTACAGCCCTTGCGGCAGGCCGTCCACCTCGAGCGTGTTGCCCCTGGCGGAGGCCACGGTGCGCCCTGTGCTGTCGAGCAGGAGCAGGGTGGGGCGGGTTGCGCCGTCCACGTGTATGCGGCTTGTGGCGGGGTTGGGATACACCACTGTGCGCGCGGCGGATTCTGCCTGCGTGGCGCCGAGGGTGGCCGCCGTGCCGAAGCAGGGGCGTATCATCAGCGACCCGGCAAGTATGCTGCGCTGCCAGCCGGTGCCGGTCAGGTAATAGACCTTGTCCGAGTTGTCGGTCGAGCGGTCGAACCCCAGGTTTATGTAGTTGTTGCCAGTCTGCTCGAAGCCCACGAACAGCGGCCCGCTGCCCACCACGACCGGGCTTTCCAGCGTGTGGCGCACGAATGTGCCGGTTGTGCTGGCGAGGCGTCGCGACTGGTCGCGGTAGACAACCTTGCCGGGCTCGCCCTCCTCGGCCGTCCATAGGGTGATGTAGAATGGAATCTGCCCGTTGCCGCCGTCGGCGGTGGGGTTGAAGTACAGGTCGACGGCCGTCAGCGTGTCGTCTGTCGCCACGTCGAAGCGGCAGGCCAGGTATAGCTGCGAGGCGGTAGAGGTAATGCCGTAGCCGTTCTCCGGGGTGCCGTCGTCGTAGGCGTAGCAGTGGCCGAAACGCTGAGTGTAGGCCACCGTGTCGTTGCGTTGGTGCAGGTCGCCGTCGGAGCCTTGCCTGACGGTGTGCACCACCCTGAACACAGATGGCCCGTCCATGGCCGGGAATACGAAGTCGGCCGGCGGTGCGGCGTGGGCTGAGGCCTGCTGGTAGACCTGGTCGAGCCAGTGGGGCGGCGCGTTCTCCGAGCCTCCGTCGTAGGTGTGCAGCGCTGTGCCGGCGCTGTCGAGCACGGTGTAGGTGTAGTGCGTGGCCAGCGGCGAGCTGTAGAGGTTGGTGATGAGCAGCGGCATCGTGTCGGCCATGCTGGCGGCTGAATAGTGGCGGTAGGGCATGGCTGAGTAGGCAGCCAGCGGCCTTGGCGCCGGGGCAGCGAAGGCCACGTCGCGCAGTGCCCCGGCATCTGCCGTGCTGCGGCCGCTGTCCAGCTCCACATAGTCTATGTGCCAATAGTCGCAGTTGCCCGCGCGGCCAGCCTTGGCGGTGGGTTCCAGGCTGGCCAGGTTGCGGAATCGGAATCGGAACGCGCTGTCGAGCCACTCGCTGCCGAGGGCTATTGCCACGCGCTGCCATGCTGAGCCGGTGCGCTCCACCAATGTGTCGGCGCAGGTGCCGCCGCGCCCCCACACGTTGATCCAGCTGCTGTCTGCCGTGCGGAAGAAGTCGAGCAGCAGTGAGTCGTGTGCGTCGGGTGCGTCGCCTACGCGACGCCAAAGGTCGCCCAGGCCGCCGCCAGGCATGTAGTGGAACGACAGCACCACCGAGTCGACCTCGGCCAGGCTGTCGAGCCTGATAGGCAGCGAGCAAAGCGTGTCGGCGCGGAAAGTCGAGGTCGAGGCGGAGGCGTAGAGCTGGCCGTCGCTGCCGATGGCGTCGAGCGTGGCCACGCCAACCGTGGGCGCGGCGGGGCTCACGTCGGCCGTGGCCGTGGCTCCTCCATGGGGCTCCCACAGGGAGGACGTGACGGTGCAGTCGGCGAAGTCGTCGAAGAAGGGCAGCCGCAGCGGGCCTGCCTGCTTTGCGGCACGGCGTGCAGCGGCAGGCGCCGACTGCAGCGGCAGCAGGGCTTCCTGCGCGGCGGCGGCCAGCGGCAGCAGGCACAGCGCTATGGCCAGCCTCTTCACCATGCCCACTCCTCGCTCTCCTCTATCTGTTCGGGCGTCGGACGCCCGTCGTCGATGAAGTTGGGGTCGATTATCTTGCTCGAGTCTACCTTGAACTCGCGCACCATCTTGTCCACGTCGGTGGCGTCGGCGTCGATGTACCACAGCTCGACCGACGTGCCGTAGGGGTAGCGCGACACGCCGGTGTAGTCGGGCTCCTGCCTGCACACCACCGCCGTGGCCTTGTTCTTCACCCCGCTGTAGTGCTCGCGCCCCACGTTGAGCGAGGCCGTCAGTATGTCGCGCCGCGCCCGCTCGGCTGTCTTGCCCAAGGTGAAGGGCACCACGCTGCGCCCGCTGCCGTCGCCCAGCCCCACGGTGAGGTCAACCACCGAGCCGCGCTCTATCTGCTGCCCGGCGTATATGGCCTTGCCCTTGCAGGTCTGGTCGATGACGTTGTTCTTGTAGGGGTCGTCCACGAACTTGAGCCTGCCCACCTGCAGCCCGCTGGCCAGCAGCTCGCTCACCGCCTGGCGCACAGTGAGGCCTGCCAGCTCGGGCAGCACGGCGTCCTCGGGGGTGAAGGCGGTGGTGGTGACATACACCTTGCGCCCTTTCTTCACGCGCGTGCCTCCCTTGGGGGTCTGCGTGAGGATGACGCCGCCCTCCTGGCCGGGGCGGTAGACGGAGTCCATCACCACCAGCTCGAGCTCTATCGGGTTGTCTGCCGTCAGCTGCGCCGTGGTGGTGCCCACCATGTCGGGCAGCTCGTACTCCTGCCCCTGGCGGGCATAGATGCGTATGCCCTGAAACACCAGCACCAGTATCACCAGGCTCGCGCCCAGCATCAGCAGCAGGTGCAGCACCCACGGAAATCTCTTGAAAAACGGTTCTTTGGCCATAGTCGTCAGTTGTTGTGTGTGAGGCTGCCGAGCAGCGTGGCGGCGGTGCAGTCGTCCACGCGCACGGTGCGGTAGGTGCCTGGCTGCGCGTCGCCGCGGTCGAACACCAGCACCTTGTTCTGGCTGTTGCGCCCGAAGAGGCGCTCCTTGCTGCGGTGGCTCTCGCCCTCCACCAGCACCTCGTATTCGCGGCCCACCTCGCGGCGGTTGTTCTCGAGCGCTATCTGCCCCTGCAGGGCAATGATCTCGTTCAGCCTCCGCGTCTTCACCTCGTCGGGTATGTCGTCGGGCAGGTGGCGCGAGGCGTAGGTGCCCTCGCGCTGCGAGTACTTGAACATGTAGGCGTAGTCGTAGCGCACGCGGCGGAAGAGGTCGAGCGTGGCCTGGTGGTCGTCCTCGGTCTCGCCGCTGAAGCCGGCAATCACGTCGGTGGTGACCGAGCAGTCGGGCAGCAGCCGGCGTATGGCCTCTACGCGACCCAGGTACCACTCCACGGTGTACTTGCGGTTCATCATCTTCAGCATACGGTCGCTGCCGCTCTGCACGGGCAGGTGTATGCAGCGGCAAATGTTGGTGTGCGAGGCCATCACCTCGAGCAGGTCGTCGCCGAGGTCCTTGGGGTGCGAGGTGGCGAAGCGCACGCGCAGCCCCGGGTCGATTGATGCCACGGCGTCCATGAGCGCGGCGAAGCCGGTGTCGCCGTGGCGATAGGAGTTCACGTTCTGTCCCAGCAGGGTCACCTCGCGGTAGCCCCTTGCGAAGAGCCCTTCGGCCTCGGCCACGACGGTGCGCGGGTCGCGGCTGCGCTCGCGCCCGCGGGTGTAGGGCACCACGCAGTAGGTGCAGTAGTTCTGACAGCCGCGCATGATGCTGATATAGGCCGATATGCCGTTGGAGGCCAGGCGCACAGGCTCGATGTCGGCATAGGTCTCGGTGGTGCTGAGCTCCACCTCGGCGGCCTTGCGACCCTCGGCCACGCCGCGCAGCAGGTCGGGAAGGCGGCGGTAGGCGTCGGGGCCGCACACGAACGACACGTTGTCCTCCTCCTCCATCAGCCTGCTCTGCAGCCGCTCGGCCATGCAGCCCAGCACCCCTATGCGGAGCCCGCCGCGCCCCTGGCGGCTGCGCAGCTCGCGCACACGGTGGCGCACGCGCTGCTCGGCGTTGTCGCGTATGGCGCAGGTGTTAATCAGCACGTAGGCAGCCTCGTCGAGCGTCGCGGCAAGCGTGTAGCCCGCCTCGCGCAGTATTGAGCCCACCACCTCGCTGTCGGCGAAGTTCATCTGGCAGCCGTAGGTCTCTATGTATACTTTCTCGCTCATTGCAAATGGTCGAATCGAAACTGCAAAGATACAAAAAAAAACTCACCCGCGCGAAAAATATTGTCCCACAGCCCCAGTGCGCCGCGGCCACGGTGCCCGGATGGCGCCGCCGGCGTCCCCCTCCTGAGGCGTGCTGACACCGTGTCAACACCGTCTGTTCTTCGATTGTTCTCCGATTGTTCTTCGATTGTTCTTCGATTTAGTGTCGAAGAACAATCGAAGAACAATCGGACATCAATCGCAGAACACACTGTCTTGCCGCGCAGTAGGGGCGGGGCACGCCGCAGCCGATATTTTCGCGGCGGCGCAATAAAACCGTGCCCTGCGGCGTTACGAATGGGCATAAACAACAAAGCAACAACGCAATGTTCACAGGAATAATAGAGACTACGGCCCGCGTGGTGGGCATAGAGAAGGAGAACACCAACTATCACTTCACGCTCGAGGTGCCGTTTGCCGACGAGCTGGCCATCGACCAGAGCATGGCCCACGACGGCTGCTGCCTCACGGTGGTCAGGGTAGAACGCGAGCGCCGCCGCTACACGGTGACCGCCATGGACGAGACGATGCTCAAGACCAACCTCGGCACATGGCGCGAGGGCACGGAGGTGAACGTCGAGCGGTCGATGCGTATGGACGGGCGCTTCGACGGCCACATCGTGCAGGGCCACGTCGACCTCACTGCCCGCTGCACGCGCGTGGTCGACGACAACGGCTCGTGGCGCTTCTACTTCGAGTATGACGCCTCGGCAGCACCCTCGATCACGGTGCCCAAGGGCAGCATCAGCATCAACGGCGTGAGCCTCACGGTGGTTGACAGCCAGCCCGGCATGTTCTCCGTGGCCATAATACCCTACACCTACCAGGTGACCAATTTCCACAACTTCCGCGAGGGCACGGTGGTAAACATCGAGTTCGACGTGTTCGGCAAGTATGTGCAGCGTCTGCTCGAGCAGTACGTGCAGAGCGGGGCGTTGAAGGCATGACGAGGCTTCTTGCCCTCGATTTCGACGGCACGCTGGCCGACACGCGCCCGCTGATAGTGGCCTCGATGCAGCGCACGCTGGCCGAGATGGGGCTTCCTGCAAGGAGCGAGGCTGAGTGCGCCGCCGTCATCGGGCTGCCCCTGGCCGAGTGCTTCGTACGAGTGGCCGGTGTTGACGGCGTGGCGGCCGAAAGGTGCGCCGAGGTCTACCGCAGGCTCTTCGACGAGCACAACCATCCCGGTGCGGTGACGCTCTTCCCCCACGTGCTCTCCACGCTCTCCGTCCTGCACCGGCGCGGCGTGAGGCTTGCTGTGTGCAGCAGCCGCGCAAGGGCCACGCTCGACGCCTTTGTGCGTGGCTTCGGTCTGGAACCGATGGTTGAGATGGTGGTGGGGGCCGACGACGTGGCTCATGCCAAGCCTCACCCGGAGCCGGTGCTGCGTGTGCTCGGCGCGCTGGGCGTCGGGGCTGGCGACACGCTGGTGGTCGGCGACACGTCATTCGACATTCTGATGGGCGCCGCGGCGGGCTGCCGCACGTGCGGCGTCACCTACGGCAACCAGTCGGCCTCGGAGCTTCGCGCTGCCGGAGCCGACTGGCTGATTGACGATTTCGCCGCGCTGGAGGGTTTGGTCGGCGATTAGTCGTAGACGAGTGTGGAGAGGCTCTCGTCGGCGAAGAAGGCCTGCGCGGCCTGCCTCAGGTCGGCTGGGCTCACTGCCTGCACATCGGCAGCCATCTCCTCGAGTGTGTCCACATGGTCGAAGTTGAGGAAAGCCTTGCCAATCGACTGCATTTCATTGAGCCCCAGGTCGGCGTTGACGGCCATCTGCCCCACCATCTGGCGCGCGGCGCTCCGCAGCTGGCGCGCCGTGAGCTCGGTGTCGGCCATGCGCCGCAACTCGTCCTTGATCAGTTCTATGGCCTTGGACTCGGCCTGGTGGTCCACTCCAGCGTAGATGTAGAACAGGCCGCTGTCGGTGAAGGGCACGTATTGCGACTCGATGGTGTAGCAGAAACCGTACTTCTCGCGTATTGCCACGTTGAGGCGCGAGTTCATGGCAGGCCCTCCAAGAATGTTGTTGAGCAGCGAGAATGCTGTTTTCTGCGGGTGGTAGATGCCCGGAGCCTCGCAGCCGAGCAGCAGGTGGGTCTGGTGTGTGCGTCGGTGTATGCGCCGGTCGAAGCGGTGCACCACAGGCTTCCCCTCTGTGCGCCAGGGCTGGCTTGCGTCGTCCTGTGGCTGGTGTCCGAAGTGACGCTCGCAGAGCCTTGCCAGCCTTTTGAAGTCAACGTCGCCCGCCACGGCCACCACCATGCGCCGGGGCTGGTAGCAGCCGCGCAGCCTGCCGCGCAGCCTCTCGGCCGTGAAGCGGCGCACGTTGCGCTTGCTGCCCAGTATGTTGTGAGCCAGCGGGTGCCCCTCGAAGGCCAGCTCCTCGAACTGGTCGAATATTAGCTCGGACGGTGAGTCGTTGTAACTCTCAATCTCCTCCACCACCACATCCTTCTCGCGCTCAATCTCGGCCTCGGGGAAAATGCTGTTGAACAGCACGTCGGCCATCAACTCAAGGCAGCGGTCCAGGTGCTCGGCCAGCGAGGTGGCGTAGATGCAGGTCTCTTCTTTGGTGGTGAATGCGTTCAGCTCGCCCCCGACGCCGTCTATGCGGTTCAGTATGTGGTGGGCGCGCCGGTGTGTGGTGCCTTTGAAAAGCGAGTGCTCAATGAAGTGGGCCATGCCTTCGTCGGCTCCGGTCTCGTCGCGGCTGCCAACGTTTATATACACGCCCGAGTATGTCACGCGCGAGTTGGTGCGGCTCAATATTATCTTCACGCCGTTAGGCAGAGTGTGGCTTTCGTACATTTGGTCTGATTGCAAGGAAAAAAGTGCAGAACAGGATGCCTGCCAGTGTGTCGAGGGTGTCCTCGGTGAGCATACTGACCAGCACGGTGAGCAGCCATGCCAGCATCAGTGCCGAAGGCCTCCTCTGCGCCAGCGCGCGCAGGAACATTGCGGCCACTGAGGCAAAGCCAACGATGCCCAGGGCTGCCATCAGCGACAGGTATTGGTTGTGCGGACGCTTGCCGCTGCCGCAGAGCTCGGAGCCCGACTGGCAGAGGTCGGACTGCAGGGTGGCGTCCACGTCGCCAGTGCCCACGCCGAACATGCGGTTGCGCACCACAATGTGCCAGGTGGCCTTCCAAAGCTCGAAACGCTGTATCATGGTGAAGCCGCGCACCTGGTGCGTGTGGGTGTGGAACTCGTGCTCGAAGAGCATCACGCAGACCATCTTGCGCAGCGGGTTGTGGCTGGTGTAGGCCGGGTTGGGAATGCCGCGCTCTATGTCGGCAATCTGCGGCTGGGTGAGGCTCCACACTCCCACGCTGTCTTTGGTCAACCCCAGGGCGTTAAGGTAGCGCACCAGCTTGGGCTGCACTGTGTAGCCGTCGGGCTGCAGGCTGTCGTAGGGCACCGCGCTGCGGCGGCTCCACTCGGCGCGGAGCTCGTCGGTGCAGATGTAGTTGTTGACGTAGTTGCCGCTTTCCACAATGCCGTCGTTTGCGTGAATGTATGGCCTGCCGTTGGCGGTGAGTGCAGCTTGCGGCTCTTTGGCCAGGGGGTGCATGGTGTAGTAGCGGTGAGCCTCGAAGGCCACGCCCCCGGCCAGGGTGGCCAGGGCGGCCAGCCACACGGCCAGCAGAGGCTTCGTGCCGGGCTTGCCTGCCAGCACCAGCGGTGGCACAATGGCCATGACGGCCAGGGCTGTGTAGGACCTGATGAGCATGATGAAGACCAGCAGCCACAGCGCGGCCGCGCCCAGCGCCACGCGCCCCAGCGGCTTGGCCGCACGCATGACTCCGGCGCAAAGGTAGATGGCCATGCAGCAGTTGAGCGCGAAGCGTATGTGGGAGATGTATGGCACGGCCTCGCGGTAGGGCAGGCCGTCGATGGTGAGCATACGTACCAGCCCGATGACGCTCACCACCAGCACCGCCGCTGTGTATACCCCGGCCAGCACCTTGCGCGGTGTCCCTGCCACGGGGCGCGTGGTGAGCAGCACGAGCGGCACTACCAGCAGCGGCAGCTTCACCTGCAGCACCGCCCAGCCTGCCGCCGTGTGTTCCGTCCAGCCCATGCCCAGCAGCAGCAGCGCGTAGAGGGCGGCGTAGGCCTGCAGCAGGCGGCTCGACCGTGCCATGTCCCACTTCTCGCGCCACCGGCCTTCAAGCAGCCAGTTGGCGCCGAGCAGCACCCACGCCAGGTTGGCCATCCACACCGAGGTGACCATGCTCGCCGCCAGCAGGGCCAGCAGCGCTATGAAGATGCGTCTGTGTGCCGTTGCGGTCAACATGCCCCTATCGCGACATCTCCTCTATTGCGCGGAGCACCACCGGGTCGCTCTTCATGGCTCCCTCTATGCGCCCCTTGTTGTAGTAGTAGCGCGTGAGCAGTTCGGCCTTGAGCATGTCGCGCACCTCGTCGCTGTGCTTGTGCAGGTCGTCGGCCTTCTCTTTTTTCAGCGCGGCCTCTATAGCCTTGAGGTGGAGGTCGATGGCGCTGTCGTATTTCTCCTGCCGCGCCACCTCGCGCAACTCTTTCGCCACGCGCTCGGTCACGGTGCTGTAGTCAAGCCCGCGCTTGTCGAGGAAGCGGCAGAAGTCGTCGTAGAGCGAGTCGCTCACCTCGAACTCGGCGGCGGGGGCGATGCTTAGGTGCGAGCGGTGGTAGAGTGTGGCATAGTCGAAGACAAGGAATTTCTGCACCAGGGCCATGGCTATGTTCGACATGTACTCCGGCTCCACCTCCACGTCGGGCTCAATGCCGAACCCGTCGTACACGGTGCGCCCGCCCTTGGTGGTGAAGGCCGTCTTGAGCGAGTCGGGCACCTTGACGGCGCGCCCCTGCTCGTCGCGGTGGCTGTAGTCTATGGCTTGTATGCAGCGCCCGCTGGGAATGAAGTATTTGCTCACCGTCACCTTCATCTGGCTGTTGTAGGGCATGGGCAGTATGTTCTGCACCAATCCTTTGCCGAAGCTGCGCTGGCCGACGATGACGGCGCGGTCGAGGTCCTGCAGCGAGCCGCTCACAATCTCGCTGGCCGAGGCCGACTGGCCGTCGATCAGCACCGCCAGGGGCATCTCCGTGTCCTCCGGCTGGTTGTGGGTGAAGCTTTTGCTGTTTTTCGAGGCTACCTTGCCACGCGTCTCGACCACCAGCGTGCCGCGCGGCACCCATATGTTCACTATGTCCACCGCCTCGTTCATCAAGCCGCCGCCGTTGCCGCGCAGGTCGAGAATGCAGCCCTTCATGCCTGGGTTGCCCTCTTTCAGCTTCACGAAGGCCTCGCGCACGTTTTTAGCGGCGTCGGTGGTGAACTCGTCGAGGTAGATGTAGCCGTAGTCGCCCTGCACGTAGCCGTAGTAGGGCACGTTGGGCATCTTGATGGCGCGGCGTGTGAGGGTGCGCTCGAACTCTTTGCCGCCGCGCTCCAGGCGCAGGGTGACGGTTGTTCCGGCCTGGCCTCGCATGGCCGAGCTCACATCGGCCGTGGTCTTGCCGCGCGTGCTCTGTCCGTCGACGGCCACTATGCGGTCGCCCGCCTCGAGCCCTGCCTCGGCGGCGGGCAGTCCCTCGTAGGGCTCGCTGATGTAGACCGAGTCGCCGCGCTGCATGATTATTGACCCTATGCCACCGTATTCGCCCAGCAGCTGCAGGCGCACATCCTCCATCTGGCTCTCTGGGAAGTAGTTGGTGTAGGGGTCGAGAGAGCCCAGCATGGCGTCGATGGCCACCTTGATGGTCTTGCCGGGATCCACGTCGTCAACATAGTTGTTGTTCAGCTGCTTGTACACGTTGGAGAAAATCTCCAGATTCTTCGATATCTCGAATCCGCGGTCGTCCTGCGCTATGGCGGCGGCAGGCAGCAGGCAGGCCAGGGCGACGGCCAGCGGCAGTGTCAGTCTTCTCATTGTTGTGGTTGCGGTGTTTGTGTTCTTTTCGTTGCCAACGACTGCACAACGCCCGCTGTGCCGAATTATTGCGCGCCGCGAAAAATAAGGCCGCCCAGGCCGTGAGGCCGTGCCGCTGGCGCAGACAGCGGCCTGTGCCGGCACGGCTTTCCTGTCCATAAAACTAATATTCTCATTTGCAGGGCTTTGTACGTTTTGTTGGGGTGGGGTAAAATAGTGGTGCGGAAAATGCTGTAAATCAACCATAAAGCCATACCAACTCCTACTCAACTCCTACTCATCTACTACCCAACGCCTACTTATCACCTACAAAAGTAGTAGTTGACAAGTCGTTGATAAGCGCAAGACAAGTGATTGACAAGGTGATGGCCTCGCCTTGGGGCTGCTTTCAGGGTGGGGTGGGGCTGGGTAATGTTGGTGCGTCTGTGAAAAAAGTAGTGTGGGGTTGGAGAAAAATGCGTATCTTTGCATCGGTGTGCAGTGTGCCGGTTTTTGCTGTGCGCGCTGTATGCCAGAGGGTTGCGTGGAGCCTCCTGCGACAGGAGGCAGCGCAGACACGCGCCACTACAGGCCGACCACCCCCTGGATTGCCCCATGCACCATGCGTGGGGGAGGCGGAGATGTGTCGGCAAGCGTAAAAAAATTGTAAAGGCAGGCTTGCCGTGGCAACCGACTTCGACACCGAGAACCGATGGTATGCGCTGAAGGTTTACTTCAACCGCGTGCAGCCGCTGCTGCGCGAGGCCGAGGAGATGGGACTTGAGCGCTTTGCTCCCACGGGCGTGGTGGGCAACCTGCTCTTTCTGCGCTGCCGCGAGGAGCAGGCGTTGCGCTTTGCCGACAGGCACTGGAGCCACGCGTGGCTCTACCGTGAGTCGTCGAGCCGTCGCCCGGCGGCCATCCCCGACGCCGAGATGGAGGTGTTCCGATTCGTGGTGAGTGCCGGCCGCAGCGGGCTCACGCTGCTGGGCTCCGACAAGCCCGAATACCACGAGGGCGACCGCGTGGTGGTGACGGGCGGCCCGTTCAAGGGCGCCGAGGGGCACATTCGCCGCATCAAGCGCGACCGCCGCCTGGTGGTGGCGGTGCGCGGCGTGGTGGCCGTGGCGCTGGCCTACATCCACCCAAGCCTGCTGCGCCCCGTAGACGAATGATCGCACAGTGAAGAGGAGGCTGTTCCGACTGCAGTATGAGACCGACGGCACCTTTGCCGAGCCGGGCAGCGACGTGGGCGCCAGGCTGGAGGACGGCGAGGCCGTCGACCCGGTGGCGGCGCTCCTGCTCGACGAGATTGCCGGCATGGGCTGCAAGCAGGCGGTGACCCACCTCGGCGCGCGCCAGGCCGCGCTGGGCGGCGACGTGGTGGTGATGCCGTTCACCACCCGCACCCCCGAGGCCATTGCCTGGCGGCTCGACGGGCGCGACCCGAAGCTGGTCTTCCTCTCGCGGCCGCTGCACACCACGGAGCGGCTCGACGAGTGCCTGGCGGCGCTCAACGAGAGCCTCCCGGCAGGTGCCTGCGTGGTGTGCCACTCGATGACGTCGGTTCTGCGCCGCAGCCTGATCAGGTCGAACTATCCCTGGGGGGTGAGGCATGTGCTCGAGGCGTGGGAATACGTGTGGCACAGGGTGTGCCCCAAGCTGAGGCTCACCCACGGCCTCTACTTCGCGCTCACCCATGGCAAGAACCGCTCGTTCAGCCGGGTGGAGATAATGGGCAGGCTCTACAGGGCGGGCTTCGAGGTGATTGACGAGCAGTCGCGCGGCGGCGAGTTCTTCGTCACCGCCCGCAAGGCTGGCCTGCCGGTGACGGTGCCGCCACCCACCGGCTCGCCTGTTATTCACCTGCGGCGCATAGGCTATGGCGGGAAGGAGATAGTGGTTCACAAGCTGCGCACGATGTATACCTATTCCGAGTACCTGCAGCCCTACGTGTACCGCTACAGCAAGCTCGACCACGGCGGCAAGTTCAAGGACGACTACCGCGTCAACTTCTGGGGCAGGCTGCTGCGCCGTGGCTGGCTCGACGAGCTGCCTATGGTGTGGAACCTTGTGAGGGGCGACATCAAGCTGGTGGGCGTTAGGCCGTTGAGCCGTCAGTATTTCAGCCTCTACAGCCCCGAAATGCAGCGGCTGCGCACACAGGCCAAGCCCGGCCTGCTGCCGCCGTTCTACTACGACCGCGTCACGCCCGACAGCCTGGACGAGGTGCAGGCCTCGGAGCGGCGCTACCTGGAGGCCTACCTCAAGTCGCCGCGCCGCACCGACTGGCGCTACTTCTGGGGCATCGTGGGCAACATCGTGCTGCGCCGCAAGCGCAGCAAATAACAGAGGAGAATAATGGAGAGGGAGGACAACTGGACCACCGTCATTCAGCCAAAGGAGCGGCTGCTGCACGTGGACTTCGCCGAGCTGTGGCACTACCGCGACCTGTGCATGTTGTTTGTGCGCCGCAACATCACCACGCAGTACAAGCAGACGGTGCTCGGGCCACTGTGGTACATTGTGCAGCCGGTCCTCACCGTGCTGATGTACATGGTGGTGTTCCGCGGCATAGCCAATATTTCCACTGACGGGCTGCCCGAGCCGCTGTTCTACATGGCGGGCGTCTGCATGTGGCAGTATTTCAGCGACTGCCTGGGCAAGACGTCGTCAACCTTCGTCGACAACGCCTCGATATTCGGCAAAGTGTACTTCCCGCGAATGGTGATGCCCATTGCCAGCGTGTTGAGCAACCTGCTGCGCTTCGGCATTCAGTTCGCCCTCTTCCTGGTGATATACGCCATATACCAGATTTTTGTCATCCCCGGACAGATACACACCAACCTTTATGCGCTGCTCACCCCGGTGCTCGTGCTGCTGCTGGCCATGATGGCCCTGGGTTTCGGTGTGCTATTCTCCAGCCTCACCACAAAATACCGCGACCTGCGGCTGCTGCTCGACTTCTTTGTGAGGCTGTGGATGTATGCCACACCGGTGGTGTGGCCAATGAGCACCATCAGCAACGCCAAGCTTCATCTGGCCATGAGCCTCAACCCGCTGACCCCTGTGGTGGAGGCTTTCAAGTACGGATTCCTCGGTGCTGGCGAGTTCAGCTGGGGTGGGCTGGCCTACAGCGCTGCCTTCGCCGTGGTGCTGCTGGCCGTGGGGGTGGTGTTGTTCAATCGCGTGCAGCGCACGTTCATGGACACCGTATGACCGAGCTCGATGCCGCCTATGCACTGGTGCGCCAGTCGATTGGCTGCGGCCGTGCCGACAGCCTGCCTGCGGGGCAGGCCCAGTGGTGGCGCATGTTCCGCCTGTTGCAGCAGAACCATGTGGCCGCGCTGTGCTGCGAGGCCGCGTCGGCTTCGGGCGCTCCGCGCGAGGTGCTGGTGCCGTGGATGGCCGAGCGCGAAAAGGCTGTGGCCTGGCACCGCTACCAGCGCAGGGTGCAGGACGACATCGTGGCTGCGATGAGCCGCCACGGCATCGACACCATGGTGCTGAAAGGCACCCGCACGGCGCGGTTCTACCCTGCTCCTGAGTTGCGCGAGTTCGGCGACATCGACCTCTTCTTCCACGACCGTCACGCCGAGGCCGACAGGGTGGCCGCCGATGAGCTGGGCGTGGAGGTAGGCCGCAGTGCCCACCACCATACGAAATACGACTACCGGGGCGTGACCGTCGAGAGCCACTACGACTTTGTAAACCGTCACACCCCGCCCAGCAACCGCCGTTACGAGCAGCTGCTGAAGGCGGCAGTGGGCGGCGCGGAGTTTGAGCCGCTGTTCCTGCTGCGCCACATGGCCGGTCACTTCGCCTCGGCAAGAATCACGCTGCGCGATTTGTGCGACTGGGCTTTGCTGTGGTGCTCGGAGGTCGGCGGCATCAACACGGAGGCTTGCGGCGAGGTGGTGGCGAGGTTCGGTATGCTGCGGTTCACGGCGGCGTTGCACGCGATAGCGGTGCGGCGGCTTGGCGTGGAGGTGCCGTCGTTTGGCGGCGAGGCCGACGAGGCCACGGTGCGCCGCGTGGAGAGGGACATCGTGTACGGCAGTCCTGAGGCTGTGGAACACGAGGGCGACGGCGTGGGCCGCCTGCTGTGGAAGACGCGACGCTGGAGGTCAATGCGCTGGAAGCGCAGGCTGGTGTACAGCGACAGCGCCGCCTCGATGCTCCTGTCGTCAATCCTCTCACATGCCGAGAAACCTGCCAGCATATTGCACAAACAATAACCCGCCGGGCGGCGCGGCGGAAGGCTGGCCGCAGGCAATCTGCAAGTAACAATGTCAACGGCAATAGAGTTCAACAACATTAGCAAGCTCTACAGGCTCGGCCTGGTGAGCACTGGCACCCTGTCGCACGACCTCAAGCGGTGGTGGACGGTCAATGTGCGCCGCCGCGAGGATCCTTACATGAAGATAGGCGAGGTGAACGACCGAAGCAGTCGGGGTGGGAGCGACTATGTGTGGGCGCTGAAGGACATCGATTTCAAGGTGGAGCAGGGCGATGTGGTGGGCATCATTGGCAAGAACGGCGCCGGCAAGAGCACGCTGCTGAAGATACTCTCGCGCGTAACCGCCCCCACCACCGGCTCCATACGTGCCAAGGGGCGCATAGGCTCGCTGCTCGAGGTGGGCACGGGCTTCCACCCTGAGATGACTGGCCGCGAGAACATCTACATGAACGGAGCCATACTCGGCATGAGCAAGGCCGAAATCACGCGCAAACTGGATGAGATAATCGATTTCAGCGGCTGCGAGCGGTATATCGACACCCCGGTGAAGCGGTATTCGAGCGGCATGATGGTGCGCTTGGGGTTTGCCGTGGCAGCCCATCTCGACCCGGAGATACTGGTGGTCGACGAGGTGCTGGCCGTCGGTGATGCCGAGTTCCAGAAGAAGGCCATCGGCAAAATGCAGGACGTCAGCCGAGGCGAAGGCCGCACGGTCCTCTTTGTCAGTCACAACATGGCAGCGGTGAGGAAACTTTGCCGACAAGGGGTTGTGCTTGATAATGGGCAGATGAGCTATATAGGTACAGCTCACGATGCCGTGGAAAAATATATGCTCGATAAAAACACCTACAATAGTGAGGTGCGTACCATAGTCACCCCGGAGATGCGTGATATAAACAGAAGTCTGAAGGTGAAGTTTATCAGTATTGAACACGCAAAGGGGGACAATACATATGCTGCAGACGAGGACATTGTATTGCTGATAGAGGTTAAGTCTGATAAGAGCGTGGAGCATTGCAGAATTAATTGTACGATACGCACAACGGATGACCTCTCTATATGCACTAATTCCTCAACTAAATATTTTAATATAGGACAAGGGGAGAGCAAACGATTTAGGTATACCCTGCACAATCCAGGACTAGTCGTTGGTAATTACCTGCTGTCTTTCTCGGTTGGAGTAGGGAATGCAGAAGAAGGGGAGACAAACTTTGATGTTGTGACAAATGCTACGTCAATAAATATTGATCGGCCTCGCAAGAATGAAGAAAGTTATTTCTTGAAGTGGGACACTTTCTCATGGGGACATATCTTGATGGAAAATAGTTTGGAGGAGTTGTCGTCATGCGATATGTGACCATTAATGAGTTAAGCCAAACAATCAAAAATAACTTGTGGCAGATACCGCGAGATATTGACCTCGTTGTGGGCGTACCCCGCAGTGGTATGCTTGCCGCTGAGATGATTTCGCTATACCTGAATGTTCGTTTGTCAGATGTAGATTCTTTTGCGAATGGGAGAATATATTCTGTGGGTGAAACTAGGTCAGACTCCATCCAAATGGGGCACATTAATCATGTCCTTGTGGTTGATGATAGCATTAACTCTGGAATGTCAATGTCTCATGTACGAGAGAAGTTGCAGCCGCTACAGTCGGAATATCGATGGACATATATGGCTGTTGTCGCTTCATCCGAGGGAGTCCACTATGTGGATATTAGTATGTTAATCATCGACGATGAGCGAATATTCGAGTGGAACCTGTTCCATCATGGCTATATATCGCGTGCTTTTCTCGACATGGACGGAATTCTGTGTGAAGACCCTACTGAGGATGATGATGGAGAACGGTACAATCTGTTTCTTGAGACTGCAAAACCTCGATTTATCCCGACGGTCGAGATAGATACAATAATAACTTGTCGGTTGGAGAAGTACCGCCAACAGACTGAGCTGTGGCTTTCGAAGCATAATGTTCGCTATCGACACCTGATAATGCTTGATATGCCGACCCGCGATGCCAGAAGGAAATGGGGAAAACACGGAGAGTGGAAAGGACTGCACTACCGCAGGAGTGGCTGCATCCTTTTCATAGAGAGTAGTAGTTCGCAGGCTAGGCAGATCGCGTCTTCTTCGGGTAAACCTGTAATAGATTTTGAAAGTGATACCCTACTTGTCTATCCAAAAATGCCTTTAAGGCGACGGATCAAACGAAAAATCAGCAGACTCTCTCCTACGCTCTTCTCGATTATTTTTCACGCAAAGGAAAGATGAGATTGAAACATAATAGTATGCTCAAATAGATCTCGTATTTGATGCAGCAAACGCATTATTCGACATCTCTCAACAGTGAATAATCCCACCGTCCTATATATTTGTACAGACACCGACCGCCTTGCTGGTTCGTCAAGGTCATTATTGGCCATGATAGATGCCATGGGAGAAAGGGTGCATCCGGTGGTTCTTTTCCCACAGGAGTGTCCTGTTGAGGATTATTATCGCAAAAGAGGAATTGAGACAATTGTACACCCATTCTCCTTTTTGATTGAAAAGCAGAGGTATTGGCTGGTAAAGATACTAAAGAACCCCAGGGGCAGCGGGTTCTATAAAGACGTGAGGACTGACATCGAGTGTTGTCGGTTTGTGAAAAGAAAGTTGTCAGGACGCGGGATCAGCCTTGTTCACACTAATGTGTCAGTTGCTGCGGTCGGCGTGCTGATTGCGAGGAGTATGCATGTCCCTCATGTTTGGCATATACGCGAGATGCTCGGCATGTATTCGAGCTGTATTACTCCGCGACTGTGGCGTTTGCTGTTGAATACTGCCTCCGCCAGGATATTCATTTCCAATGCGGTCGCGGAGAGCTGGTCAACAAGGCAACGCCATTCTTTTGTGATTTACAATGCAGTCGTTCCGGGTGACCGGCCGCCGACCACGCGGGAAAAAAACAAGACAATCCTGCATTGTTCGGCCTATCTTGAGGACAGGAAAGGGGTGAAGACTGCAGTAAGGGCCTTCACTGCCTCCGGGCTGTATATGCAAGGCTACAAACTTCTGCTTATTGGCTCCTGCACAGAAGAGCGCAAGATGGCTCTGCTTCGCGAGGTCGGTGATGTGCCGCAAGCCGTTGCTGCAATTGAGTTTGTGGGCTATACCAACGATGTGCCCCAATATTTCTCGCAAGCGTCCGTGTTCTTGATGTGTTCGCCAAGCGAGCCTCTCGGACGTGTCACCATAGAGGCGATGTACTACGGCTGCCCTGTGATTGGCCGAGCGTCGGGTGGAACAGTCGAAATAATAGACGACCGGCGTACCGGCTATTTGTTCAAAGATGACGACGAGTTGCCTTCCTTGCTCAACGAGGTCGTTTCGAATGACCAGTCAGAAGTAGTCTCGCGTGCGCAGAAACAAGTGATTGATAAGTTTTCCGAGAGTGCTTTTTTGCCAAAACTAATCGAGGTCTACACAGGATTGCTTGATAAGTGAGTGCACAAGCAGTCCTTGCCCCGTTTTCTGCACAGCTGTTTACATCAGGCCGATGATTTCTGTAATAATCTGTTCCCGTGCTGCCGATATTGCACCCGCGCAGCGCGAAAACATAGACGCCACCATTGGTGTGCCCCACGAGATTGTGGTGATTGACAACTCGCAGGGCCGCTACAGCATATTCCAGGCCTACAACGAAGGGGTGCGTCGCGCCAAGGGAGACTTGCTCTGCTTCATGCACGACGATTTGGAGATTGTCACCCCTGGCTGGGGGGGGCATGTTGAGCGGATGTTCGCGGCTGACAGGCAAAACGAGAACACATTGGGCATGGTGGGGGTGATTGGCTGCCGTGTGGTGCCCGACTGCCCGGCCTCATGGTTTACAGGAGGATTGCTGAGTGGCCATGTGTGGCACAGGATGCCGCATATGGCCGAGCCGGATTATCTGGAAAACGGGTCGGACGGCGGCGACGAGGTGGCCATGGTGGACGGATTGTGGTTCTGTATGCCAAGAGCCGTGTTCGGGCAGGGGGTGAGGTTTGATGAGGAGACCTATCACGGTTTTCATTGCTACGACTCCGACATCTGTATTCAGGTGCTGCAAGCAGGGAAAAGAATATTGATTGACCGCGAGATAGACATTGTCCACTTCAGTTACGGCAGCATCAATCAAGTGCTGATTGAGCAGCGTGAGGTGTGGTACAACAAATGGAAGGGCATTCTCCCGCTGTGCCGGGGTGTTGACCTCACCCGATGCGAGATGGACCTGGTGACAGATATGGCCATCAGGTTGAATGAGTGGGTGGAGCATGTGACCATGAGTGAGCGGGAGGTGCGCCGCCTGCAGGGCACATGGGCATTCCGTTTGGGCAAGGCTATTCTCCGTCCGTTCAATTGGGCGAGGAACGCCATCCGTAGAAAGGGATAAGGGTATGTGTGCCCGCTTTGTTTTACTTCCTGTCGCTAACCCGATAACTTGCCTGTAATGCTTTCTGTCATTATTTGTTCGCGAGCCGCAGACATCCCTGAGGCTCAGCGGCGGAACATTGAGGCCACTGTTGGCTGCGGGCACGAGATTGTGGTGATTGACAACTCGCAGGGCCGCTACAGCATATTTCAGGCCTACAACGAGGGTGTGCGCCGTGCCAAGGGCGACCTGCTCTGCTTCATGCACGACGACGTCGTGTTCGCCACCGATGGCTGGGGCGGACGCATAGCCCGCCATTTCGACGATCCTGCTGTGGGCGTCGTGGGCTTCGGCGGCGCCCACTTTGTGCCCGACGCCCCGCTTTACTGGACAGAGCTGCCTTTCGTTTCGGAGCATTGCCGGAATGATGATGGGCATGGTACGCTCACCGACTGCGTCTGCACCGACTACTTCCGCGGCGGGCTGGCCGATGTGGTGGTGGTCGACGGCTTCTGCATGGTGGTGCGCGCCAGCCTGTTCGGGCAGATATCGTTCGACGAGAAGACCTACGCCGGCTTCCATGCCTACGACATGGACCTCTGTATGCAGGTGGTGGCGCTCGGCGGCCGCGTGTGCGTTTGCCGCGACGTGATGCCCGTCCACACGTGGTCCGAGGCCATGGCTGGCCGGAAGAAGGGCATGGAGTTGCTGCGCCCTAACATGCGCCTGTTCCAGCAAAAATGGAGCCACATGCTGCCCTTGTGGCGCGGCATGGAGCTGCAGCCCCAAGCTGCGCGGCGCCTTGACGGCCTGTGCCGGCGGGCTGCCGATTCGTATGCGGCGCGCCACTCGGCCGCCTACCGGCTGGGCAGCGCGGTGGTGCGTCCGGTGAAGCGGCTGCTCGGCAGGTGTGGCCGGTGATGTTTTTTTGTTTTTTGAGACAAACAGCCCCCTGCCTGGCTGGGGCGATAACGGTGCCAAAGCAATGTCAAGGCCGTCTGTTCTTCGATTGTTCTCCGATTGTTCTTCGATTGTTCTTCGATTTTTAATCGAAGAACAATCGAAGAACAATCGGAGAACAATCGAAGAACAGACGGTGTTGGTGCGGTGTCAGAGCCTGCCTGGAGTGGGGCTTGCCTGCCTGGCGACGGGGGCCGCGGCATGATGATCCGCGCTCCATACGCCAAGCCGGGCCGCGCGCACGACTTCGCCGCGCCCTGCGTGTACTACCTCACTGTGCGCACGCATGGCTGGCAGCCGCTGCTGGGCCGCATCGAAGGGTCGACCGGCGACGCCTGGGTCGTGCCGTCGGCCTATGGGCAGATTGCCGCCGAGGAGCTGGCCGCGCTGCCCCGGCGGTTCGGCGAGCTGATGCTGGTGGCGCACACCGTCATGCCTGACCATGTGCACTTCATCCTCAACGTCCACTCGAGGCTTGCCTGCCCTTCGGGTCTGCCCGGAGTGATTGCCAGCTGGAAGGCGGCCTGCATGGAGAGGGTGGGGGACGGACGGCCGCTCTTTGCCGACGGCTTCGAGGCGAGGGTGATGGTCGACGAGGGGCAGTACATGCGCGTGTCGCGCTATATGCACGACAATCCGCGGCGGACGCTCATGGCTGCTGCCGCGTGTGGGCTGTTCGATGTCAGGCGCGGCGTGGAATACGGCAGCTACCGCTTCGACGCCGTCGGCAACGCGGAACTGTTGCGGGGCTCGCTGGTGGCAGTGCATGTGCGCCGCCACTGGTCGGAGCGGCAGTGGGTTGACTACGGCAACCGCTGCCTACGAGCGGCGGGCGAGGGGTGCGTGCTGGTGGGTGCGTTTGTGTCTGAGGTGGAGCAGTCGATAGGTATCAAGGCGGTGGAGCATGGCGCGTCGGTGGTGAGGCTTCTGCCGCACCCCATGGACGACCACTACAAGCCTGCCGTCAACGCCTTCTACACCTGTGCCGAAGGCCGCCTGCTCCACCTGTCGCCCTGGCCGGCCATGGGTACGCCGCCACCCGCTGGACGCGACCGCTTCAACTCGCTCAACGTCATTGCCGAGGGCATGGCGTTGCACAGCAGAATACTGTCAAACGGATGATACCAAAGATAATACACTATTGCTGGTTTGGCCGTGGGCTGATGCCCAAGTCGCATCGCGACTGCATCAAGGGCTGGAAGCGCCTGATGCCCGACTGGCAGTTTGTGCGCTGGGACGAGCGTAACTTCCCTATCGACTATTGTGCCTACACGCAGGAGGCCTACCGGCAGGGACGGTATGCTTTTGTGGCAGATGTGGCCAGGCTGTATGCGCTCTACACGCAGGGCGGGATATACCTCGACACCGACGTTGAGCTTCTGCAGCCGCTGGACCGATTCCTTGACGACAGATTCTTCACAGCCATAGAACGGTACTACAAGTTTGAGGAAGATCACATAGCGGAGCAATACCTGCACGAGGACGGCTCACCAATCAATCCTGACCAGGATGTGCCCAACATGGAAATCCTCACCTCCACAATCGGGAGCGAGAAAGGGCACCCCCTGCTGTCGACCCTTATTGGGTTCTATTCGTCCATACAAACAGAGGCTGGCTCCAATTTGCGCCAAAGCGTGGTGTTCGACCGCTTGGTGGCGCGCAGCCTTGTTCCATGCGGTTTCAAGTACAAGGATGAGACCCAGCATCTCTCCGACGGCATAGTGATCTATGGCACAGGCCTCTTCGGCTATGCCCATTCGCCCAACCCAGACTATTCGGTGTCGTACCACTACAACACCGCCACATGGGATCAGGACGGATGGTCGCTGGGAAGAAGGCTGGCCCTGAAATCGGATGAGCTCGGGGTTCGCCACCTTTATGAAAGAGTGAGAAAGATAAAGAAGAGGTTATGCAACAGGTGAGGGCCTTGGCTGGACGCATTGCCCCGCATTTGGCGCTGCTTGCGGCGGCGGCGGGGTTTGTCTTCCTGTTCTCGTTCAGCAGCTCGCCGCTGTATCTGGGCTATGGGGGCGACTCGTCGGTGTACAAGAACATGGGGTGGCTGATATTGCAAGGCGGCACGCCCTATGTGGATCTTTACGACAACAAAGGCATACTTCTCTACCTGTTCAACGCGCTGGGACTGTTGATCAGTCCGCAGTGGGGAATTTGCGCGCTGCAGACCCTGATGCTGTGGGGCACCTTGACGGTGTGGGACATGATGCTGCGCGAGTTTGGCATGGGCTGGGCTCGCTATGCCGCCATCGCTGTGGCTCTGCTGGTTCTGCTTCTCTACTATGAGGGGGGCGGACTGACTGAGGATTTGAGCCTGCTTTTCATCAGTGTGCCGCTCTACATCTGGGTGAAGGCTGAGCGTCGCGATGCGGAGATACCGATGAGGGGGTGGCTGGCTATGGGCTTGTGTGCGGGGACGCTGGCATTCATCCGTATCAACAATGTGCTGCCTTTTGCAGGCTTTTACTTGTGGAGTCTGGGCGAGATGGCTGTAGGCCGCAAATGGAAGCTGTTGGCCAGGTCGTTGGGAATGGCAGCCGCCGGTTTTGCAGTGGTGGCGGCCTTGTGTGTGGGCTATGTTGCGGCCGCATTCGGATGGCCGGGAGTGGCAGCCATGTTCGACTGGATGTTCGCGAAGAACTTTTCGCGCATACTTTTCCACAGCGACCGTGGGGCAACCCTGAATGGATACGTCGCTGTATTACCCCCCCCTGTTCGTTTTGTTGCTGATAATCATGTGTAAGCGTAGGAAGTCGGCATATATTGTCCCTGTGGCTTTTGCCGTGCTCTGTTGCCTGGTGTCGGTGGCACTGCGTCCGTTCCCGCACTACGTGATGGCAATTGTTCCGGTGATGGTGGTGGTGCTTGGGGTGTCGGATGTGCGGCACAAGTGGCTGTGGGTGGTGTTTTTGTGCGTCATTAATCGTGGCGAGTTGTATTCCTCGGTCATGCGTGTTCGCCGTGAGGTTTGTCTGCACAGGGTGTGGTACAAGGAGGGATATGAGAGGTTCGATGCTTTTGTGGATGGATTGTCCGAGGAAGAACGTGGAAGCATGTTCAATTTTATTGACTGGCAGGGATTGAGCCTTATGAATCGCAAGGGGGTGGTGCAGTGCAACCGCAATACGATAACCGATGCCGAGGAAGAGTTCCACCGGATGCGCTCTTGTGGAGATGCGGAGGCGATGCCAAGATGGGTCATCGTCAGCACAGCGGGAAAGATTGCTGATACGACGAGGGCATACCTGGCGCAGCATTACACTGACACCGTTGATATTGGAGATGTGGCGTGGAGCCATGTCTATTGTCTGGGTATTGACGTCGGAACATATAGCGATTGAGGATTATGGCACGGGTGACGGTAATAATGCCAGCCTACAATGTGGCACCCTATATTGAAGAGGCAGTTGAAAGCGTGCTGCGTCAGTCTTTCTCTGACTTTGAGCTGCTGATTATTGACGACGGCTCATCTGACGGCACACATGAAGTCATCAGCAGAATGAGTGACAGTCGGATAAGGAAGGTGCGGAACGAGTCGAACATAGGCCTCGCCGCGACACTCAACAAGGGACTGTCGATGGCGCAGACGGAGTACATTGCGAGGTTCGACGGCGATGATTTGGCCAGTCCGCAGTGGCTGGAAAAGAACGTCGGGTTCCTTGACAGCCACCCAGATTATGGCATTTGCAGCTCGGGCTTTGAATGGTTCGGCACCAGGAAAGGGACGGTTCGCTACCCGGAACGACATGCGGACAGCATGTGCCAGATGCTCTTTGGGTGCACGGTAATTGTCCCTGTGATGAGGCTCAGTGTTATTGAGTCCAGTGGCCTGCGTTATCGTCCGTCGGCGTTCCCGGCAGAAGATTATGACTTATGGGCCAGTTGTTACAGGGTGACGAAGGTGTACAATCTGCAGCAGACATTGTTCCGCTATCGTATGCACACGTCGCAAATCTCCACAGCCTTGGCCGAGAGCCAGATTGTGAAGTCCAATGAAGTCAGGCTTCGTATGCTGGAATGGCTTAACCCTGACATTGGTGAGGAGGACAGGCAGTATTTCGTTGACAGGTTTGCGCCTGGGAGGATTGAGTCTGAAAGTGATGTGTCTGCCATGCGGCAGTTTGCAGAGAGGCTGGTTGGTTACAATGAGGCGGGGCACTACGATGCCGATGCATTGGCACGTAGATTGCGGCATCACATCAGGGCGGCAGTGTATGCGTACAGTGTGCGAGAGTATTCGATGAGGAATTTTGCAAGAACGCTGCTGTCGGGCAGAATCAAGTATTTCACTCCTCGTCAGGCGGTGCGTACGATGGCAAAAAGTATACTGCACAGACAGGCTTGACAATGAAGAAGGCTGCCAATATTATCCCACTGCGCAGAATACATAACCTGCTGTTCCCCAAGGTGGGAGAGATATGGATGCTTCATGGTGTTGTCGGGGCTGCTGGTGATACAGTTGCCGGCAGGCTTGAGGTTGACCTTGACAGGGTAACCAGGAAAATAGACGCCCTGCTCCAGATGGGCATGTGCTTTTGCTCGATAGGTGATGTACCGGGCCGGGTGTCCACACGACAGAGTTTCGTCAGTGTCACTTTCGACGATGGTTATCTTGACACCTATACCCTGGCTTACCCGGCCCTCAAGGCTCGTAATATTCCCTTCTGTGTGTATGCCACGCGCGATTTCTACATGGGAATGGCTTGGCCGCAGTGGTCGCCATCGGCGAAAATGATGTCTTCCTCTCAACTGAAGGAACTTTCGCTTGACCCCCTGTGTACGATTGGCGTGCACACGTGCACCCATCCGCATCTTGACATGTTGCCGGCAGAGACACAGAGGCAAGAGCTTGCCGTCTGCAAGCAGGATTTGGAGCAGTTGATTGGGCGCGAGGTTGTGCATATGGCTTACCCTCATGGCGATTACAACCAGATTACGGTTGGGCTGTGCCGTGAGTTGGGTTTTGTCACAGCGGTGGCAGCCAACGGCCGCACGGTGCGCACTGACTCGCGTCCGCTCGAACTCGAGAGGGTTGATGCCGCTGTGATTGTATAGATACACGCCGTAATGTTGTCCACAGTTAAGAACCGCATCGCCAGCTGGCGCTACAACCGGGGCTCGCGGCTGAAATACTACAACTTTTGGAGCGACCAGACACCCGCCGAGATGTGGCTCACGCTGTTCATCGCCCACCAGTTCGCCGGACGGCGCCTGCCGAGGGTGAACTTTGTGTCGGTGCTGGGCAGTGCTGACGCAATACACGCGCACCGTCCGGGAAGAAACATCTTCTACACCGGTGAGAATATCCATGCCGAGAGGTTCTCGCAGCAGAGGCAGGCTGCGGAGAAGGCTGTGTTCGATTTGAGGCTGGGGTTTGATTATTGTGACGATGCTGATTATTTGAGGTTGCCGCTGTGGCTGTTATGGACTTTCCCGCCTCAGGCCGACGAGGATGGGGTGCGCAGGGTTGTCGATGAACTGAACAGACCCCATCCTACTGCCCGCGGTCGTTTTGCCGCGCTGGTGTGCGGCCACGATGCCGGAGGGGTGAGGGGGCAGATAATGGATGCGTTGACAGAGGTGGCCGAGGTGGCGTCGGCGGGTGCTTTCCGCAGGAACACCGATGAGCTTCACACTGTCTATGGCAACGACAAGCTGGCTTTTCTGCGGCACTTCAGGTTCACTGTCTGTCCGGAGAACTCTGATGCCGAGGGCTATGTCACCGAGAAACTGTTCGACGCCATCGCCGCGGGCTGCATCCCAATCTACACTGGCAGCGGGAACAATCCGGAGCCGGGGCTGATCAATAAGGACGCGGTGCTGTTTTGGAACAACGGAACCGACAACAGGCAGCTGGTGGAGCAGGTGGGCTGGCTGAACAGCCACGCAGAGGAGTGCGTGCGTTTTGCAGGCCAGGACCGGCTGATGCCTAATGCTGGCGATGTGGTGTGGGGTTATTATACGCGGCTGCGCGACCATTTGAGGACTGTGCTGTTCTGACAATATGCCGCTCTTTTCGCTGGTCATTCCGGTTTACAATGTGGCGCCATACCTGGCCGATTGCCTTGCCAGCGTGGCCAGGCAGGACTTTGGCGACTGGGAGGCCGTCTGCATCGACGACGGCAGCACCGACGGCAGCGGCTCATTGCTCGACGACTATTCGCGGCTCGACGTCCGCTTCCGCGTTTCGCACCAGGCCAACCGTGGGTTGAGTGCAGCCCGTAACGCAGGCCTTGCCATGGCCAGGGGCGAATATGTGCTCTTCCTCGACAGCGACGACACCCTGGAACCCAATGCCCTGGGGTCACTTGCCGGGCAGGTTGATGGCGAGGACCTGGTGTGTTTCGGCGGGTGGCGAGGCGAGGAGCGTGAGGTGCCTGCCGCTGCGCATTACCCCTCGGGGTGGGACTACTACAACCAGCACGCACTCGAACCGAGGGTGTTCCCCTTTGTGTGCGTGGTGCTGCGGTGCTACCGGCGTCAATTCTTGTTGGACAGTGGCCTGCGCTTCCGCGAGGGAATACTGCACGAGGACAACCATTTCACCCCTCGTGTGTGCCTTGCCGCAGGGCGTGTCCGCGCTGTCGGCCTTGCGCTCTACCACTATCGACTGCGCGAGGGCAGCATCATGCACACCCGCAGCCTGCGCAGCCGTCGCGACCTGATTGCCATTGCCAACGACCTGTCGGCCCACTTTATGCAGTACTCTGTGGACAACAGTGTGATCTACCGCGCCCTGACGCACCACTATCAGGCCGCCTTCGCCGACGCCACCCGCGACGAGGACGTGCAGCTGCTTCCGCTGGTCGACTGGCACCTCTACCACACCGTGAGCCGCACGCGCCTGCGCCACAGGGTCAACTACCTTGCCCTGCGCACGTCGCCCGCCCTTTTCAGGCTCATTCTTAGGCTTGGCTAAAAATACTGACTGACTTAACTGATGCGGACTGTTTCCTCTTTCGACATCTTCGACACCTGCCTCTGCCGCCTCTGCGGCGAGCCGAGGCTGCTCTTCGACGTGCTTTCGCTTAGGGTGCAAAAGCTCATGGGCGGCAACGCGTCCGAGCACATGCGGCAACTCTTTGTGGCGGCGCGCATAGCCAGCGGGGGAAATTCGCTGGAAGAGATATATGGCAATGTGGCCAGAAGCTTCCCCCTGCCGTGCACGGTAGAGGAGATGGCGAGGCTCGAACTCGACACCGAGCGCGACATGCTGAGGCCCATCGCGGCCACGCTCCGGCTGGTCGACGAGGCACGGCGGCAGGGACACCGCATCATTTTCATCAGCGACATGTACCTGCCCGACGACTTCCTGCGCGGGCGTCTGGCCGAGTTCGGCTTCTACCGCGAGGGCGACGGCCTGTATGTGAGCAACACCGTGGGCGCCTTCAAGTACGACGGCTCGCTCTTCCGCCATGTGAGGGAGCGCGAGGGGCTGTCGTACCGCCATTGGCGCCACTACGGCGACAACCCGACGAGCGACTGCACCATGCCCCGCCGCCTCGGCATCAAGGCCAAGCGGCTGGACTACGGCTACCTGCACTACGAGCGGCAGTGGATGGCACTGCCTGTCGTGGGCTACCAGTGGGCGCGCATCATGGCGGGTGTGGCGCGCGCTGTGAGGCTGCAAAGCGGGGCCGACCTTGACCAGCGGCACTTCGTGGCCGACATCTCGGCGCCGTTCATGGTGGCATGGGTGGCCGAAATTTTGCGCGATGCGACCACGAAAGGCATAGGCCGCCTCTACTTTCTTGCTCGCGACGTGCACAGCCAGTTCCTTATTGCCAGGCACATGGGCGGCCTCTTCCCCGGCGTCGACGTCCGCTACGCGCTTATGTCGTCCTATGCTTTGTATGCCGACCCCCTCTCGCCCGACTATATGCGAAGCCTGGGCTTCGCCGACGACATGGCAATGGCTGTGGTCGACAGCTGCACCTGCGGCAGGACGCTGCAAGTGATCAACCAGCAGGTGGGCAAGCCGGAGAACGACGGAGTGAAGGGTTACCTCATCATGCACATCCCCACAAAGGAGACTCCCTCCATCGACAACAGCGACTACATCTTCTCCAGCAGTTATCTCGGTCAGCTCACATCGTCCAGGATCAACCGGGTGGGTGGAATGAGGATATTCTTCGAGCTCCTATTCTCGGTGAACTATCACAACACCGTTGTGGGCTATGAATACCACGGCGACAGGCTCAGGCCGGTGTTAGCTCCCGACAAGCGCGACGAATATTCTTTCACAAACCGTCCGTCAAGGGACATCAAGCGCAACAACGACTCTCTTCTTATGCTCTTCACCGACGCCTTTGTCTCCACGGGGCTGCTTGGCCACAGCGAGGAGGTGCTGCGGCAGGCCGCCATACCCACTTTGATAGACTTTGTCGACATGCCCCGGCGCGAGTACTGCGCCTACCTGAACCGTTTCCATTTTTGGGGCAAACCCTTTGTTGGCAGTCTGTGGGGGGGGCATAATGAAGGAGTGTGGAAGCGCGGCAACCGTGCCTATTCGCTGCCGGCGTGGGTGACGACGTGGGGGTACTCCGTCATGCGGAACGCTGCGCTGCGCCGTCGTATTAACCATATTGCAGGGCTGCTGCGGCTGCCCCGCCACAAATAGGAAGCTGCCACACACGCTCTCCCCTGTTTTTTTACAGGCGCCCAGGCCTGCCTCCAACCCACGGAAAGAAGCCGTCATGTCCGTATCAACACCGTCTGTTCTTCGATTGTTCTTCGATTGTTCTTCGATTGTTCTTCGATTACAAATCGAAGAACAATCGGACATCAATCGAAGAACAATCGAAAAACAAGCGTCCCTGGTTCCGTCCTTTCAGAGAAGAACCTGCGGTCGTTCACCGCTGAGTGTGCGGTGGATAAGTGTTCTGGCAGCTGCATAAAGTCTCATATTTTCTTTTGTAATATTTCGTACCGTGAGCCGTCCGCAACTTATTGTCATCACGCCTGTGCGCAACGAGGCGTGGGTGCTGGAGGCTTTCCTGACGCACTGCTCGTCGTGGGCGGATCGCATCATCGTCGCCGACCAGCACTCCACCGACGGCAGCCGCGAGATTGCCATGCGCTTCCCCAAGGTGACGCTCGTCGACAATCCGACCGACGAGTGGGTGGAGTGGCGTTGCCGAGCCAGGCTGCTCGAAGAGGCCGCCAAGGTGCCGGGCGACAAGATAGTGTTCGCCCTCGACGCGGACGAGTTCCTCTCGGCGGGTTTTGCGCACACCGACGGATGGCGGCGCATCATGGAGTCCATGCCCAACGAGGTGTTCTGCTTCCGTTGGCTCAACATGTACGGCGACCTGCGCCACGGCGAGGTGGGCGAGTTCCAGGCCGAGTGGGCGGCGCACCTGGGGCAGGATGTGGATTTGCAGGGCGAGTATGTAAAGCGCGAGGGGAACAGTGTGCATTGCAGCCGTGTGCCGTGCCTGGAGGAAAGCAGGTGCCGCTACACCACCATCGATGACGTGCGGTTTGTCCACCTCGGTGGGCTGAACCGTGGCCGCACACGCAACAAGCTGGATTTCTACTCGGTGGTCAATATCGACAAGAATGCGAAGAAGGCCAATCCCATAGCCCTTTACCGCGCCTACGCCGGTCAGCTTGCGCACACAGCACCCGAGATGCCCTCCGTGGTGAGGCTTGAGGCTGCCGGCGGAGACGATGTGAGCCCCCTCCTGCGCACAGCCGACCGTGGGCAGCACTATGTTGACGAGATGGCCGCCATCATGCGTCGTGAAGGGTGCCGAAAGTTCCGTTGGCTCTGCATCTGGGACAACACCGACCTGTGGGCATCTGGCATCAGCTACCGTCCGCCGTTGCATGTGCGCCTGGTGCACTACTATCTGCGGCGCACGCAGCCGTGTGCCGGACGTCCGTATATACGGCTCATTGACAAACTTTTGAAGCAGATTGTAGGATAGATGGCAATGTTCTCCATAATAATGCCCCTCTACAACAAGGCTCCCTATGTGAGGAAGGCCGTCGAGGGCGTGTTGTCGCAAACCTGCGGCGACTGGGAGCTGTGGGTGGTTGACGATGGCTCGACCGACGGCTCGGCCGACGATCTGAAGGCTTTCAGTGACCCTCGCGTCAACCTTGTGCGGCAGGCCAATGCAGGTGTGAGCGCGGCGCGCAACCGGGGCGTGGCTCTGTCTGGCGAGGCGGAGGGTGCGTCGCCCTACCTCTGCTTCCTCGATGCCGACGACTGGTGGGACCCCACATTCCTCGCGGAGATGGCCGCCCTCGTTGCCCGCCACCCTGAGGCTGGCATCTATGGCACAGGCTACAACATTGTGAAGAATGGCCGCAAGCGGGTGGCGCCGGTGGGTTTGGCGGATGGCTATGAGGGGGTTGTTGATTACTTTGGGTTGTACGCCAGCACCCGGTGTATGCCTCTATGTGTGGGGTCGGTGTGCATCCCCCGCGTGGTCTTCAATGCCGCGGGAGGCTTCGATGAGGGTCTCTCCATGTCGGAGGACTTCGACCTATGGGTAAGAATTGCCAAGTGCCACAAAGTCGTGCTGATGAACAAAGTGTTGTTCAACTACAATCAGGATGTGGAGGTTCGAGCCATGGGCTCGCTGCCTTCGCCCGGCTGCAATTTTGCCTTCCGTGGCACGAGCAATGCCGGTCATGCGCCAAATGTGCAGCGGGTTGTCGACATGGTGAGGATAATATGCCTGCGGCAATACTACATCTCGCGCAGATACCATAAGCAGGCAGTCCGCGCTTTGGCCACTATAGACATGCGCCCCCACCGTGGCGAGGAATATTCCAGCTACGTGGGCCGTCTTGCGTGCCTTCTGCGTGCGAAAGAGAATGCCTATCAAATTGCAAGCCGATTATGGAGACGCCGGTGGTGATGCACGTAATGGGTATGGACGTGTCGAAGTATGGCGGCTTGGAGCGTTTCAACGTGTCGCTTGCAGCCGTGCTTCGCGAGCGGGGAATGAAGGGTGTGTTTGTGTATGAGTCGAAGCCGAGTGCAGGAAACTTTGAGGAAGATATGGCCACGGCTGGTGGAGAGTTGGTTGTATGCAACTCGCGCAGAGACCCTGTCCGCTTTTCGTTAAGGTTGGCCAGGCTGATCTCACGCTACCGTCCTGTGATTGTGCACAGCCACTTTACCAAGGCTCGCTTCTATGCAGTGCCGGTCGCGTTGATGATGGGTGTCAGGCGCCAGTGCTTCACAATGCACAGCGAGCTTGAGGACAAATCATCAATAAAGCCACTTACAAAAATGTGGTACAGCAGGGCGAACAAGATTGCCGGGGTGCTGACTGTGAGTGGAGCAATTAAACAACAATATCTTGATATTTGGCCAAATGCCAGTGTGGATTGCATCCATCTGGGTGTAAGTGAAGTGACGGGCAACAGGCAGGAATGCAGAAAACGGCTTGGTGTCCGTGACGATGATGTTGTTGTACTGACTATTGCAAACTTTAATCATATCAAGGGGCTGGATGTCCTGTGCGAGGCGATTGCACGGGTGTTGGGAGAGAATGATAATCTTGCCAGGGTAGACTTCTATGTGGTTGGGCAGCCACAAAAGGACATTGAGCAGCTGTCGCGGCTTGCCCGAAAGCTTGGCATTGAGGATAACCTTCATTTGATAGGCGTGTCCAATAATGTGTGTGATTATCTGTGCGCTGCGGATATTTACGTGCAACCTTCGAGAAATGAGGGTATCTCTATGTCTCTGATGGAGGCTGCGTCTGCCTCATTGCCGTTGGTGGGCTCGCGGGTTGGAGGAATTCCCGAGGTAATCGCGCATGGTGAGAATGGGTTGCTGGTTGAACCAGGCGATGCCGACCAGCTTGCGAGTGCGTTGTGCCTGTTGGCCACAGACATTAAGATGCGGCAGCGTATGGGTCAGTCAAGCCTCGATGTCTACAGCAGGAAATACTCTTTGCCATCGGCCACTGGCCGGCTGCTTGACTACTATTCCAGCCTCATTGCCGATTTGAGATAGCATGATTCCTCGGATAATACACTACTGCTGGTTTGGAGGCTCGCCGCTGCCTGCCGAGGCCGAGGAGTGCCTCTCTTCGTGGCATGAGCATATGCCCGATTGGGACTATCGCCTCTGGAACGAAGACAATTTCGATGTCCAAAGCCACCCATATGCGGCTGAAGCCTACGCTATGGGTAAGTATGCCTTTGTCAGTGACTATGTGCGACTTTGGACATTGGAACGCGAAGGGGGTGTGTATCTCGATACCGATGTGAAGGTGTTCCGTCCTTTCGATAATCTGTTGTCTTTCCCGGCCTTCGCCGGTTTTGAGGGGAGCAAACACAAACCAATGGGGACGTGTGTGTTGGCTACGCAGGCGCACGGTGAGTGGGTCTCTGAGATGTTGCACCTGTATGACGGCCTGCACTTCATAATGCCCAACGGCACTCCCGACCTTACCACGAATGTGCAGAGACTCACCGCCCACATGACCTCAAACGGCCTGCGGCAGAATGGCACCGAGCAGGACTACAGGGATCTGCATCTTTTTCCCACTACCTACTTCTGCCCACGGCAGACCACAGGTGAGTACCTGCGCACAGCCGACACATATTGCGACCATCTTGGCCTCGGCTCGTGGGGTGGCGGCAAGGATTGGAAAACTGTTGTGGGAAGGCTGCTTGGCAGCAGAGTCACAACCCGTTTGATTAAGCTGAAACGCAAACTTCTGGAATGATACCTTACTTCCCGAAACAGATTGCCAGCAAGGCTGTCTACATCTACCTCGGCTCTTTGGCTGCGGTGTCGCTGCTCTTCCTTCACTACACCATGAAGCTTGAGTACCTTGTGCTGGGCACCGTATGGGTGGCGGGCTTTTTCCTGCTCGTCAGTGTTTGTTCAAAAAAGTGGCAGCACATTCCTCGCAAGCAGTTTATGCTGAATCTCTTTCTGGTTTCTCTCGGACTGCGGTGGCTATGGGTGGTGTTCAGCTACTTCTTCTATTTGCACCAGTGGGGGACACCTTTCGAATGGATGGCTGCCGATGCCGAATCCTACTATTGGGATGCTGTGTTCTACTATTCCCGGCTGCCGCTGTCTACCATGTGGCGCATCCTTTTTGTCAACACCGGCACAATCAGCGATTCGGGCTATTTCTTCTACCTCGGCAATGTGGCAAGACTCACCGGCCAGTCTATCATCGCGCCGCGATTAATCAACTCGGTCTTCAGTGCGCTCACTGTGCTGCTCGTCTACCTCATGGCAAGCCGCAATCTGGGTGAGGCTGGCGGCAGGCTTGCCGCAGTCATGACCTGCTTCATGCCTAACCTCATCTACTATTGCGGGCTGCACCTCAAGGAGACCATCATGGTGTTCCTGATGGTGGCGTTTATGGAGCGGGCCGACTATCTCATCCGCTCGCGCCGCTTCAATGTGGTGTCTGTGGTTTTGCCGGTGCTGCTGGCATTGTCGCTTTTCTCTTTCCGCACAGTGCTTGGCATCACCGCGGTCTTCTCACTGGTGACAGCCGTCGTGCTTACCTCAGCCAACACAATAGGGCGCCACAAGCGCTGGGTGCTTATTGTATGGGGGGTGCTTGCTGTGGCCACCCTGTGGGGCGGCACCGTACGTTCCGAGAGCGAAAGCGCGTGGGAAATGCGTTTTGAGAATCAGGTCGCCAAGCGCGAGGCACAGACGCAGGCGGGCAATCGCTGGGCAAAGTATGCCACCGGCACCGTCATGGCTCCAATTATGTTCATGCTGCCGTTCCCCACAATGGTCGACGTCGAACAGCAGTACAACCAGCAGGTAATCAGTGGTGGCAACTATGTGCGGACTTTCCTGGGAGGCTTTGTCCTGCTGGCGCTCTACATGGCAATCTTCGTCAGGAAGAACTGGCGCGACCTCTCGCTTGTAGGGTCGTTTGTGATGGTTTACCTGGCAATCCTCTCCGCCAGTGGTTTCTCAAATTCCGAGCGTTTCCTGCTTCCTGCCTTGCCCGGGTTGTTGATTATGGCGGCCTACGGAATAACACAGCTCGACGCGAAGAATTACCGTTATGTGCGCGTGTGGTACTACGTCGTGCCTACGGTTATCATTGGCTGGGCTGTGTTCAAACTGGGGTCGAGAGGCCTGTTATAAAAAGCATGTAATGAGGTTACTGGTTGTGGCCAGCGGCAATAATGGCGGCGTTGCCCCTTTCGTTTCCGAGCAGGTGGCGGCGTTGCGTCGCGAGGGGTGTGTGGTCGAGGTGCTTGCCGTTGTGGGTCATGGCGCGTCTGGTTACTTGCGTCAGGCAAGGAGCGTTGTCAGGACTGTCGACAGTTTCCGCCCCGACGTTGTCCATGCCCACTATGGCCTTTGCGGCCTGCTGGCGACGTTTCAACGGCGTGTGCCGGTGGTGGTTACCTACCACGGCAGCGACCTTAACGACCGTAAAGCCCGCCCTTTCAGCTTGCTGGCCACACGCCGCGCCGCTCACAACATCTTCGTGTCGCGCCGACTTGAAGAGAGCGTCCGCCGTCGCAACAGCTCGGTGGTGCCGTGCGGAGTTGATTTCGATGTTTTTTCCCCGCGCCCGCAGCAGGAGGCTCGCGCACTCGTGGGTTGGAGCGACGGCCGCAGGCGTGTGCTTTTCGCCGGTGCCTTCGACAACCCGGTGAAAAACGCCCCCTTGGCAAGGCGGGCTGTGGAACTTGTTGACGGAGCCGAACTGGTCGAGATGAAAGGCCTTGGCCGCAGTGATGTCGCCGCGCGGATGAATGCCGCCGACGCACTGCTGCTCACCTCGCTCAGTGAAGGCTCGCCCCAGGTGGTGAAAGAGGCTCTCGCCGTGGGGCTCCCGGTGGTGAGCGTCGATGTCGGCGACGTGGCCGAACTGCTGGCTGCCACCGGCGGCGGGCTTGTTGCCGGGCCGAAGGCGGAGGATCTGGCCGCTGCCCTGCGCCAGTATCTTGAACACCCTCGGCGCACCAATGCCCGGCAGCGCATGGCTCACCTCGACAACCGCCAGGTGGCTCGCCGTCTGATGGAGATTTACCAAAGCGTGATGCAGCGATGAGCGACCGGACTGTATTAATAACCAACGACGTGGAGACAACCTCCATCGTTAACCATAGGCTCGACGACGGCACTGCCCGCTATGTGGTGGAGCAGGGGCTGCCTCGTCTGCTCGACCTCTATGCCAGCCACGGCGTGCGCGCCACTTTCTTCTTCACAGGGCGCATTGCCAGGCTCTACCCCGACGCGGTGCGCCGCGTGCACAGCCTTGGCCACGAGGTGGGCTCGCATGGCCTAACCCATGAGGTCGACAAGGCTTTCGACACCATGCCGCGCGCCATGCAGCTCGACCATCTTGTGCAGTCGAAGCATCTGCTTGAGGACATTGTCGGCTCCGATGTGGTGGCGTTCCGTGCGCCGGCACTGCGCGTCGACAAAGGGTTCGCTGCTGTGCTGAAAGAGGCTGGCTTCCTGATTGACAGCTCGGTGGCGTCGCAACGGCTCGACATGTTCTTCTCGTTCGGCAGCCTGGGCAAGCTCAATTGGCTGCGGTCGCCACGCCATGCCTACCTCACGTCGTCGGCCGACATTTACCGCCGGGGCACAGACGGAGTCTTCGAGGTGCCGGTGTCTGCCTTCGCGTTTCCCTATATCGGCACCTTCATGCGCATTGCGCCGCTGCTCAACCGCACCACCCGCCGCCTGCTGCATCTTGAGGCGATGGCCACCGGGCGCCAGTTCGTCTTCTTGACCCACCCCAATGAGTTTATCGACGAGCCGCGCGACGGCAATGCCATCGACCGGCGTGCAAAAAGTTGGCTGGCCTACCTGATGGGCGACCTGCTGCGCCACGCCTTGAAGGTTCGCAACCTGGGCGCCCAGGCGCTGCCGCTCCTGGAGCATGAGCTGGCGTTCTTTGATGGCTATGGCTATAAATACCATACATGCAGCGACTTGTATAACCAATACCTGAATACCCATGCCCAGTAGAGAGGTTCTGCAATACTATGGGATGGATTCGCTGTGGGGGCGTGTGCGCTACGGCGTGCGTTTCCTGTGGCGTTTCTTCCTCGACAAGCTCATTTTCTTTACCCCGGTAAAGCCTTGGCGCACAGCCATGCACCGCTGGCGCGGCATACGCATCGGCAAGGGGGTGTACATAGGCCACGAGGTTCTGTTCGACCGTGTCTTCCCCGACCTGATAACCATCGGCGACCACACCTCGATCGGCGACCGCACAATCATCACCGCCCACGCCAACATCCCCTCCGACACGCCCTTGCGGCGCATCTATCCCCGCACCGTCAAGCCAACCACCATAGGGCGAGGCGTCTGGATAATGCCGGGGGTGACGGTGTGTCCGGGTGTGACCATAGGCGACGAGGCCGTTGTGGCCACCGGCGCGGTGGTGACTAAGGATGTGCCGTCGCGCACGCTCGTGGCCGGGGTGCCAGCCAGGGTGGTGAAGGACCTCTCGGCAGAGCTCGAGGCAAAAAGCCACGCCAGCAATGAATAGTGAGTGCCGTATACTGCATGGAATAAGTGAGATAGGGCGCGTGCGGTGGCTCTCGCTGCAGAGCGCGTCGCCACTGGCCTCGTTCTTCCAGAGCGTCGAGGCCTGCGAGTTCTTCTCGCGGTGCGGAGCCATGGGCACCTATGTCGTGGGGGTTGAGCGGCACGGGATGCTGAAAGGGGTGATTGTGGCTATGCTCTACCATGAGGGCCGCTGGCCAAAAAGCAGGCTGTCGGCACGCGCCATCGTGAACGGCGGCCCTCTGGTGGCGCCCGACATCGATGACGACGCCCTGCGCAGCCTTCTGCTCGCCTGCCTGCACGACCTGCGGCGTCGATACGTCTACACCGAAATTCGCAACTTCCACGACTACAGCCGTTGGCGCCATCTCTTCGAGGCTTGCGGCCTGCGCTACGAGCCGCACTACAACTTCCACATCGACCTTGCCCATTATGATGCGCAGAAACAGCTCTCGTCAGCGCGCCGCTACGAGCTGCGCCGCGCAACCCGCGAGGGCGTGGCTGTCGACATCAACCCCACCGAGGCCGACATCAGTGCGTTCTACCGCATATTGTGCCATCTCTACTCCCACCGCGTCAAGCGCCCGTTGCCCACGCTGCAGTTCTTTGCTGCCCTCTGCCGCCAGCCCTTCGCGCACTGCATCCTGGGCAAACACCAGGGCCGCGTCGTCGGGGGTACGCTCTGCGTGGGGCTGCCGGGGCAACCCCTCTACGAATGGTATGCCTGCGGCGACAACAGCGCCGGGGCGCACCTCTACCCCTCGACCGTGGCCACCTATGGCGCCATCGACTATGCCCTCGCGCACGGCCACCCGCTGTTCGACATGATGGGTGCCGGCTCGCCAGGCGACGGTGGATATGGCGTGCGCGACTTCAAGGCCCAGTTCGGCGGGCAGCTGGTGGAGCACGGGCGATACATACACGTCAACCAGCGGCTGATATACCAGGCTGGCAAAGCGTACCTCAAGATAATGGGCTAAACTCCATAGAACATGACATTAAGAGAAGCCTTCACGCGCGTCGGCAACGCCCTCCTCTACAAGGTGGGTATGCGTATGCCCTACAGCAAATGGCGCATACGTGCCATGCGCTCGCTGGGTCACACCGTGGGCAGCGACGTCTATTTCCCGGCCGACCTCACGCTGACGCAAAACTTCGTCTACGACCGTGGCCACCTGACGCTGGGCGACCGCGTGAGCATTGGCCCCAACGTGACCATCATACTGGCCTCGCACTCAAACTACTCGTCCACTTCCAGCCTCGCGCGCAGGAAGGACAGCAGCGTGCTGATAGGCAACGACGTGTGGATAGGGGCGGGCGCCATCATACTGAACGGCATAGAGATTGGCGAAGGCGCCATCGTCGGGGCAGGAAGTGTTGTTACCCGCCACGTGGCTGCCCACACCACAGTGGCCGGAAACCCGGCACGCGTAATTACCCCCCCCAGCACGCCGCACGCCACCCAATGCCCTGGGAACGAATGATGAGCGTCTTGATAGTTAGTGTTTCTGCATGGCCTGTGCGCCACTTCCGCCGGCAGGCGGCCGTGGCAGTGCGGCCTTCTCTTTTTTTGACGAAAAAGGCTGGAGCAGAGGCATATATGGAGGCTGCATGAGGTTGCTGCCTGCGTAAGCCGTTCATTTACAGCGTTGAGAATGGGTCAACACCGTATCAACACCGTCTGTTCTTCGATTGTTCTTCGATTGTTCTTCGATTGTTCTTCGATTTTGTATCGGAGAACAATCGAAGAACAATCGAAGAACAATCGGAGAACAGGGCGTTCTGGGATGCCGCTTGGGGCTGCCGGGGGCTGCCGGTGCAGTGGGTTGGCATGGAGGACTGGCGTGTGAGCAACTTCTTGATAGACATTGGCCACCCTGGGCATGTGCACCTTTTTCGCCACCTGGCCGCCGAGCTGCGCCGGCGCGGGCACACGCTCCTCTACTCGGTGCGCGACATCCCTGTGGCCAAGCGGCTTATGGAGTGCTTCGGCATGACCCCTTACCTCGACCTCGGGGCCAAGCGCGACAGCCGTGCGGGCAAGGCCCTGGCTGTGTTGAGGCAGGACGCGGCCCTGCTGCGCTTCGTCGTGGCCAACAGGATAGAGTGCGGAATCAGCAGCGGAATATCGCTTGGCCATGTGTCGCAACTCACTGGCATGACTGCGCTTATGTTCGATGACGACGACGATGCGGCCGAGCCGCTTGTGGTGCGCTACGGCCACCCGGCCAGCCGCGCCGTGTTCACCCCCGACTGCATAGTGCGGGGCACGCGCCGCGCCGTCTACTACCACTCCACGCACGAGCTGGCCTATCTGCACCCCGACCTGTTCCGCCCCGACGCCGGGGTAGCAGCCGCTGCGGGCTTGGCCCCGGGCGAGCGCTACTTCATCATGCGTTTTGTGGCCATGAAAGGCCACCACGACGTCGGCGAGCAGGGACTTGCGAAAGAGCAGAAGCTGGCCTTGCTGCGGCTCCTCTGCCGTCATGGGCGCGTCATCATCACAGGCGAGCGCGAGCTCGACGCCGAGTTTGAGCCCTACCGCCTGCCGGTGCCGCCTGAGCAGATGCACTCGCTTATGGCGGGATGCTCGCTTTTTGTTGGCGACAGCCAGACGATGACCTCCGAGGCTGCGGTGCTGGGGGTGCCCGCACTCAAGTGCAACAGCTTCGCCGGCCGCCTGTCTGTGCCCAACATGCTGGAGGAGAGGTTCCGGCTGTGCCATGCCTACACTCCGTCGCGCTTCGGCGACATGCTCTCCGAGGCAGGCCGCCTGCTGTCCATGCCTGCAGTTGAGCTGCGCGGCGAGTGGCAGCGGAGGCGCGAGGCGATGCTGCGCGAGCTGGTGAACCCGGTGCCCTGGCTGGCCGACTACATTGAGGAAAACTATGGATTTCACACTTGAACGCTACAGGCAGCTGCTGCGTGCGCTGAAAGGGCATGGGAACCACGCCATCAGGCACGACGTCGACGTGAGCCCCCGGCAGGCGCTGCGGCTGGCCCGGCTTGAGGCCGAGGAAGGGGCGAGGAGCGTGTACTATTTCCGCGCCAAGCACCTGGCCTTGCCCGATCAGCGGCACCACATTGAGGCCGTGGCCGCCTTGGGCCACAGCATAGGCTACCACTACGAGAACATGGCCACCTGCCACGGCGACGAGGAGGCCGCCTACGCCGACTTCGTGGAGGTGCTGCGACAGGCCAGGCAGTGGTTTGTCGTGGAGTATGCCAGCGCGCACGGCAGCCCGCTCTCGCCCTACGACAACATGGACCTCTGGAAGAAACGCGACATACACGCGCTGGGCATAGTGCACGAGTCGATGCTCGACACCGACTTTGCCAACACGCTCTATCTCACCGACGTGGGGCGCATGTGGGACGGCTACAGGGTGAGTGTGCGTGACAAGGTGAGCGCCGTGCAGCGCGCCCAGGCCGACGGCGGCATGAGTTTCCACTCGACCGCCGACATCATCCGCGCCCTGTCAACGCCCGGCCATGCCATACACGGCAGGCCGCTGCTTGTCAACGCCCATCCCGAGCGGTGGAACCCCTTGGGTCCCTCGTGGCTGTGGAACGTGGTGATGCAGACCGCCAAGAACAGCGTGAAGCGCGTGGTGGTGGCTGTCCGCGAGGCGAAGCGTTGAGCATTGTGGACAGGGGATATTACACCAGTGTTCAATATTTAACATATTTTAACATGCAATGCGCCTTTTCCGTACAATAATGTGCGGGGGGGGGCGTTACCTAATTTGCTTTATTTTTGCCTGAATGAAACGAGCAAACTGCATAATATTAGTAATATTGGCCGCCATCCTGACGGCGTCGTGCGTCACGTCGCGCCGTGTGGACTACCTGCAGGACATGACGATGTACAGCCAGATACAGGTGGAGAACCGCTTCGAGGCAAGGATTGCCCCCTACGACGAGTTGTCGATAGTGGTCATGTCGTCGGACTTGGAAGGGGCGAGCCTGGCCGAGCCGTTCAACAAGTCGGGCAACGGCTACCTGGTCGACGTGAACGGCAACATTGAGCTGCCCACGCTTGGCAAGATGCACGTGGCCGGGCTGACGCGCCTGCGCCTGCAAGACACGCTGACGGCCAGGCTCAGCAGGGGTGGCTACATGCCCAGCCCGTTTGTCAATGTGCGCTTCTCAAACTTCAAGATATTCTGCCTCATAGGCGGCACGGGCTCGGTGCTGAACATACCCAACGAGCGGTGCACCTTCCTCGAGGCGCTGGCCATGATGGGTGGGTTGGAGAACCACGTGCAGCGCGACAACATCGCCGTGATGCGCGAGGTGAACGGCAAGATGGTGATGCGCTACCTTGATCCGCGCTCGAGCGACATCTTCAACGACCCCTTCTTCATGCTGCAGCAGAATGACTTCATCATCGCCCCGACCTACAATGCCTCCACGGCCTTGGCGAACCTGACCACAATCACGTCAATCTTCACCGCCCTGGCCTCCACGGCCTCGCTGGTGGCGACGCTGATGCTGTACAGAAGCATGACTAATTGAACTGACCGTAATGGCTGACACCACTAACAACGAAACCAACTTCCTCGACGAGAGCCGAGGCCCGAAGCTGCACGTGAAAGACGTGCTCTTCGTGCTGCTGCGCAACCTGCACTGGCTGATTATATGCGGTGTGCTGGGCGCGGCGGTGGCAGGCTACCAGGTGCGCCATCAAAACCGCGTCTACGAAAGCAACGCACGCCTGCTCATCAAGAACTCGACGTCGGGGTCGACCGACGCGTCGATGCGCGAGGTGACGGTGCGCAACATATTCTACTCGCGCCCGCTGTACAACAGCAACATCAACAACGAGATGATGATGCTCACCTCGAAGACGGCACTGATGGAGGTGGTGAAGAATCTTGACGCAAACATCTTCTACACCAGCAAGACCAAGCTGGTGAACCGCATGAAAGACCTCTATGGCGAAAGTCCGGTGAAGGTGGATTTCATCGACGCGCAGGAGGACGACTATGTGGCGTTCACGGTGACGCCCGTCAACGTGCTGTACTACGGCATACAGCTGAGCGGCGACAAGGACGAGCGGCCGCTGCAGGCCCGCTACGACGACACTGTGGCATTGCCCACAGGGCGCGTGGTGGTGCACAAGACGTGGTTCTACTCCACCAACTACACCGGCATACCGATAAGGGTGGTGCACTACGGGGTGAGCCAGGTGGCCGACCATTACCGCGGCGCGCTGGCTGTGACCCGCAACGACGACTTCAACACCATAGTGAACATCAGCCTCCACGACGCCTCGCCGATACGCGCCGCCGAGGTGATTAACGAGGTGATAAGGGTGTACAACGACGGCGCTGTGGAGGACAAGCAGCGCATCATTGCCTACACGTACAACTACATCAACGAGCGGTTGAAGCTGCTGCAGGACGATCTGGGCATACAGGAGAACGCCCTGGCTGGCTTCAAGCGCGACCACCAGCTGCTCGACCTCTCGTCATTCGGACAGAACTACCTGGCGACCAGCATCGAGTCGTCGGAGGAGATACGCCGTCTGCGCAAACAGCTAAATCTGGCGCGCTACCTCATACAGACCAACGAGAGCAGCGACGAGAACCACATGATCAGCATGAGTAACGTGTTCGACGACGAGAACATCATGCAAATGATCTCGCAGTACAACAGTGCCGTGCTGGAGTTGGAACGCTACGACAGCCCGAACAACCCCGTGGTGAAGGCCAAGCAGTCGGAACTGGTGACGCTGAAAAAGAGCATGAACCACATGCTTGACGTCTACATCGGGGTGCTGCAGGAGCGCATCGCCGAGGCTGAGATAGTGTCGACAACGGCCAGCAACAAGATGAGCCAGGTGCCGCAGCAGCAGCTTTACCTGGAGAACCTGGAGCGCCTGCAGAAGATAAAGGAGGAGCTGTACCTGCACCTGCTCAGCCGTCGCGAGGAGCTAATGATAAGCCAGCCCTCGATTGAGCCCAACGGCAAGGTGCTTGACGCCGCCCGCATCAACCGCAACCCCATAGCCCCCAACGAGCGCAAGCAGACGCTGTACGGCCTGCTGCTCGGCTTGCTGGTGCCGGTGGCAATATTCTTCCTGCGCCGCCTGTTCGACACAAAGGTGAAGTACTACAGTGATGTGCTGCGCGGCACCTCGGCGCCATTCCTTTGCGAGATACCCGGTCGTGGCCGCAAGGACAGTCGCGACCTGGTGGTGAACAGTGGCGACCACGACGCCATGTCGGAGTCGTTCCGCCTGCTGCGTGCCAAGGTCGACTTCCTCGGCGGGGCGTCGGAGGAGGGCGGCCGTGTAATAATGGTCACCTCGCTGCAGCCGGGCATGGGCAAGACCTTCATTAGCGCCAACCTTGCCGCAAGTTTCGGCATTGCCGGCAAGCGGGTGGTGGCAGTAGACCTCGACCTGCGCCGCGGCTCGATGACCAGACAGTTCTACTCGCGCAAGCACGCTGGCTTGAGCAGTTACCTTGCCGGGCACAGCGACGACTGGATGTCGCTCATCAAGCACGGCCTGATGTGTGCCGGTGTTGACAATATCTTCACGGGCCAGATACCGCCCAACCCCACCGAGCTTATTGGCAACGGACGGCTGAAGAGACTGGTGGCCGAGTTGCGGAAGCACTACGAGTACATCATTATCGACACTGCACCCACTGGCATGGTGGTTGACACCGACATAGTGAAAAGCCTGGCCGACTACACGCTATTCGTGATACGCTCGGCTCGCTTCGACAAGCGGCTGCTTGAAAATGTGGACAAACTGTACAAAGACCACGCGTTCCCCAATATGTCCATTGTGCTCAACGACGTTCACTACAAGAAGATGACCCGGCTTGAGCGCAAGTACGGCTATGGCTACGGTTATGGTTACGGCTATGGCTACGGCTATGGTTATGGTTACGGATACGGTTATGGCTACGGCTATGGCTATGGAAGCGAGGACAATGAAGAAAAGGAAGATAAAACAGATAACTGAATCAGCAATGGCTGAAACTAAGACAACAACTAAAGCGAGCCTCCCGCTGGCGGCCAAGGCGGTGGTGGCACTGGCCTTGATGCTGGCGGTGGCGGCTGGCGCTTCGGCGCAGAACAAGCCGAAACATGCGCTTATGCTCGGAGTGGATCGCGACACTCTGCTCTACCTGATTGCCTCACCCTTTGACAACTGGTGGGTGAATGTGAGTGGAGGTGTGCAGACCTTCTTCGGCAACGAGCAGGACTTCGACGCGCGCGTCAACACGCTAAACCTTGGCGCAAGGGTGGAAGTGGGCAAGTGGATACTGCCCGACCTCGCCCTCTCGCTGCGCGTGGGCGCGTTCCATGTGAACAGCCAGGGATGCTACGCCGGGCGCAATCCGTGGCTGGACAAGGATGCCACGCCGTGGACGTCGGACAAAGGCTACACCTATTACCCACAGTCGATACACGGTTTGCTGGCCATGGGTGTGGTGACCTTCGACTGGACCAACTTCCTCAATGGCTACGAGTCAGGGAAGCGCCACCGCTGGCATTTCTACACGCCGGTGGGAATGGGGGGCATGTGGCTCTATGGCAAGCAGATCAACCCCCAACCCAACGACCCCTTCTTCGCCGACCATGACGGCAAGCTGCGCTGGAACCGTGAGCTGGCATTCAGCGGCGGCTTCATGACCGAATACTACGCCTTCCCCAATGTCTCGTTCAATGCGGCCGCCGAGCTGCTCGGCACCCGCGGCACGATAGACTGGACCTACACTCAGGACGACCCCAACGCTCCCCACCGTCACCGCATAGTCGACTGGGTGCCGTCAATCTACCTTGGCGTGAAGATCAGCATGGTGCATCACCGCTACAAGCGCAACCTCTACACTGGCGAGATATATCTGGACACTGTCTACCACGAGTTCCAGACGGTAGGCTCACGCAACCAGCTGCTGCGCATCGAGAACAAGGTCAAGGAACTGGCCGACAAGGTGGACGACCTGCAGAACCTGGCCGACCAACTGGTAGGCGACACCGCTAAGCTCATGGCGCAGGTTGACGAGGCCAACCGCGAGATTGACTCGCTGCAACGCATACTCGACTCCACCCCGCGCCCGGCCGAGAATATCTTCCAGGACATTGCGCGCATGAATGAGGAATTGGGGCTGCCAGCCACGGTGGTGTACTACCAGCTCGACAAGTTCGACCTCGACGTGAACGCCCACAAGCGCCTGCGCAACTTCGCCAAGCAGATGGCCAAGCTCAGCGACACACTGGAGTTTGTGGTAATCGGCGCGGCCGACTCGCTCACCGGCTCCAAGCGCCACAACGACTGGCTCTCCGAGCGTCGCTGCGAGGCTGCGCGCAACTCGCTGGTCAAGGACTATGGCGCCAATGCGGCTCAGCTGACGCTCGTGCCCATGGGCGGCATCACGGCCTACGAGCCGAAGGAGGACAACCGCATGGCTATGATTATCCTCCGCACGCCCGAGATCGAGGCCATCATCGAGAAGTGGACGCGCTACAGGAAGTAACCGTCGCTCAAATACACAGAAACAGGGTGTTCCTGCCAAGCAGGGGCACCCTGTTTCTGTTTCCCGCAACCCCTTTACAGCGCCAGCCGCATCTGGAGCGAGGCCGAAGGCTGCGTGGTGGTTGTGCCGTTGCGCACGGTGTGCGTGAGGGCGGTCTTGGCAGCCAGCGTCCAGTGGCTCCCCAGGCTGAGCCTGGCCACCGCATAGCCCCTGGCTCCTCGGCCGTAGAGCATCGGCATCGACCAGTTGTACTGCAGGTTGCTCTCCGAGACATAGATGCGGGCGTAGTAGCCGCCCACGTCGAACAGCTCCAGCCCACCGTCAAGCCGCAGCCTGCGGCCGTTGTGGCGCACGGTGACAGCCAGCATTGCGCCGCGCTCACGGTTGCCGTGCTCGGTGCTGAAGTCAACCGCCACGGCCTTTGCCGCGCACCGCCAGCTGCCGTCAGTCCATGACGCCTCGGCCTGCAGCTGCCGCCGGGCTGTCTGCTCGTCGAGGTAGGCGGTGCTGTCTATGTTGGGCATGTTGCGCTCCTTCAGCCTGTCGGCATAGCGCAGCGAGGCCGACCACCTGTTCCCCCATTCTCTCTTCAGTTGCAGGCGCAGCCATGCGCCCGACGACGGCATGTAGCACCCATACCGGAGCATGTCGAAGCGGTGCATGTCGAGCATGGCGGTGCCGTGCAGACCAAGCGGCAGCGTGGACGCTCCTTCGGCAGTGAAGCCCAGCTCGCCCTGGGGCTGACCCATGAACCACGGCTGCGCGTGCAGGTTGTTGTAGCGCTTGCCTAACCACCTGCCGCCCACCGCCAGCCATCGCTCTGCCGAGGCCGCCAGCCTTGCTCCGCCGGTAGCCGCCGCCGAGCCGTCGCCGCCTGCCGCCACCTCGCCGTAGAGCGTCGTGCCGCGCCAACTGTACATCCAGTCAAGGCCGCAGTTGAGCTGCCGCCTGCCTTCGAAGCGGTTGGCGTTGTAGACCAATGCCCGCGCCTGCGGAAGGCTGTCGAGCATGATTGCCGCCACCGTGGCTCCTGCCACGAGGTTTCCCTTGCGCATCTCCACATGCGCCCCGCCCAGCCACTCGCCGTCGCTGCGCGAGGCGAAGGGCTGCACGCTCCACCCCCTGCCCGCACTGATGCTGGCCGCCACGCCCTGCTGCCCGTCGTCCTCGTAGAAAGCCGAGGATGCCTTCACGCCTGCGGCATAGCGCATTGTCGGCGTGCCGAATGAGGTGAACGGGCGCAGGCCGGTCCAGAGCGTGAGCCCCTGCCCGAACTGCAGGTTGTAGCGACCCACGATGAGGCGCTCCAGCCTGCCCACGTCGGCCAGCATGGCGTGCCAGCCCACGAAGTTGCCCTGCCCCCACGGCTCGCCGGGGTCGCGGTCGGCGGTGAGGCGCAGACGCAGCCTGCCGTGCAGGTTGTAGCTGTAGGCCAGGAGTGCGCGAGGGTCGGCGTCTGTCAGGTTGCCGTCCGTCATGCCAGCCACCAGGCTGTGGTGCCCGTCGGCCAGGCGCCAGCCGCGAGGGGCAGGGCAGGGGCGAGCCTCGACGCAGTCGCCCCAGCGTGCCATCCAGGCGCTGTCGAAGCCCGGCACGAAGCGCAGCTCGGCGGTGCTCAGCAGCTGACCGTGAAGCACAATGTATGAGGCCAGCGCCCGCCGCTGGAAGGGGCTCACTATCGGCACGTCGCACAGCGAGGCCGTGTCGTTGAGGTTGATGCGGTGGCTGTGCCACTCCTCGGCCATGTCGTTCAGCTCGCCCATGGCCTCGGCGTCGTCGCCTTCGTCGAACCAGCCCTCCACCTGTGCCGTCGCGGCGAGCGGCAGCAGCAGCAAGGGCAGCAACGCAATCCTCCTCAAAAGCATAGCGTGATTGATAGTTGAGGACTGATGCCCAGAGCGCTGTGCACGCTGGCGGCCACGTCGGCCTGCACGGCGCCCATCCTGGCTCCAGCGCCAAAGGTGGCCACCAGCGGATTGGTGGCCAGCCCGGCGCGCAGCCACAGCGAGCCAGCCACGGCCTGCTCCATACCCAGCCGCAGCCGCCACCGTTCAAGCCTTTCGGCCTGCGCGGCGACCAGCGTGCCCGCCGAGGGGGCGAAGCGAAGCGCCGCCAGCGCAGCGGGCCGGGCAGCCTC
>JAFVBB010000011.1 GCA_017480225.1 Bacteroidales bacterium
AAGTTTTGTATAGTTCTTGTACAGAATGTCGGTCTCTGTAAGCTCTAATACTTTTGCTTTGATTACGCGGCCATCTTTCTTAACAATAATGTCTTGGGCATAAATGTGTACACACAGCAGGCCGAAGACTACGAGTAAAATGACTTTTTTCATACACTTACACCTAATACGTGTCGGCAGCATCTTTTCGGGTGCCGCCTATGGTTAAAATCCAATCCTTCCATTCGCGATAGCAGCAGCAGCGCCGAATGATAGAAGACCTGCGAGAATCCCCCACCCCAAACCATGGCACACCCAGACCCAAACTCCAACACCAATTGCTATCAATATCCTACCCCAGCTTTTCAATGCCATGCCGAGAAGAATCGCTATCGCAACAAGTATTAGATAAATCATCGGGATTAAAAGGAAGTCCCAAATACTTAAAATCATCATGCTTATGGATATTATATGCATTTCTTCTCCCTACTCTCTTGCTGGCTTTTCGGGTGCCGCCTATGGTTAAAATCCAATCCTGCCAGTATAGATAGCACGAGCAAGGCCGTATGATAAATCATTATCCAATTTTTCTAAAAAATGGATCTGTTTCATAGATATCATCGTGCCCACAACGATTGCAGTGCGTCTTAATAATGTGATTTTCTTTATATTCAACAGTAAGATGTTCGTAATCACATTCTGTACAACGCAAATACGTGCTTTCATCATAGCCAAATATCACATGTTCTCCACGTGGGCCATGAACATCACCATCCATGACCTTATTATATACCCACCCATATGCAACATAGAATGTCAATCCTATCCAAAAATTAAAAATCCACCAAAAAACAAGTGCCATTGCTATCGGGAAAACGACAAAAAAAATATCTGCCCATCGCCATTTATGCCGAACAAACATGTAGATAAATCCGAGTGACAGGGCTGCCACAATTGCAATAATAACTTTCACATACCAAATCATATTGTTTGTATTTATGTCCCAAGTCTCCAACGGACGGTTACAACATAAAGAAAGGCATGAGACTTATGTGCTCATGTCCGTCTACTTGTAGGTATCGCCAAACACCTTTGCTGGAACGAATCATTTTGGGAACATATCTCACGCCTGATGGTATGCTATGGGCATAGCGTACACATTCAAGCGCAAGCATAAATGCTCATCCTCCAGCTCTAAATTTGGCGAATTTACAAGTAAGGACACATTTAGCAATGCTTTTCTTGCTTATAGCTTTCCTTTCTCTCGAAAGCCAGTGCAAAAATACATATTTTTTTCGGATTAATATAGCGGCCTGCCAAAATAGTTCCTAATATGCTGTATACCAATCATAGATTGACGCGTCGCGAATGCCAGTTCATTTCTTCTCGCCGAAGGATCATAGGGGATAGGCAGCCTCACGGCCTTTTCTTGCCTTTGCCAAAGGAGGCCGGCCAGGGTGAAGATATGAGCAAGTGCCCGCGGCCATCTGCTGTATGGCTTGACTGCATCTTGCAATCACGAGTTGCGTCTTGGCCTGGAACCTGCCTAAACACTCGCTCCACGCACACAAGGCTCACGCGTGAAGAAATATTTGTATCTTTGCACACAGAGTCCCTACTGCACAAAGCGGCCAAGCAAACGACAATACAACACATTACACACCCAATACAGCAACAGGCATGGTCAACAAGGGTCATCATAATGGCATTAGCCTCTTTCAACGCCACCTCTCCCTATGGGTGGTGCTCTGCATGGCGGTTGGCGTCGCCATAGGGCAATGGGTGCCCGCCATTCCGCAGGCGTTGAGCCGACTGGAGTATGCCCACGTGTCGCTCCCCATGGCAGTGCTTATCTGGCTGATGGTCTACCCCATGATGCTGAAGGTGGACTTTGCCAGTGTGCGCCAGGTTGGGCGGCACCCGAAAGGGCTGGTTGTCACCTGCGTGATGAACTGGCTCGTGAAACCCTTCACCATGTTCGGCATCGCCTGGCTCTTCCTCCACGTGGTATTCAAACAATGGATAGCCGCGCCGCTTGCCGACGAGTATCTGGCCGGTGCCGTACTGCTGGGAGCCGCGCCCTGCACGGCAATGGTCTTCGTGTGGAGCCACCTGTGCAAGGGCGACGCGGCCTACACGCTGGTGCAGGTGGCCGTGAACGACCTGATACTGCTGGTGGCCTTCGCCCCCATAGTGGCGCTGCTGCTGGGCGTCGGGGGCGTGCGTCTGCCATGGGACACGCTGCTCCTCTCGGTGGGCCTGTTCGTGGTGGTGCCGCTGGCGGCAGGCATCACTACGCGCCGTGTGGTCACCCGACACCGCGGAGCCGACTACTTCAACCTGCGCTTCGTGCACCGCTTCGACAACATAACCACCATAGGCCTGCTGCTCACGCTCATCATCCTCTTCGCCTTCCAGGGAGAGACCTTGCTTCACAACCCGCTGCACATAGTGCTCATTGCCGTGCCGCTGGTGCTGCAGACCTACCTCGTCTTCGGCCTCACCTACGGATGGGCGCGCGCATGGCGCCTGCCCTACCCCATCGCCGCACCGGCCGGAATGATCGGGGCAAGCAACTTCTTCGAGCTGGCGGTGGCCGTGGCAATATCGCTCTTCGGCCTGCAGAGCGGCGCTGCCCTGGCCACGGTGGTGGGAGTGCTGGTGGAGGTGCCGGTGATGCTCTCGCTGGTTCGCTTTGCGTTGAGGCACAGGCAATCATTCGCCCGGGAGGACTCCCTCGAGTAGATACACGCCACACCACCACAGGCAGGCCAACAAAGAATGCCGCCAACCGCTTGGCGTCAAAAATCTCACGCTAAAACCATAACTCGCAGACTGTTACAGCCAAACACTCCCATAAACAACTGATAACCAACCCACAGCAGCATCAACACCGTATCAACACCGTCTGTTCTTCGATTGTTCTCCGATTGTTCTTCGATTGTTCTTCGATTTAATATCGAAGAACAATCGAAGAACAATCGGAGAACAATCGAAGAACAGACGGCCTTGGCATGGCGGCAGGACGGCTGAAATACAGTCTGGCCACGGAGGCAACCGCCACAAAACAAGAAAACCCGGCCGGAGAAGAGCCGAAGGGCATCAGGAGGGGTTGAAAGAAGCCTTGAGGCTGAGGGCGCGGGTGGTGGAGGCGGTTATGCGGACGCGGTGATCAAGACGCAGCCCAACCAGCCACACCGGCCTGCCGCAGGCATCCTCGAGCATGAACAGACGCCGCTTGTCGAGCAGGCTCAGCTTCCTGTCCTTGATGAAGTCGCTCACCAGGCGCGGCCTGTCCATGCCCAGCGGCTGGAAGCGGTCGCCCCCGGCCCATGGGCGCAGGCGCAGCGGCAGCGCCACGCAGTCGGCATCGACCAGCTCGGAAAGGCACACGGGCGCGGCCTCGTGACGCAGCGGGCCCGGGGCGGCCTCGGTGACGGAAACCGAAGGGGGCGGCAGCACGCCGGAACGGCGCAACAGCAGGCGGCCACGGTCAACCACAGCCTCGTGGGTGGCGGAGGCGAAGCAGGCGCCGGTGACGGCTGTGCCAAGCCGCCGCAAAAGGTCGGCAATCTGCGCCGCGCTGAAGCCGAAGGGGGTGAGCAGCTCGTGGGCCAGCGTGAGCTGCGGGCGCAGCGCCAGCAGGCGGCCAATGTCGACAGCAGAGTAGTCGTAGCCGAAAGGCGAGCGGCAGGTGGCGACAACGGTCGGCGCCAGCTCGGCCACGCGCTCGTTGTAGAGCACCTCGGCCTCGGCCAGACGCTCCATGGTGTCGGCCAGCACCCGGTCGGCGTCGGGGTTGAGCTGGCGCAGCAACGGCATCAACTGCAGCCTGACGCGGTTGCGCCGCACATCGGGCACTGCGTTGGTGACGTCCTCTACATAGTCAAGGCCGTTGTCGGCCACGTAGCGGTCGATGTCGGCGCGTGAAAAGGGCAGCATGGGGTGCACCACGTCGAGCCGGAGCAGGCCGCCCGAGGGCGCGGGCCAGAGCGTGCCCCTGTTTGCGGGGCGTATGCCGTGAAGCCCATGCAGGCCGGTGCCGCGCACAAGGTTGAGCAGCATCGACTCGACCGAGTCGTCGCGGTGGTGGGCGGTGGCCAGGCAAAGGTACCCACAGCGAGCCGCCAGGCCGGCGAACCAGCCATAGCGAAGGCTGCGCGCAGCCTCCTCGACGCCCATGGCGTGGGCCGAGGCAAAGGCGGAGGTGTCGAAGTCGACAGTGTGGAACTCCACACCGAGCCTGGCGGCCAAAGCCTCAACAAAACGCTGGTCGCGGTCGCAGTCGCCCGGACGCAAATGGAAGTTGCAGTGGGCCACGGCGAAGCGGAAGCCGGCGCTGTGCATGAGGTGCGCAAGGCACACCGAGTCGCGTCCGCCGCTAACGGCGAGCAGCACCGTCTGCTCCGAAGAGAAGAGGTGCTGCCCAGCCACGAACTGCTTGAAGCGTCCGAGCATTACTTGACAATCATTTTCCGCATCTGCCTGATGCCGTCGACCTCGATTCCATAGTAGTAGACCCCGGCGGGATAGGCCTCGAGGTTGAGGGTGACGGTGTGGTCGCCAGCGTCAAAGTGGCGCTCGAACTGGTGCAGGGTGTGCCCCAAAGCGTCGACCACAAAGAAATGCACATCGGCAGCCACAGGCAGACTGAACGGCACGGTGGTCAATCCATGGAAGGGGTTGGGGCGGTTCTGCTCAAGGACGAAGGCGGCCTCGCGGACATTCTGTATGCCCTCGACATAGTTGACCACCTGCACCACCGACGTCATGTCGTTGACAGAGTTGGTGTCCTCCTTGATGTCGCTCACGCGGCCGGTGCCGACGTAGGTGCGCTGCAGCGACTTGGGTATGCGACGGCTGAACGGCAGGGTGTAGGTCTGCCCAACCTCGAGGCGCTGGTTGACGAGCGTGCTGACGGTGTTGCCATTGACGACAGCCTCGATAGCAAACTGACGGTTCACGAGCGGCACATTGCCGACATTGACCACCTCGAGGAAGAGGCGGCAGTCGTCGGCCGCGTTCTCCTCAACAATGACGCGCTTGACGGCGATGTCGATGTTTGGCTCGCCCAGCACATCGGTGGTGTCGTTGGCGCGGTTGTTGTCGCCTGTGATGTAGACCATGGCCTTGATGTTGTCCGGGCGGTGGATTGTGAAGTAGTTGAAGAGGTAGTAACCCTTGTTGAGCGCCGGGAGCGGGGTGGCACGGATGTAGTCCTCGGTTATCAAGGTGGTGAGGTCGTCGTTGATCCAGTAGCCCACGATGAAGTTGTTGGCGCCGCGCGTGCCCCGGTTCTCTATCTCGACGGCGACGTGGTATTCGCCCAAAGTCGACTCGTCGATGAAGATTGCCGTGGCGGCCAGGTCGGTCACGGCCATGATGCCGTTGATGCGCTTGAAGACCGTGTCGTTGTGGCTGTACTCGTTGCCGTCACACTCAAGGTGGCTCACGATGTCCATGGTGCCCATCGTGGCGTGGAGTTTGTGCTCGAAGGTGTAGTTGTAGTACTCCATCGACTCCAACGGCTTGCCCAGCAACTGCTCAAAGTCGAGATACTCACACACAAGGTCCTTGCCGTTGACGGAGTAGCACGCGGTGGCGGAGGAGATGGGGTTGATACCGAAGTTGCGCAGGCGCAGGGTGACAGGCACTGTGGTGTCGCCAGCCACAACCTTGGCGGTAGGCTCGATGAGTTCCTCGGCACTGATGTCGCCGTTGAGCGGCATGATGTGCAGAAGGCGCGTGGCGGTGTCGTTGTCGATGTAGAGGTCGCTGTTGTTGATGGTGAACGCCACAATGTAGAACGAGTCGGGATAATCACTCGTCACCTCGAAAGCGTTGAGCAGCTCGAACTCCTGTGTCGCGTCGGGCGGAAGCTCGCACGTGAGGGTGGAGACCTTCGACAGGCCGGCTCCATAGTGAATGTAGCCGATCTGCAGGTTTCGGATGGTGTCGGTGCCGAAGTTGTGCACATCCACCTTTGGCTGGTAGGTGCGTCCGAAGCGGGGCGCGTCGGGGTAGGTGATGTTGGTGACACCCACATCGACCGCACGGCGGCCACGACCGATGTGGAAGTCGTCGATGGCACAGCCGTCGCCATAGCTGGCACTGGTGTTGTTGCCGATGGGAGTGGTGTAGACCACGCGGAACTGCAGACCCTGGCGATAGTCGGGACGCGCCTTGGTTGAGGCGGTGTAGTAGCGGGTGTAGTCGGAGAAGCTGCCCGAAGAGCCACTGAAGGCCAGGAGTTCCTCGTCGTTGTACCACGAGCTGCTGGAGTCGGTCTCAAGTTTCTGCCACTGGTTCTTAGCGTTCAAGAACTCGATGTGCATCTCGCTGCCACCGGTGAGGTTGCGCACCATGTAGAACGCGATGGTGTCTGGGCGGATGCTGGTGTTGTCGATGATCGGGCTGTAGAGGTAGCTGACGTTGCCACGGACACCGGTGTTGATGGTCTTGGTGGCGTCGGTCACCCAGGCCAGGTCGCCTGAATGCGTGCCCTTGAGAGTGTTCTTGTTGGGCTTGGCATGTTGCCAGAAGTTGCGGGAGAACTCGTTGTAGCCGCGAGGAGCATACCACAGGTCGAGGTCGTCGAAGTTGTCGTTCAGCGTCACCTCGATCTCGTGGAAGCGGTAGTATTCGCGTTCAATCATGTTGTTGCTTGCGTCGGCATCATTTTCGAGCTCGTGCCAGATGGTGAGTGTGGTCACGCCAAGCTCAAACTGGCGCGAAGGCAGGGTGACAACGGTGCTCTGGCCACCAGGCAGGCTGCCCGTCCACAGATAGACGCCGTAGCCGGTAGTGTCGTTGATAATGGTGTCGCCAGTGATGTCATCAATTATTGTGTCGGCGGTGTTGATGATGTCCAGGAAGTTGTCGTCCTCGAAGCGGTAGTAGATTTTGAGTTCGGTGAGCTCATCCTTGCCCTTGTTGGTCAGACGGAAGGCAATCGGGGTGGGGCTGTCGTCATTGATGCGGAAATCGCGTGGCGTAACCATCTGGGTAATGGCAATGTCCTTTGACGGCGCGTCAGCGTCGACAAAAAGCAGGAGGTCTATCACATGGCCCTCGGTGGAGGAGGGGTCGTAGCCAGACACCTGGACACGCATACGCATGTAGCCATAGGAGGCGCACTCGGGGATTGTTATCTCGGCACGGAAGACAGAGTCGTTCCAGAACGGCTCGGCATCGACAAGCCGCTCGTCGCAACCATTGGTATCGTGCGAAAACAGGCCGTCACGGTCGAGGTCGACAGCCACGGTGGTGCGGCAGCGGAATCGCTGCGTGACCGAGGCGTTCGGGGTTACCTGGATCAGGAGGGAGTCGGTGGTACCACGACGGACATGCAGCACAGGATATTCCGGCTGGTCGTAGTTGGCCATGTCGGTGACGGTGCGGTTGAGGTAAGGTATGTCGAGGTCGATGGAATTGAACGAGAGTCGCGTGATGTCGAACTTGGAGACCTCGGCATCGGGTGTCCAGTCGCGGTTGTTGTAGCGGTCCTGCGACAGCGAGGTGAATGTGTGCAGGGTGTGCACAGTGTCGTTGGCCCGCGCGCCGTCATTGCTCAAATTGGTGTAGGCCCGGAGGGTGTAGGTTTGCGCGGAGGTTGGAGTTGGAATGTCGAGCAGTGTGCTGAAGGTGTACTCGTAGGTTTGATGCGAGGTGATTGATGCAGGGATGTTCTCGCTCACCTTCTGGATAAGCTCATTGCCACGGCGCAGCTCGAAGACAACAGGGACATTGCTCTGGGTCTGTGAGCCATAGTTTGCCACGCGGACACGCACCGTGTCGTTCTCCATGTAGACACGGCTGCCTATGGGCTTAAGCACAGCCTCGCAGGCCATGTCGCGCTGCATGAGCGAGCCGACACTGACAGTCATGGCCTTGAAGTCGCTGGAGCAGCCCTTTGAGCTGACACTTCGCAGATAGTAGGTAGAGTCGTGGAAATACTGCGGAGAATTGGTCCATACGCTTCCGGTGAAGAAAGGAGTGGCATTGGTGTCGCGATACCAGCGGACAGGCAGTCCATTGGCCTGCTCTGCCCATATCTTGCCCCAGGTGCCGTAAGCAAGCGTTGTGTCGTGCCCCTGCGGGTCGGCAGGGACGAAGTAGGAATCCTTGATGGGAGAATAGCTTGAAGAGGTGGCAGTGGTGTCATTGCTGACAACGAGGTCGTATTGATACTTGGCCCAGCCTCGCACGCGCACCTTGATGTCGATGGCAGAATCAGTCGGGTAGAGGTTAGCCAGCTGGGTGAATGTGTATCCCAAAGTGTCGCCCACGGCAAGCGGGGCGGTCAGGGTGACTGTCTGTTCCACCTTCGAGGGCATCGTGGACACGGTGTAGTTGGCCGGGGAGGTGACGCTGGCACCATAGCCAATCTTTATCTGCGAGCCGGAAGGAATAGGCTTCATACCCTCATTCTTGAGCTGGATGGACACCGGAGCCTTCTTAAGTCCGCACCCACTTCTTGTGCGAACAAGCTTGGCGGCAATGTTGAAGGCAGGCTTGATATAGAATTCGACTGACGACGAGTTGTTGTTGATTACGGTGTCATCGGCGCATTCCACGAAAATCAAGACCGTCTGGTCGTAAACCAAACCACGAGGAGTCGGCATCTTGACTGTGTCGGTACGGGTCTCGAACGGAAGGAAGTTGTTCATCACCTTGTCGGCCGAGCGGGTGTCGCTCATGTTGCCGTCAACGTAGGCATACCACTTCACGTTATTCTCGGTTACAGCACCGTTATTGTAGAAGGTCACAACAACCGAAACCGAGTCGGTCTCAATGTAGGGCGAGGCATTACCGCTGGCCATATAGGGGGCAACAACATTGAGAATGGCTATGTCGTGCTCCTCCAAGAACATTTGCACGGCACCAACAGTAGGAGGCGGGTTCTGTCCGCGCGGGGTGTCGAAGATGTCGTCAGGCACATCGGGGTTGTACTGGCCCTTGCCAATGAAGGCCGCAATGGTCAGCCGCAGGTCATCCTCGGCCTCGAAGAAAGGCTCCTCGAAAAGGGACTGTCCGTCGTCACTGTTTGCAGCCTGGAGCGCTGCGAGAGAGCCATAGGGAGTATCTTTTATGTAGAAGGGGTTTGTCGCACTGCTGAAGTACACGTTGTTGTTCGACGACACCACATTGTTGGCATCAAGCATGTGGTAGGCATAACCGTAGCTTGCATTGTGCAACACGTTGTTCATGACTTCAAGGTGGCTGGTGGTTGCGCCTGTGTGAAGCGCATAGGAGGCATCGCTGGCTGAGTTGTTGGTAACTGTGGTCGCATAGATGCTCACTGTGTTGAAATACACATTGACGTAAGTAGACGCAGTGTCAATCCAAATGCCGGCAGACTTGGTCGGATTCAACCCCTTGCTGTTTGTGCTGTGCGTGCCAATCATGTTGTTAGTAATTCGAGCGGGATTGATGGCTGTAGCAACGACATTGTTCAGCTGAATGCCACGCTTGCCGCCTTGAGTGGCATCAATGAGATAGATCTGGTTTTTGCTAATGCTCAAACTGTCGGTCGACGAAGATACTTGTACTCCGGTCAAGGCTCTGTCGTTGGACGAGTTTGCGGAACGAATGACATTCTTTTCAATATTGGCAACCTCGACGTTGCGAAGGTTGACGCCATAGTTTGCGAAATTGGTTATCTCATTGTTCTCAATGCGAACTGACTTCAATGTGCCAGCATTTCTTATTGCATAGTAACCACTGTCCATTACGGAGTTGGTCACGCTGATATTTTCAACGTTTCCACTAAGAAACAGAGGTGAGGCATTCGCGTTGATAACGGAAGATGCAGCAACCAGGCGGACTCCATTGAGATGGATATTTCTACTGTCATCGACCACAAGCACGTTGGCAAAATTGCCGCTGGCAGGAGCAGAACGCATAGTGATGCCCTCTATGAATACATCATGCGTGCTGTCGAGCAGTACGACATAGTTGCTTGCCGACGCGGTGGCAGCCGTGATTGCAGTATTATCGTTGTCGCCCTTCAGCGTGATAGTGTTCATTGCAGAAGAGCCGAACACTTCATGTATCACCGCCTGCTCTGCATAATTGTTGTCGGGCAGATGGAAGACTACAGAACCTAATATTCCGACCTCGTGCAGAGTGTCAAGCATACCATTAATGGTGGCGAAGTCGGCATCTTGCGACTGGGACACCACGTAGTCTCCGCCGCAGAAGCGGACAACAAGGTTCCGCTCGATGGTGTCATTGCTTTTTACGGCATCACCCTCAACGCTGATATATGCCTTAACATGGTGCAGACCCGGCTTTAATATCTGTGAGAAGAGCTCCACGGAGAGGGTTTCCCCGGACGAGACCTCATCACCAACTGTCGATGCCACGGCTTCCGCTCCATCGAGAGAATAGAACACCTCGACACCTTCAAGACTTGACGTTCCCTGACTATGGAGCACCATGCCAACGCCAACCTCCTCGCACGAGGAGAATGTCACGGTGTCGTAGCCGTCTTCCCACGTGATGGCGGCATCAATCTCCGGGATGTTAACAGGTTGTACAGAGAACATCGCAATGGCGCCATTACAGCCCTCTATCACCTCTAACATGCGAATATTGGGCCGCTTGGCCGTGACAGTGCCGTTGCCAATTGGGTTGGGTAGCGCGGAGTTCTGCGCCTTGTACAAGGCAGATGCAGTTTTTTCGGAGTAGTAGGTACGGACACCGCTGGTGTAGGATGCATCTAAGCTATAGTCGACTTGAACAACTATCGACGACATGCCATCCCATGCAAGCGGAGTTTCAAATGGGTGCTCAATCCAACTGTGGCTTGCCGACTTCTCGACAACAAAATGACTTGCCGTGTACACTACGTTTGTGACATTTTTCCAACTGCTTATCGAGGCAAACGAGGTGTCGCTTGTAAAGCCGACCGAGAGCGTATAGTTGTTGAGCGTCACGGAATTGCTGTTGCCGAGCACTGTGTCAAGGTAGAAAGAGACCGAGTTGATGAATCCAGGCCGCATTCCAGCTTGAAGCAGTTCGCTGGCCGTGTATATATACTGCTGGCGTGCATTCTTATAGTACGACTGATACGGCGAGGGATAACCGTTTGACTCGTTTGGCACCTGGTCTGTTCCGATAGCATTGTCCAGCGTGTCGTTAACCAGCAGGCTCACACCTAAGCTGGTGGTCTCGTATATTATGTCTGTGATGTGGACGAAACCAGTGTCAATGGGGATAAGGTCGCCGTTGTACCATACCGGGGAAACGCCGCTGGCGGCCGGGAACTGTATGGTGTCACGCGATCCATAGCCGGTCTCATGATCCGCAATGGCAGTTGGGGCATCTGGGGTGTACTTGGTATGTACCGTGCCTCCGATAGTGTCATTGCCATAAGCAAAGTCATCGACATTGTGGCTCACCCAAGCTGTGACTTCAACAATCGAATCATGGCTGAACTTGAGGTCGAGTGTCTGAATGAAAGTATATAGCGTGTCTGCATTGGTGGGCAGGTCGGCATCAATATTCTCACTCACAACCTGACTGCCTGCCATATAGTTCACCGTCATGCCATTCACCGTGTTGACACCATAGTTGGTAACCCTAATGGTAATCTCCTCATCTCCCATGTCACAGCCCCCCTCAGGCAGTATCAGCTCGTCAACCGAGAGATCAACGAGCGGCACCCCGACGGCATTTATTTTCACTTTGGCCACATCGCCCTCGCATCCCATGTCCTGATACATAATCCAGTCCTCGTCAGCTTGGCCAAGGTGCATCGGGAAGTCCTCACTCGAAAGTTCCCAGTCGTCGGCGTTACCATTGAAGGCCACACGAATCATACCTGCCGTATTGTTCTTCATGCTTACACCGGAGCCTGACCATACATAGGAAGGGACCCCGAGGCTGGTCCATTTCACAGTCTGTGTGGAATTAGCTGTGACAACCGAGTTAACTGCCAAGGCATCTACTATTGCATTGTTGCTGATATAGACAAGACCGATATTTGAAGAGTAGCTCAACTGGGTAGGGCTGATGTCTGTGTGGAGAGTAACGGAACTGTCGGTAACAGCGCTGGCCGCAAACTGCATCACAAGGGTCTTTCCGGGCTCTATCTTTACATTGCCAAAGCGATATGCCTTATTGTTAAGGTTCGACGTCGGAGAAACCATCAGCAGCGTGTCCCCCTCCAAGTAGGCCGTAGCATCGCCGACATTGGTAATTTCAAGTGCCATGCGTCGGTTGTCACTAATCCATGAGGGCATCGGACTTGTCGGACCCGCAGCCGAGGCGGTCTTCGACATCTCCAACTGGGTAAACCGCAGCACTGGCAGTGAGCGTCGCTGGCGGATGTAGAACGTGGTGTCCTGCCTTATTTGGTCTGTAACAAATGTCTTGCCAGTCCAGAATGGCTCAGTGCTGGCCGAATCAAGATACCAGAACACTTTCGATTCAGTAAGTGGCGCGCCACTGTGATTGTACGTACTCCACTCGTCAAGGCCGTTGGTTACGGTTATCGTATCGATAGTTGCATAGTCAACCCATCTCTCTATCTCCGCGGGGGCTGCCGGATGGTAGCGACTGTACACGCGGAAGTTGACGGTATCGTTGGTCGGATTTGGGTCATCGGCAAATGACGTCCAAAAACGGACAATATAGAGCGAGTCGTAGATGCCGTTTGGAGGCATATTGTATAGTGAGCCAGTGGAAATGTCAACTGTCCCTTCTGCATTGATCACTTCGCTGATTTCCGCAGAATGCACCGTGCCTCCGTTCACCTGCCACGACAGCGTGAGCCTGTGTTCAGTTTCGGCAGTGTAGTCGTTAACGCCATCGTTCATCAACCTCACTTGCAACTCTACCTGTTCCGGCATCGAGCAGTTGTCTGCCTCAGGGTTGAGAAGCGCCAGCGGAGTGAAGTCGAAAGCAAGGGCAGAGAACTCGAATGCGCCAGGGCATGTGGAATCAATGCCACGCACGTTGCCGAACATGTCTTCCAACACAGTCGCGATGGGGACACCAAGCCCCATGAGCGAGCGCTTGAACGTCCGCAGATCCACAACGCCGGCATTGAGGAACACGGGATCCTCATTCACCGATGTAGTGTCGGCTGGTTCTGCCGTAATCCAGGCCGCCATGCTCAGGCAGCTGGTACTCCCTCGACGGTTAAGTACAGACCCTTTCGAGTAATACACATTGTGATGAACCTTGTTTGTGGTGTCTGTGCCAGGCTGATAGTTCAGGGCATAGTTCACCTTGTCCATCGAGGCCACCATGTTGTTTACAAAGACGCTGTTGCTGATGCCGCTGCCTCCAAACGTGACGGCGGCCACGTTGCCGCGCGTCGGGCCATTGAGCTTTACTGAGTTGTACACCACATCGATGTACGAACCCTGTGCCACGTTCACCAGCGTGCGCATCAAACCCGCCGATCCGTCGTCGTCACCAACAATCATGTTGTTGGCAACCAGGACATGGTTGCCTTCCGAACCGTTTACATTGTTGAGGGCCAGTGCACTCGCTCCGTGCGAGGTGAATATCTTGTTGGCAACCAACCGCACATTGCCGTCAGTCGAATTGACAAGCATCACGGCATTTGCATTGCTCACCACATCGTACATCTCGTTGCCTTCCACGGTGGCATCGGTTATGTATTCCAGACGCAGGGCATTCTCATACTGGTTACGGAAAGTGCTGCCTCGCACAACGATGCCCACAGTCGGGTCGGTGGCCGAAGTGCCGCTGGCGTCAACGCCAACACGACCTCCCTCAAACAGGCAGCCGTCAACAGTCAGATTTCCTGCTGTGGTATGTATCATCGCGTTGATGCGCATGTCAGCCGAAGGATTGTCCAGACTGTCGGTGAATCGGCACTCCTCAAAGCGCATGTTCACACTCGAAGAGGCGTGCTCGACCATGTACATATTCGTCCCGTTCCTCCGCTCAAAGTCAAACCTGCGGAAGCGAATATTGTCCACATACTGCAAATCCACAGCAGCATACGATTGCGTCGAGTTAGTGTCGAAAACCACGACCGGCCGCAACAGGCTGTCCATGGATTCGAACACGATGTAATGCTCCTCACTCAGGCCGTTTACTGCCGGAATGGTGAATGGGGGATACTCACCAGGAGCCACCCTCACAATCAGACTGTCGTCGATACCGCAACGCTTGAGCGAGAAAAGGAACTCGTCTATATCGTTGTAGTCGGGCTTATCACCGCCGATGTTACGGACACCATTGAGCGGGCCGTCGCAGATGATGAACGGCGTAGACATGGTGTCGTTGTTTGGCTCGTGGTCACGGAACTGGAATGCGCCGGAGGTCACAGTGTCCTCTACCCACACCTTGAGCACATGGAAGCCCGCCGGCATGTCTATCTCCTTGTCGGCAATCAGCACTTCTTGCTCTGCACCACCCGACAGGAAGCCGCTCCAGTCGTAGTAGCCGGTTGTCGTGTCGTCTATGCTGTACGATATTCTCACACCAGTAAGGTCGTTGGCTCCGAAGTTTTTAAGTCTGACGGTGATACTGCCGGGCCGCTGCGCCATTGCCAGGTCATAGTTTGGGTCAATCAGCTCGCTGATGCCGGCATCGTAGAGAAGGGGCATGTTTGCCTCCTCGTTGAAGAGGAATATTGGTCTGTCGTTGAAGTTGCTGGTGGTGTTCATTCCCGACTCGGCAGTGAAGATGTCTGCGCCATAGAAAGCACTGATTTGATAGGTGCTGAGACTCTTCTTGCTGTTGGGGGTGTTGGTCATCTTCAACTGCAGGCCCTTGGGGTCGTCGTCGTTGTCGATGGTGATGAGCATCAGTATGTCATTGCCAGTGTAGTAGAATGTGTCCTGCAACTGGAAATTGATGGTGTCGCCTGCGGTGGCGATGGGCAACGTGTATGAGTCGTCGTAGGCTATTGGCATGTAGTCTTTGTAGAAATCCCACACATAGACATTGGGGTCATGGGTGAAACTGGAAGGCACATTCTTCATCTTCACCTGCATACGCTTCATCTCTTGCGCCGAGTTGGAGCTGTTTTTCGCAATGAACTTGAATGAAGTGATTGCGCCAGGGCCATAGCCGAAGCCTCGCATTGTCGCCGAGTCGTAGAGTATCTCGCATCGCATGTCGGCACAGTCGGGGAACGGATAGGTGCCGGCACTGTTCGAGCCTGCATACACAGTCATGTTGGGCGGATTGTCGTTGTGCCGCTCAAAGCCTCGTATGTGGTGGTAGCTTATCCAGGCGTCTCTTGCATTGGGGAAACTGGCCGCGTTGATGTTGTTGCTGTTGTCGCGCACCTCACAGCGGAAGCGCATCAGCGTGTCGTAGCCATAGAAGGGGATGAAACCCATGTAGCGGTTGGTGTAGCCTGCCACCGACTGCATCACTATGCGCTGCGGCGTGTCAGAGCTGCCGGGCAGATAGTCGATGTATATCGAGTCAGGGTTGAGACCCTGCGTCATGGTGGTCGTTGCATCCATGACAATGCGCGCGCCTCGGCTGTTTGGGTATTCGTCACAGTAGGGGTAGACCAGCATGTTGATGCGCGGGCTGACCATCTGCTCAGCGCTGGCCGACACGCTGATGTTGTCAATCCACCACGCATAGCGATCCGGGTCGAGGGTGGTGGTGAGGTCGCGCTTCTTCAGCACAAACTTGATGATCAGCTTGCGCTGCTCGGTGGGGATGGTCGGGGTGATGACGTTGTTCAGGTTGAAGCGCTCGCTGCGCCACTGCGAGTTCTCCACGGTGGTGAAGTTTCGCCACGCGTCGTAGCTGTTCTCATTGAAGCAGAGCGTCTGCACAAATGCGCTGCTGTAAGTCTCGCCGGTCATGTCATACTCGGTGGCGCCCATCGTCTTCCACTGGGCATCGGTCTGGTGCGCCAGCTTGTACTTGATCGTCGCAATCGTGTAGTCGCCACTCTTGTTCTTCTCCAGTATTGCCATGTGGTCGAAGCGCAGGGCGATGTAGCGCAACGAAGTGTTCTCCGTGAAGTCAAGGGTGTCGAGCACCATTTCCACGTCGCTGTCGCTCTGCTGCACCAGGTGTATGGACCTTGCGCCGCTGGTATAGAGCGTCGTTGAGTACTGCTCACCGGCGTCCGGACTGACAGTGAAGTTCGTCGCCTCGCCGCTTTCAAAGCTTTGGCTCAGCATCTGCACAATCTGTGCACGACCCACCAGGCTCCAAAGCATAAAAATGGCTCCCAAGAGTAAGGTTCTACTCTTCATATTGCGCTTCCTTTTGTTTCTGTACTACAGTGTGTTGGGTTATATATATCAACCATTTGCCCCTCCTTTTGGGGGCAAATTCCCGATTACAAAGATACGCAAATTATCCAATATGCAACCCACAACTGTGTTAAAAAAGATTAAATACACAGTGTTTGCAGACATACAAACACCACATTGCCAGCAAGAAAAGACCGCCCTCCATGCAGGAGGACGGCCTTGTGCACGTCACTATCGGAAGGGCGACTCAGCGGCGGCGCTGCTCCAGAGCTTCGTAGAGCATCACACCAGCCGCAACACTCACATTGAGCGACGCCACGCTTCCCGCCATCGGCAGGCTGGCCCGCGTGTCGCACAGGCGCAGGAGTTCGGGGCTTATGCCGTTCTCCTCGTTGCCCATAATGAGCAACGTGGGCTGGCGGAAGTCAACATCCCTGTAGTGCACACTTCCCTTCTCGGTCGAGGCCACCACCTGGAAACCACTCTGCCTGGCCAGGTTTATCACCGTCTTTAGGTTTTTCTCCCTGCACACAGGCAGCCGCAGCAATGCCCCGCTGCTGGTCTTTATTGCATCGTCGTTCATGGCCGCGCTGCCATGGTCGGGCACAATCAGGGCGTCCACACCCGTGCATTCGGCGGTGCGTGCTATGGCTCCCATGTTGCGCACGTCGGTTATGTGGTCGAGCAGCAGCACCAACGGCCTCTCTCCAAAGCCTTCAAGCATGTCTATGAAGCTGTGGTAGCGCACGGCGGCTATCGTGGCGACCACCCCCTGGTGGTTGCCGTCGGCCAGTTTGTTAAGCTTCTCGGCCGGCACATACTGGAACGGGATGCCGCGCTCGGCCAGTTTGCCCTTAAGCTCACCCAGCAGCTGTCCGCCAGCGCCGTTCTGTATCATCACGCGCTCCACCTGCAGGCCGCCGTCCACGGCCTCCATCACAGGGCGGAGCCCATACACTGTCTGTTGTTTCATTGGTCGTTGCGTCCGTCTTTGATTGTTATTTTTCGGTCGGCCATCTCGGCCAGTTCCTCGTTGTGGGTCACGATTATGAAGGTCTGCCCCAGCTCGTCGCGGAGGCTGAAGAAGAGGTCGTGAAGGCTGCGCGCGTGCTGCGAGTCGAGGTTGCCGCTGGGCTCGTCGGCGAGCACCACCATGGGGCTGTTCACCAGCGCCCTGGCCACCGCCACCCGCTGAGCCTCGCCACCGCTGAGCGCTGCCGGCTTGTGGCTGGCGCGCCCGGTCAGGTTCAGCCTCTCCAGCAGGCTCATGGCACGCTGTCGTGCGGCCTCGCTCTTCTCTCCCGCAATCAGCGCCGGCAGCATGACGTTCTCCACCGCCGTGAACTCGGGCAGCAGATGGTGCGCCTGGAAGACAAACCCGATACTGCGGTTGCGGAAGGCGGCCAGCTCGCGCTCGCGCAGCGTGGTGACGTCTACGCCGTCGTAAAGCAGCGAGCCGCTGTCGGGGCGGTCGAGTGTGCCGAGGATCTGCAGCAGCGTCGTCTTGCCAGCCCCCGACGCGCCCACCACCGACACCACCTCTCCCCTCTCCACGCGCAGCGTCACATCGCGCAGCACGCGCAGCTTGCCGTAGCTTTTGTTGATGTTGGTCGCGGCTATCATTGCCATGTGGTTTCGCGGCCGTTGAGGAACACGCGGCTCACCTTGTTCTCGCCGTAGGCATAGGGCAGGTACTCGTAGCTCGGAATGGGCTTCGTGATGTAGAAGTTGGCCGTCTTCCCCACCGCTATCGTGCCCAGCGTGTTGCTCACTCCCATGGCGTAGGCCGAGTTGAGCGTCACGGCGTTGATGGCCTCCTCGGGCAGCATCCTGTAGTTTATGCAGGCCATCGACAGGATGAGCTGCATGTTTGGCGAGGGCGACGAGCCGGGGTTGCAGTCGCTGGCCATGGCCACACCCAGCCCGGCATCAATCATCTTGCGCACAGGGGCGTGCCGCATGTTGAGGAAGAAGGCGGCGCCGGGCAGCACAGTGGGCATGGTCTCCGAGCCGAGCAGCGCCTCTATCTCGGCGTCGCCGGTGAACTCCAGGTGGTCGCACGAGAGGGCGTTGTGCCTGACGGCGCACTGTATGCCGCCGCTGCAGGCCAGCTCGTTGGCGTGTATCTTGGCCCGGAGGCCATACTTCGCGGCCGCGTCGAGCATACGGTCGGTCTCCTCCACGGTGAAGAATCCCTCGTCGCAGAAGACGTCCACGAAGTCGGCCAACCCCTCCTGCGCGGCGCGCGGTATCATGTCGCGCACCACCATGTCGACATATTCGCCCTGCCGGCCGCGGTATTCCATCGGCACCCCGTGCGCGCCGAGCAGCGTGGCCTTGATGGTGAGCGGCGAGGACTCCTTGAGCCTGCGTATCACGCGCAGCATCTTCATCTCTGCCTCCACGGTCATGCCGTAGCCGCTCTTTATCTCCACCGCGCCGCTGCCGAAGCCTATCATCTGCCCCAATCGGCGCATGGCGTCGCGGTAGAGGTCGTCCTCCGAGGCCTCCTGCACCCGCTTGGCGCTGTTCAGGATGCCGCCGCCGCGACGGGCTATCTCCTCGTAGCTGAGGCCTCTGATCTTGTCGCAGTACTCAATCTCGCGGCTGCCCGCATACACCAGGTGGGTGTGCGAGTCGCAGAAGCTGGGCAGCACCATGCCTCCGCGTGCGTCGACCTCAAGGTCGCAGCGGCCGTCCTCCTCGTCGAGCCCGCCCATCGGGCCGAATGCGGCTATCTTTCCGTCCTCCACCAGCAGGTAAGCGTCCTTTACGGTCTCCAGACTTGCCATCTCCTTGCCCATGGCGCGAGGCTTCGGCCGGTGCTCCACGTTCACCAGCTCGGCTATGTTCTTGATTATGGTTCGCATTGTTCTTGTGTTTGTTGAAGCTTTGCATCTGTCAACGCGGCGCGCGACCCTTTTATTGTGCCGCCACCGACAAAAGAAAGGCGGCCGGCATCAATGCCCCGGCCGCCCTTGCTCTTTCTGCGCACAAGCGGGTGCCTACTCCTCGTTGCCGTGCTCGATGGCGAGCTTGCCGCGGTAGTAACCGCATTCGGGGCAAACGTGGTGGTACATTACTTGTGCTCCGCAATTGCTGCATGTCGTCAGCTGTGCTTTCCCTAACGCGTCGTGCGTTCTTCTCTTGGCCGTGCGGGTCTGCGAGAATCTGTGTTTTGGATGTGGCATATTGTTACTTTTTTGTTTATTTATTTCAGTTCTTTCAACGCTTCCCAGCGGGGGTCGCACTCACCGTCGCTCCGACTGCCGTCGGAAAGCAGGCTCACCGTCGCGGGGTCGCATTCTCCTTCGGGGTGCGTGTGCTGCATCGGTATCCTGACCGCCACAAACTCGTAGAGCCAGGGGCTCAGGTCGAGTTCGTGCGCATCCTCGGGCAGCACCACGGTGTTCTCGTCCTCGCTCTGCTCCGTGTCGCTGAAGCGGATGTTTAGGCTCTCCTCGCCCTCCACCTTCAGCTCCATGTCACCCAGGCAGCGGTCGCAGCGCATGCGCAGCGTGCCGCCGAAGGCGAATTCGAGCATCGTCACCCTCTCCGACCGCCTCATGCGCACCTCAAAAACCACTTTTCCTCCCTCGATTTCCTCGTTTTCGAACTCGCCGAAGAAATCGTCGCCAAGCACGATGGTATAGTCATAAGTGCCTGGTTTCACGCCAGAAAAGCGCACAATGCGGTCTTCATTCCTGCTCATTTCGCACTCCTATTGAGTGTGCAAAGATACGAACATTTTCCATACCCGCAAAAAAAACTTTTCTCCGGCACCAGCCCCACCCCCGGCGGCACCAGCCGAAACGTGGCGCCCCACACCACCCGGGTGTCCCACGATAGTTCAGGAAGCAAGTCGAGGCGGGGTCAAAGTGCTGTCAATCACTTGTCAACAGCTTGTCATCGCCTTGTTAACACCTACATAAGCAGGTCTTGACAAGGCGATGAGTAGGAGTTGAGTAGGAGTTGAGTAGGAGTTGGTCTATCTTTAGCGCTGGTTTCCAATATGTTACAACCGACACTTTTACACCCTGCAGGAAGGCCAGGCAACTCGTTCATTTGCAACGAATTGCCGCTTTGTTAGTTTTCATGGCTTCTGCCGGACAGACCAGTCTCGGCGTTGCAGCCCCGACTTCATGCACTGGCGTCGGGGCCTGTGGCGGCAGAATTTTTATTTTGCCATATCGAAAACAATTCGTAACTTTGCCGTCTCATACACCGCGCCGAGGGGCGTGCAGAACGCGGTGTATGTTTTTTACAGTCAGCGTAATAGTGAACGACAAAATAAAATAAAGTATACAATGAAAATCTACCAGACTAAGGACATTCGCAACATCGCCCTTGTGGGCGGCGCCAAGAGCGGCAAGACCACCATGGCCGAGGCCATGGCTTTCTGCGGAGGCCTCATCAACCGTCGCGGCACGGTTGACGGCAAGAACACAATCAGCGACTATCGCGACATCGAGCACGACCGCGGCTATTCCGTGGAGAGCAGCCTCATGTACACCGAGTTTGCCGGCAAGAAGGTGAACATTCTCGACGTGCCCGGCTTCGCCGACTACCAGGGCGAGCTTGACGCCGCCCTGAATGTGGTCGAGGCCGCCGTCGTGGTCGTCAACGCACAGAGCGGTGTCGAGGTCGGCACCGAAATCGCCAACCGCTACGCCTCCAAGCTCAACACCCCGATGATCTTCGTGGTGAACCACCTCGACGCCGAAAAAGCCAACTTCGACGACAGCGTGGCTCAGCTTAAGGACTACTTCGGCCAGAAGTGCACCGTGCTCCAGTTCCCGACCAACGCGGGCCTGGGCTTCAACCAGGTGGTCGACATTGTGGCCAACAAGATGTACACCTTCGCCGACGGCAAGATGACCGAGGCCGACATCCCCGCCGAGTACGCCGACCGCGCCGCCGAGATGCGCGAGGCTCTCGTCGAGGAGGCTGCCGCAGCCGACGACGCCCTGATGGAGAAGTACTTCGAGAACGGCGACCTCACCGCCGAGGAGCTCACCCAGGCCCTCAAGCTCGCCATCGACAAGCGCGACCTCTTCCCCATCCTCTGCACCAGCGCCAAGGAGAACATGGGCGTGGCCCGTCTGCTTGAGTTCGTCGCACAGAATGTGCCCGCCCCCTGCGAGGTGGCCGAGCCCAAGACGACCAAGGGCGGCAAGGCCCTGCAGTGCGACTGCGCCAACCCCACCGTGGCCTTCGCATTCAAGAGCGCCAAGGACAAGAACCTCGGCGAAATCACCTACCTCCGCATCTACGACGGCGAGCTGGCCGAGGCGCAGGATGTGGTCAACGCCTGCAACCAGAGCAAGGAGCGCGTGAGCCAGGTGCTCGTGTGCAGCGGCAGCAACCGCCAGCGCGTCGAGAAGGCCTGCGCGGGCGACATCGTGTGCACCATCAAGCTGAAGGATGTGAAGATCAACCACACCCTCACCACCCCGAAGAACACCGACGACGTCGTGGCGGAAATCGAGTTCCCGACCCCGATCTACACCGTGGCCGTCAAGGCTGCCAACAGCAACGACGACGAGAAGGTCGGCGCCGCGCTGAAGGACCTCTGCACATACGACCGCTCGCTCACGCTGGAGAACAGCCGCGAGCTGCGCCAGGTCATCCTCGGCTGCCAGGGCGAGCTGCACCTCAACACCATCAAGTGGTACTTCGAGAACCAGTACAAGCTCGGCGTGAACTTCACCGCGCCCAACGTGCCCTACCGCGAGACCATCACCAAGAGCGCCGAGGCCATGTACCGCCACAAGAAGCAGAGCGGCGGCAGCGGCCAGTTCGGCGAGGTGCACATGCTCATCGAGCCCTACTACGACGGTATGCCCAACCAGACCAAGTACCCCATCCGCGACACGCAGGAGTACCCGCTCGAGTGGGGCGGCAAGCTGGTGTTCAACAACTGCATCGTCGGCGGATCTATCGACGCCCGCTTCATGCCCGCCATCCTCAAGGGCATTATGGAGAAGATGGAGCAGGGCCCGCTGACCGGCAGCTACGCACGCGACATCGTCGTCAATATCTACGACGGCAAGATGCACCCCGTGGACAGCAACGAGACGGCCTTCAAGATTGCGGGCCGCACCGCCTTCCGCGAGGCCTTCAAGCAGGCAGCGCCGAAGATCAAGGAGCCTATCTACGACGTGGCCGTCACCGTGCCCACCGAGAGCCAGGGAGGCGTGATGACCGACCTGCAGGGCCGCCGCGCCATAGTCATGGGCATGGACGCCGAGGGCAAGTACACCACCCTCAAAGCCAAAGCCCCGCTGGCCGAGATGAACCGCTACTGCACCGCCCTGAGCTCGCTCACCAGCGGCCGCGGCACCTTCACCATGACCTTCAGCGGCTACGAGCTCGTCCCCGCCGACGTGCAGCAGGCCCTCCTCAAAGCCTACGAGGAAGCAGCCTCGGAGGAAGAGTAAAACAACGCACAGGGCAGCCTGCGTACACAGTGCACAAGCTGCCGAACTGCACACAAACCAAGCCGGAAGTACCGAGTGGTACTTCCGGCTTTCAATAATAGGGAATCCGAAACCGGTGGCAAGGGCATGGCCTTCGGCCTGTACCCTACGTCGCAGTTTATCCGCGATGCGAGGTTACGGCTTTTCCGCCGTTCAGTAAACCACACACTGAGGCTGCAGGGCGATAGTACTTATTGCCTTTTTGCGGTTGAGGAATAGCAACGTATCTGAGTATCTGTTTTTTATAAGCGGATAGTGCCACGCCCGTAGCATACCCCACACCTTCCCGTACCATTGCACACTGCACAATTGTCTACATAAACAGTATATTTATACCACCCACGCCCTGCGCATCCTGTACATTTCCCAGAGCCACCACAGCCCTTGCAATTTACATATTCCTGGCGAGGACTTGAGGATTGGCTCTCGGTAGACGTATTGTTCCCAGTATTTGTAGGAAAATTCCCTCTCATTTCATACTCCAGGATGGCCGCTCTTTGTTCTCTTTTAAGTTTTTCATATTCTTCTTTGCTTATTTCTGTTGTTAAAATAAGGTCGGTTCCAGTTAGTAGACCACGACCCACAAAGGTTATTTTGCTCCAGTCTTTGGCAATAATCAATGAGGTTCCTCCGATGTCAGTAAATATCTTCCGGGGCTCTATGGGGATACGACCTCCTGAACTATAGTACTCGTTAAGATTATTAAGTGTCACGTTCACCTCCGCCATTCGAAAATAGAAGTTTTGACTGTCTTCCTTGTACAATCTATCACACCCTCCTGCTAAAACATAAAAACCACTAAACTTTGTTTTGGCATAATATACTCCATCTTCGAGATTCATTGTTAAAGATTCAAGGGCTCCGTTTCCATTTTTGAAATAGAATGTACCTACTCTCTTCCCATATTTACCAGTTCCAGAGGGAGTTTCTTTCTGCACAACAGATTGCTGTGACCCTGTGCCGGTAAAAGAAAAGTATGTCGAGTTGCCAAGCCATTTCCCATCATATGCATCTTCTTTGACATAAATTGCCACATAATACGTCTTTTTCCCCGGAGCCAACGGGATTGCCCTGACGGGCATGAATAGCCGGAAGTCTTCCCATAAGGTGGATTCGTAGGGCAGGGTAACAGTTTCTCCGACATAGGGGCTGTTATTTGTAGTAAGGTAACCCGATACCCCTCCTTTCAGAAATTTCTTGTTTTCATCGTAGAAAAAGGCATAAACCCTGGCCTTTTTCCCTTTCATCCCGTTTATTATAACTTTGGCATGGATTCTCATGCCGGTCTCACCCCCACTTTGAACACCATGCTCAATCCACACGCCTTCTACCGTTGCACTTTGAGAATACGCGCTCCCCGAGAATACACTCAGCGCCAGCAACATCAGAATCAAGACACTCCGTTTCATGTCATTTTACAATTTGCGCAGGTGACACCTCAGTATTTTTGTCTGTGGTGGCCTGCAGTGTTAATAATGCGAACAAGACTTCCGTCTGAAATCAGGTGCAAAGATACGAAGGATTCATGAAATGGCAAAATCTTTGTCAGAATACGATTTGCCGCATAAATCACAACAACCCTCTCTCACAGAGTTCTCACAACAACGAGCCCGCCCCCCGCCGACGTGCAGCAGGCCCTCCTCAAAGCCTACGAGGAAGCCGCCTCGGAGGAAGAGTAAAACAACGCACAGGGCAGTCCGCGTACAAGTCGCACAAGCAGCCGAACTGCGCCCAGCCAAAACTGGAAGCACAGAGGGGTACTTAAGGCTCCAATAATAGGAGCGTCGCGCCCGTAGCATACCCCACACTTTTCCTGCACCGTTGCATACTGCACAATTGTCTAAATAATCAGTAGCCGAATAATAATTGTGATATGTATACCACCCTCGTCCTGCGCATCCTGTACATTTTCCAGAACCACCACATCTTTTCTGGCGTAAGGCAACAACTTTTGAAGTTGGGAAAAAATCATTTGTCCATAATCTATGCTTCCTTTGTGACGATACCAGCTTGTTCGTAACACACCAATACGAAGAAAGCATTGTCTGCAACGTTTACCCTAATAATAGTGAGTAATCGACATCATTATTGTGCAACGTTTCCCTTTTTGAAACAATAACGCTGTCCCGATGCGAAGTTAACCTAATATTTGTGGTGTTGCTCTTGTTCGTGTGCAATGTATAATCTACAACAGAGGGGTGACTGTTTCTTCTGTGCAGGTTCTACCCTACATTCTTACTTATGCCATGCATTGCAGTTCGTATTCAATATCAATCTTTGCATGTCTATCAAGAGTTGCATTATTCCATCAAATCGATGAATAGACTTGAATATTTCAGGATGTTTTTGCGGATATCTTTGAAAAAAATATCGTCAAAATACTTATCTCCATTTTTGGTCACCAGCACTTCAACTCCATTGTGTATTTTACTCTTACAATGCGCCAGCTCATTTCGGGGATTTATGATTGCCTCAACATATTCTTCGTAGAAGTTTTTCTCTTTATATAACTCAGGTGTTGTTTGCTCGAGAATGATTTTTAATGCACGGGCTTTCTGTGAAGAGTCCAACTGAGGGACTATCTCTTGAATACAATCACATCGCCATGACAATTTGCAATTATTGCTGCAGCTTAATGATTTTCGAAGAGACTTTTCCCTATTGGATGTGACGTGCTTATGGAACAATTCCATCATTTCTACAGTGTTAAAGTGCGATAATATGATTCCGTCCATCATCGCATCAAGTTCACTGACCTCTGCCATAACCAGGCCACGAAGGTTGTTAAGATCTTGCACCTTTTTTAGAGTGGCATAAATAACCGCTTTGACTCTATTGACAAAGGCCGTTTCCGGAGTACGACCGCTGTAGAATACGCCTTCAAGTTCCTTATCTCGTCCTTTCGCCCGCAGTTCCTCGATTCCACTTGCAGAATAAAAGACAACATCCGTATACACACCTAAATCCCTTATCTTTGATATCAATTCCGCTCCATTCGGTTGATCAGCAAGATTCAGGTCCATTAGAATTAAGTCGAAATCACTATAGTTAATATTTTTCTCCTCCTTGGCGACTAACATCTTCTCATACAAGAAACCCAGATCTTCAAGATAATCTTGAATTTGGTCTTCGACACTCTCCACCCAATCTTTTTCGTTTTCAATCCAAAGTATGTGATATTTTAGATTCATGTCATTTAGAATTTTATTCTCAGAACGAAACCCTGCATCCTTGGATCGCTTTCAACGGAAACGACACCATTCAGTACATTCTTGACAAAGGATGCAACATTATATAGTCCCAACCCAGAGCCATTGGTCGTGGTGTACCCCTTCTCCAAAATACTGCTGGGATCCGAAATGTCAGAGGACAGGCCGTCACCATCGTCAGAAACCGTCATTAGTACAGATTCGCCATCATTATCAAAAAACACATCAAAATGTTTGGCATTAGCCTTAACGGCATTGGAGACTAGATTGTCGATAAAAATACTTGCCTCCAATGGATAAAAATCCAAAATCTTTGTGCATGTGTTATTGGTGCAGTGCATTGTAAGATCTCCATAGAATTCCGGCAGCACATTATTGATGTATTCGACAATGTAGCTAATAATGTCGGCATTAATACTGTCAGCATTAATACTGTAGTTTGCTTTTGTGGCGAATTGGGCGATGGATGTTATTTTGTCGTTCGCACGGGAAATCCTCTCTATCAATCTCACGGTATCTTCTGCTGACAAGGCGCCTTTGTTGGCCTTTCTCAATATTTGGCCGATGGTATTGTGTATTGTCGCTGAGTGAATACGGATATCGTGATGGTATTTTAGTATTCTGTCTGTATCAAGACTCCCAACATATTGCAAAAAAAGGGTTTGCTTTGATTTCTGTTTTAATTCTATTTCTGCTCTCTTGCGTTTTCCCTCTTCCTCCTTAGCTTTGCGTTCTGCCACTTCCTTGGCCTTACGCTCAATCTCGGCTTTACGTTCAGCCTCCTCTTTTGCCTTATGTTCTTCTTCTGCCTTGCGTTCGGCCTCCTCTTTTTGACGACGGAGCTCGTCCATGTACTTCTCAAACTCAGCAATTCTATCAAGTAAGTAGGTGTCGTCTGTCTTCTCAGCCAATTTACGGACATCATCGATCATATGCGCCTGAATCACCTCGGAGTCCGTAGGGTCAGCTACTATATTCGCAAGATCCTCGTTATATTGTAAGACAGTTATTGATTTGTCGTTGACAATAGACTTTATAAGTTGTAGGAAATCGACCTTACTGCCGATATTTGAATATAGATGCTTTGCAGTATCAGAATCTTTATCAATCTTTTGTAATTGCTTCCTTGTATCAAGTGCAACTTGTTGGCTGACAAAATAATCTTTTCTCAGAAAACCTTCTCCCCACAATACCCCTACGACATATCTCTCCAGGCGTCTGTAAATTAACGAGAAATAATTCATCAGCTGCTGAGAGGCTTCAGTCTCAATCAATCCACCATCTCTGCTTGAAACCTCTTTTATCAAATCTGGATCATCTGTCTCTACATCCACTCGTCCAAATAAGTTACGCGTACCAAGAAAACGATTGCGCCCCTGCTGCTGTCTACGGTTTAATCCCCAACTGTCATCGTTAGATTCCCCAAAAGGTAATATTCGGAAACCATTTCTGAAAAGGAATACATTTCCATAGCTGACGGGTTGAACCCCCATCATGGAAGTGAATGAATATTTGGCAGCGCGATTCAAGAAAAAGAGGCTGATGGAGGCCGATTCTAACTGGGAGAACTCAGTGTTTTTCTCCTTTATTTCATACATTAAGATTCCGCGATCCCTTAAAACCGTATGAATTTCTCTACCCCGAATATGACTCTCTATTTGGGTGGTTTTTAATCCTAAAACATCTGCAATGGAGTTTTCAATTACCCCATTCACTTTGTCGTGATTAGACTCAAATCGAGCATCTTCATCCTTCATCTCTGGAGCTATAATCTCAATCTGGAAATCATCATCTGTCCCAGAGAATGGATTAATCATCTTCTCCAAAGATTTTTTGAGGCGTTTTATGTCTTCTCGTTTCCAGGGTAGATAAAGTCCGGTAAATTCTAAAATTGTGCCGGATGGAGATCCTAATGGTAGCTTTGGAACATCTTCTTTTGTCTCATGTGGAATATCAACTGTATCGAACTCGGCTTGTTTGTCCATCTCAAATACACTCCAATCCACATCAAGAATTTCTGTCTTGTTCTCTTCTGTACTTCGAGTGGTAAGGATGAGGTGGCGCGCCAACCTATCGCATGACATACGACCTATACCCTTGGCGCCTGCATAATGCCGCTTAAATTTACTCCGGTATGACTTGTCCTCAGTCCCGTCACTTTTGGCAGAGTAGGCAACAAAAAGCCATTTGTTTATTAGGTCATCTTTCGACATGCCTTTCCCATTGTCGGCAATGGACAAATAGTCATGGTCGAAAGTGATTTCTACTTTTGAAGCATGTGCATCATATGAGTTTTTAACCAGTTCAAGAATGGCAATGTCGGGACTTGTAATCAAATCCCGACCCAAAATATTCTTTAATTCGGCACTGACACGGAATTGCAGGTTATCTTTCATGTTCCAACATCCTTTTTAGTACAATACCGGCCAATTCTGCAAACAATGGGGGGATGGCATTACCTACTTGAGAATAACGAGGCACTTCAAGTTTGCGCATTTTGCCTCCTGTGGTGTATTTTGCTTTTATCTCATACCAATCGGGAAATGACTGAAGGCGGGCACATTCACGCACAGTCATAATGCGAGGCTCACAATAGTGGAGATAGTCATCGGGTTGGCCTGTAATAGTTGGAGATACGGCATTGGGGTTCAACACGGTAATGCCTCTTTGCCGTATACCCCATGGCTCGCGAGCCTTGCCGTCGATACGTTTGCCCCGAACTGGATATTCTGCCAATAGACGTTTGAAACATTCGGACTTTTCCTCTGTATGCCTGGCAAAACTATGACTATTGGGAATGTCGTGGTTTCTAGGATAATCATCCCTTAGGTAGCGCTGGTAACTCGATAGATTCCTGTTGCCATATTTCCCAGACATGAATCCCTTTCGGTCGGGCGTTGGAACCTCTCCATTGCCGCGAAGTAAATCGGAAATGGCCTCTTTCAGCGTAACGGAGGCTTTCAATCCTTTGTTTTGGAGAAATGCATCGCGATGCTCCAATAAGAGTTGCTCGAAATTGTCTGGACTTCCAAGCCCTTCTTGAATACCGACAAGAATGAAGCGTTTGCGGCGTTGAGGGACTCCGAAGTTGGAGAAATCAAAAACGTGGGGTTTGACATTGTAACCCAGCCTCATCAGACCACGTATCACTTTGTGCGAGTAGGGCTCGGCATCGCTGTCATTCTTTTTGGCGAAAGCATAGGTGAAACCTTTGACATTCTCAAAAAGAAGCATACGGGGACGTACCAAGTCAATGAACTTTATATAAGAAAATACCAATTGGTTGCGTATATCGTCCTCGATACGTTTCCCTGCCATGGAGAAGCCTTGACACGGAGGGCCACCTGCCACAAGATCAACAGTGCCTCGCAGGGCTTTCAGTTGATCTGAGTGTTTTTTTAGGACCTCGTCGATGTCATGATTGGTCTTGGGTAGCCAATCAGGCCAGTCAAAATGCTTTTTTTGATCGATAAGATTGTGCTTCAGCGTTTCGAACGGGAATGCGTTCTTTTCAACGGCAAACAACCCCTGCCATCCTGCAAGATATAATCCCAAGGACAACCCACCACATCCGGCGAACAGGTCTATACATGTCGGTTTCGGCATTTTCACCTTTCCAGAGGTTAAACGCAGGACAGGGATGTTTATTGTGCAAAATAATATTTATTATTTTACTCGCATGTTTCAACTACGAAATCAACACTGCGATGCAAGGAAAAGAAGAATGTTTATTTTGGGGTATCGAAGTCCAAGAGTTTTCTTGAGCACTTGTTGAGTTTGGTCTGCACATGGATTATGTACACATCTGACAAAGTGGAGAAATCGGTATCCTTCGGAATGTACTGCCTAATGAGTTTATGGGTATTTCCAATAGGGCCTTTCTCCCTGAAGGAATAAGGGTATGTGATGTAGGCTTTGGCATGTGGCATTCGGGCGATATGTATGGTTGGCAGACTCGAATCCATTCGCTCAATAGAGTTGCGCGCCACGGCAGTCGGTAGTGATGGAGAGAACAAGGCGCTCGAAATGGTGCAACCTCTGTTCGACAGGACTGGCCATAGCCTTGGAATTTTCACTTTAGCGGATTTAGCCATAAGCATCCTCCTTGTGGTGCACCCGACGATGGCGACGACATCGTCCTTGCCTATGATAGTGTCCATATCCCAGTCGTCGAAGCCATGTCCCGACGTCCACCACGGCAGGGCATTCGCCAACGTTCAGACAATCCGTTATCGGATGGTGCGAGCCCACTGGCCGACGTCGGTGCATTATGCGGTGCGACGGGTAGGATTAGCGTAGGCAGCGGCAATGAGAGTGGAGAAAGATTAGCGGTTGCTTCCACTGCAGGGCAAATTTTCCATGCAACGCAATAAATGCAGGACATCCGGTGTTTACACGCTACTTACGATAAAACAGAAAGGCATATGAGAACGATTGTAGTAGGCACCGACTTCTCGGAGGGTTCTTATCTGGCGCTTGAGCTTGCCATTGATGTTGCCAACCGTATGCGTTGCAACATCATGCTGGTGTGGGTGAGGAGAGAAAAGGTGCTTTTCACCGGCGAACAGATGGAGATGATGACCAATCTGGCCCAGGACAAGCTGCGCGATCTGTGCGAGAGGCACCGCCCGGCGCTGACCGGCGGCAGCATAGACTGGAGGGTGGTGAACGGCAAGGTGCCGTCGGCCATTGCCAGTGTGGCAAAACTGCTTCGTGCCACCATGATAGTGATTGGCACCAACGGCGCGTCGGGTTTCGAAAAGTTTGTCATAGGAAGCCAGGCCTCGCGCATTGTACAGGAGGCACCATGCCCGGTGCTGACCATACGCAAGGGCTATAACTTCCACAAGCAGCTGGAGCGCATCGTGGTGCCGATAAGGGTGAACACCCGCTCACGCGAGAAAGTGCCACCAGCGGCCACCATGGCAAGAATATTCGGCTCAAAGGTCTATCTGCTCGGCCTGCGCGACCTGAAGGAGGAGGAGGCCACGCTGCGCACCTACCTCACACAAAGCATCAACCTGCTTGAACGCGAGGGTGTGGCCTACCACGTGGACCTGCGGCCTTACTCATCATACAGCGAGACGGTGCTCAGCTATGCCGACGGCTTGAAGGCCGACTTGGTGGTGATAAACACCGAGCAAGATGCCATCATCTCGCAGTTCTTCCTCGGGACGAACGCGCAGCAGATTGTGCACAAGTCGCAGATACCAGTGCTGTGCATACATCCGGAAGATTTTGTCAACGTAGCCGCCAAGATCTGACATGGAACACGACGTTGTGATAGTCGGCGGCGGAGCCGCAGGGCTCATGTGCGCCTGCGTGGCTGCCGGGCGCGGACTGCGTGTACTCCTGATTGAGAAGATGGACCAGTGCGGCCGCAAGCTGCGCATCACCGGCAAAGGCCGCTGCAACCTCACCAATACAGCATCGCTGCGCGACACGCTGCCACGCATAGGCTCGTCGACAGCAACATCCAAGCCTGGAAAAGGACAGGGCAACGGCGGGGTGTGGCTGCGCAATGCCTATGGGCGATTCTTCAACCGCGAGCTCATGGACTACTTCGAGCGGCGCGGCGTTCCTTTGACCGAGGAGCGCGGAGGTCGCGTCTTCCCGGCCAGCGGCAAGGCTCTCGACGTGTTCCTGGCCTTGATAGGCGAGCTTGAGGCCAATCCTAAAGTCACCATACGCAAAAACTGCACCGTGAAGAAGGTGGAGACCTACGAAGGCCACGTCACCGGCGTGGTGCTGCAGGACGGCAGCCGCATAGGGTGCCGCCGTGTGGTGCTTGCCACAGGCGGCATGTCGTATCCCACCACCGGGTCGACCGGAGCCGGGCTGCGCATGGCAGCCGAGCTGGGTCACACCGTGGTGGAGGCGGTGCCGGCGCTTGTTCCGCTGCGCTGCCAGGAGCCGTTGCCGTCGGAAGTGGAAGGCTTCGTGCTGAAAAATGTCGGGCTGAGCCTACTGTTCGACGACGGCAGCCGCAGCGACTACTTCGGCGAGATGGCATTCTGCCGCGACGGCCTGGCAGGCCCCATCGCAATCAGCGCCAGCCGCGCCGCCAGCCGCAGGCTGCACAGCGGGCAGACTGTGCGCGCACTGATTGACCTGAAGCCAGCCCTCGACGCCGAACAACTCGACCGCCGCCTGCGCCTCGACATCGACCAAAACGGCAAGCGCCTCTTCAACGACGCGCTGCGCATGTGGCTGCCCGCCGAGATCGTGGGACTGGCCTTGAAGAGGCTGCACATAGAGTACTACAAGCGGCTGCACCAACTCAACGGCGACGAGCGCCGCCGTCTCGGCAAGTGGCTGAAAGGTGTGGAATTCACACTTTGCGGCACACACGACTTCAACGAGGCCATAGTGACACAGGGCGGTGTGAGCCTGACCGAGGTGAACCCGAAGACTATGGAGAGCCTGCTGGTGGGCGGCCTGTATGTGGTGGGCGAACTGCTCGACCTCGATGCCGACACCGGCGGCTTCAACCTCCAGATAGCGTTCTCCACAGCCCACGCCGCCGCCATGGCTCTGTGATTTTGGCACAGCCCACGCTTCATTCACAGCGCCCCTGCCCTACCCCCGCTCTGTAGAGCAAACAAAAAAGATTCCCGGCCTTGGGTGGCCGGGAATCTCCATTTTCTGACCGATGGTCACTCGGCACGGAAGTGCGCGAGGTCGGCCTCGGTGAAGTGCATCACGTAGTAAGCCTTGGCGCAGACGTCCTCCTCGGCCATGCGCACATACACCTCGGCGCTTTTGCCGAAGAGAGCCGCGTCGCGACGGGCGTCGTCGACTATGAGCAGGCTCATGATGAGCTCGGCCGTCATGTCGTAGAGGCGGCGCGCCAAGAAGTCGTGCGCCTCCTGGCTGCCCAGCTCCTTGACGTAGGCCACAGCCTGCCCGTAGAGGTCCACCAGCGGGCGAATGCGCTCCACCAGCGCGCCCTCCATGCCCTGCATCATGTCGCGTATGGCCTGCAGGTAGGTGCCGTTGGTGACGTAGCGTATGGCGGCCACCACCTGCAGTTGCGTGGTGCCCTCGTAGATGGAGAAGATGCGGGCGTCGCGGTAAAGGCGCTGGCTCTTGTATTCCATGATGAAGCCGCTGCCGCCGTGAATGCTGATGGCATCGTAGGCATTCTGCGAGGCATACTCGCTGTTCATGCCCTTGGCCAGCGGAGTGAAGGCATCGGCCAGCTTGCTGTACTGCTTCATCTCGGCACGCTCCTCGGGGGTGAGCTTGCGGTAGCGGGCAATGTCCTCGAGGCTCTTGTAGAGATCGACGTAGCGCGCCGTCTGGTAGAGCAGCGAGCGCCCGGCATCGAGCTTGGCCTTCATGCGTGACAGCATGTCGTAGACGGCGGGGAAGTGAATAATCTTGTCGCCGAACTGGGCGCGCTCGCGGGCGTAGGCCAGACCCTCGTTGTAGGCCTCCTGCTCCACGCCGACGCTCTGCGCGGCAATGCCAAGGCGTGCGCCGTTCATCAGCGCCATCACGTACTTTATCAAGCCCAGCTTGCGGTCACCGCAAAGCTCGGCACGGGCGTTCTTGTAGGTGAGCTCGCAGGTGGGCGAGCCGTGTATGCCGAGTTTGTGCTCGATGTGGCGCACATCGACGCCGCCGTCGCGCTTGTCGTAGATGAACATCGACAGGCCGCGCCCGTCCTTGGTGCCCTCCTCCGAGCGCGCCAGCACCAGGTGAATGTCCGAGTCGCCGTTGGTGATGAAGCGCTTCACGCCGTTGAGGCGCCAGCACTGATTGGCCTCGTCGTAGGTGGCCTTGAGCATCACGCGCTGCAGGTCGCTGCCCGCGTCGGGCTCGGTGAGGTCCATGCTCATCGTCTCGCCGGCGCAGATGCGGGGAATGTACTTGGCGCGCTGCTCCTCCGAGCCGAACTCGTAGAGGGTGTCGATGCAGCTCTGCAGGCTCCAGATGTTCTGGAAACCGGCGTCGGCGGCGCTAATCACCTCACTCATCATCGAGAAGACCACACTCGGCAGGTTCAGCCCGCCAAAGCGGCGCGGCATACTCACGCCGTAGAGGCCGGCCTTGCGCGTGGCGTCAAGGTTGTCGAGCGTGCGCGAGGCGTAGACCATGCGGCCGTTCTCCAGGTGCGGACCCTCAAGGTCCACACTCTCGGCGTTGGGCTCGATGACGTTGGCGGCCACGTCGCCGGTTATCTCCAGTATGCGGCGGTAGTTCTCGATGGCGTCCTCGTGGTCCACGGGGGCATAGTCGAACTCCTTCGCGTCCTTGAATCCGTCCTCTTTAAGCTCCACCAGCCGCCTCATCTGCGGATGCTCCAGATGGAACGCAATTTCCGGGTGGTCGGTATAGTAGTTTGCCATATTGTACCTGTGTGTTGTTCGATTGTTTGAAATTGCAAAGATACGTCTTTTTCGCGACACGGCGCACATTTTTTTTTAATTTAACATATTGCGTCCACCCTGCCACGACGGCACAAAGTCTATGCCAAGGCCGTCTGTTCTTCGATTGTTCTCCGATTGTTCTTCGATATTAAATCGAAGAACAATCGAAGAACAATCGGAGAACAATCGAAGAACAGACGGTGTTGACATGGTGCCAATACCCTCCTCGAAGGGCTCACCCGGCTTGCCTCCAAGGAGGCTGCGCCAGCGAAGCGCACAAAAAAGGCAGGGACGTGGTTGAGCCACGCCCCTGCCTGACTGTCAGGCCTCTTAAGCCTATAGCTGCGCCTTGACGGCGTTCTCCAGGGCCGCCATGTTGCTGTTGGGTTCCCAGCGGCTCACCACCTGTCCGTTGCGGTCGATGATGAACTTGGTGAAGTTCCACTGTATGTTGCCCGGCTTTTTGCTGCGCAGCCAAACGTAGAGCGGGTCGGCGTTGGCGCCGTTGACGTCGATCTTGTCGAACTGCGGGAAGGTGATGTTGTACTTCGAGACACAGAAGTCGTTGATCTCCTCGTAATCGCCCGGAGCCTGCCCGCCGAACTGGTTGCAGGGGAAGTCGAGCACCGTGAAGCCCTGCTCGCGGTAGGTCTCGTAAATGCGCTCGATGTCAGCGTACTGCGGGGTGTAGCCGCACTCTGTGGCGGTGTTGATCACCATGAGCACCTGTCCGCGATACTGCTCGAGCGACACCATGTTGCCCTCGCCGTCGCGCACGCTGAACTGGTAGATGTCGTCCTTCTGCTGCTCTTCCTGTTGCTCGGGGGCGGCGGGCGAGTCGGTGGTGTCCTTCTTCTCGCATCCCGACAGCACCAAACCTGCCATCGCCAGGGCGGCCACGATAACTAATTTGCTTTTCATTGTTTGTTATATGTTTGTTTTACAACTACTTGCCGCATTGCCACAGAGGCTCTGCGCGCCACAAATATACAAATAAAAAACTTCCTGCAAGCAAAAATCGTCGACATGTGGAAAAAAAAGAGTAACTTTGCACGCATTTTAACAAAACACAGCAACCGTTATGAAGATACACAACACACTGGCGCTCACGCTGGCCGCGCTGATGGCGTGCGGCGGGGCGATGGCGCAGAAACAGCAGCCCGGCGGCGGCATTAGCAGCGACATGCTCGGCCAGATGAGGCAGGGCTTCGGCACGAGCGCGAGCGACAAAGCCCTGCGCAACGTGCTCGTGGCCAACGCGCCCGCCAAGCTGGCCATGAACTACGAGAACGCCACGCGCTTTGACTCGCACTTCTCGAACCGGGTGGAGAGCCGTGCCGTGACCGACCAGAAGAGCAGCGGCCGTTGCTGGATGTTCACCGGCATGAACGTGCTGCGCAACCAGGCCATACGCCACCACCACCTGCCGGCCGACTTCCAGTTCTCGCAGTCCTACCTCTTCTTCTACGACCAGCTGGAGAAGAGCAACCTCTTCCTGCAGGCCATGATAGACACCTACAAGCAGCCCATTGACGACCAGGAGGTGCAGTGGCTGTTCAAGAACCCCATTGGCGACGGCGGCCAGTTCACCGGCGTGGCCAACCTGATTGAGAAGTACGGCCTGGTGCCCGCCGACGTGATGCCCGAAACCTACAACACCAACAACACCTCGGGCATAAGCAACCTGCTGGCGCTCAAGCTGCGCGAGTTCGGCCTCGAACTGCGCGGAATGGCCGCGCAGAAAGGCATGGCAGCCACCCGGCTGCAGCAGCGCAAGACCGAGATGCTCGGCACCATCTACCGTATGCTGGCTCTCACCATGGGCGAGCCACCGCAGCAGTTCACGTGGCAGCAGAAGAACGCCAAGGGCGAGATTGTGGCCACCGACACCTACACCCCGATGGAGTTCTACGAGAAGTTCGCCAAAACCGACTTCTCGAAGTACTACATGGTGATGAACGACCCAACGCGCGAATACTACAAGGTGTACGAGATACAGTACGACCGCCACGTCTACGACGGGCAGAACTGGCGCTACCTCAACCTGCCGATGGAGGACATTGCGCCGATGTGCATAGCCTCAATCAAGGACAGCACCATGATGTACTTCAGCTGCGACGTGGGCAAGTTCCTGGACCGCGACAAAGGCTTCATGGACGTGAACAACTATGACTACGAGAGCCTTTTCGGCACCACATTCGGCATGGACAAGCGGCAGCGCGTGGCCACCTACGCCAGCGGCAGCAGCCACGCCATGACCCTTTGCGCCGTCGACCTCGACAAGGATGGCAAGCCACTCAAATGGATGGTGGAGAACAGCTGGGGGCCGAACTACGGCTGGCAGGGCAACCTCATCATGACCAACGACTGGTTCAACGAGTACATGTTCCGAGTGGTGCTTGAGGAGAAGTACATGCCTGCCCGCATACGCGCCATGTTCGACCAAAAGCCTGTCATGCTCCCGGCGTGGGATCCCATGTTCGCACCCGAGGAATAGCGGCCGTAGCATTCATCAAACACCAACACAGACAAAACACAGTATGGGAAAAAGACCATTGATTCTGGCCGTGGCGGCGTTGCTTGCCATCGGTTGCGGCGGCAAGGGCAAGCAGAACAGCATGACCTATCGCCCGCTTGGCGCCACCGGGCTTGAGGTGAGCGAGATAAGCATCGGGTGCGGAGGCTTCGAGGGGCTGGACACGGCAGGCTCCATCCAGTTGATGCACGCCGCCCTCGACAGCGGCATGAACTACATCGACCTCTATGACGCCAACCCCAAGGTGCGCTCCAACATTGGCGCGGCCCTGAAAGGCCGTCGCGACGAGATGATTATCCAGGGCCACATCGGCACCGTGTGGCAGGATGGGCAGTACAAGCGCACGCGCGACCTTGAGGAGACAACAAGAGGCTTCGAGGACATGCTGCAAAGGCTCGGCACAGACCACATCGAGGTGGGCATGATACACATCACCGACAGTCCCGAAGAATGGTACGAGCTGGAGGGCAGCCCTTACCTGGACTACGTGTTCAAACTAAAGAAAGAGGGCAAGATAAAACACATCGGCTTGAGCTCGCACAACGCCGAGGTGGCCTTGATGGCCGCAAAGAGCGGATGGGTGGAGGTAATCATGTTCTCGCTCAACCCGGCATTCGACCGTCTGCGCGGCGGAGCCACGCCGTGGACCGAGGGCGCCATGGACAACCTGCAGGGCGGCATCGACCCTGTGAGGGTGGAGTTCTACGACTACTGCGCCACACACAAGATAGGGGTCACGGTGATGAAAACCTTCGGCGGTGGTGGACGGTTGCTCGACGAGAAGAGGTCGCCGCTGGGATTTGCCTATACACCCGAACAGTGCATAGCCTATTGCCTGGCCAAGCCATGCATCAGCACCTGCATACTGGGCATCGACAACATGGACGAGCTGCTGGCCGACCTGCACTACCTGCACGCCACGCCGCAGGAGAAGGACTATTCCTCGGCCGGGCACAGACAGGTGGCCAGCCTGGGTGGCGACTGCACCTACTGCAACCACTGCTCGCCCTGCACGGTGGGGATTCCTATTGCACGCGTGAACGAACTGCTCGACAAGGCCGAGTCGGATGGGATGAGCGAAGAACTGCGCTCGCAGTACGCCGCCCTGCCCCACCACGCGTCGGAGTGCACCCACTGCGGCTCGTGCCTCTCGCGCTGCCCATTCGGGGTTGACATACCCGCAAGGATGGATCAGGCTGCCGCCCTGTTCGGCAGTTGACAAAACAGAAAAGGGCTGCGGTCGTACATTGTCAGACCGCAGCCCTTCCTTTCCAATTCATTTCAAAGACCCACGACCAGTTCTCACCGCGCTGGCCGTGGATTGTTGTTTGGGTGGTTTACTTGCTGTTCTGGCGGTAGTACTTGATGAGTTTGGGCACCACCTCATCCACCGAGCCAGTGATTACGTAGTCGGCAATCTTGTTTATCGGGGCGTCGGGGTCGGTGTTGATGGAGATGATGATGCCGCTGTCCTGCATACCGGCAATGTGCTGTATCTGTCCACTGATGCCGCAGGCTATGTAAACCTTCGGGTGCACAGTGATGCCGGTCTGGCCTATCTGGCGGTCATTGTCTATCCAGCCTGCGTCGACAGCGGCGCGGCTACCGCCGACCTCACCATGCAGCACCTTGGCCAGCTCGAACAACTGGTCAAAGCCCTCTTTCGAACCAACGCCATAGCCTCCCGCCACCACGATTGGGGCACCCTTGAGGTTGTGCCTGGCGGCCTCAACATGGTGGTCGAGTACGCGCACCACGAAAGCCTCGGGGCCGACGTACCTGCCAACCTCTGGATAAACCACCTCTTTGCGGCACTCGCCTTCGTAGAGAGCCTTTTGCATTACACCGCTGCGCACAGTGGCCATCTGCGGGCGATGGTCAGGGTTCACAATCGTGGCCACAATGTTGCCTCCAAAGGCAGGACGTATCTGATAGAGCAGGTTCTCATACACGCGACCGCTCTTCTTGTCCTCGTATGGTCCAATCTCCAGCTGCGTGCAGTCGGCGGTGAGGCCGCTGGTGAGCGACGAAGACACGCGCGGACCCAGGTCGCGACCAATCACGGTTGCGCCCATAAGGCATATCTGAGGCTGCTCCTCGCGGAAGAGGTTCACCACGATGTCGGTGTGCGGTGACGAGGTGTAGGGGAAGAGTCCCTCTCCGTCGAAGACGAGAAGTTTGTCGACACCATAGGGCAGCACCTGCTCCTCTACCTTGCCGCGTATGCCGGTGCCGATGACGACTGCGTGCAGCTCCACGCCCAGCTGGTTGGCCAGTTTGCGCCCCTTGGTGAGCAGTTCCTGCGACACCTCGCGCACCTCCGCGCCCTCAATCTCGATGTATACGAAAACGTTATTCATATTGCTTGTTGTTCTTTCTTTTATAAACGTTAATTCCCGCCATTGCCGTCAACCTCCATTATTTATGCACGAATGCCGACATCATGTGAGCGGTACGTTTAGTCTTTCCTCCCCTGCATACAATCCACGCAATGCCTGCGCAAACCGGAGGGATTGGTGCTACCCTATTATTTTGTCGTTCAGCAACTCGACGATAAGGCCGTTCAGGTCGGCGTCACTGGCGGAGAGGCTCTTGCTTTCCTTGGCCTGGAAGGCTATGCTCTGCACCTCTTTCACCTTGGTGGGCGAGCCGCTCATGCCGCACTGTGCCGGGTCGCCGTCAACGTCGGCCACGCTCCACTGGTTGAGCACCAGGTAGGGGCGCTCCTCACGCAGCGCACGGCGTGGGTCGTCATCGGACACCTCAAGTGGGCAGGCCGCGTGCTTGTATTTCATCACCAGTTTTGCGTTCTGCGGACGGCATTCGGCAGCGCTTCCGTTCACGGTAACCACCAGCGGCAGCGGAGCCTCTACCACCTCAACACCACCGTCAATCATGCGGCGTATGGTGGCACGGCCATCCTCCACCTTGATAATCTCCTCGGCGTAGGTCACCTGGTTCAGACCAAGTTTCTGCGCCACCTGCGGCCCCACCTGGGCTGTGTCGCCGTCGATGGCCTGACGGCCGCCAATGACAAGGTCGACGTTGCCAATCTTCTTTATGGCCGCGCTCAAGGCATAGCTGGTGGCCAGCGTGTCGGCGCCCGCGAAGAGGCGGTCGGTGAGCAGCCAGCCGGTGTCTGCGCCACGATAAAGACCCTCGCGAATAATCTCTCCGGCGCGTGGCGGACCCATGGTCAGCACTCCCACCTCGACGTCGGGCTGGTGCTCCTTTATGCGCAGCGCCTGCTCCAGCGCGTTGAGGTCTTCAGGGTTGAAAATGGCAGGCAGGGCGGCACGGTTCACCGTACCCTCCGGCGTCATGGCATCTTTGCCAACATTACGTGTATCAGGCACTTGCTTTGCAAGCACAACAATTCGTAGGCTCATATCTGCATTATTGTTTGAATTGCAAAAATACGTTAAATTTCCAATCTGACAAAAAAAAAGTGAGCCTTTGCCCGCTGCAGCAGGTGAAACAGGCCACCCGCAGGTGCCCACAGAAAAAGGCGACCCGAGGGCCGAGGCCTACAGGTCGCCTTCCTTTTTTGAGCCATGCGCTATCGCCAAAGGCCCGCGGCTGCGGAGGCCGCCTTGCCCTCCAGGCACAACACATCGCTTTCCGGCACAAAGTGGCCAGTGTCAAGACTGCCTGCCTGCAGCAGGGCTACGGCACCGTCCCTGCTGCGCAGGGTGAGCAGAGCCAGATTGGAGCTGCCCACAGGATGCAGGCTCCCCAACATGGCGGCGTCGGCCCGCCCCAGCGCCTCAACGGCTATGGCATAGTCGGCAGGCGACAGGTAGATGGTGCGGCTCGCCATACGGCTTCCGGTGGGCAGGTAGACGTAGTGCTTCACTGCGCCGCCCAGCCCCATGGCGGTGAGCACCAAACCCACAGCCAGGGCAATGATGCCAGCGGCCAAGGCCAGCATCTGCAGGCTGTCGCCCATGCTCGCCACCCGCATGGCAGCCAGCAAGGCCACTCCTGCGGCCAGGGCGACGAGCCCTATTATCGGGAAACTGCGCTTTTGCGCTATCTTGCCGCCCATGACGGTGGCGGCGTACTCGTGTATGTTTGTCTTGTTTTCCATTGTCTTTTTAGTTGTTTTCTCAGAATGGGAATAGCCATGCGTCAGCGTGGCCGCATTGGTCGCGGCCCGGCTGCCAGAAGATAGATGACGGGTTATATGGAAAACAATCAGAGCCTGAGCCGTCGCAGCAGGTAGATGAAGCCGCCGCGGGTGTGGCTGCGTGGAGGGAAACCGTGGCTGCGGGCCGACGCGAACAGGCGCGTCAGCACCTGTGCCTGCGCCGAGCCGCCTGCCTGATTGCCTGGCAGCAGGCGCGACGTGGACGGAGGGGTGAGCGACTGGCCGCACGGCACGGCAAGCACGTCGCACATGCCCATGTCCTCCCACGAGGGTCTCTCCACGCTTTTGCACAGGCCGGCGTCGTGCAACGCCGCCTCCGGCCCCGGGGCTCCGGGGACGATAAACGCCAGCAGCATTGCAAACAGCGCCAGGTACTTCATCGACGTGCGGGCAGAAAAAAACGCCCGGCCTGCGGGGCTGGTGCCGCCGGAGGCCGGGCTGTGGGGGTCAGATCAGTTCGGTGGAGCGCTTGAGGAACTTGCTCAAAGCCTCGCCCTTGAGCAGGCCGGCACCGAGCAGGGCCAGGTCGGCAAGCTGGCTCACAAGCTCGCGCTGGCGCGCCTCGTCGGGCTCGGCCAGCACACGCCCAATGAGCGGGTGGTTGACGTTGACCACCAGGTTGTAGCTTTCCGGCATCTCGCCGTAGAAGCCCATGCCGCCCCCGGAGGTCTGCGCCATCTCGCGGTAGCGGCGCATGAACTCGCTCTGGGTAATCTGCATCGGGGCGTCGTCGCTCTCCAGGCTCTCCATCTGCACGGTGAAGCGGCCTGAATCAACCGCGCCCTCCACCAGCGGTTTCAGCCGCTCCTGCTCCTCTTTCGTCAGTTTTTCAGGTATCGAGTCGTCGTGCGGAATCAGTTTCTCCACCGTGTCGCTGTCCACACGCACGAATCGGCTCTTGTCAACCTTTTGCTCAAGCAGGTTGATGAAGTGGCTCTCCAGGGGCGAGTCCATCAGCAGCACGTCGTAGCCCTTGGCCTTAGCCTTCTCTATGTAGGCGTGCTCCTCGTCGGGGTTGCTCGCGTAGAGGTAGCACACGGTCTTGTCCTTGTCGGTCTGCAGCGGCTTTATCTTCTCGCGGTAGCTGTCGAGGGTGCAATGGCTGCCGTCCACGCTTTTGAGGAGGTAGAACTTCATGGCACGCTCGCAGAACTTCTCGTCGGTCAGCATACCGTACTGCACGAAGATCTTTATGTCGTCCCACTTCTCCTCGAGGGCGCTGTGCTCCTCGTCCTCCTTCTTCCGGCTCATCTCCTCCAGCTTGTCGGCCACCTTCTTGCTGATGTGCTGCGATATCTTCTTCACGTTGCCGTCGCTCTGAAGGTAGCTGCGACTGACGTTGAGCGGTATGTCGGGCGAATCGAGCACGCCGTGCAGCAGCATCAGGTAGTCGGGCACCACACCCTCCACCTGGTCGGTCACAAACACCTGGTTGCAGTAGAGCTGTATCTTGTTGCGGTTGGGGTCGATGGTCTTGCGCACCTTCGGGAAGTAGAGTATGCCGGTGAGGTTGAAGGGGTAGTCCACGTTCAGGTGTATCTGGAACAGCGGCTCCTCGAAGTTCATCGGGAACAACTCGTGGTAGAACTTGCGGTAGTCCTCGTCGGTGAGCGACGAGGGCGACTTCTTCCAGGCGGGGTCGGGGTCGTTGACGATGCGCGGCTGCTTCTTCTCCACGCGCTTGGGCTTGCCGTCCTTGTCGCACTCGGTCTCGCTGTCAACCCACACGCTCTCCTCGCCGAAGCGGATGCTCACAGGCATGAAGCGGCAGTATTTCTTGAGCAGCTGCAGCACCGTGCCCTCCTCGAGGAACTCCTTGCAGTCGTCGGCGATGTGCAGCACGATGTCGGTGCCGCGCCCCTCCTTCTTGTACTCCTCCATAGTGAACTCCGGGTTGCCCTCGCACGACCAGTGCTGCGCGGGGCTGTCCTTCCAGCTCTTGGTGAAAATCTCCACCTTGTCGCTCACCATGAAGGCGCTGTAGAAACCGAGGCCGAAGTGGCCGATGAGCGGCTCGTGGCTGTCCTTGTACTTCTCCATGAAGTCGGTCACACCGCTGAAAGCGATCTGGTTGATGTAGCGCTCCACCTCGTCGGCCGTCATGCCGATGCCACGGTCGCTCACCGTGAGCGTCTTCCGCTTCGGGTCGAGCGTCACCTCGACGGTGAGGTCGCCCAGCTCGCCCGCAAACTCGCCACGCGTGGCAAGGGTCTTCAACTTCTGCGTGGCGTCGACGGCGTTGCTTATCAGCTCGCGCAGGAATATCTCGTGGTCCGAATAGAGGAACTTCTTGATGACCGGGAAGATGTTCTCGGTCTGTACGTTAAGCTTGCCTTGCATATTCTTCAGTATCCTTTGGTTGTTGTCTTCTTTTGCGCAGTGTTCGGAGCAAGTATTGTGCCACTCCCTCCCCCACTGCCAAAATGTCAGTCGCCCCTCCCAGTGGGGCATCGACACCGTGCCAACACCGTCTGTTCTTCGATTGTTCTCCGATTGTTCTTCGATTGTTCTTCGATATTAAATCGAAGAACAATCGAAGAACAATCGGAGAACAATCGAAGAACAGACGGCCTTTGCATTGCCCCAATGCCCTTCTCAAGCGCGGCTGGCGGCAGTGCCGGCGCGGCGGCTATCCTATGCGCTCCAGCAGGAAACTCACCGGGCGGAAACCGTCGTTGCAGCTGATTAGCGCGCTGCCGGGGTTCTTCATCCAGTCGCCGTAGAAGCCGCCACGGCCTGCGGCCAGCTCGGCCACAAACCATTGCAGGGTCTCCCATGCCGTGGGGCAGAATCCATCGGGGCGCTCGCCCCGATGGCTGGTCCACGTCTGGCCTTCGTCAACGAGGCAGGCATCCTCAATCGGCTTCTCCAGCAGCTGCTGCAGGTCCTTGTAGTCGGCCTTGCGCAGCGCGGTGATCCTTACCGCGTGGGTGGTTGTGGCCTGGGCGTCCATTCTCTCGACTTGGCCGATCAGAACTCGGCGGTCTTCGGGGTGCGGGGGAAGGGAATGACGTCGCGTATGTTGGCCATGCCGGTGACGAAGAGCATCAGCCGCTCGAAGCCGAGGCCGAATCCGGCGTGGGGGCAGGAGCCGTAGCGGCGCGTGTCGAGGTACCACCACATGTCTTTCATCGGTATGCCGAGCTCGTCGATGCGCTGCATCAGCTTGTCGTAGTTCTCCTCGCGCACCGAGCCGCCAATGATCTCGCCAATCTGCGGGAAGAGCACATCGGTGCCCTGCACCGTGCGGCCGTCGTCATTCTGCTTCATGTAGAAAGCCTTGATTTCCTTCGGGTAGTCAATCATGATGACCGGTTTCTTGAAGTGCTCCTCGACGAGGTAGCGCTCGTGCTCGGAGGCAAGGTCGGTGCCCCAGTGCACGGGGAACTCGAACTTCCTGCCATTGGCAATGGCCTCTTCCAGTATCTTGATGCCCTCGGTGTAGGGCAGGCGCACGAAGTCGGTGTCGATGACCGAGCGCAGGCGCTCGATGAGGCCGTTGTCTATCATCTTGTTGAGGAACTCGAGGTCGTCCATGCAGTGGTCGAGCGCCCAGCGGACGCAGTATTTGATGAACTCCTCCTCCAGGGCGGTCAACTCGTCGAGCTGGTAGAAGGCCATCTCAGGCTCAATCATCCAGAACTCGGCCAGGTGGCGGGGGGTGTTGCTGTTCTCGGCACGGAAAGTGGGACCGAAGGTGTAAATCTTGCCCAGCGACGTGGCGCCGAGCTCGCCCTCAAGCTGTCCACTGACGGTCAGCGCGGTGAATTTGCCGAAGAAGTCCTGCTCCCAGTCTATGCTGCCATCCTCGCGGCGGGGCGGGTTCTCCGGGTCGAGGGTGCTCACGTGGAACATCTCGCCCGCCCCCTCGCAGTCGCTGGCGGTGATGAGCGGCGTGTGGAAATAGAAGAAGCCGCGCTCGTGGAAGAAGGTGTGTATGGCCATGGCCATGTTGTGGCGCAGGCGCATGACGGCGCCGAAGGTGTTGGTGCGCAGGCGCAGGTGGCCTATCTCGCGCAGGAACTCCATGCTGTGGCCCTTTTTCTGAAGCGGGTAGGTGTTGGGGTCGGCCTCGCCGTACACGGTGATGCCGGTAGCCTGAACCTCCACGGCCTGGCCGCTGCCCTGGCTCTCCACCAGGGTGCCGGTCACCCCGATGCAGGCGCCTGTGCTTATGCGGCGCAGCTCCTCCTCGAACCTCGCCGGGTCGGCCACCACCTGCATGTTGTGGATTATTGAGCCGTCGTTTATGGCCAGGAAGGCCACATTCTTGTTGCCGCGCTTGGTGCGCACCCATCCCTTTACACAAATCTCGGTGCCGATGAGGGCACTCACGTCTTCTTTGAGAAGGTACTTGATCTCGTAGCGTTTCATGTGTATGTTGTTATCGTTTGTTGTCTTTCGTAGCGGCAGCCGGTGGCTGTCGTCGTGGCGTGCCTCACTTATGGTCTATCATCTTCTTCAGTTCCACGTCGTTGGCGAACTTGAATATCAGGTCCTCACTCGAGCGCCGGCACACCATCAGCGCGTCGTCGCTTGCCGCCACAATGTAGCCGTCGAGGCCTTCCAGCACGATGGTTCTGTCGCGGTTACCCGGCATGGCCACGATGCAGTCGCGCGTGTTGTAGAGGAACACATTGTCGCTGCCCAGCATGGCATTGCCTTGCGCGTCGCGGGCAGAAACATCGTAGAGCGAGTCCCACGTCTCGACATCGCTCCATCCAAACGAAGCCTCCAGCACCTGCACATTGCCAGCCTTCTCCATCACACCATGGTCTATGGAGATGCTGTCGCACGTGGCATAGCGCGCCGCCAGCTCGTCGCGCCCCACGCTGTCGTCCACGGTCAGCAAAGCCTCGGCCACGGCTGGCAGGTGGGTGCGCAAGGCGTCGGTCAGCGTCGACAGCCGTGCCACCAATATGCCCGTGTTCCAATAGAACTCGCCGCTTGACATGAACTGGCGCGCCATCTCCATGGGTGGTTTCTCGGTGAAAGTCACGGCGCTGTGCAACGAGTCGATGCCCGGCAGTGACGGCTCCGCGCGGAACTGTATGTAACCGTAGCTGGTGTCAGGCCTGGTGGGCTGCGCGCCGAAGGTCACTATCCAGTCGTGCCCTCCAGCCGCCTCCGCGGCCTGTGCCATGTCGGCCAGAAAGCACCGCTCGTTGAAGATGGCGTGATCCGAGGGACACACCACCACCGTGGCCTCAGGGTCGCGGCGCGCTATGGCGGCAGCAGCCAGCGCGATGCACGGCGCGGTGTTGCGGCGCAGTGGCTCGCACAGCAGTTGCCACGACTCGAGTCCTGGCAGCTGCTCGCGCACCCGGTCGGCGTAATGCTCTATGCTTACCACCAGCACATGCTCCTTCGGGCAAAAGGTGAGGGCGCGCGCGTAGGTGAGTTGCAGCATGGTGCTGCCCACGCCCATCACGTCGATGAACTGCTTCGGGCAATCGACCCTGCTTATCGGCCAAAAGCGGCTGCCCAGTCCCCCGGCCATAATAACAGCCCATAGGTGGCTGCCGCCCTGCTTATTGTCAATGCTTGTGCTTGGTATTTCCATAATTCAGTGTTGCGTTGAGCCAGAAACTTCAGCCACAGTGTGGCTCTCCCAATACTCCCTGACGTCGTCAAACCATCGCCTCCGTTCACCTATTTTCCCTATCTCGTCGCAATAAAAGCGGTCTATCCTGTTGCAAAGCTCCAGCATCCATGCACGTCGGTCGGGTGTTTTGGAGAACTTTAGACGGTTTGCGTTGGCAATTTGTATCTGTCCCCACCCAAGCGCGCCGAAGGTCAGACAGTTCCACTCGAGTGCCTCGATTGGCTTGAAATGGCACTGCCGATATGATATCTGCGAATCATTCACGCTGTATTCCACAATCAAAATACAGAACGTATTGGTGTCATTTCTGTAGAAATTGGCCAATCTCTGAACAGAGATAAGGTTCGGCATGTTGAATTCCGTGTCGATGTTGTGTGTTTTACAGTCGACAGCGAAATAAAGGTTGCCATAATAAAAGGCCATGTCCTCCATTGAGCGACGAGAGAAACCAGACTCGAACTTGCCTGCTACTATTTCCGGAAGGCATGTCTTCAAGCCGTGTTCTCCAGCCAGATACATCTGCACAGCATCGCCGACAGCACGCGGAGAGCCGAGGGCATTGACTCCCAACAATGAGGTTGCCTCACCGCGCAGTTTGTGCAGCACGTTTGAGGCTGCAATATCTAATAGTTCGGTCGTCTTCATTGTGTGTTGAACATTGTTGTCTGCGATGTTGTCCGGCGGTCTGGCACACGACCTTTCCGCATCTGAACCGCCGCAGTGTTCCTCTCCCAGAACACGCCGTCGGCATAGCCCTGTATCGATTTGTCGCCAGAAGCGAGTGCCAGCCTTTTCTCGGCCATGCAGCAGTACTCTGTGTCCATCTCAATCCCGCAGTACCTGCGATTAAGCTTTTTGGCCACCACACTGGTGGTGCCGCTGCCGAGGAATGGGTCAAACACGACATCGCCCGGTCGCGACGAGGCCAGTATCAACTTGGCGACAAGCTTCTCCGGCTTTTGTGTGGGGTGGTCGGTATTCTCCGGCATCGACCAAAAAGGCACGCTGATGTCGTCCCAGAAATTAGATGGGTATGTTGTCCGGTAATTGCCTCCCTCAGCCTCCTCCCAGTCTTTGGGCTTGCCGTCGACGCGATAGGGGGCAATCACCCTGCGCTTCATTTTCACTGCCTCCACGTCGAAATGATAGCGCCGCGGGTTCTTGACGGCGAACCAAATGTCCTCCATGCTGTTTTTCCAGTTTGTCGCCGCGCCACGCCCCTTCTCCCGCTGCCAGGTTATTCGGTTGATTATGCACATGTGCCTTGAAAGGGCCTGCTGCATCGCGGCGGTGCAGTGCCAGTCGCCGCACATGTACAGGCTGCCGTCGTCTTTCAGTTTCCTTACCACGGCCGGAAGCCATTGCTCCAGATAGTCCACGTACGCACTGTCTTCCCTGGCAGCGAACTTTGTGCCGTTGAAGTCTTTCGTCAGGTTGTAAGGCGGGTCGACGACAATCAGGTCGGCAAATGCGTCGGGCAGCATCGGCAGGGCTTCCATAAGGTCGGCATTGATTGTCCTGTCCACATAGTCCGAGCCTGCACGCAGCTGCGGCAGGGTGACCAGCTGCGCGCCGAAGCGCGCGCGGTCTTCGCTGTCGAGGGTGAGTGTGCGGTTGCGCGGGGCGCGGTCCTTGATGGCTTGCATGGCGGGGTGTTCTTGCGGTCAAACGCTTACGGCGGCCTTTATGTGGGGGTGTGGGTTGTAGTTTTCCAAGGAGAAATCCTCGTAGCGGAAGGCGAAGAGGTCGGTCACCTCAGGGTTGATGCGCATCGTGGGCAGCGGCCGCGGCTCGCGGGTGAGCTGCAGGCGTGCCTGGTCGAGGTGGTTGCTGTAGAGGTGGGCGTCACCCAGCGTGTGCACGAAGTCGCCAGGCTCAAGGCCGCACACCTGCGCCACCATCATGGTGAGCAGGGCGTAGCTGGCTATGTTGAACGGAACCCCGAGGAAGATGTCGGCGCTGCGCTGGTAGAGCTGGCAGCTCAGCCGGCCGCCGTCCACGTAGAACTGGAACAGGCAGTGGCACGGCGGCAGGGCCATGACGGCCAGCTCGGCCGGGTTCCATGCCGTGACCACCAGCCTGCGGCTGTAGGGGTTGCGCTTGATTTCATCCACCACACCGGCAATCTGGTCTATCGTGCCGCCGCGGCCGTCGGGCCACGAGCGCCACTGCGATCCGTAGACAGGCCCGAGGTTGCCGTCGGCGTCGGCCCACTCGTCCCAAATGCTCACCCCGTTGTCGTTGAGGTACTTTATGTTGGTGTCGCCCCGCAGGAACCACAGCAGCTCGTGGATTATCGAGCGCAGGTGCAGTTTCTTCGTAGTCAGCACTGGGAAGCCCTCGGCCAGCGGGAAACGCATCTGGTAGCCGAAGACGCCCACTGTGCCGGTGCCCGTGCGGTCGGCGCGGGTGCTGCCGTGCGAAAGCACGTGCTGAAGCAGGTCGAGGTATTGTCTCATAACATCACCCTAACGCTGGCGGCTGCTTTTTGTTGTGCCTTCCAAAAAATAATGGCGGCGGCGCGGCGCGCAACAGGAAGTCAGGCCAGCCGACGGCTCAAGGCCGCATTAATCAGTAGACAACAACTGCTCTTCAACTACTCAACACCTACTAAAGTAAGAGCTAAGTAGTCGTTGGGTAGGAGTTGAGTAGGAGATGAGTATGAGTTGGTCTATACTTTACGCTGATTTACAGCGATTTGCGAAATACAATACTACCCCCTGCGAGCATTTCTCACAAAACAATGGTTTCCAACACATTGCATAATGATACAAAAAAAGGCGGCGCGGCTTCTGCCGAGCCGCACCGTCTGGATGGAGGGTGGGTTGCGGACGAAGGTCAGCGCACGGCGGCGCCGGTGCCCCACATGAGCTTGTCGCGTATGGCGGTGAAGAAGGTCTGCTCGCCGATGCGCACCAACCGCAGCGTGAACGGCGCCCTGCGCAGGGCGAGCCTGTCGCCCGCGGCCAGCCGGCCGTGGGTGGAGTCGATGCCGAGGCAGCACTCGCTGTCCACGCGGAGCTCCACCACCGCGCTGTCGGGCAGGATGATGGGGCGCAGGGTGAGTGTGTGGGCCGAGATGGGAGTCAGCGCGAGGCAACGCGAGTCGGGCGTCAGTATGGGGCCGCCGCAGCTGAGCGAATAGGCGGTCGAGCCGGTGGGTGTGGCCACGATGACACCATCGGCGGCATAGGTGGCCACGTAGTTTCCGTCGACCCACACCTCGGTGCGCAGCAGCGAGGTGTGCTCCGCGCGGTGCAGGAAGACCTCGTTGAGGGCAAAGGGGGTGGGTGCAGGGGGCGCGGCCTGAAGCAGCGTGCGCCGCTCGATAACGTAGCGTCCCTGCAGCAGGCTGTCGGCCAGAGCCTCGATGCTGTCGCGTCCGGCCGTGGTGAGGAAGCCCAAGTGGCCGAAGTTCACGCCCACCACCGGCGGAAACTCGTCGGGGCGGCCGGTGTCGACCAGTTGAAGGCTGCTCAGCAGGGTGCCGTCGCCGCCTATCGAGAAGAGGAAGTCGCAGCCGTCGGGCAGGCATCCGTCGACGACGGCCACAGCCTCGACACCGCGCTCGGCCAGCGCCTGTTCCAGTCGAGTGTAGGCAGGAAGGTCGGCAGGCTCGATGTGGCGGTGATAAAGGGCTATCTTCATGGGAGTATGGTTATTTGATGAAAGTTACGGTTCCGCTGAATGTGCGGATGGTGTTGTCGTTGAATCGGCATCGGAGCGTGTAGGCATACACGCCCGCCGGGGTCGAGGCAGAGGGCGTCCACCCGGCGTGGTCGTCGGCGGTGTGGTACACCAGCCTGCCGTCGCGGCCATAGACCCAAAGGTCGTAGATGTCGCCTTTCAGCCCCTGCATGGCTGGGAGGAAGCGTCCGTTGGCCTCGTCGCCGGCCACAATGGCATTGGGGAAGAAGGCATTGGGCGCAGGCGGGTCGGGCACCACAAGGCAGGTGGTGGCAGAGTAGTGCGGGTTCTGCCCGCAGGCGTCGAACACCTGCAGCTGGTAGCAGTGCAGCGAGTCGTAGGGGTTTATGCCGCGGTCGGTGAAGGTGGCGTGGGTGTCGGCGGGCACTATCTCGCCCAGCTCGCGCCACGGCGAGCC
>JAFVBB010000012.1 GCA_017480225.1 Bacteroidales bacterium
CATGTGGTGCGTGTTGACCACCACGTGCTCCACCCCGGCCGCCGCCAAGCGCTCTATGGCTATCTGCAGCAGCGGCCTGCCTCCCACGTCGACCAGTGCCTTGGGGCGGCTGTCGGTGAGCGGACGCAGGCGTGTGCCCAGTCCGGCGGCCAGAATCAGTCCTTCCATAACAGCCAACCAAACGCAGCCCTGCCGCTAATATTGCACCCTGCCGAAAAAAGTGCGGCGCCGTGCCCGGTGGCCGCCGTCACCGTGTCAAAGGCATATGAAAAACTGAACAACAACTGCTCATCGCCTACTCAAGTAGTGGTTGATTAGGCGTTGGATAGTAGATGAGTAGGAGTTGAGTAGGAGTTGGTCTATACTTTGTGCTGATTTGCAGTGTTTTGCATTTTGTGTATTTTACACCCCTCGGCAGGGGGTAAGTGTGAGTGGTGGCGATGAGCAGTCTGCGTCGCGTAAGTTGCTGTATGGTAGTGGATATACAGGAGGACAAGTGGAAAATGGGCGGGGACACTGTCGCGTGCGCGTTCACTGCTTTTATTTTTGCACGTCGTTTTTTTTGTGTAACTTTGCTGCCTTGGAATGATGGCCTCATGAAGATCTTTTTGTGCTATATAGCGCTGTTTGCCAGTATGCTTACGCTGCCTTTGGCCGCCGCTTCGCAGCGGGGTGGCGGGACGGTGTTCACGCTTGGGCGCACTGCCGGGGGGCTCGAGGTGAGCCTCGAGCTGGGCGGTTTTGGGCTTGAGGAGCAGGCCGACGGCACGTGCAGGCTCGAGGCCACGGGGCTTTCGGCCTCGGCCGCCGCTCCTGACGAGCCGCTGCTGCCGTCGGCCACTGCCCTGCTGGCTGTGCCGAGCGGCATACCGCTGCGGCTGGAGAGCGTGTCAGCAAGTGGCGACACGACCCTGCGGTTGCCCAAGTCGCGGAGGCTGACTTCCGCCCCGGCGCTGCCTGGAGTGAAGGGCGGCGCGGCAGCCACCGGCGGCCGTTCCGAAGCCGGGCTTGCCGGGCGTGAGGCCGTGAGGCTGGTGAAGCTCGGCACCATGTGGCGCACCGATGTCTACCGCCTCGAGGTGTGCCCCTTCAGCCTGTGCGGCGACATACGTGTGCACCGCCGCATCGAGGCCAGCATTGCCGCTGCCGACCTGGTGCCGCTGCGCGCCGAGCCAACCATGCCCGCGCCGCTGCTGGTGGTGGGGCGCGAATGGATGAGGGAGCAGCTGCGGCCTTTCTTGCGCTGGAAAAGGCAGCAGGGGCACGAGGTGATTGAGCTTTACATGGAAATGGCCGACGCCGACAGCGTGAAGGCCGCCGTGGCGCGCGCCGCGGCAGGCCTGCGTGGCGGCGACATGCCCGCGCTGTTGCTGGTGGGCGACGCCAAGCAGATAGAACCTTTCTTCGGTCGCAACCAGCCACAGGGCTTCGACCTGCATGTGACCGACCTTTACCATGCCGAGCTCGACGGCGACTACCTGCCCGACATGACGGTGGGGCGCTGGCCTGTGGGCGACAGCGCGGAGCTGGCTGCCGTGGTGGCAAAGACGCTGGCTTTCGAGCGCGCGGAGAGCCCCGACGGCGCGGCGCGGCGGCGTGTGCTGCTGGTGGCCGGGGCCGAGTCGTCGGAGCCCGCCCCGGTGACCACCAACGGAGAGGTGGCCTATCTGGCTGGAAGGTTCAAGCAGAAATGCCCCGAGACCGACACGCTGTGCCACTACAACCCGGCTTCGGCCGACGAGGGTGCCGACGTGACCGGGCAGCTGGCCGAGGGCGTGGCCCTGGTGGCCTACACTGCCCATTGCACCTCAGGCGGGTGGAGCAGCCCGCGCCTGCGGGCTGACAGCCTCGACGCGTCAACGCCACCGGCGGTGTGGTTCAACAACTGTTGCTCGAGCAATGACTTTTCGGGCAATTGTCTGGGACGCAGGTTGCTGTGCATGGACGGCAGCGGTGCGGTGGCTGTTGTGGGCGCCACCAACCAGACGATGTGGAACGAGGACTACTACTGGGCTGTCGGGCCTGTATATCCATTCAGCGACAACCCTGCCTACGACAGCCTTCGTCCCGGCGCTTTCGACGCCCTGCTGGCTCTCGGCGGCCATTGCGCCACCATGGGCAGTGCCATGCTGGGCGGTGGGCTGGCGGTGGCTGCCGCGGGGTCGCCCTACGACCGCTTCTACTGGGAGACCTACTGCCTGCTGGGCGACCCCACGTTGCGTCCGCAGCTTGGCGACGCCGCGGAGCTGACCCTGCTCCTCGACGACAGCGTCAGGGTTGGCGATGCAAGTCTCTACGTACACGCCATGCCAGGGACTGTGGTCACTGCCATGCAGGCCGACAGTCTGCTGGGACGCGCCGTGGCCGACAGTGCGGGTCTCGTCGGCCTGTGGCTGCGCCAAAGCGTCGACACACTGCCTCTGCTGCTCACCGCCACCGCCCCTGGCGCAAGGCCGGCAACCCTGCTTGTGGAGCCCGCCGCGCCGCTGGCACCGATGGGCTTCTACGATGTGGCCGTGGCCGACAGCGTCGTCAGCCTACGTCTGGCCAACCTCGCAGCCGACACTCTGCACGACGTACGCCTGTCGCTGCGCCAGCCGCAGTCCGTGCCCGCGTCGGCAACACTGCTTGCGTGCGACACGGCTTCGCTGCCCGTGCTGGCGCCTGGCGAGCGGAAGGCCGTCGAGCTGCACTATTCGATTGCCCGTGTCGGCAGCAGTCCACGCTGGGAGGCTGCCCTCGTTGCCTTGGCTGGCGGCGTGGAAAATAGCCTGCTGTTGTGCCACGCCTTTGATTATGACTACCCCGCAGTGACCTGGAGCCTGACCGACGGGACGGGGCAGAGGCTGCGCACGCTATCGGCAGGTGCGCCTGTCACCGCCACGGCCGCCGTCGCCGGACGCTACGACAGCCTGTACCTGTCAGCGGTGGCGTGGCCTGCGGGCGCTGCCGTGCAGGCCTCCTTCGCCGAAGGCGAGGCGGCCAGGCTCGACCTCGTCATGCCCGACTCGGCCAGTCACCTGCGCCTTGACTACAGGGTGAGTGTGGGCGGCCATTCCACTGCCGTGAGCTCTTTTGTGGAGACGGGCTGCCGCTGCGACGGCTTCGAGCATGGCCTGTCGCTCTACCCCTGGCAACAGGGCGGGTCGAAAGGGTGGGTGGTTGACAGCCTGCACGGCCGCAGCGGCTCACTCTGCCTGCGCAGCTCGCCCATCGACTACAGGCAGACCTCCGACCTGCTGCTGCGCGTATGCCTGCCGCAGGCCGACACGCTGCGCTACTGGGCGCGGACTTCGAGCGAGAAGGACGGCGACGTGTTGGCCTTTGCCGTAGACGGTTACACCCGGGGGCTGTCGTTGAGTGGCGAGAGCGGCTGGCGGCAGTACAGCCAGTTTATTGCCGCTGGTTGCCACACCCTGCGCTGGCGTTACCGCAAGGACGAGAGCATCGACCGCGGCGACGACTGTGCGTGGATTGACGACGTGAGGCTGCCACTGGCTTTGTGGAGCGCTGCCTACGGCTTGGCCTCCCCGTGCGACAGCAGCCTCGGTTTGGACAATCCGCGCACGAAGCCTGAGGTGAGCGTCTATCCCAACCCGACGACAGGCCGTGTTACCGTGGAGTCGGCCTCCGCGCTCGTGAGCCTGTCTGCCATCGACCTCTATGGGCGCGAGGTGTGGCGCATGTCTGCCACCGGGCTGCCCTCCGCAAGCGCCGACCTGGGCAGCCTCGGCGGCGGAGTGTACTTGCTGCGCATTGTGAGCCTCGACGGCGTGGCCTACCGTAAACTTATCATCAACCGCAACCTATGAACCCCACCGACAGCACCCTCAACTTCCTGCCTTTCTACCAACTCGACACTGTGTCCGCCTCCCCGTCTGCCGACATCCCTTTCGCCGGGGTGGCGATGATGGACTCTGTTTTTGCCGCTCACACCCCGGCAGAGCAGCGCACGTCGATGTTTGCCGGGCAGGCTCTGAACCCTGTGCACGGCGTGCCGGTGGAGCGTGCCGAGTGGCCGGCCCCGGCGTGGCTTTTCGTGTTGCTGCTGGCGCTGGCCTCTATTCTGGTGGTTTATTACCGCAGGCACACCTTCAAGCCCACCAAGCTCACCACCACGCTCGTCAGTGCCAAGGCCATGAGCCGCAGCATGAGGGCCAACAACATGCAGCACTGGTGGCAGCTCATGCCGGCCGCGCTGCTGCTGACGGCCTGCGTGGCCACCGCGCTGTGGCGATGCATGGGGCTGCACCCTTTGTGGCTGGCGGCGTTGTGGGGCGGTCTGTCTGCCGCCTACCTGCTGCGCAACCTGCTGCTGCGCCTTTTGGGCAACGCCTTTGGCGGCAGCGATGCCATGGACGGCTACCTGGCAAGCAACTACCACTTCCATCTAGGGTTGGCCACGGTGCTGATTCCCATGCTCTTCATTATGGTGTACATGCCCGGTGCCGCCATGGGCACAGCCAAGTCCATGGCTGTGGTTGCCGCTGTCGAGTTTGTGCTGCGCGTGGCGAGGGGCACGGGCATCTTTTTCTCGCGCCAGGGTGGCTCTCATATCCATCTTTTTTATTATCTTTGCACCGTCGAATTGGTACCGATTTTGCTTTTTGTGAAGCAATTTATGACGTGACAATCAGACAGATGCAAACAAACAGTGAGTAGAGAATGAAACTGAAAAAACTCCTCATTTCGCAGCCTGCGCCGGCCGATTTGGAAAAGTCGCCCTATCGCAACCTGATACAAAAGCACGGCGTTGACATTACTTTCTACAAGTTCTTCGAAGTGGTGGGGCTTTCGGCCAGTGACTTCAGGAAAACGCGCATCCACATCAGCGACTACAATGCGATTATCTTCAACAGCAAACAGTCTATCGACCACTTCTTCCGTATGCTCAAAGATTTGCGTGAGACGGTGAACGAGGATACCAAATACTTTTGCTCCACTGAAGCCATCGCGCTCTACCTGCAAAACTACATACAATACCGCAAGCGCAAGGTTTTCTTCGGCACTCAGACTTTCACCGACCTCATCGAGGTCATTCTGAAGCACAAGGAGGAGAAGTACCTCTTCCCATGCTCCGACGAGAAGCAGACCGAATACACCAAAGCCCTCGACAAAGCAAAGATAAAATACACCAAGGCGCCGATGTACACCTCGGTGCCACGCGACCTGTCGCAGTTCAACCTCGACGATTTCGACGCCATAGCGCTCTTCTCGCCAATCGGCGTGCGCAGCCTGCTGAAGAACTTCCCCGACGTGAAGGAGAGCGACATCACCATTGCCGCCTTCGGCGCCTCAACCCATGCTGCCTTGAAAGAGAACGGATTGAAGCTCACCATCGGCGCGCCCACCCCGGCAGCCCCGTCGATGGCCACGGCCATTGAGAACTACATCCTGGGCAAGACCGCCACCGCCGCCACCGCCAAGGGCGACGCCAAGCGCGGAAAGTCCGGCACGGCAACCTCGGCCAAGCGCTCCAAGCCGGTCATTGCCAACAAGGAGGTGTACAAGCAGCGCATGGAGGAGAAGAAGGCTCAGGCCGCCGCCCGCCGCGCCGAGCGCGCCGCCGAAAAGGCCAAGATGGAATGAACACTTTCCCGAAGGCCGAGCGGCTCTGCTCGCGACGCGTGATAGAGAAACTCTATGCCGAGGGGCACCGCTGCCGCGTATACCCCTATTCTGTCCAGTGGATCGACGCCCAGTCGGAGGTGGCGTGCCAGGTGATGACCGTGGCTCCCAAGCGGAGGTTCCGCCACGCCGTGGACCGCAACCGCATCAAACGCCTCACGCGCGAATGCTACCGCACGCGCAAGCAGCCGCTGATTGATGCCCTGGGCAGCCAGGGGCGCAGCATTGCCGTGGCGCTGGTCTACATCGGTGCCGAGATGCCCGAATACCACAAGCTGGGGCAGCGCATGGACAAAGTGATTGCCACCCTCATCGAAGCCAACTCCTGAACCGTCATGAAACGTCTGCTCGCACGGCTGATGCTGGCCTTGATAGCCTTCTACCGCAACTGCATCTCGCCGTTCACCCCGCCCACCTGCCGCTACACGCCCACCTGCTCGCAGTATGCGCAGGAGGCCATAACCAAATACGGCCCGTTCCGTGGCGGCTGGCTGGCCTTGAAGCGGCTGCTGCGGTGCCACCCATGGGGCGGCTCGGGCTACGACCCTGTGCCGTAGGCCTGCCTCCTGCCCGCCTGGCCTCAGACAGAAAACCCCGCAGCATCACTGCCGCAGGGTCTTGGGGGTGGGAGGTGGGGCTCGAACCCACGACCTCCAGATCCACAATCTGGCGCTCTAACCAGCTGAACTACGCCCACCATAAAAGTGCGTCTCACCGTGGTGAAATCGGGTGCAAAAGTAGCAACTTTTTCCGACATGGCAAAATAAAATTTCACCTCGACACTTAAATTGCTGGTTTGCAGGCTGCATGTTGTCCGCGCGAACCGGCCTGCAGCCTTGCCGGCGGCGTGGGGCGCGGCCGTTGGCCCTACTTTTTCTTGCCGTCGAAGGCCAGCTCTTTCTTGCCCATGCGGCACTTGAAGCGCAGCGCCGACGCGTCGGCCGTGCCTGCCAGGCGGCGCACGGTGAACTTCTCGTAGCTCTTGTTGCCAGCCGTGGGCACAAGGCTGTCGGCAGCCAGCCTTCCGTCGGCCAGCCGCAGGGGCTTCAGCTCGACGTCGAGGCGCACCGGCATCATGCGGGCGAACTTCACGCGGTGCATCAGTGCCGACGCGCTGCCGCCCTGTTTTTGCGTAAGCGTCACCTCCACGCCGCGCTGCGTGTAGTCGCCAATGGTCATTGTGCCGACGTAGGTCTGCGCCCCGGCAGCCAGTGCCGCAGCCAGTGCGAGGGCGGCGAAGATGGTCTTTTTCAGGCTCATATCGATTGGTGTGTTGTAATTTCCAAAGTGCAAAGTTACACTATTGCCACGACATGGCGCATACTCATTTCTGGCGATATTGCGCAGGCCGTAAACCGCTGGTTATGTGGTATTGACGGTCTGTATTCTGCTTTGTTTGCACTGTAATTGACTGTGTCTCAGTGCTGAGGATGTGCTGGGCCCGTGTCAACACCGTCTGTTCTTCGATTGTTCTCCGATTGTTCTTCGATTTAATATCGAAGAACAATCGAAGAACAATCGGAGAACAATCGAAGAACAGACGGCCCTGGTGCGGCCCCTATGGCTGCCTGGAGTCGCCATGGGCAGGCAAAAAAACGGCGGCATCGACTCTTTTTTGCGGTGGAGTGGTTTTTTTTACGTATTTTTGCCGCCGGTTTCGAGCGATGGGCGAGAAGTGGAGACATAGGTTGTCGTGGCTGCTGCTGGCGGCCTACCTGCCGCTGGTCGTGGCCAGCGTGCTGCACGTGCACCACGGGCGGCAGGCTGCGGTGTTGTGCGACGACTGCCTGCACCATGTCGACCACCCGGCCCACTATGGGGCGGCTGCCGACGACGCGCAGGTCTGCCTGGTGTGCCACCTGCTCTCCATGCCGCGGCTGGCGGGCGCCGCCATTGTGGCTATGGTGGCTGTGATGGCTGTGGCCGTGGTGCGTGCTGTGACCGCTGGCTCGCTGGCCGGCGCCGCCAGCCTCCGTCTGTCGCCGCGAGCTCCGCCGACGGTGTGTTGACGCCCCGCGGCGCCCGGCGCGCCGCAGCGGCGTGGCCTTTGGGCGCGCCTCAGTCACACACATTCCCAGCAACATCGGCATGACAGCATTATTTTGCCTTTTCATGGCGTTGGCCGCTCCGCCCGACACCGTGAAGACCCTGCAGACTGTGAGCGTCAGCGCGCAGTCGTCGCAGCAGACGGAGCAGCCGCAGGCATCGGTCACGGTCGACGCCGACTTCATCGAGGAGCACCTGGGGCAGAGCCTGGCGCAGACGCTCGAGGGCATCCCCGGCGTGAAGGCGCAAAGCATCGGGGCAGGATTGGCCAAGCCCACCATCAGGGGCATGGGCGGCAACCGCATGGTGGTGTGCCTCGACGGCGTGAAGCACGAGGGGCAGCAGTGGGGCGACGACCACGGCCTCGAGGTCGACCAGTTCGCGGTCGATGCCGCCGAGGTAGTGAAAGGTCCCGCCGCGCTGCTCTACGGCTCCGACGCCCTGAGCGGAGTGATCAGCCTCACCGGCAGCCGCCTGCCCGCCTCGCCGCTCGAGGTCTCGGCCACACTCTTCGGCCGTGGCGACAACGGCCAGCTGGGCCTTGCCGCGCGCCTGGCGGGTCGCCGGGGCGGCTTCTTCTACAAGGCCAACATCACGGCCAGCGACTACGGCGACATGCGTGTGCCGGCCGACAGCGTGGTGTACTACTCCTACGTGGTGCGCCTGCGCGACGGGCGCCTGCGCAACACGGCCGGCAGCGAGCGCGACGGCAGGCTCATGCTGGGCTGGACCAACAATGAGAACTTCCGCACCGACCTGACGGTGAGCGACGTCTACGCCGGCAGCGGTTTCTTCGCCGACGCACACGGGCTCGAGGTGCGGCTGTCGAGGATAGACTACGACCGCTCCACGCGCGACGTTGACCTGCCCAGCCAGTGGGTGAACCACCTCAAGGCGCAGAGCCGCACCACCCTGAGGCTTGGCGGGGCGCAGCTGGAGGCCAGCCTGGCCTGGCAGCACAACCTGCGCGAGGAGCTCTCCGAGCCGCTCTCGCACGGCTACATGCCCACGCCGCCCGACAGCCTGGAGCGGCGCTTCGACAAGCACACCTTCAGCGGCTCGCTGGGCGCCACCCTGCCCCTCGGCGAGAGGCACGAGGCGCGGGTAGGCCTGGCTGCCGAGAGCCAGCGCAACCGCCGTGGCGGCTGGGGCTTCATCCTGCCCGACTACGAGAGCTCGGCCGCAGGCCTCTATGCCACCGACCTCTTCACCGCCAGCCCCAGCCTTGCCTTGAGCGGAGGCCTGCGCTGCGACGTGGCGGCAATAAGCACCCATCCCTACAGCGACTGGTACCGCACCCCCGACGGCAGCGGCGACTCGCTCTTCGTGCAGCGGTCGCAGGGCACGTCGCGCCGCTTCAGCAGCCTCACCTGGTCGGCCGGCGCCAATTGGCACAGGGGGCGCTGGATTGTGCGCGCCAACGCGGGCAAGGCCTTCCGTGTGCCGATAGCCAAGGAACTGGGTGCCGACGGCGTGAACTACCACATATTCCGCTACGAGCAGGGCAACGCCGCACTCGATGCGGAGCAGTCGTACCAGCTCGACGCCGGGCTGGAGTGGAGCTCGGACAGGCTGACGCTGAAGGCCGACCCGTGGCTCAACTATTTCCCCAACTACATCTACCTCAACCCGACGCCTGACTACGTGGAGGGGCTGCAGCTCTACCGCTACACGCAGGCACGCGCCGTGCGCGGCGGGTTCGAGGTGGAGGCCGCGTGGCGCATTGGCCACAGGCTCGAGGCCTCGCTGGCGGGCCAGCTGTGCCGCTCGAGGCAGCTCTCGGGCGACAAGCGCGGCTACACCCTGCCTTTCGCCGTGCCGCCTTCGGCCGACGCCAGTCTGGCATGGCACTACGACTGGCACGGCTGCGGCACCGTCAGCGCGGGTCTTCGCGCCGTGGCGGCTCAGAACGACATTGTGCCGCCCGAGAAGCCTACCCCGGCCCACGCCACGCTCTCGCTCGCGCTGGCCCACCGCATGGGGCTGCCGTCGGGGAGCGTCGCGCTGTCGCTGCGGGTCGACAACCTGCTCGGCACGCGCTACTACGACCACACAAGCTACTACCGCCTCGTCGACATACCCGAGCCGGGGCGCGTGGTGTCATTCAACATCAAGTACGAATTCAAGCAACAACAAAAAGAGACTGACCTATGAAAAGGACAAACATGGCAGCCGCCCTGCTGGCAGCGGCGCTGCTGGCCGCCGCGTGCGGCACCGACACCGACCAGGAGATGCCCGTCATCACCGCCGAGGGCGTGCCTGCCCAGCCGTCGGAATGCGACGCCTATGCCGCGGGCGACACCATACATTTCTGCTACCGCTTCACCGACAACGTGGAGCTGGGGCGCTACAACATCGAGGTGCACGGCAACCACGACCACCACACGCACAGCAGCGCGGCCTCCGACTGCCCGCCCGACGATGACGACGAGCACGAGGCCGTCGACCCGTGGGTGTTCAACCAGGACTACGACATACCCGCCGGCACGCGCGACTACACCGCCCGGCAGGACATCGTGGTGCCTCACGGCAAGGATCCGGGCGACTACCATTTCATGGTGCGCCTCACCGACCGCGCCGGTTGGCAGCAGCTGCACTCGATAGCAATCAAGCTGGTGGCTGAATAAAACGAGGCAGAGGGCTGGCGCGGTGATGTGCCAGCCCTCTGCGTTCGTGCAAGGATGCCGCGGCCTATTCCAGCTTGACGTTGGTGTTGCCGCCCACCTTGCCCTTGTGGCCGCCGCCGTAGACGCTGCCCATCACCTCGCCGCCGCGCAGCGTCACGTGTGTGTCGCCGCTCACCTTGGCGGTGTCGAGCGACTTCTGGTCGTTGCCTTCCTTGCCCCGGCCGCCACCGTAGATGCAGCCGGTCTCGTCGGTGGTGCTGGCCTCCTTGCCACCCACCTTGCCTGCCAGCATGTACACGCTGGTGCTGCCGTCCACGTTGGCCTCGTTGCCGCCGCCGTAGACGTTGCCGCCTATCACGCCCACATGCTCGTCGTCAGCCGTGCCCTTCGAGCCGTTGGTGCCGCCAATGGTGACTGTCGGGTTGCCGGTCACCATGGCGCCGTTGCCCAGGCCGCCGCCGAATACGTTTCTGCCCACGTGCCCATGCTTGATGTTCACCTGCGGGTAGGCCTGCCCGGCTGTGCCGTAGGGTGCCTCATTGCCGCCGCCGTAGACGTTGTCTACCTTGAATGGCGTGGAGCATCCCTCGAATTGGGCGGAGTCTATGTCGACAGTGACCGAGCCTGTTATGGTGCCATTGATGTTGCAGCCGCCGAAGACACTGCCTATTTGCCCTGCCTGCACGGTGACGTGCACATTGCCTGTTATGGTGCCGCCCAGGTTGTTGCCGCCGAAGACATTGTCGAAGGTGCCTCCGGTGACGGTGAGGTTGATGTCTTTGCCGTAGTCGGCCTTGCGGGCGCCGCCGAAGAGGCTGCCTATCTTGGACGAGCAGTCGAGCACGAGGTCAGGCTGGTCGAGGTACGCGCCGCCGCTGGTTATTATCTTGGCCTCGTTGCCGCCGCCGTAGAGCTCGGTCACATTCATCTCGCATTCGCCGTAGTCGTTGCCGCAGATGGGGTCTTTGCCCCCTTCTGCCTCTTCCTTCACGGTGACGGTTATCGTGCTGTTGATGTAGCCATACTGGTTGCTGCCGCCGAAGACGCGCTCTATCGTGCCGCCGTGGATGGTCACATTCGTGCCGTCAGCGGTGATGTTGGCCCCTGGGTTGTAGTGGTCGCCGGAGCTGTTGTCGTGGTTGTTGCTCTTGCTGTGGCCGTTGCCGCCACCGAACACCCAGCCTATCTTCTCGCAGCCCCACACGGTCACGTCGGTGCCGCGCACGTCGGCGGCGTTGCCCCCGCCGTAGACGTAGTTGATCCGGGCCGAGCAGCCGTGCACCGTCACCGTGGGCGTGCCGGTGGTGTCGTGCGCCTGGTTGCCACCGCCGTAGACGGCGTGCAGCGCGTATTGCTCGCCATCCTGCGGCTTGCCGGTGCCGTAGATGTCGACGCTCACCTTGCCTGTGGGCGCGCCAGCCTGGTTGTTGCAGCCGAAGACGCTGCCGCTGCCCTTCTCGCCCTCGGCATCCTCCTCCTTGTCGTCGCTGCGCAGGCGCACGCTGCCGCCGGTCACCGCCACCTTGACGTTGCCGTTCACCGTGGCCTCTATGTTTGCCGCCTTGTCGCCGAGGCCGCCGCCGTAGAGGCTGCCGTAGATGACGCCCTGGTTGAGGGTGACGCTGTGGTTGTTCGTGGTGCCTGTGGCTGTGCCAATGCGGCCGAGCGCCGAGCCGCCGTACACGTCGCCGTAGACGGTGGCGCCGCTTTCCGCGCCGCAGGTGCCGAGGGTGACGCTGACGTTGCCGTTGACCCTCGTGTCCTTCCCATAGCCGCCGCCGTGCACGTTGGCCGCCACGGCCTCCGTGCCCACCGTGCCGCCGTCGATGTGCAGCGTGGCGGTGCCCGACAGGGTGCCGGTCTGGTTGCTGCCGCCATACACGCCGCCTTCCACCGTGCCGCCGTTCATGAGGATGCTCACCGTGCCGCCCTGGTTCTGGCAGGCTCCGCCGAACACGCCCCCGCTGATGTTGGCGTCGTAAGCCGTGCCGTTCACGCCGCCCTTCACGCCTTCCACCTGGCCGCCGAGAATGAAGATGTTTGCCGTGGCCGTGGTGTAGCCGTACGAGCCGCCGCCGTACACGCCGCGCTCTATTTCGGCCTTGTCGGCCACTACCACATTGGTGCCCAGCTGCACCTGACCGGAGGAACTCGAGCTGCCGTAGCCGCACCCCGCCCCGAAGACGTTGCCCCCCACGCCGCGGTTCATCACTTGGGTCGACGCGCCGGAGTTCACCTTCGCCGTGCCGCCAACGTAGAGGTAGGTGGCGCCGTTCAGCGCGCCCCCGGATTCTTGTGTTCCGTTGGCTCCGCCCGCAATCCATCCGTTCACCGTGCCCCCGGTGAACACCATTGTGCGCGTGCCCCGTGCCCCGGCAAACTCGGCCGCGCCGTAGACCACGCCGTCAATCTGCGCGGTGCCGCGCACGCGGAGGTCAAATGCCCGGGCGGCTGTGCCCTGGTTGTTGGTTTCGTCCATGCCGCCCGCTATGCCGCGCAGGTGTCCGCCCTCGACCACCAGGCTGCGCCTTCCGGCATTATGAGTGTTGGCGACGGAAAAATAGTATGATTGGTCACCTCCACTACCTGAATAATTGCCGGAAGCATTGACTGTGGACTGGAAGTTGCCGCTTTTTACGATGCTCCGCACATACAGGCTGCCGCTGGCCCGGTTGAGGTTGATGTTTCCTTGGGCCACATACATGTCACCTCTTATTGTCAGCTTGCCGTTGTCGTTCTTTGCCCGGTCGTAGTCGCAGCACAGGATGAACAACTGGTTGACGTTTCTGTTACTTGCAATGCCTGCAGTGAAGTGCATCAGCGAGGCATAGGTGCCGCTCTCGACCTTTACGGTGTGGACGCAGCTCTTGTCGCTCGTGCATCCCCGCAGCTGCCCGCCGTTGTTCGAGTTCACTATGCCGCGCCCCATGGTGAATGTGTAGCCGTTGGCATTGACATTGCCCGTGCTGTTCATGTTGACGAACTCCATCTTGGCGTTGTCGCCGCCAGCGGTGATGTTGCCGGTGATGCGGGCGGTGTAGTGGATCTCGCCGTCGGGGTAGCGCGCCGAGACGGTGACGTTGGCCGGCACGGTGATGCCGTTGATATTGGCAGGGGTGCCATACCGACCAGTGTTGTTCTCCAGGACCCAAAAGTTGGTCTCGTAGGTGCCGTCTGTGAAGCCGGGGTTGCTGGAGCCTGTCTTGACGGTGGCTTCCGTCCATTGCGCCTCCAGCTCAACCTCGGCCGTCTTGTCCTCCTCGAGGCCGGTGAAGTGTATGGTGGCGTCGAGATACATGGTCTGGCCGTCGCTGTATTCGCTGATGTATTTTCCGCCGCTGACCACCTTCCACCCTGCGAAGCCGTAGTAGGTGTTGCCATTCTTCGGCCGTTTGCTGAAGGGGTTGGAGATGACGGTGTAGGGGTAGTCGCCCGAGAGGCCTGTCACCGTCTTTTCAAGCGTCAGGTAGTACACCATCACGTTCTCGCTCTCTCCGCTAAGGGCCGAGATGGCCACCGCCGACGCGCCGCTCACGCTGCCGCCCTTGTAGGTGATCTTCACGTCGCGCGGGTCGGGCGAGTGCAGGTAGTCCGGGTAGCCGTCGGGCAGCTTCGACGAGGGCTGGTAGTAGCTCCAGCTGTGGTCCTCGCGGTCGTCGATGGTCACCGTCTGCGCAGCCGAAGCCAGCGCGAAAGCAATGAAAAAGAGGGGCAGGGCGGCTTTTTTCAGCCGTTCAGGCTGGCCTGCATGGTGATTGGGGGGGGTAACAATCTGAATGTCAGCATGTTGTGCGTGATGTTAGTTTTTGTTGCGCGTATGCAAAAATACATATTTTTCCAAAACTGGCAAAATAAGCCGCCGCGCCAGTTTTGACGGCGGGTTAATGTGCTGTGTTGTAAATGTTTACGCAGGGTTGTCTTTGTAATGCGCTGTAAACCAGGCTGAAGCAGTGCTAATTCCATGCCAGCACCGTCTGTTCTTCGATTGTTCTCCGATTGTTCTCCGATTGTTCTTCGATTTTGTATCGGAGAACAATCGAAGAACAATCGGACATCAATCGCAGAACAGGCGTCCCCGGCGCGGCGCTGCCGCCGCGGCGCGACTGGCGTGGCCGCCGTTGGTGGTGTGCCTGCGTGGGGGCTGGCGGCCAGCGGGTTGCAAAATAATTTGCATAGGTCGTTTTTTATTGCTACCTTTGCACCACGAATTGGTGTAGACAAACAGTAACAAACAACAAAAACACAATATATTATGTCCAAACTCCTACTCCTGGGCGACGAGGCCATAGCGCAGGCCTTCATCGACGCCGGCGGCAGCGCCATCAACAGCTACCCCGGCACCCCCTCGACCCAGATTACCGAATATGTCATCAAGAGCAAGCAGGCCAAAGAGCAGGGCGTGGTGGCCAACTGGTGCGCCAACGAGAAGACGGCGCTCGAGGCCTCCATCGGCGTGGCCTACGCCGGCAAGCGCGCCATGACCTGCATGAAGCACGTGGGCATGAACGTCTGCGGCGACCCCTTCATGAACGCATCAATCATTGGCACCAAGGGCGTGATCATCGTGGTGGCCGACGACCCCTCGATGTTCTCCAGCCAGGACGAGCAGGACAGCCGCTACTACGGCCACTGGGCCATGATACCGATGCTCGAGCCCTCGAACCAGCAGGAGGCCTACGACATGGTGTTCTACGGCTATGACCTGAGTGAGCGCCTCGGCACGCCCGTCCTCATGCGCATACCCACCCGCCTGGCCCACAGCCGCGCCGGCGTGGAGCGCCGCGAGGTGCGCCCGCAGAACCCCCTCTCCAGCCCCAGCGACCCGAAGAGCTACGTGCTGCTGCCGGTCAACGCCAAGCGCCTCTACCGCGAGCTGATAGACAAGCAGCCCGCCTTCACCCGTGAGTCGCAGGAGAGCGGCTTCAACCAGTACATCGACGGCGCCGACAAGAGCCGCGGCATTATCACCACCGGCATAGCCTACAACTACCTGCAGGAGAACTACCCCGGCGGCAAGTGCCCGCACCCGGTGGTCAAGGTGGCGCAGTACCCGCTGCCCTTCGACATGCTCAACCGCCTCTACGACGAGGTGGGCGAGCTGCTGGTGCTCGAGGACGGCCAGCCCTTCGTGGAGGAGCACATCAAGGGCTTCCTCGGCAAGGGCAAGCCGGTGCACGGCCGCCTGGACGAGACCATACGCCGCGACGGCGAGCTGAACGCCGAGAAGGTGGCGGCGGCCCTGGGCAAGCCCATGCCCAAAGGCCCGGCGGTGCCCGAGGTGGTCACCAACCGTCCGCCCGCGCTCTGCGTGGGCTGCCCGCACATCGACAGCTACGAGGCTGTGAACGACGTGATGAAGAAGTACCCCGGCGGGCGCGTCTTCGGCGACATCGGCTGCTACACCCTCGGCTTCAACATGGGTGCCATCGACACCACGGTCTGCATGGGCGCCAGCATCACCATGGCCAAGGGAGCCGCCGAGATGGGCATCTTCCCGGCCATCGGCGTGATAGGCGACGGCACCTTCGGCCACAGCGGCATGACCGGCCTGCTCGACTGCGTCAACGAGAAGGCCAACGTGGTGATCATGATCCTCGACAACGACATCACCGCCATGACTGGCGGCCAGCCCAGCAGCGCCAACATGAAGCTCTTCAACATCTGCAAGGGCTTGGGCGTCGACGAGAAGCACATACGCCACATCGTGCCCCTGAAGAAGAACCACGACGAGTTCGTGAAGATCCTCGAGGAGGAGATAGCCTACGAGGGCGTGAGCGTGATCATACCGCAGCGCGTGTGCATCGTGGAGAACAAGAAGAGAATTGCCAACAAGTAAAGAAGCAGCAACAATGAAAAAAGACATCATACTCTGCGGTGTCGGCGGCGACGGCATCGTGTCGGTAGCCAAGATAATCAGCGACGCCGCCCTCAAGCTGGGGCTGAACGTGAAACAGAGCGAGATCCACGGCATGAGCCAGCGCGGCGGCAGCGTGTTCAGCCACCTGCGCGTGAGCAGCGACCCCATCTTCTCGGACGTGATACCCGAGGGCAAGGCCGACATCATCCTCAGCAGCGAGCCCATGGAGGCCCTGCGCTACCTGCCCTTCCTGGCAGCCGACGGCGTGGTCATCACAAACAGCGACCCCTTCGTCAACATCACCAACTATCCCGACATCGAGAAGGTGAACGCCGAGCTGGGCAAGCTGGGCAAATGCGTGAGCTTCAATGCCAACGCCATAGCCAAGGAGCTGGGCGCGCGCGGCAACATGGTGCTGCTCGGCGCGGCCGCCCCCTACCTGGAGATAGCCTTCGAGGAGCTTGAGAATGCCATCCGCTCCATCTTCGGCCGCAAGGGCGAGGCTGTGGTGGAGACCAACATCAAGGCCATACGCGCGGGCCGCGAGGCCCGGTAGCGGGCTTTTGCAGGCAGAAACAGAGGGAGGGCGGCCGATTTGCCGCCCTCCCTCTTTCTTTGCGCCGTGGCATGGCGCGCCCTCAGCACTCGTATCGCTCAAGCGCCTGGCGCAGCTCCACGGGGCTCACGTCGTGGTGAATGACGCCGCCCACGGCGTAGCTTATGGCTCCGGTCTCCTCGCTCACGATAACCGCCAGCACGTCGAGCTGCTCGGTGACGCCGATGGCCGAGCGGTGGCGCAGGCCCAGGTTGGGGTCGATGTCGAGCCGCGAGGTGACCGGCAGTATGCACCGCGCGGCCAGCAGCCGGTTGTTGTGGGCTATGACCGCGCCGTCGTGCAACGGCGAGTTCTTGAAGAACAGCGTCTCTATCAGGGCGTTGCTTGCCTCGGCGTCGAGCCGCTCGCCGGTGCCCACCAGCTCCTCCACCGAGTTGTGGCGCTTGAAGACCATCAAGGCGCCGGTCTTCGTCTGAGACATGTGCATACAGGCCACGACGTAGGCCTCGTAGCTCACGCTGAGCTGGCGGCCGCGCTGGCTGCGCCAGAACTGCAGCCGGTGCCACAGGCTCTCGTCGAGCTGCGTCTTTGTGCCCAGGAAGAGCAGGAACTTGCGTATCTCGGGCTGGAAGATTACCACCAGTGCAATCAGCCCCACGCCCCACACGGCGCTCAGCAGAGCTCCCAGCAGCCTCATCTGCAGCAGGTCGGCCAGCCTCCAGGCCAGCAGCAGGATAATCAGCGCCCAGAAGATGAGCATCACGTTGGTGCCGCGCGCCATGCGGTAGATGTAGTAGACCAGCGCCGCCACGATGACGATGTCGAAGATGTCGATCACGCGCAGCGAGGGCAGCGCGGCAAGTGCAAGCAGGGGCATGGGTCAGCAGGTGTGGTCGTTGAACATGAGGTCTATTGTCTGCCTGGCCGGGCGAGGGTCGTGCACGCGGAGAATGCGCGCGCCGCGTTCCAGCGCAAGGGCATCGAGAGCCACGGTGCCCTCCAGCGCTTGGTCGGGGGTGAGGCCGAGCGGTTTGTAGATCATGCTCTTGCGGCTCAAGCCCACAAGCAGAGGCTCGTCGAAAACCTGGCACAGCTCGTCGAGGCGGCGCAGCAGCTCGTGGTTCTGCGAGGTTGTCTTGGCGAAGCCGAAGCCGGGGTCGAGCCAAAGGTCTTTCATGCCCATGCGGTACAGCTGGTCGGCACGATTGGAGAAGTAGCGCACCAGGTCGTCGACGATGTCGTCGTAGTCAACCAGCCGCTGCATCTGCGAGGGCAGGCCGCGCGTGTGCATCATGATGTAGGGCACCTGCAGCTCGCACACCGTGGCGAACATAGCCTCGTCGAACTGGCCTCCCCCGATGTCGTTCACAATGTCGGCACCGGCCTCGACTGCGGCGCGTGCCGGCTGCGCGAAGCAGGTGTCCACGCTGATGACGGCCTGCGGCATCTCGGCGCGCAGCAGGCTGACGGCCTCGCGCAGGCGGGCGGCCTCCTCTTCGGGCGGCAGCAGCTCGGCTCCGGGGCGCGAGCTCACGGCGCCCAGGTCGATGATGTCGGCACCCTCGTCGGCCAGCCAGCTGGCGTGGCGCAGCATGGACGGCATGTCGGCGTGGCGTCCGCCGTCGTAGAAAGAGTCGGGTGTAATGTTCAGAATGCCCATCACGACGGGGCGGCTGTACTCTACCAGCCGTCCGCGCGTAACGATGCTGAACGGCTTGAACTTTGTGTATTCCATGCCGATGCAAACGCTGAGTGGCACTTGATTATTGCCCACTGCGGCATATTTTCTGCCAACGGGCGGCCTGCCGCAACATTTTCCCCGGACGGAGGGCAATATTTGCGGCCGGCTGGCGTTTGGTGGTGGCAACAATCGGTAAAAACAACGCTACAATGAACAGACCCGACACCATACCCGTGCTGCTGCTCACCGGCTACCTCGGCAGCGGCAAGACCACCCTGCTCAACCGCATCCTCGGCAACCGCCGTGGCATCAAGTTCGCTGTCATCGTCAACGACCTGGGCGAAGTGAACATCGACGCCGACCTCATAGAGCGCGGCGGCATAGTGGGACAGAAAGAGGAGAGCCTGGTAGCCCTGCAGAACGGCTGCATCTGCTGCACGCTGAAGATGGACCTGGCCGAGCAGCTGCGCGACATCACCAGCCAGCGCCGTTTCGACTACATTGTGATTGAGGCCAGCGGCATATGCGAGCCAGCCCCGATAGCGCAGACCATCTGCTCGCTGCCCACCATGGGGCCGGAGTTTGTGAAGGACGGTGTGCCGGTGGTTGACAGCATTGTCACCGTGGTCGACGCGCTGCGCATGAAGGACGAGTTCGGCAGCGGCCACAACCTGCTGCGCCCCAACCTGGCCGAGGACGACATCGAGAACCTGGTGATACAACAGGTTGAGTTCTGCAACATCATCCTCCTGAACAAAGCTTCCGAGGTGGACCCCGCCGAGCTGGGGCGCATACGCGGCATCATACGCACCCTGCAGCCCAAGGCCGAGATAATAGACTGCGACTACTGCGACGTGCCGTTCGAGAAGCTGCTCTACACTGGCCTCTTCGACTTCGACAAGGTGGCCACCTCGGCGGCGTGGATTGACGCCATAGAGGGTCATGACGACGATGACGACGACGATGATGTGGAAGAGCATGGCCACCATCACGACCACGACGAGGAGGAGCATCACCATCACCATCATCACCATCACCACGACGAGGGCGAGGCTGAGGAATACGGCATCGGCACTTTCGTCTACAACGCCCGAAGACCCATGCGGCTGGGACGCTTCGACGAGTTCGTGGCGCGCCACTGGCCGAAGGAGGTCATCCGCGCCAAGGGCATCTGCTGGTTCGACGACGAGCCCGACATCTGCTACCTCTTCGAGCAGGCAGGCTCGCAGGTGTCGCTTCGCAACACCGGCCAATGGTATGCCACCATGCCTGCCGACGAGTTGCGCCGTTTCATGGCCGCCAACCCCGGCCTGCGCCGCGACTGGGACGACACCTACGGCGACCGTATGCAGAAGCTGGTCTTCATTGGCCAGCACCTCGACCGCGAGGCCATCACCGCCGCCCTCGATGCTTGCCTTTGCGACTAAAAAAACGCAGCAGCAGGCTTCCGATTGCGGAAAAATGTGTATCTTTGCACTGGCTTCCGCAGGCTGTGTGTCGCCATGCGGTGCTGAGCCACAGTGTGTTGGGCGCAGTCTGCGGATGCTGTGAACGGAGAAATGGCAGAGCGGTCGAATGCGGCGGTCTTGAAAACCGTTGACCTGCAAGGGTCCGGGGGTTCGAATCCCTCTTTCTCCGCCAAGCGGAAAAGTTTATGTATGGAAAACGGCGATGAGGTCAGGAGGCAGGTCGAGGTGGTGGCCGGTGTGGTTGTGCGCGGAGGTCGCGTGCTGGCTACCTGCCGTGGACGCGGCGAATGGCGCGGCTGGTGGGAGTTTCCTGGCGGCAAACTCGAACCGGGCGAATCTCTTGAGGATGCTCTGCGGCGCGAGCTGCGCGAGGAGCTCGACCTCGAAGTGGAGGTGGGACGCAGGCTGGATGTAGTTGACTACGACTATTCTGCGTTCCATTTGACGATGCACCTCTTCCTGTGCCGTCCGCTGGGTGAGCCTCGCTTGCGTGAGCACCTTGAGGCGCGCTGGCTCGATGCCGAGGGGCTGCGCTCGCTGCGGTGGCTGCCCGCCGACGAGCAGGTGATTGCCGGCCTGGCCGAACTTTTTTAGGCAGCGTGGAATACTACGCGGCCTTGCGCGACGTTGTATAGAGCAGGTAATTGTAAATAACAACACAGAAACTCACAAGCAAAGATGTTGCAACTACAATACATCAAGGATCACACCGAAGAGGTGGTGTCGAGGTTGAAAATCAAGAATGTGGCCGACATTGAGGAGCGTGTGGCCGAGATTTTGAGGCTCGATGCCTTGCGCCGTTCCCTGCAGGCAAGGGCCGACGCCGTGAAGGCTGAGCAGAACCGCAAGGCCAAGGAGATTGGTGCTCTGTTGAAGGAGGGGCGCCGCGAGGAGGCAGAGGCGGCCAAAGCCCGCACTGCCGAGCTCAAGGCCGAGGAGCGCGACCTGTCTGCCCGCCAGGCGAATGCCGAGGAGGAACTTAATGCTAAGCTGATAAGCCTGCCCAATATGCCTCACCCAAGTGTGCCTGTGGGCAAAAGCGAGGCCGACAATGTTGTAGTGGGCGAGCATGGCGCCAAGCCTGTGCTGCCGGAAGGCGCGCTGCCACATTGGGAACTGTGCCAGAAGTACGACATCATCGACTTCGAGCTCGGCAACAAAATTACAGGCGCCGGGTTCCCGGTGTACAAAGGCAAGGGCGCACGCCTGCAAAGGGCTCTGATCAACTTCTTCCTCGACGAGGCTGCCGCCGCTGGCTATGTGGAGGTGCAGCCTCCGCTGATGGTCAATGAGGCGAGCGGTCTCGGCACAGGCCAGCTGCCCGACAAAGAGGGGCAGATGTATGCGGTGCCGCTCGATGGCTTCTACATGATACCAACAGCCGAGGTGCCCATCACCAACATGTTCCGTGGCGAGGTGGTCGATGCATGCCAGTTCCCGATAAAAAGGGTGGGCTACAGCGAGTGCTTCCGTCGCGAGGCGGGCAGCTATGGCAAGGATGTGCGTGGCCTGAACCGTTTGCACGAGTTTTCGAAGGTAGAGATTGTTGTGGTAGAGCACCCCGAGCGCAGCTACGACACGCTTGAGGCGATGAAGGCACATGTGGGAGGCCTGCTTGACAAGCTTGGCCTGCCGTACCACATCCTGAAGCTATGTGGCGGCGACATCAGTTTCACCAGTGCCATGACCTTCGACTTTGAGGTGTGGAGTGCGGCGCAGGAACGTTGGCTCGAGGTGAGCTCGGTGAGCAACTTCGAGACGTTTCAGGCCAACCGTATGAAGCTGCGCTTCCGCGACGAGCAGGGCAAGATGCAGCTTTGCCACACCCTCAACGGCTCGGCCCTGGCGCTGCCGCGCATTGTGGCCGCCCTGCTGGAGAACAACCAGACCACTGACGGCATCGTGATGCCGGAATGCCTGCGCCCATACCTCGGTTTTGACAAGATTGATTAAAGACGTGGCCGCCGGCTTGCCTCGACCCGAACAGGCGGTGGTTGACGGCGGCAGTGAAAAAAATACCAAGAACACATGCACAACATACAGAAAATAAACAGCGACCTGTTTTATGTAGGCGCCAGCGACCGCAAGCTTGCGTTGTTCGAGAATGTGTACCCCATTGCCCGGGGGGTGAGCTACAACAGTTATCTGCTGCTCGACACCCAGACCGCGCTGTTCGACACGTGCGACGCTTCTGTGGCCGAGCAGTTCTTTGAGAACGTCGAGGCGGCTCTTTGCGGACGCGGGCTTGACTATGTGGTGGTGCACCACATGGAGCCCGACCATGCCGCCACGCTCTTTGGCCTGCTGCTTCGCCACCCCGGGGCCACGGTGGTCACCACCGCCAAGGCCGCGCAGATGATGGAGCAGTTCTTCGGCAAGAAGCCGGAGCACCTGCTGCTGGTCAAGGAGGGCGACACCCTCTGCACAGGTAGCCACACCCTGGCCTTCACAATGGCGCCCATGGTGCACTGGCCGGAGGTGATGATGACCTATGACACCACCAGCAAGACACTGTTCTCGGCCGACGCTTTCGGCACCTTTGGCGCCCTTTCGGGCAACCTCTTTGCTGACGAGATGGACTTTGAGCACGAGTGGCTCGACGACGCGCGCCGCTACTACATCAATATTGTAGGCAAGTACGGCGTGCAGGTGCAGGCAGTGCTCAAGAAGGCCGCCGCGCTTGATATACAGACAATCTGCCCGCTGCATGGGCCGGTGTGGCGCGAGAACCTCGGCTGGTTTATAGGCAAGCACGACGTGTGGAGCCGTTATGAGCCGGAGGAGAAGGCTGTGGTCATAATCTACGGCAGCATATACGGCCACACCGAGGCTGCCGCCATGCGTCTTGGCACGATGCTCGCCCAGCGTGGCGTGAAAGGCATCAAGGCCTACGATGCCAGCCACACCCATGCCAGCGTATTGGTGGCCGAGTGCTTCCGTGCCAGCCATGTGGTACTGGCTTCCAGCACCTACAACAACGGTATCTTCACCCCGATGGAAAGTCTGTTGTCCGACCTCAAGGCTCATGCTTGGCAGAACCGCACTGTGGCTTTGGTTGAGAATGGCAGCTGGGCTCCGCAAAGCGGCAAGTTGATGCGAGCCGAGCTGGAGCAGATGAAGGGCATTGCCATTGTTGGCGACACCTTCACCATTAAGAGCGCCATGCAGCCCACGCAGGAGGCGGCGCTGGCGGCGCTTGCCGATGCCATTGTGGCTTCGATGTAAAGATTGCGCCGCTTGAACGGCAGCAGGGGGTTGGCAATAGCCAGCCCCCTGCTGCCGTTTTGTGCATATGGCTTCGCTGTAATCAGAAAGAGTAGACCGCGCTGAGTGACAGGCGCAAGTTGCCCACGGCTTTGCTGTAGGCGGCATGGGTGTACTCCGCCTCGGCGGTGAGCGCCAGCCTCTGCCCGGTGTCGTAGGTGAGCCTCGGCTGCACGCGCCACAGTCTCTCGATGTCGTGTCCGCGTCCGAAGAGGTATTGGTAGGCGGTGTTGCCGTAGTCCTCGTTTTTTGCGTAGCCCAGCAGCAGGCCTGGCCTCCATTTTCCGCCATTGCGCTCAATGTCGACCCATGCAGTGTTGAAGTGCCAGTCGCGGAAGGCTCCGTCGGCCAGCATCATGTAGCCGCCCAGCGAGCAGCCTTCGTAGAGGCTGTTGTTGAGCAGGGTCTGCGCCTTTAGCGTGATCTGGCCGAGCCTGAGGCTGCCGAAGATGGAGTAGGTGGGCGAAGTGTGCAGTCTGCCTGCGGGGTCGGGCACAACGGGCTGTATGGTCTTGAGGTTCACGGCAGCCCCGAGCAGCAGGCCGCCTGTGCGGTAGCGCAGTTGGGCGGTGAGCTCTGGCACCATGCTGTGGCGGGCGAACTGCGCGCTTGATGCGGGCTGGCCGTCGAGCAGACCCTGGCTCATGTTGTCAAGCTGCCACGAGGCCACGGCCACGGCCTCGAAGCCATGCTGCGCGTACTCGTAGCGCACCTGGGGCTGGCGGGCGTAGCAGTGGAAGGGCGAGCCCATGTTGAGAGGGTTGGTCATTGGCATTATTTCGTGCACCACCATGGCGTACCAGTACTGCCCGGCCAGCAGGCGGTGGTTGCGCCAGCGCATGTCGATGTAGGCGTGGCGCAGGCGCAGGTTGTTGATGGTGGCGTTGGTGCTGCCGGTGAAGTCGCCCTCGATGTAGGCTATGGTCTTGGCGCCGAACACGTCGGGTCCGTTCACGCGCAGCCCCATGCGGGCTGTGATGGCGAGCATGTCGGCCTGCCAGCCGTCGTTGAGGTCGGCTCCCCCGGCCATGGTGTCGGCGGGTTTGGGGTAGAAGAGCATCATGTCCTCGCGTCCACCCACGACCGAGCGGCTGTCGGCATAGTAGTGCGGGTTGACGAAGCCGTGCAGCTCGTAGCCAACGGAGGACTGGGCTGTGGCGGCAGCCGCCACGGTGGCCAAGGCCAGCAGCAGTAGCGCGCGCCTCATTTCTTGCTGCCTCCGGCCAGCGCCAGTATCAGCCCCAGAGCCACGCCGAGCAGTGCGGCGAAGAGCACCTGCAGGTTGGCCGGCAGGATGAATGTGATGGTGTGGGCCGGGTACCAGAAGAGTGGTATGGTCTTCTTGAATACGATGTTCCACTGCGCGTCCCAGTTAATCTTGTCGCGGAATATTTCGCGCATTTTCATCGGGCGGAGCAGCCCACGCACTGTGCCGCCCCCTTCGAGGATGTGGATGTCGGTGCACTTGTGGAAAGTCATCATCACCGGCGCGAAGATGGTGTTCATCAGCACGCTGACGGCGAAGGCCACGCCCAGCTTGCCCCACGTGAGGCTGCCCGACCTGAACACCTCCGCCATGGCCGCGCCGTGGCCGGGCTTGCCGGTGACGGCGTCGGCCACGGTGCCGAGGAACTGTGGCACGCCGGTCTTGAATATCACCATGGCCATGGCGATGCACATGCCGAGGAACCCCCACACCATCATGCGCGGCACAATGCCGAAGCCGGGCTCGTTGTAGACGCCTTTTTTGATGCGCAGGGCAAGCATCTCGCCCAGCGTGGCCAGGATGCCGAACTTGAAGAATGCCATGATGTAGGGGTGGCTTGCGGTGGCCGAGTTGAACCATGCGAAGAACCCTGTCTGCGGGATGAAGAACGGCGTGAGCACCGCCACCACGGATACAATCAGCCGCCAGTCGCTCTTTTTCATAACTTGGAATAGTCTGTGTTGGTGAATGTGATTACGCAGCGGCTGGAGTAGCCTTTCACGCTGACGCTCACGGCCAGCGCCTTGCTGTCGTAGACGAATGAGCCCGAGAGGTAGGCGTCGTACGGGGTGTTCACCCCGGGCATACGCGCCTTGCCGTCGCCGGAGAAGTTGCACGTGGAGTTGTAGTCGCTTATCTCCACGTGCTCGAACTCGGCCTCGCCCCAGCGGCGCGACCGGGTGGTTATTTTCACCGTGTTGTCGTCTATGCGGCTTATCGACACCGTCTCGTTGTCGGTCTTGATGGGGTGGTCGTCGACACCCACAACGGCGTTTGACACGCACGTGTAGCCGCCTGCCAGCCGCTCGGCGGCGGGCTTTTGGCACGAGGCCAGGGCCAGGGCGGCTGCTGCCGCGCAGAGGATGGTTCGCAGTGAGGTCTTCATGGCTACAGGGTGTAGGTCGCTCCGTCCTTGCCGTCCTTCACGGTGACGCCTACGGCTTTCAGCGCGTCGCGTATCTTGTCGCTCGTGGCCCAGTCTTTGGCGGCCTTGGCGTTGGCGCGTATGTCGAGTATTATGCCCATGAGGCCGTCGATGAGGGCGCCGTTGTCGGCGGCGGCCTCGTCCCTCATGCCGAGGATGCCGAAGAGGAACGTGTCGAACACCGAGCGCAGCTCGTCGATGTCGGCCTGCGTCAGGCTCTCCTTGCCGTCGTTGGCGCTGTTGATCAGCTTGGCGGCGTCGAACAGCTGGCTTATTACCATTGGCGTGGCAAAGTCGTCGTTCATGGCCTCGTAGCACAGCGTGCGGTAGCGGCTCACGTCGGCCGTGCCCTTCCCGGCGGGGGCGATGCGTCCCAGGGCCTTGTAGGCTTCCATCAGGCGCGCGAAGCCCTTCTCGGCGGCCTGCAGGGCCTCGTTGCTGAAGTCCACGGTGCTGCGGTAGTGCGCCTGGAGGATGAAGAAGCGTATGGTCATGGGCGAGTAGGGCTGCGTCAGCATCGGGTGGCTGCCCTCGAAGAACTGGTCGAGCGTGATGAAGTTGCCCAGGCTCTTGCCCATCTTCTGCCCGCCTATGGTGATCATGTTGTTGTGCATCCAGTAGCGGCAGGGCGCATGGCCGGTCGACGCCACGCACTGCGCTATCTCGCTCTCGTGGTGCGGAAACACCAGGTCCATGCCGCCGCCGTGTATGTCGAAGGGCGAGCCCAGGTATTTGGCGCCCATGGCGGTGCACTCGGCGTGCCACCCCGGGAAGCCGTCGCTCCACGGCGAGGGCCAGCGCATGATGTGCTCCGGCGAGGCTTTCTTCCACAGGGCGAAGTCGCCGCTGAAGCGCTTCTCCTCCTGCCCGTCAAGCTCGCGTGTGGTGGCGAGCATATCCTCAATCACGCGGCCGCTCAGCTGGCCGTACTTGTGGGTGTCTTCCTGATACTTGCGCACGTCGAAGTACACCGAGCCGTTGCTCACGTAGGCATAGCCGGCGTCGAGCAGTTGCTGCACCAGGGCTATCTGCTCCATGATGTGGCCGCTGGCGTGGGGCTCGATTGAGGGCGGCAGCACCCCGAGTCGCTCCATGGCGGCGTGGTAGCGGTTGGTGTAGTACTGCGCCACCTCCATGGGCTCCAGCTGCTCCAGCCGTGCCTTCTTGGCAATCTTGTCCTCGCCCTCGTCGGCGTCGTGCTCCAGGTGCCCCACGTCGGTGATGTTGCGCACGTAGCGCACCTTGTAGCCGAGGTGGCGCAGGTAGCGGAACACTATGTCGAAGGTGATGGCCGGGCGCGCGTGCCCCAGGTGGGCGTCGCCGTAGACGGTGGGGCCGCATACGTACATGCCCACGTGCCCCTCGCTCAGCGGGCGGAAGAGCTCCTTCTGGCGGCTGATGGTGTTGTATATCAATAGCTGCTGTTCCATATTGTGTTGCTGTGTTTTTCTCTGTCCTGTGGTGCCTCCTGGTCGTCAAGTGGCTGTGCGCCAGCGGCTGGCACGCGGTGGCAAGTGCGCCGTGCGCTTGTGGTTGGCGGTGCAAAGTTACGAATTTTCCGCCATTCGGCAAAATGTTGCGCCGATGTGCAATGCAGAATGCTGTCGTACAGTGTGTTGCGCCCGAAATGGATGCGCGCTTGCAACCCTCGCGGCAGACCGGAATTTACCCCACCCATAAGTTGCTGTAAAACAGTCCAAAGGATAGACCAACTCATACTCAACTCCTACTCATCGCCTACCCAATACCTTGTCATCTGCTTCTTTTGTAGGCTTTGAGTAGTAGATGATATGTCGCAGAGTACTGTTTGACACGTATTTGGAGCCCTGTTGGCGGCGCCGGACCGCGCCTTGCGGCGTGCGCCGCGGGGCAAGTTTTTTCGGGCGGGGCTTGCCCATGTCGTTTTTTGTTTGTACTTTTGCAGCACCAAACAACATCACCGCGCCATGTCAGACACACTGGTTATCACGCCGACATACAATGAGAAGGAGAACATAGAGGCCATAGTGCGCAAGGTTTTCTCGCTGCCGAAAGAATTCGACATGCTGATTGTCGAGGACAATTCGCCCGACGGCACTGCCGACATTGTGCGCCGCCTGATGGGCGAGTTCCCCGGGCGGCTCTTCATGCTGGAGCGCAAGGGCAAGCTTGGCCTCGGCACCGCCTACCTCGACGGTATGCGCTGGGGCGGCGAGCGCGGCTATGGCTACATGATTGAGATGGATGCCGACTTCTCGCACAACCCCGACGACCTGGTGCGCCTCTACGACGCGTGTTCGCAGGGCAAGGGCGACGTGGTGGTGGGGTCGCGCTATGTCGACGGCAAGATCAGCGTCGTGAACTGGCCCATGACGCGCCTGCTCATGAGCTACTTCGCATCGAAGTACGTCAGGGCGGTCACCGGTATGCGCGTGTGCGACGCCACGGCGGGCTTCGTGTGCTGGAGCAGCCGTGTGCTTGACCGTATGAAGTTCGACAAGGTGAAGTTCGTGGGCTACGCTTTCCAGATAGAGATGAAGTACACCGCCACGCGCCTCGGCTTCAAGGTGCACGAGGTGCCCATTGTCTTCACCGACCGCGTGCTGGGCGAGAGCAAGATGAGCATGAAGATATTCAAGGAGGCTTTCTTTGGTGTCTTCAACCTCAAGTTCCGCAACTGGCGCAACTACTAACCCGCCCGTTCGGGCACAGTGTTGAAAAAAATGTGTCCTGGACTTTGCGGATTTGGGAGAAATGTGTAAATTTGCATCCGGAAACACCAAAGTGAATATGTCGTTGTTTGGGCATAATTACCTGATTCTCACCCCCCCCAGCACGCCGGAGGTGATGGTCTGACACCTGCGGCAAGAGGCTCAAGTATGAGCCTCGGTGTGCTGCATCCGCATCATTACAAGCAATTCCTGTTCCAGCCTGCTGGAGTGTCGCTTTGTGCAACCTCCGGCAGGTTGGCATTTATTTTTGGTTTATTCATTAATAATAAAATCCTTCAATGACTATGATATCACTCATTGCCAATTCGGGCATACAACTTGTCCCAGTCGAGGTGGAGA
>JAFVBB010000021.1 GCA_017480225.1 Bacteroidales bacterium
AATGATAGAAAAGACGTATACGACATTGCATGGACGTACTCTTGCCTGCCAGTGGGGTACGTATTTGACCCCGAAACGCTTACCGTTACAGCACGGACACAGGAGGGTGACAGTCTTGTGACCAAAACGTGGAAACTAAAAATAGATTGAAAAATAAAAAAGACAATGAACTTGATAGTCTCTTCTTTGCTGTATTGCACAGGTGGAGGTGGCCGTAATGACGGGCAAGAATCGTTGGTGGCCTCTGTCAATAAGCATACTTCTGGTGCCATGTTACCAATGGTTGTGCTAATTACTATGCAATAAGCATGATGCTTGAAAATCCCATGCCACAGACCTCATCCCATTCCGAACAGAGAAGTTAAGCCCCGCATCGCCGATGATACTGCGCTTGTTCGTGGAAAAGTAGGTCGCCGCCAATCTCTACAGGGAGCCGTAAGCACGGCTCCCTTTTTTTTGTGCCCGCCGCGCCGGCCGTCCGCGCGCTCTGGAGTCCGGCCGGGCGGCAGCCTCGCCCGGGCAGTCCGCAGGCTCCTAACGCGCCCTTTTCTCCACTTGGCGGTCCCTCTCCCCCGACCTCAGGGAGAACCAGATGCTCACCCCGTCCTTGTAGTACAGCGTGCTGTCTTTTGTGTACACTATGGAGTCCACCGGGGAGTCGGGAGCGTCGATGACCTCCGTGTAGGGATATTCGACCACGTCCTCTCCGCGCCCTGTCCTGCTGTGGCGCACAAGCGAATACACGAGCGCGATGGCGAGCAAGGCGGCAACCGCGCTCCATACAAAGCCCATGGTACCCAGGGCGGCAACTGTTTTGGAGGGCTCCCCCTCCCGTCCGGATCTGCTCATTTCCTGTCCTTTTTTTTGCTGAAACCGGCTGCAAAGGTACGACTTTTTTCAGACATAGCCGCAATGCAGGAGCGTAATTTTGCCGTGCGGGTGGAATTTCTCTCACCGGGTGGAGGTCTGGCGGGCCTGGCCTGGGGGCGCCTGTGCGCCGCCTGTTCTTCGATTGATGTCCGATTGATGTCCGATTGTTCTCCGATTCAAAATCGAAGAACAATCGAAGAACAATCGGAGAACAATCGAAGAACAGACGGTGTTGGTATTGCCTTGAGGTGTTATGTGTGCTGTAAATCAGGTGTTTATGTGTAATTCTGATAGAATTTTGCTTGCAACTTGCTGAATGCCAGCTATTATAGGATGATTGCGATGGCCGCTGGTGGCGTGGACAGCGGAGGGGGGGCAATGCACAATAAAACCGGGCAGACGGCGTTAGCAAGATCATGAAGACGCTATTGATAGGCGCCACCGGGCTGCTGGGACACAATGTGCTGCGCCGCCTCATGGACTGTGGCCACGAGGTGAGGGTGCTTGTGAGGTCGCGGCGCAGGCTACTAATCGGTGTGCCCGACGGATGGGTTGTGGAAGGCGACATAACGAAGCCGTCCACGCTGGCAAAGGCCGCCAAGGGCTGCGAGGCGGTGGTGAACTGCGCCGGAGTGACCGACATGGGCCTGACACGGCTTGGCGACTACCTGGCTGTGAACAGCGACCTGTGCGAGAGCGTGGTCAAGGCCATGGAGAAGCGCGGGATAGGGCGGCTGGTGCATGTGTCGACAGTAGACACGATAGGCTACGGCAGCGCCGAAAGCCCTGCCGACGAGTCGGCTCCGCCGCGCGAGCCTTTTGCCGGAAGCCACTATGGGGTGAGCAAGCGGCTGGGCGAGCTCACCGTGATGCAGGCCGCGAGGGAGCACCCCGACTGGCACGTGGTGGTGGTAAACCCGGGCTTCATGCTCGGCCCGATGGACGCCAAGCCCTCGTCGGGACGGCTGCTGACGGCAGCCTACGGCAAGCGGCTGGCCGTGGCGCCCAAGGGCGGCAAGGCTTTTGTGGACGTGCGCGACGTGGCGTGGGCCGTGGTGTCGGCCTTGGAAAAGGGACGGAGCGGCGCGCGCTACATTGCCATCAACAACGCGGCGCAGATGACCGTGGCCGAGCTGTACAGGCTGCAGGCTAGGGTGATGGGCTACAAGCAGAGGGTGGTGACGGTGCCGAGGTGGCTGCTGCTGCCTCTCGGTGCGGTGGGCGACGGCCTGCGGGCCCTGGGCGTGCACACCGAGTTGTCGACGCGCAACATAAAGCAGCTGACCGTGAGCGAGCACTACGACTGCGGCCGCGCGCTGGCCGAGCTGGAGATGCCGCAGACGCCGATAGAGCAGTCGGTGCGCGACTTCCACGCCTGGCGCGAGCAGGAGAAGAACAGAAAAGAAGACAAAAGACGATGAAGGATATGAAGCACACAATGATGGCTGTGGCGGCGGCGATGCTGCTGGTGGCAGGCTGCCAGTCGAGGCAGAACGAGGCGATAGTGAAGAAATCGTCGAGCGGCAAGACCTGCGAGGTGCTGCTGGCGGCAGACAGGACGGTCTACATCGGTGCCACGAAAGAGCTGCTCGACTCGCTGCTGCGCGAGCCGCAGCCGGGGCTGCCGCAGGACGAGCCTCGCTTCGACGTGGTGAATGTGCCCGTAAGCTCGTTGCACAACACGGCAATGTTCCAGGCCCACCGCAACATCATAATGTGCGACGTGGCCGAGGGCAACCCCGACAAGCTCTACATAGGGCGCGACAAATGGGCGTCGCCGCAGGTGATGGTGGATGTGGCCGCGAGCAGCGACAGCTCGCTGCGCAGGCTGCTGCGACAGCACGCGGTCAGCATCAGGCGCGCCATCTACGACGCCGAGCACAAGCGCATAGAGGCCGCCTTCATGCGCGACCGCAATGTGGACCTCATGAAGAGGGTGAAAGACAAGTTCGGCTTCGAGATGGTGCTGCAGCAGGACTACAAATTGGCCAGCGAGGACGGCGACTTCATGTGGATAAGGAAGGAGACGAAGGACTTCGGGCTCGGGGTGTTGCTCAGCGTGAGCCCCTACCGCGACCAGGCGCAGCTTGACGCCGCGCGCATAGACAACCGCCTGGACACGCTGATGAGGCGCCATGTGCCGGGTCCGGCAGAGGGCAGCTACATGGGAACCGAGCGCCGGATGGAGATAGAGCACCACCGCGCCGACTACGCCGGGGTGCCCTACTGCGTGGAGACGCGCGGCCTGTGGCGCCTTTTCGGCGACTTCATGGGCGGCCCGTTTGTGTGCTACACCATGCTCACACCCGACGGCACAAAGATAGTGGACGCGGTGGGCTACGTTTACTGCCCGCGCTTCGACAAACGCGACTACCTGATGCAGGTTGAGGGCATCTGCAACTCAATCAAGTTCGACCAATGAGGGGAAGGCTGGCGGCCGCGGTGTGGTGCCTGCTGGTGGCGACGGCGGCATGGGGTCAGCAGGGCGACTTGCTGGGGCGCGCGTCGCTGGTTGTGCGCGGCGGCGGCGCCACGTATGTGGGCGACATCAACGAGCAGTCGCTTTTCGGCCAGGTGAGGCCTGCGGCCGGGGTGGGGGTGAAGGTGCGGCTCGACAACCGGTGGAGCGTGCGTCTGGACGGCATGTACGGCACGCTGTCGCAAACGCGCGACTGGCAGCCGGAGCGCAACCTCGGCTTCCGCACGCGGCTGGTGGAGGGCTCGCTGGCTGCGGAGTTCAACTTCCGCCCCTATGGCGGCGGATCAACCGACTACCAGTGGACACCCTACCTCTTCGGCGGGGTGGCGTTGTTCCACTTCAACCCCAAGGCACAGTATGCAGACCCGCACGGCGACACGTCGTGGGTGGCCCTGCAGCCGCTCTGCACCGAGGGGCAGGGCACGACAGCCTACCCTGACCGCCTGCCGTACACGCTGACGCAGGTGAGTATGCCGTTTGGCATGGGGGTGAAGGTGAGGCTTGGCAAGACGGTGGAAATCAGCGCCGAGTACGGTCTGCGCCGCACGTGGACCGACTACCTTGACGACGTGAGCACAACCTACGTGGGCTCCATCCTGCTGGAGGCCGAGGTGGATGACGGCAGGCTGGCTGCGCAGATGGCCGACCGTGGAGCCGCAGCCCACGTGGCTGGCATAAAGCGGGGCGACGACTCGCTCGACGACTGGTACACGTACTTCAATGTGTCGGTGTCGGTGAGCATGGATGCGCTGTTCGGCTGGATGCGAAGCAAACGATGCAGAAACTGAGAAAAAGCAACAAGATGAGCAAACTGGAAGAGATTGACCTCAAGAGGACGCCGCGCCACGTGGCGATAATAATGGATGGCAACGGCCGGTGGGCCATGAGGCAGCAGCACGAGCGCCTGTTCGGACACCACAACGCGCTCACGGCGGTGCGTGAGGCAGTGGAGGCTTCGCGCGAGACTGGTGTTCGCTACCTCACTCTCTACACCTTCAGCACCGAGAACTGGAACCGGCCGCAGGCCGAAGTGGAGGGATTGATGGAACTGTTGGTGACCGCCCTGGACGAAAACATTGACATGCTGATGGACAACGGCGTCAGGCTGGAGGCAATCGGCGACATGGGCCGCCTGCCCGAACGCTCGCGGCGCCGCTTCGAGGAGTGTATGCTCCGCACGGAGGCAAACAGCGAGCTCACGCTTGTGATAGCGTTGAGCTACAGCTCGCGGTGGGAGGTGGCGGAAGCCATCAAAAGCATCTGCCGTGAGGGACTTGACGCCGCCGACGTGGACGAGGAGACGCTGCGCCGCTACCTGTCGACGGCGGCCTACCCCGACCCTGACCTGCTGATACGCACCGGCGGCGAGTTGCGCATAAGCAACTTCATGCTGTGGCAATTGGCCTACACAGAGTTGTATTTCAGCGACCAGCTGTGGCCTGATTTCCGGCGCGACGACTTCTACACCGCCCTGATTGACTACCAGCGACGGCAGCGCAGATATGGAAAGACCGGGGCGCAGGTGGAGGAATGCCCACAATCTGAAAAAAAGTGTCGGCACACGCAATAATAGCGACAGAATGCAGTTAGTATGGAGTTGCCGGTCAAAACCGAAGGCCGTCGACATGACACAGTAGATGAAGAAAGCTATCAAGATATTGCTGCTGGCCACAGTGCTGTGTGCCGTCGCTGCCGATGCTGTCGCGCAGCGTGTGGTGGGCAGTGAGGAGATATACAACCTCGACTACCTCACGCCGAAAAGCTACGAGATAGGAGGCATAACCTTCGAGGGCGCCGGCAATTTCGACACCAGGGTGGTGCAGCTGATAGCGGGTTTGCACGTGGGAGACCGCATTAAGATACCTGGCGACAAAATATCGGCGGCTGTGGACAACCTGTGGAAGCAGGGCATGTTCGAGGATGTGCAGATCAACATCAGCCGAATACAGGGGGGCATCGTATTCCTGAACATTGTGCTGAAGGAGCGTCCCAGGCTTGACGGCTTCCGTTTTGTGGGGGTGAAGAAAGGCGACCAGGAGAAGTTGCGCAAGGAGATGAACATCTCGACAGGGGATGTGGTGACTGAAAACCTGCTCCGCACCAGCAGCAACAAAATCAGGAGTTTCTATATCGACAAGGGTTATACGCGCGTGGAGGTGACCCCCACCACCGAGCTTGACAGTATGGGGCGCGTGGCGATAACTTACAACGTGAAGCGTGGCAAAAGGGTGAAGATAGACTCGCTGGTGTTCGTGGGCAACAGCGAAGTGAGCAGTTTCGTCCTTGAGAACCAGATGGATCACACCCACGACGTGCATTACGGCAAGTATTGGTACCGTCCGTGGCGCATACTGACCAAG
>JAFVBB010000013.1 GCA_017480225.1 Bacteroidales bacterium
GGCTCCCAACTGGTGCTCCAGCATGTGGCACTGGAAGTCGGTCTGCTTGCCGAGTTTCAGGATGCCGTTCTCGCCCATCGCCGAGGCCCACATCAGTTCCGAGCGGGCATGGTCGTCGTCGGGATTGGCGGCGATGGCCTTTAGGTTGGCAATGACGCTGCGCTGAACGGCTTCGTTGATTTCATCGGACAGGTTCGTGGCGTGGGGATTTCCGAAATAGGTTTCCATACAGTGCGACAGCGTGTCGAAGGCACCGCTGATGACCTGCCGCATCGGCACGGTCTTCGTCAGGTCGGGGTCGAGGATAGCGAAGTCGGCAAAGCAGCCCCAAAGCGGACTCTTCTGTTTCTTTTCCTCATGGGTGATTACCGCGCCGTTGTTCTGTTCTGAGCCCGTGCCGCTGGCGGTTACGACGACGCCCAAAGGGATGAAGTCCGTCGGCGTCTTGTGCGCCGTATATTCGTAGTCCCATATGTCGGTATCGAGCCGTGCCTGTGCAGAGACTATCTTGCAGCAATCGCTCACGGAGCCACCGCCCACGGCAAGGATGAAGTCAACCTTCTGCTCACGAGCCAAACGTGCGCCCTCCAGTACTTTTGCATACGTCGGGTTAGGCATGATGCCTGCGAAATCGACAACGGTCTTACACGCTTCGGTCAGTATCGCCATTATGCGGTCGTACAGCCCCGTCCGCTTCAGCGAACCGCCACCGTATGCCAGCATCACTTTCTTGCCGTACTTCGGCAACTCCTTCTTCAAACTCTCCTCGAAGCATCCCTGTCCGAAGTGTATGCGCACAGGGTATTCATAATCAAAATTATTCATCGTTTACTCTTTTGGCAAATTATCATACTCTTCCTTGCTCAATATCTCGTCAGTCCAAACCACGGCGGGCTTGTCGGGATTGGTGCCTGCTGCCAAGTGGGCGAAGCGGGAGTTGGCCGATGCACCGTGCCAGTGCTTCACGTCGGGCGGACACAGGACTACATCGCCGGGACGAAGCACTTCCACAGGCTGACCCTCAATCTGGTGATAGCCGATGCCGTCGGTCACGATGAGAATCTGACCGCCGGGATGCGTGTGCCAGGCGTTGATGACACCCGGCTCGAACACCACATAGTGCAGCCCCGGAGCACCGGCCTCGTTGGGCGCATCCACCGTGTTTGCCAATCGGATGGAGCCGTTGAACGTCGGCAGCGAGAGTGTGGAGTCTGGTGCAGCAAACATCAGACTGTCGATAATCGTCGGATGGTTGTACTCTTCCAGCGCCAGTTTGTTGTAATACTCATCTGAAAGTGCGTTATCCTCGTCTGACACCGTCGAATCAGGTCGCCAAGCCGTGTCGTAGATGACCACCTGCGAGAACCAGTTATCCTTCGTCGCCCCATGCCAGTGTCGCACGCCAGCGGGAATCTGCAGCACGTCGCCCTTGCGGAGCACCTGCGCTGGTCGGCCTTCCTCCTGATAGAGACCGACACCGCCAGTAACCAGCACCACCATACCGCCGTGACGATGCCAACTGCTGTGTGCGCCCGGCGCAAATGTCACCACGTTGGTCTGCGGGAAGTTGAACACCGAATCCACCGCAATCAGTGGCTTCAGATAGGCATTGCCCGTAAAGGCCGGATTGTCGATTTTGTCGCCAACAGGAAACGTTAATTGCTTCCTCGTCACCACATCTTCCGATGCCGCCTGTTGCTTGCTGCCACACGACGAAAGCAAGGTAGCAAGCATCCCAATAAACAATATCTTCTTCATCCTACAGCCCTTTCTCCTTCAACCATTTCTCCACTAGGTCTGCAATCTCGGCGTTGTTCTTCTCCTGGAACATGAAGTGGCTGTTGCCGTGGATGTTCTCGTCGGGCAGGTAGATGACCGTCGCGTCTCCACCGTCCTTCACGTACTGGGCGACGAACTCGCGGCACTGGTTCAGCACCATCCGCCAGAAGCCCGTCGACTGGATGTCCTCGGAGCCGTTCTCGATGTAGTCGCCAAAGAGGAACAGCATCGGGGTCTTGGCGGCCACGAACTTCTGATATTCGGGCGAGCCAATCTGCGGAGCAAAGCCCGGCTCTACGGCCACGATGGCAGCGATGTTGTCTGTGTCCGTTGCCCAGCCGACGCGACCGCCCTGCGAGTGGGTGATGTAGATGGACTTCCTGCCCGTCATCTGATGCACGTCGCCGAGCACGGCACTCAGGGCCTTGCCGAAGAGAGGCTCGTCGTAGTTGCCCGTGTTGGGTGTCATCTGGCAGAAGAATTCCTCCAAAGCCTCGCTGCCCTCGGGGAACTGCGAACCCTCGTAGCGCTCTGGTGCCACGCGGCCGATGCGGAAGTGCGTGTACCATGCCTGCTCGCCTACTTTGAACCGTCCGCCAGCGACGTCGCCCGGGTCGGTCACAACATCCTCCGTCGCCCCCGCAGCACCACGTCTTGGCTGGTCAACGAGGAACACCGAATAGCCCTTCTTCAAGAACAAGTCCGACCACCCCTCGCGTCCGTCGGGCGTCGATTGCCAGCCCGTGCGCGTCTGTCCGTAGCCGTGCAGGAAGACCACCGGCGTACCGTTGCCACCCGCAGGAATCTGATAGAACGTGTTGGCATGATCTACGTGCGTCGTCGTGCCCTTGCGCTCGGGGTCGAGCCAGTTCTGCGTCGGGTCATACTCACCCGCAATCGGCTCCGTCACCCGTCCGCCAGACGAGAACACGCCCTGCCGTTCAATCTCCAGTCCCTCTGTTTTCGCAGCCTGCTGCTCCGTGCAAGCCGCCAGGACGCCAGCCACCAAGGCCACTGCGCCGAATAAAAAACTCTTCTTCATATTCATATCATGTTATCGTTATTAATATCCACTGTCAATTCTCTTCTGGCTGTCGGCATGGTAGCGGCGGATCAGTTCAATCATCTCCTTTTTGTCACGTGCGTCACCATAGCCGTGATCATGCCCATACAGCCCGATGGCCGACACCTACAGGTCGCTTCCTAATGTTCTCTGTTGCATATTCTCTTCATTTTAAGTTTGCCGTGTTAAACGATCACGCTGCAAAGGTACACAAAAATCCCCGAATCTCTTTAAAAAATCGGAGATTCTTTCGCTTTTTGCCGAAAACTATTTCACTGTTATAATACTCCACTTGATAGGTCTTGCCGTCGGCTGCAGTTGTCGCAAAATTTGCGACAACTGAATCAATATTCAACTCCTCTGCCAGTGCGTTGTTGATGTGTTTGCCGATAGTCTTGACATCGCGATTGAAGAGAACAGCCATCTGCTGACGGTTGAGCCACACGGTTTCCTCGTTGAGGCGGACTTCCAATTTCAGCGAGGAGTCGGGTTGGTATAGTATAATTTCGCCTGTATCCATTATGCTTCTTTGAGAGCGATAGGCATACAACGTGCGAAGGCGCAATATATTGCAGGGACCGATAGAATATGTTGCCGACAGGCCGGTTTCGGCGCCGTGTGATGGGGCTGTGACAGCGTGAAGGCTCGCGGCTGCGGTCGGTGAGCGGCAACCTGCAGTGGTTGGTGACGCAAATTGTACTTAGCGGGCGCAAAAAAGCCGCCCGGCAAAGTGTTTTCTTGCCGGGCGACTGTGATGGATGGCGATGCGGTGAAGTCATCAGGCCTCTGGCGGCAGGGCGTGGTGGTGGCGGGTGAGGAAGGCCTGGAGCAGGAAGACGACGGCAACGGCGGCAGCCACGGCATAGGGCGAGCAGCCGCAGGCGTCGGCTATGGGGGTGACCACCAGCGGCGAGACGAACTGGCCGAGGTAGAGCGCGGCGGAGATGAGAGGCATGACGGTGACGGCGGCGTCGCGCCCGCCCTTGATGCTGGCTATGGTGTTCACGTAGGGCACGCCCACGCCGTTGGCCAGCCCTATCAACGCCGAGCCCGCCAGCATCCCGCTCACGCCGGGCACCCATGCCAGCACGGCGTAGCCAGCCATGAAGAGCAGCGGCGACAGGTACTTCATCCACCTCATGGCGTTCTTCATCAGCCAGCCGAAGGCCAGCCCCACGAAGAAGGCCACCAGGTCGAGCCCCACCATGATGAGCGTGGTTGCCATCGGCCCCAGCCCGGCCTGCCGCGCGGTGAGGGCGAAGTTGGTGGGGTAGACGAAGAAGATGAGCATCGTGAGCAGCATGGCCGTCACCGAGGGGTGGAAGCGCAGCAGCGACGACACCTTGAATCCGCCGCCAGCCACCAGCCGCTCAGATGGCAGCCACACGGCCACCAGCACCACCGCCAGCAGCCCTGCCAGGTAGACCAGGAAGGCGTAGTTCCACTGCACCGAGGCCAGCACCCCGGCCAGCAGCGTGGCCACCACGCCGCCCATCTGGTTCATCGCCGCCGAGAGCCCCATCAGCCTGCTCTGCTCCTCGGACGGGAAGTAGTAGGCCAGCAGCCCTGTGGAGAGGGGCATCACCATGCCCACGCTTACCCCGAGCAACGCACGCAGCGCCAGCAGCACGGCTATGTCCTTGACCATGAACGCCCCGGCCCCGGCCACCACATAGAGCGCAAGCCCGGCCAGCGCCAGCGTGCGCGTCCGCATCAGGCGGCACAGCGGCCGGAAGAGGAAGGTGGTGACAATGATGAACAGGGCGGGCAGGCTCACTATGAGCTGCAGCGTCATGGGCTTGCACCCGGCAAAGTGCTCCCTGATCGCCCCCAGTGCAGGTGCCACTGCGGCACCCGCCATGACCGTGAGCAGGCTGATTGACAGAATGGCGGCTGTCAGTCCGCTTTTGTTTTTCCGCATAGCATAGCGTTTTTTGAGTTAATTAAACCAGTGGAGTTTGCGCTCTACCAGGCGGAAGGCCAGTGGGTTGCGGCGATGAGAGGCCGCCCGGCCGTCGGCTGCAAAGATACGAAAAAAAACGTTAGGCAAGCCCCATCGGGCAAGAAAAAAAACGCCCGCCTGCCCTGACGTCGATGTCGGCGGCAAGTGCTGGTTTATAGGTGCTTATGAAAAGCCATTGCTGTATCTGGTTGAAAACCAGCCTGGCAAGGCGTCAGGTCAATGTCAACACCGTCTGTTCTTCGATTGTTCTCCGATTGTTCTTCGATTGTTCTTCGATTTAGTATCGGAGAACAATCGAAGAACAATCGGAGAACAATCGAAAAACAGACGTTCCAGGCAGCGTGCGGCCGCGAGCCTGTGAGGGCGTTTTTTTTGAGCCGTGCACTCAATAAACGGGCGCGGCCCGCGTTTGACAATGGCAAATCAAAAGAAAAAGGAGGTTAATGATGTCGGCAATGGCAGCGCGCACGGCAGTACGGCAACAAAAAAAGCCCCTCGCATTGGGGGCTTTGTGGCGGTGGTCTGTGGGAGATTCGAACTCTCGACCTCTTCCGTGTGAAGGAAGCGCTCTAAACCAACTGAGCTAACAGACCGCTGTGTTCCTCTCGAAATCGGGCGCAAAAATACATACTTTTTTCAAAACTGCAAAATTTTTATTCGAATGAGGCAAAAAAAAGAGGGGCTCTCGCAGACGCAACGGCTTGGTCTGGTCTGGTTTTCAGTGGGGTTGCTGATAGTGGCTGTTCTTGCGATTTTTTTGCCCGGAAGGGCTGCGAAGGAGCCGGAAAAGCCAACGGCCGGGGTGGTGGACACCGCAATTTTGGGCACCAATGGCAACCAAAGGGGCTCATATCGGCGCAACGACAAGCCCCACAGCGGTTTGGCTGCCACTGGAAACACTGCGTCGCGGCCCCGCCCGGAGCCTGCCGCGGCCCCGCCGGTTGTGAGAAAACAGCCGCTGGTTGTGGAGCTTAACGATGCCGACAGCCTCACGCTGCAGCTGCTGCGCGGCATAGGCCCGGCAAGGGCGCGCGCCATAGTGCGCTACCGCGAGCGGCTGGGGGGCTTCGTCGACGTGCGCCAGCTGGAGGAGGTGTGGGGCATAGACTCTGTGTTGGTCGACGGGCTTTCCCCGATGTTGCGCGTGGACACGGCGGGCATCAAGCGGCTGCGGGTGAACACGGCCGGGCTGAAGGAGCTGGCACGCCACCCCTACATGGAGTACTATCAGGCGCGCGACATAGTGCGGCTGCGGCAGGGTGGCTTCCGCTTCGGGTCGGAGGACGACCTGCGGGCTGTGCCCTCGATGGCCGACTCCACGCTGCGCCGCCTGGCGCCCTACCTCGACTACACCGACACCGCCGTTTCAACAACGCGGTGTGAGTAACTTTGGGGCATGGCCGCGCTCCGGCCGCGCCTTTATGTGTATTTTTGCAGTTTGAACCAAACACAGTGACAATGAACACGACGAGAATATTGAAGGCGGTGATGGTGCTGGCAATGACCCTTTTGCCGCTTTTCGCCGCGGCGCAGAAGCCGCGCCAGGCCGCCGATTTCAGCGCCGAGGGGCTGCCTGCCGAACTGGGCGAATACCTGGAGAAGAACACCGCCGACAAGGCCACCCGCAAGGAGTATGCCAAGATGGTGGAGGCCTTCTCGGCCTCCTACTCGGCCATGGAGCCTGCCATGCGCCAGCGCCTGGCCTCGCTGTTCACCTATGCCGTGGGCGCCAAACTCAAGGCTGACCCTGAGGTGGCCGCCGTGGCCCGTGTGCTCACCGCCTACGCCACCGCGCCGCAGGGCGGCATGAACCTGGAGGGATGGGTGGCCTCGATGGAGACATTCCGCAAGAAAAACTCGAAGGCCAAGTATGTCAACGAGTTTGTGGCGTGGAGCGAGCTGCTTTTGACCGACCGTGTGCTTTATCGCTCGGCCACCAGCGAATGGGTGCTCGACGCCAAGACCCCCTTCCGCCTGGCGGTGGAGGATGGCAGGATATTGGTGCACGTGGTCGAGGCCGCCGACCTCAACTATGCCTCCAGCAAGGACTGGAACACGCTCCACGGCACGCGCGGCACATACGACTACCGCGAGGGGGCGTGGCACGGAGTGGGCGGCCGCCTGGACTGGGCGCGCACCGGACTGGGCGCGGAGGCCTGCTACGCCGACCTGCGCACCTATGACGTCGAGGTGAAGTTCCCCAAGTTCAAGGCCGACAGTGTGAGCTTCGTCAACACGCACTACTTCTCAGCGCCCATCATCGGCAGGGTGGAGGAGGCCCTGCAGGGCACCATGGAGCCTGAGAAGTACACCTATCCGCGCTTCCGCTCCTACCAGCGCGACTTCGTCATACCCAACATCATGCCCGACGTCGACTACAGCGGCACCTTCATGATGAACGGCTCGAAGTTCATCACCGCCAGCAGCAAGCACCCTGCCAGGCTGGTGTTCCACCCGGGCGGTAGGGAGCAGCTCAGCGTCACCTCGCTCAACTTCACCATCACCCCCGGGCGCCTCACGGCCGAGAACGCCCAGGTGAGCTTGCCGCTGGGCACCGAGGACTCGATATGGGGCAACGGCCTGCTGGTGCGCTACATGCCAGCCGAGAAGCTCGTCACCATCGTCAACGACCGCCAGCGCAAATTCTACGCGCCGCTTATTGACACATACCACGAGCTTGACATATACAGCGAGAGCGTCACCTGGAACATGGGCAAGAACCGTGTCGACTTCGGCAGCCTGGCCTCGTCGGGCACGGTCAGCACCGCCACCTTCGAAAGCTCGAACTGCTATACATATAAGAGGTACCGCGACATACAGGGCATTGACGAGATCAGCCCGGTGAGGCGCGTCTACGACTATGCCGAGGGCAACAGCTACAACTTCGGCATCAAGGGCTTCTCCAACTATATAGGCCTCGACATGAGCCAGACGCTGCTCATGATACACACGCTCTGCCGCAACGGCCTGGTGAGCTACAATGAAATTACCGGCCGCGTGCTGGTGAAGCAGAAGCTGGAGGATTACGTCAAGGCCAACGCCCGCGCCAAGGGCTTCGACTACGACGCGCTGGCGCTGGAGAGCACGGCCAGGGGCACCAATGCCCGCATGAGCCTCGACGACTACGACCTCGTGGTGCGCGGCGTGGAGCAGTTCGTGGTGAGCGACACCCACCGCGTGGTGGTGTACCCCGACTCGGCAAGCGGCTACCAGGTGCACGTGGGGCGCAACAGAGCCCTGCATTTCAGCGGGCGCGTGGAGTGCAACAAGTTCATATTGCAGGTGACCGACGCCGACTACGACTACGGCCGCCACCGCTTCGAGCTGCCGCAGGTGGACCGCATGGAGTTCTACGTGCCCGACTTCGACAACCCCGACTACGAGCAGCTGGTGCGCACGCCGCTGGCCGGGCTCACGGGCAGCCTTGAGGTCGACAAGCCCGACAACCACAGCGGCCTAAAGAAAAACAAGGAATACCCCATATTCAACAGCAACGAGAACTGCTACGTCTACTACGACCGCAAGGCCATACAGGGCGGCCAGTACCGGCGCACCTCGTTCTACTACACCATACGCCCCTTCAGCCTGCCCAGCCTGGCCGACTTCAAGGTTGACAGCCTCCAGTTCGGCGGCGTGCTCACCTCGGCTGGCATCTTCCCGGAGCTGGACGAGCCCCTCAAGGTGCAGCGCGACTACTTCCTCGGCTTCCGTATGCAGACCCCCAAGGGCGGCCTTCCCGCCTACGGCGGCAGGGGCACCTACCACAACGAGCTGCGGCTCGACGCGGGCGGACTGCACGGCCCGGGCCACATCGACTACCTGGCCTCGCACGCCTCCTCGCGCAACGTGCTCTTCCTGCCCGACTCGGCCCTGGCCGTGACCGACACCTTCGTGGTGCGCGAGGGCGGCTCGTTCCCCGACGTCAAGGGCGGGCGCACGGCCATGCACTGGCTGCCCTACCTCGACTCCATGGACGTGGCCACCCCCAAGGGCGGCAGGCCGCTCGTCCTCTACCGCGCCGACGCCACCCTCGACGGCCACCTGGCCCTGATGCCGCAGGGCGCCATGGCGGGCGGCGACGTGCGTGTGCGCGAGGCAACGCTCCAGAGCGCGCGCTTCGACCTGCTGCAGCGTGAGATGGAGGCTCGCACAAGCTCCTTCACCCTGCGCAGCAACACCTTTGCCAGCACCGCCTTCGAGGCGCACGGCGTGGCCTCGAGGGTCGACTACGACGCCCGCCGCGCCGAGCTCACCATGCCCGGCGGCCCGCAGCGCACCGAGCTGCAGCTGATGCAGTATGAGGCCTGGGCCGACCGCTTCGGCTGGGACATGGACCGCCACGTGCTCGAGATTGCCAACTCGCAACGACTGGAGCCTGAGGGGCTCGACGCCATGGACATACGCCTGCGCCTGCCCAAGCTGGCCGACATGCCCGGCGCGCGCTTCGTCAGCACCGACCCCAAGCGCCGCCACCTCACCCACCACGCCACCCTCGGCTCCTACCGCTACGAGCAGGCCGACCTCTCGTGCCTCGGCGTCTACCTCCTCGCCGTGGCCGACGCGGCCATAGCCCCGGCGGGCGACTCGGTGCACATCGTCAAGGGCGGCGAGATGCGCGTGCTCAACGGCGCCACCCTCCTCTGCAACCGCGACAGCGCCTTCCACCTCGTGGGCGAGGCCTACCTCGTCGTGGCCGCCAGCGACAGCTACACTGGCAAGGGCTACACCAGCTACCCCGACGAGCAGGAGGGGAGCCAGCGCATCTACTTGAGCGACATATCTGTCGTCGGCGGGCAGACGGTGGGCACCGGCACCGTCAACGCCGACGCCGACTTCCGGCTGAGCGACGCCTTCGGCTTCGCGGGCAAGGTGCGCATGGAGGCCGCGCGGCGCGAGCTCTACTTCGACGGCGGCTTGCGCCTGCTGCACGACTGCATGGACCGCGACCAGATGGGGCTGCTGGCCTATGCCGACTATGCCGACCCCGACCATGTGCACGTGGTGGTGCCCGAGCTGCCCACCGACTGGAAGGGCAAGCGCATCAGCGCCGCCATACTGCTCGACAAGACCACCCTCGCCCCGACGCCGGCCTTCCTCACCGTGGACCGCGCCGCCGACAACGAGCTCCTCGCCGCCCACGGCGTGCTCACCTTCCTCGGCGCGCGCAGCCAGTTCATGATCGGCTCCGAGGCCAAGATCGCCGACCCGGAGGCCGTCGTCGAGCCCTTCCTGGCGCTCACCACCGGCAGCTGCGCCCTTGAGGGCGAGGGGTCGATGGACCTCACCCTCAAGCGCACGCAGGCCTCGTTCTACACCTACGGCACCGCCACCGTCGGCCTGCGCCAGGGCGCCGACGACATGCTCAACACCGTCTACGGCTTCACCTTCCCGCTGGCCGCTGACGTGGTCGAGGCCATGCGCTCGGCCCTCAAGGACGACCTGCGCCTGGCACCCACCGCCCCGCGCAGCAACGGCCCCATGCGCCACGCCCTGATGCACCACCTCGGCGCCGAGCGCGGCGCCAAGCTCTACGCCTCCTACAGCGAAGAGGGCAGGCTCGGCTCCATACCCGAGGCCATGCGCTGCATGGTGCTCCTCGACCAGGTGCGCTGGCAGCACCTCACCGGCTTCGGCTGGTACGCCGACTCGAAGGTGGGTCTCGTGGCCCTCGACGGCAAGCCCATGGGGCTCGAGGTGAGGTTCAAGGCGCAGATCACCAAGCGCGGCAACTCGCAGCAGATGACCCTCTACCTCGAGGCCGCGCGCGACCACTGGTACTTCTTCCGCTTCGACCTCGGCAGCCAGGAACTCACCGTCTACTCCTCGGTCGGCGCCTTCGAGGACGCCATCAAGGCCCTGCCCGCCGAGAAGCGCCGCGTGGACCGCGACGGCCTCGGCACCTTCCGCTACCACGTGGGCAACAGCCGCACCGAGGTGAGCGGCTGGCTCACCACCTTCTCAAACAGCGTCTACTCCGACAACGACTGAGCCCCCTCGGCCAGCCGCCCCCAGCCATGGGCCGCACCCTTCGGGCGCGGCCCATGACTTTTTCTGCACACTCCATAATGCACAGGCCGCCAGTGTGTTATGTTGCAGTGTCAGTGCATCTGCCTGATAACCAGTCTGAAAAGGCATCAAGACCGTGTCAGGGCCGTCTGTTCTTCGATTGTTCTCCGATTGTTCTTCGATTGTTCTTCGATTTAGCATCGGAGAACAATCGAAGAACAATCGGACATCAATCGGAGAACAGGCGGCCCGGTGGCGGGCCAGCCCGCGCGGGCGGAGGCCTGACGAGAGGCAAAAAACTGCCCGCCCGAGGCGCGCAGGAGTGGCTGGCGGCTGGCGGCGGCTCGCTGTGCCAGGTGGTGGGTGTAGTGCCGTGTGTGCTGATTTTTATGGGGTTATGTGCCGATGATGTGTTAAAAATGCTTAATCGGGCTATGTTTTTTGCCACGAAAGGCAAAAATGGCGTATTTTTGCAAACAGATTGCAACACGAAGTATTAACCCTAAACAAATAAACAAAAATGAAAAACATCTTCAAACTGATGGGTATCGCTGTGCTGGCAGCCGGTATGCTTGCCTCCTGCGGAGACAAAGAGGGGGATGAACCCACTAACGATCCTACCCCTGGTAACGGTGGCGGCAGCTACACCATCACCTTCAACGGCAAGACCTGGACTCCCGGTGTCGTGAAAATGTACAACTACACCGACGAGGGCTACCTTGCGGTCACTGCCATCTACGACAAGGAAGACGAGGCCAACATCAACGCCTTCGTGCAGCGCTACGCCGCGTACATCGAGCAAGGCTATGCCACTGAGGGTCAGGGTGCCCAGAAGCCCTACGTCATGGGTTGGCTTGAGTCGACCCCCGGCTCGTACACCAACGATGATTTTGGTGACTACATGGTCTTCTACGACGCCACCGATGTCTATACGCTGGCTGAGGACCTCCCCATCGGCAACCAGACCGTCGAGGCTGGCAGCTACTATCGCTGGAACGTCATCAAGGAGAGCGCAACCCACGAGGTTACCGCCATCGACCTCAACGCCCTCACCATGAGCGCCAGCTGGAAAGAGAGCTGCTTCGACTTCGAGCAGGCCTACGTCATCAACAACGGCCAGAGCTACGGCGACCTGAAGGAGCTCAGCGGCAAGTTCACCAACTACAAGTGGACCTCTTGGGTGAACTGATCCAGTGCTCGTCTGTTAGGTGCAGACAGTAGACGAAGCCTGCTTTCCCTACTGTAGGGGAAGGCAGGCTTTGCAATGTGGAAAGGATGAACGCGATGACCGTGAGGCGAACCATAATGTTGGCGGCGGTGCTGGGATGCACCCTTGCCTCGTGCGGGGGTGACTCCGACAAGGCCGGCGCGAAGGCGGTTGCCTACGCCTACTCGTATGCCATGGCCAACTACGACGTGGCTGCCGCCGAGGCCTATGCCACCGCCGAAACCCGCAACACCACCCTGCGCAGGGCGGCGTACTATGTGGACCAGGTGGGGGGCGACTACATAGCGGCCGACACTCCAGCCCGGATTGAGATTACAAAAGTCGACCTCACTTCCGACACGACGGCCTACGCCATCTACCACAAGGTTACACCGCTGAAGGACTTCTGCGACACCCTCCAGCTGCGCAAGCGCGAGGGGCAGTGGCAGGCCCACGCCATGATGCGGATTGTAAAGATCGACACTGCCGCCGCCCAGGCGGCCCCGCCAGCCGACGGCGGGAACATCAGGTCGGCGCAAGATTTGATTGAAAAACAAAAACAAACCAATTAAGATGAAGAAAGTTACCCGTATTGCCATTATGGCGGTTGCCGTGATGGGCCTTGCCGTGGCTTGCAAGTCGAAAGAGGCCAAAACCGTTGACACTCTTCCCGCCGAGCCTGTTGAGCAGGCTGTAGACAGCATGATTGACGAGATGAACCTCGACACCATCGCCGCCGAGGTCGAGAAAGAGGTGCAGCAGGTGAAGAGCGCCACCAAGGCCGCCGCCACCAAGGCTGCCGAGAAGGTGGATCCCCATGCCCGTGGCAACAAGGCTGCCTCCAGCAGCAGCCTGCCCACCGTGAGTACCCCCAAGGTCTCCGATGCGCAGAGCACCACGGTGAACACCGCTCCTGTCAGCGGAGGCACTAATAAGGTCGACCCCCACGCCCGCCGCTAACAGCAAGGCAGGTTTGACCCTTGGCCGGCGCCATCTTTGTGTGGTGTCGGTTTTTTTTTGTGCGCGGTTCCAAAAAAAGTTGTATCTTTGCATTTTGCGCCGGGCGGCCGCAGTGCCTGCCAACGCGGTGTCGGCCAGCGCTATAGAGCATAGAAGCATTGAAGTTTAACCGTGCCTGGCAGGGGCACACAAGCAAAAAAAAGCACAAATCCAGCGTATGGATTACAAGAACGTACAGCCGCTGGCCGATTTCGATTGGGAAGCCATCGACGAGAAGGCCGGCAAAATCAAAGAGCAGCCCGCTGGCGACACCAACGAAGCCTATGAGAAAAGCTTCAACGCCTTCACCGAGCAAGAGGTGATCAAGGGCGTGGTGGTGGCCGTGACCGACCGCGAGGTGGTGGTCAACGTCGGCGCGAAGAGCGACGGTGTCATCCCCATCAGCGAGGTTCGCTACAACCCCGACCTCAAGGCGGGCGACGAGATAGAGGTCTACGTCGAGAGCCAGGAGGATGCCAACGGCCAGCTTATGCTCAGCCACAAGAAGGCTCGCATACTGAAGAGCTGGGAGCGCGTCAACGAGGCCTTCGACAACCAGGAGATTATCACCGGCCTTGTGAAGAGCCGCACCAAGGGCGGCCTCATCGTCACCGTGTTCGACAACATCGAGGCTTTCCTCCCCGGCAGCCAGATCGATGTGAAGCCCATCCGCGACTACGACGTCTACGTCGGCAAGCAGATGGAGTTCAAGGTGGTGAAGATCAACCACGAGTACAAGAATGTCGTCGTCAGCCACAAGGCTCTCATCGAGGACGAGATCGAGGCTCAGAAGGCCGAGATTATCAGCCACCTCGAGAAGGGCCAGGTGCTGGAGGGCACCGTCAAGAACATCACCAGCTACGGCGTGTTTGTCGACCTGGGCGGCGTCGACGGCCTGGTGCACATCACCGACCTCAGCTGGGGCCGCATCAGCCACCCGAGCGAGGTGGTGCAGCTCGACCAGAAAATCAACGTCGTCATCCTCGACTTCGACGAGGCCAAGCGCCGCATAGCCCTCGGCCTCAAGCAGCTCACCCCGCACCCGTGGGATGCCTTCGACCCGAGCCTCAAGGAAGGCGACCGCGTGAAGGGCAGGGTAGTGGTCATTGCCGACTACGGCGCCTTCGTCGAGGTGATGCCCGGCGTGGAAGGCCTCATCCACGTGAGTGAGATGAGCTGGAGCCAGCACCTGCGCTCGGCACAGGACTTCCTGAAGGTGGGCGACGAGGTGGAGGCCGTCATCCTGAGCCTCGACCGCGAGAACCGCAAGATGAGCCTCGGCATCCGCCAGCTCATGCCCGACCCCTGGGCCGACATCGCCGCCAAGTATCCCAAGGACAGCAAGCACACCGCCACGGTGCGCAACTTCACCAACTTCGGCATCTTCGTCGAGCTGGAGGAGGGCGTGGACGGCCTCATCCACATCAGCGACCTCAGCTGGAGCAAGAAGGTGAAGCACCCCGCCGAGTTCACCAAGATTGGCGAGAAGATTGATGTTGTGGTGCTCGACGTCGACGCCGAGAACCGCCGCCTCAGCCTTGGCCACAAGCAGCTTGAGGACAACCCGTGGGATGTCTACGAGAGCCTGTTCACCGTGGGCAGCGTGCATCAGGGCAAGATTGTCAGCATGAACGACAAGGGCGCCACCGTGATGCTCCCCTACGACGTGGAGGCTTTCGCGCCGATGCGCCACCTTGACAAGGCCGACAAGAGCAAGGCCCGCCAGGGCGAGACGCTCGACTTCAAGGTGATCGAGTTCAACAAGGACAGCAAGAAGATCATCGTCAGCCACACCCGCACCTTCCAGGAGGGCAGTGAGAGTGGACGTGGCGAGGGCGACAGCCGCGAGCGCGCCACCAAGAAGACCGTGAGGCAGATAAACGACAACCTCGAGAAGACCACTCTCGGCGACCTGGACATCTTCCAGAAGCTGAAGGAGGAGAAGTAACCACACACACGGCACGCTGTGCCGCAAACAACGACGCCCGGCCGCGCAAGCGGCCGGGCGTCTGTTTCCTTAAGGGTGAGGGCAAAGTCGCCCACGCCCTCCGGGGGCAGTGTCAGTGCGTCGCCTTGAGATACTGCAGGTCGCCGTAGTGATAGCTGGCGGTGGTGCCGCCATCGATCAGGATGTCGGTGCCGGTGATGAAGCGTCCGCGGCTGCTCATGAGGAACTCGGCCAGGTCGCCCACCTCGTCCGGTGTGCCGGCGCGGCGTGCCGGGCAGCCGGCGATCATCTTTAGGTAGCCGTCCTTGCGCGGGCCGTGCAGTTCGTCGTTGGCCAGCGGGGTGATGATGATGCCAGGCGAGATGCTGTTGAGCGTGGCGCCGCGCCTGCCCCAGCGCACGGCCTCCATCATCACGCGCAGCACGTTGCAGCGCTTTGAGTATTGGTAGGCCTTCAATGTGTCGGTAATAGCCGTCAGGAAAGGCAGTTCCAGCAGCTGCTCGCACGGTGTGCAGGCCAGGGCTTGGTTCTGCTCCTCGGGCAGGGCCGGCAGGCGGTGGCCGCTCTGCGACGAGATGACGATGCCCGATCCGCCCTCCGCCATCACGTTGCCGAACTCCTCGAGCAGCACGCTGGTGCCGTAGAGGTCGACGCGCAGTATCTCGGACACCGGAGCCTGTGAGGGAGACACGCCTGCGGCGTTGATGAGGCCTGCTACCTCGCCTTTCGACGTGGCAAACTCGACCAGCCTCCTAATGTCGGCACGCGAGCCGAGGTCGCACTGGATGGCAGAGCATTCAAATCCTGCGTTTTCAAGCGTGGAGGCCTCACGCTCGGAGTTGGCCTTGCTGTAGTCGGCCAGCACCACGTGCCTTCCCGCGCCGGTGCGCCGGGCTATGGCCACGCCTATGCTGCCTGCCCCTACAAGTACGGTAACTTTCTTCATTGTGCGTAGTGTTTGGTTAGTTGTTGTAAATTGTGCTTTCCCGGACTGCAAAGATACGCATTTCCCCGCACATGCCTCTGCCACTGGGCTAAAAAATTTTATCGTTTGGAAAAATAGTCGTAACTTTGCAATGTGCATAAATAGCGCGGAATATGAAAAAGGTACTATTCATACTGTTGGCAATGTGCGCTTTGGGCGGTGCTGTGGCGCAGTCGCCGAGGTGCAGCATAGCCGCCAAAGGCCAGCTCGTGGAGCGGGCGCTGGCGGGCGACACCGTTTTCTCGTTCATCGTCAAGATGAGGCCTGGGTTCGACTACAACTGGTTCTTCGAGCGTGGCATCCGCTTCGGAGCGCAAGTGGGCGACATTGTCACGATGCGTGTGCCGAAGCGGTCGTTATATGTGCTCGACGCAAGCGACGACGTGGTCTACTACAGTCTCTCCAATCGTGTGGGCCGCCCTTCGATGGACAAGACTCGCGGCGACACGCGCACCGACAGCGTTGAGCATGGGCTCGGCCTGCCTGGTGGCATGGGCTACGACGGCAGCGGCGTGTACATCGGCATCACTGACTGGGGCTTCGACTACACCCATCCCAACCTAAACCGTGGCGACGTGTCGAACCGCCGCATTGAGCGTGCCTGGGACCACTTCCGCACTGCAGGTCCGCCGCCTGACCCGACCGACCTCAACTATGGCACCGAGATTGTGGGCTACACCGACTTGATTGCGGCCAGGGGTGACACGTCGAACCTCTATGGTTACGGCACCCACGGCACCCATGTGGCTGGCATTGCCGCCGGGGCTGGCACCGACGAGGGTGTGTTCCGTGGACAGGCGCCTGGGGCAAGGATGCTGCTTTGCTCGTTTGGCCTTGGCGAGAGCGAATGGCTCGATGGCGTGGCATGGATGCACCGTGTGGCCAAGAACGACAACAAGAGACTTGTGGTAAACAGCAGTTGGGGCATGTACAGCTTCAGCTGCATAGACGGACGCTCGTTGTTGAGCGAGGCCATTGACAGGCTCAGTGACGAAGGTGTGGTCTTTGTGACGAGCGCGGGCAACAACGGTGGCACCAACTTCCACATCAGCCGCAACTTCAGCGAAGTAGGCGACACAATGCGCACCGTGGCCTCCTACTACACGCTGGTGGAGGACGCCATCGGCCAGTGCCTCATTATGTGGGGCGAGGAGAACCATAGCTTCAGTGCGCGCTTCCTTTTCCAGAAGGATGACCAGGTGTGGTACGGCCCGCTGGTCAATACAGCCGACGGTAACCTCTACATGACTGACAGCATTGACCTTGGCGACGTGCGAGTGGCCTATCGGGTGACGTGCGAGCAGGCCAACCCTCTCGACAATCGCCCACACATACAGTTTGATGTAGACCGTGCTTCCGGCAAGCAACTGCAGCTTCAGATTATTGCTGAGAACGGGCTGGTGCACGCCTGGAATGTCGCCAACAAGACCAACCATGCGGGCAATGAGGGCGCCGCTTTCCACACAGGTGGACACCCGGGCTATGTCGGTGGCGACAACGACTACGGTGTTGGTGAGCCGGGCTGCGCGTCGAAGACCATCACTGTGGCCGCCCACGACGCCGACACCTGGAGCAGTGACTCGTCGAGATACAATACAGGCAGCCTCACCTCCTTCTCCAGTTATGGCCCCGCGTTGGGAGAAGGCCGCAAGCCCGAAATATCGGCTCCGGGTTATCAGGTCAATTCATCAATCAGCTTGTGGAGCGACACCAAGTACACCCCCACTGCCACGCAGCGGGTGGGAGTGCGCACCTACAGGTGGAGCCCCTTGAGCGGCACCTCCATGTCGTCGCCCGCCGTGACCGGCGTAGTGGCTCTGATGCTGCAAGCCAATCCTAACCTCACAACCGACGAGGTGCGTGAGATACTCTTCACCACTGCGCGCAACGACGACAAGACCGGCGACATACAGGCAGGCGGCACGTCCGACCTTCGCTGGGGATGGGGCAAGGTCGACGCGCTGGCTGCGGTGAAGGCGGCGGTGAAGCGTGTTGGCATAGAGCAGGCCGAATCGCAGCGGCTTCCCCTCTTCGTGTATCCCAACCCCACAAGCGGGCTTGTCACGGTGCAGACCGGATGTGGCGAGCTTCAATTGGTAGATGTTTTCTCTGCCGAAGGCCGCCGGGTCATGAGTTTCGAGGCCAGCGGCGAGCATGTTGTCGACATGCGCGGCTTGCCGCAAGGCGTGTATATCGTCAAGTGCGGCAGCCGCACGGCGAAACTTGTTGTTAAGTAGCCGCAGAGGTTGATGCTCCGACTTTTCCAGCGCAACATGGCCCTGCAGGGCATTTTGGTGGTGGCGGCAGTGATTTTGCTGTGGCTGAGGCCTCTCATTGCTCCACCACCGCTCGATGCAGGCAGCCATCCGGCTGTTCTTTACGGACTGCTGGCTGGGTGGCTGCAGCCTGTGCCACGCTTGGCGGTTGTATTGGCCATGCTGCTGGTGCTGGCCGAGGCGGTGCTGTGCAACCTCTTGCTGGTCGACGTGGGGCTGGCATCGCAGAACAGCCTGCTGCCCTCGCTGCTGTATGTGCTGGCGGCCAGTGCAGGCTGCCATACTCTTGCCCCCGAACTCTTGGCTGCAGGAATCATGCTCGCATGTCTGCACCGGTTGATGTTGCGGGGCACCCCGCTGACCATCGATGCCGAGACTATATGTGGTGCCACCTTGATGATCGGACTGGCCACCATGTTCTACCAGCCTGCCGTGTGCTTCATGCTTTCCTATCTTATGGTGGCGGCTGGCTACAGGCTCTATTCTTGGCGCGACTGGCTTGTGATGCTGCTCGGCTTCGCCGCTCCATATGTGCCGTTGCTGGCCGTGCTCTACCTCACGGGCGGCGTGCACTCGTGGTGGGCGTCTACAGTGCAGAGCCTGGCTCTTCCGCGCCTCGGTTTCGTCAACGCAGACCCATGGACGATGATTGGCGGCTGTGTGCTGGCAGCCTTGCTGTTGTGGAGCCTTCTGGTCACGGTGTCGCAGCTCGGCGAGCGGCCGGTGCTGTGGCAACGCAACGCCTCAACCCTCCTCTATATTGCGCTGGGAGGCATGGCCACGCTCCTCTACCACCACCCATTCCCGCTATGTACCACATTGGTTGCTGCTCCGTTTGCTTTTGCCGCCAGTCGCTCGCTGACAGCCCATTTTGAGCGGCATAGCGTCTATGGGCGTGCCAAACGGCGTGCATGGATTTACGACCTGCTGCTTGTGGCGGCAATAATTGCGGCGTTCCTGTGCTGAAACCGTGGCTCATAGAAGGAAGGCTTGAAGCCGGGTGCGACGAGGCCGGACGCGGCCCGCTGGCAGGGCCAGTGGTGGCTGCAGCCGTACTCTTGCCGCGCGACTATGAAAACAGCGTTCTCAATGACTCGAAGCAACTCACCGAGAGGCAGCGCGACAGCCTGCGACTGGAGATAGAGCGCGAGGCCGAGGCCTGGGCAGTGGCCTCGCTCGACGCTGCCGAGGTCGACCGCCTCAACATACTCCGAGCCTCCACTCACGCCATGTGCCTGGCCGTGATGGCTCTGCTCGGCAATGCTGACCCATGCGTGGCGAGCGGGGGCAAAAGCCTCGGCAGACTGATTCCGGAGCATATTCTCGTCGACGGCAACCGCTTCTACAACGAGACTCCGCTGCCATTCACAACAGTGGTCAAGGGCGACGCCAGGCTGATGCCGATAGCGGCAGCCAGCGTGCTGGCCAAGACTCACCGCGACGAGCAGATGGCCGCCCTGCACAGCGAGTACCCATGCTATGGCTGGGATCACAACAAAGGCTACCCCACGGCAAGCCATTACGACGCCATAGAGCGGCACGGACCCTCCCCCTACCACCGCCGCTCGTTCAACCTTTACAAGCAACACTCACTTTTTGAATAGCCTCACCCATGTTTGATTTCATTAAGGAGATCCACCGCAAAAGCCTGATACGCGACCTCAAGGCCGCACCTCGCGAGAAGAAGATTGCCAACATCGACCAGGTGCGTACCATCGGGGTGATATGCGAGCTCGGCGACGAGCAGCACTGGAACATAATGCACCACTTTGCCAAGGTGATGGAAAACCAGGGCAAGGAGGTTCACATAATAGCCCTGCTCGAGAAAGACCAGGAACTGGGCTTTGTCATCACCCACCAGCAGACCTACCTTGTGCGCTCCAAGGCCGACACCAACTTCTGGGGGCTGCCGAGCGGCGAGTCGGTGCGCGACTTCCTTGCACGCAGCTACGACCTGCTTATCGACACCATCGGCGGCGGCAACTTCTTCGCGCTCTACACCGCCCTCCGCGCCGAGGCCAGCCTCAAGGTGGTCTATGCCACCCAGGAGGAAGACCCCTCCGACGTGTTCGACCTCATTATCAAAGGCGATGGCGAAATGGACATCAAGGACTATTTCAACAACGTCATCGAATATCTGAGCATGATCCAAAAGTAAACAACCAAGTATGAAACAACCCATATTCAGCGGCACCGGGGTGGCACTGGTCACTCCCTTCCGCCGACAGCAGGAGACGGTGGACTTCACCAAGCTCGAGGCGTTGATAGAGAACATCATCACGTCGGGCGCCGACTACATCGTCGCACTTGGCACCACCAGCGAGGCTGCCACCATGACCGAGGCCGAGCGGTCGGCCGTGCAGGAATTCATTGTCGAGACCGCAGGCGGCAGGGTGCCCATAGTGCTCGGCGTCGGAGGCAACAACACCACCAGTGTGTGCGATGCGCTGGCACGCACCGACTTCGACGGCATCGCCGGGGTGCTCTCTGTCACGCCCTACTACAACAAGCCCAACCAGCGCGGCCTGCTGGCTCACTACCGTGCCGTGGCGTCAGCCTCGCCTGTTCCTGTGCTGATGTACAATGTGCCCGGACGAACTGGAGTGAACATGACTGCCGAAACCACGCTCGCTTTGGCCGCCGAGTGCCCCAACATTGTGGGCGTGAAGGAGGCCTCTGGCAACATGGCGCAGGTCATGGAGCTGCTGCGCAACCGTCCGCAGGGCTTCCGTGTGATCAGCGGCGACGATGCCCTGACGCTGCCCATGCTGGCAATGGGCGCCGACGGCGTCATATCGGTCATTGCCAACGCCCTGCCGCGCGACATGAGCCAAATGGTGCGCTTCGGCATGAAGGGCGACCTCAAGAAGGCCCTGCCGCTGCACTACCGTATGCTGCCGCTGATGAACGCCATCTTTGAGGAGGGCAATCCCACTGGCATCAAGGCACTGCTCGAGGCGCAGGGCGCCATCACCGGCGCGTTGAGGCTGCCTCTGGTGAAGGCGACGAAACAACTGTCCAACAAACTGACCGCGCTCTACAATGAATATTGCGCAGAGGCTTGACGAGGTGCGCTCCGAGTACCTGCGCCGCATGACCAGCGGGCGCGGCGACCTGCTGCGCAGCGTCGAGGCCTACGCTGTGCAGCGCATGGGCAAGATGCTGCGCCCGCGCATGGTGCTTGAGGCCGCCGCCACCCTGGGCGACGCGCACGCCATGGAGCGATGGGTGCTGCTGCTGGCCGTGTGTGTCGAGATGCTGCACAACACATCGCTGCTGCACGACGACGTGATAGACCACGCAGGCGAGCGGCGGGGCACCCCCAGCGTCAATGTACGCTGGAACAGTTCGGTGGCTGTGCTGGTGGGCGACTACCACCTGGCGCAGATCATGGCCCTGCTCGACGAGGTTGACCGCCCTGACGCCGCGCGCATGGTGAACCGCACGGTGATGGACATGGTCGAGGCCGAGCTGCTGCAGCAGGAGCATCTCGCCGGGCGCGCCATGAGTGAGGCCGACTATCTCGACGTGATTGACGGCAAGACGGCCAGCCTCTTTGCCACCGCCGCCGCGCTCGGCAACCCGGCTTTCCGCGACTTTGGCCTGTGCTATGGGCGTCTCTTCCAACTCTACGACGACCTGCGCGACGGCGAGGCTCCCGCTTTCGCCACGGCGCTGATTGACAGTGAGCGGCAGCGTATGCGGCAGTTGCAGGGGCAAGGGCTGGCACTGGCGGCAATGCCGCTGCCATCGCTGCAGATGCAATAAAAGCAGCCCAAGGTGTACTTAATGGCAACGCAAACAACAAAAAACACACTCACATAGTATGAAACGTATTCTTTTGGCAATCGCAACCCTGGCTTTGGCTGCCGGACTCTCGGCGCAGAACGCCAAGCTTCCCACCAACGTCAACCTCAAGACGGTCGACGGCAAGACGGTGCAGTCGTCGGTAATCCAAAACGACGGAAAGCCGATGATAATCAGTTTTTGGGCCACTTGGTGCGGTCCCTGCCTGCTCGAGTTGAAGACCATCAGCGAGGTCTACGACGAATGGGTGGAGGAAACTGGCGTGAAGCTTGTGGCCGTGTCGATTGACGACTCGAAGACCTCGTTCCAGGTCAAAAAGCGCGCCACCGCCCTTGGCTGGCCTTTTGAAATCTACATCGACGAGAACAAGGACTTTGCCTCGGCATTGAGCATTGGCCAGGATCCGCCCTACACGCTGCTCATCAACGGTGAGGGCGAGATCGTGTGGCAGCACAAGGGCTTCCAGCCAGGGGCAGAGGAAGAACTGCTCGAGCAGGTGCGCAAGCTTGTGGAGTAGGGCGACAACAGTTCGGCAAGTACAGGAGGCGGCGCGCGCGGTGCGCGCCGCCTCCTTTTTTTGTGACCTGCCGCCGGCCGGCGGCTGCGAGCCGTCGCCGCAGGCCATGGCCGGGTGCCGCCGCCGCACCGCCCGAATGCCTGCAGGGCTATGCCAACACCGTCTGTTCTTCGATTGTTCTCCGATTGTTCTTCGATTGTTCTTCGATTTAATATCGAAGAACAATCGAAGAACAATCGGAGAACAATCGAAGAACAGACGGCCTTGACACGGTGTCAGGGCTTTTTTTCGGTGCTTTTTTTGAGGGCGGGACGCGCCGTTTCGTTTTTTTTGTGTACATTTGCAGTTTGGAAATACAAAATGCTGTAGTATATGCACCTGTCAAAGAAAGCATTAACGATGGCTCTGTGCGCTGTGGCCGCCTTGGGCGCGAGCGCGCAGGGTATTATGGGCGGCCATGTCACCGGCAATGTGCAGCTGGAGGGGCAGATGAGCCGTGAGGACACCGCCATAGGCGCGGCCGACGTGCCGGAGCGGATGCTCATGAACGCCCGGGCCGACATACTCTACACCAACGGCGACTTCAGCGCCGGTCTGCGCTTCGAGGCCTACCAGAACCCGATGCTGGGCTTCGACGCGCAGTACAAGGGGCAGGGTCTGGCCAACTACTTTGTGGCCTACCGCACCAAGAGGCTGAGCGTAACGGCGGGCAACTTCTACGAGCAGTTCGGCTCCGGGTTGATACTGCGCGCCTACGAGGACCGCTACCTGGGGCTTGACAACTCGCTGCTGGGCCTCAACATCCAGTTCCGCCCGGTCGACGGCTTGACCATCAAGGCCCTGGCCGGAAAGCAGCGCATCTATTGGGGCTACGGCGAGGGGCTGGTGCGCGGTGCCGACGCCGAGGCCGACCTCAACGCCCTGATCAGGCCTCTGTCTGACAGCCCGCTGCACTTGACGGTGGGCGCGGGCTTCGTGTCGAAATACGAGGCTGACGAGACCATACTGTCGCCCGCCGACCCCGAGCAGAGGCTCAACCTGCCGCTCAATGTCGGCGCGGCCGCCTTCAGGCTCAACGCCGACTACGGCAACTGGACGCTGCAGGGCGAGTATGCCCGCAAGGGGCAGGACCCGACCGTCATGAACGGCTACATTTACCGTCCGGGCGAGGCCATGACGCTCAACATGGCCTATGCCGTGAGTGGCTTTAGCGCCAGCCTGCAGGCCAAGCATGTGGACAACATGGCCTTCAAGTCGAGTCGCAACCAGAGCGGCGAGATGCTGTACATCAACTATGTGCCTGCCATCAACAAGCAGCACAGCTATGCCTCGCTCACGATGTATCCCTACGCCACGCAGGACATCGGCGAGAACGGACTTCAGGCCGAGGTCACATACAGGCTGAAGAAAGGCTCGAAGCTTGGCGGCAAGTATGGCACCGACCTGCGCCTCAACGGCAGTTACATCATGGGGCTCGACACCACGGTGGTGGGGGGTGCCGGCACTGACGGCTACACGGCCCCGTGGTTCCGCCCGGGCGAGAAGTATTTCACCGAAGTGTCGCTCGAGGTGGAGCGCAAGTTCAACAAGGCGCTGCGCCTCACTGCCACCTATGCATACCAGGAGTTCAACCCGGTGGTTGAGGGTCACACCTCCGACCTCTACCACAACCACATGCTCATTGGCGACCTGCATTGGCGCGTCAGCAAGCGCCACTCGCTGCACTTCAAGGCCGAGTGGCTGGGCAGCGACAGCCGCTACGACCCGGCCGAGGGCCACACCGACCGCCGCGCTGGTGACTGGCTGATGGGTTTTGTGGAGTGGAGCATCGGCACGCATTGGTTCGTCTCGGCCAGCGACCAGTATGCCTACAACGACGGCGTGGGCAACTATCCTGCGGTCTCGGTGGGCTACACTGCCGGGGCCACGCGCTTCCAGCTGGGCTACGGCAAGCAGCGCGAGGGCTTGCTCTGCGTGGGCGGTGTGTGCCGCCAGGTGCCTGCCAGCAACGGCTTGACCTTCAGTCTTACAACCAGTTTTTAGCATACCATTACAATCAATACTGACAAGCAATGAAAAAGAACGCAATGGTGCTGGCGGCCGCGGCCATGCTCTTCGCCGCCTGCGACAAGATAGCCGAAGGCGAGTACACCACCTTTGCCGGAATCAGCGCCACGTGGAGCGAGGGGCCTGCCCTGCAGGCCACGCAGCGAGCCTACGTGGAGAAATACACAGGCCCTTCGTGCATCAACTGCCCATTGGCCGACGTGACCATTGAGAATGCCCACGAGAGCCTCGGCGAAAGCTTGGTGGCTGTGAGCATCAACCACTGGGAGGGCATGGGAATGCCCTTCGCCGGGCAGCCCGACATGCGCACCGACGACGGCACGGCGTGGGACAAGTACTTCGGTGTGTCGTCGCTGCCGTCGGCCTACATCAACCGCAACACCGAGAAGCGCTACCGCTCGTCGATGGAGGACATACTGGCCGGGCTGCAGAGCGCGGTGGGCGAGCAGCCCTCGGTTGCCCTCGAGGTGAGCGCTGAGCAGGGAGCCGGCGGCGGCATCGCCGTGGTGGCCGACATTCAGTTCGAGAAGGCTGTGGCAGGCCAGCTCACACTGACGCTGGCGCTGATAGAGGACTCGCTGCGCTACAAGCAGCTCACGCCCGACAACGGCGTGGTCGACGACTACGTGCACAACCACATGCTGCGCGACGTGATGACCGACCTCTGGGGCGCCGACGTGGATGCCGAGGGCAGGGCCGGTGAGCGGCGCCGCGCCGTGTTCAGCGAATACAACGTCAAGAATGCCGACATCAAGCTGGAGAACTGCCACGTGGTGGCCTTCGTCAGCGAGCGCGGAAGCAAGCGAGTGCTCAACTCGGCACAATGCACCATCACCCTGGCCGCCGCTGAATGAACCGCCGCGTACTGAAGCTGGCTTTGCCTAACATTGTGACCAACGTCACCGTGCCCCTGCTGGGCATGGTCGACATGGCGATAGTGGGCCATCTTTCGTCGGCGCATATAGGCGCAATCACCATAGGCGCGTCGATATTCAACCTAATATACTGGAATTTCGGCTTCCTGCGCATGGGCACGAGTGGTTTCACAGCGCAGGCCTACGGTGCTGGCCGGTGGAGCGAGGCACTGGCCACCCTTGTGCGCGCGCTGGCTATAGCATTCTTGATTGCCCTGCTGCTCAATGCCTTGCAGTGGCCAATCTCGCGTCTTGTGCCAGTAATATTCAAGGGCAGCGGACAGGTGATAGGCATGGCGCTGACCTATTTCTTCGTGCGCATATGGGCGGCACCGGCCACCCTGGGGCTGTATGCCATAAAGGGGTGGTTTATCGGTATGCAGGATTCGCGCACTCCGATGTGGATTGCCATCGCCCTCAACTGTGTCAACATTGCGTGCTCGCTGCTGTTTGTACTTGTGCTGCGGTGGGACATTGCCGGTGTGGCCTTGGGCACGGTGGTGGCTCAGTATAGCGGTCTTCTATTGGGTGTGCTCTCCCTTCGCCGCCGAATGCGCATCGACCCGCACTTGTCGGCAATGCGCGTCGACATGGATTTTGTGAGGCGGTCGTTGCGGTGGAGCGAGATGCGACTGTTCTTCAAGGTCAACGGCGACATCTTTCTGCGCACAGTGTGCCTGGCAACGGTGTTTACGTTCATCACCGCCGCCAGCGGACGTATTGGCGACTTGGAACTTGAGGTCGACGCGCTGCTGCTCCAGTTCTTCACCCTTTTCAGCTACATCATGGATGGTTTTGCTTATGCGGGCGAGAGTCTCGTGGGGCGTTACATAGGTGCCCGCGACGAGTCGAGCCTGCGCAAGTCGGTGAGGCTGCTGCTGGTGTGGGGGCTGGCGTTGACTGCGGCTTTCACCTTGCTCTATGCGCTTTTCAGCACACAGTTTCTGCGTGTCTTCACCTCTGACGCAGGCCTTGTGGAGTCGGCAGGCAGCTATATTGGCTGGGTGCTGGCCATTCCTGCCTGTGGTTTTGCCGCTTTCTTGCTCGACGGCGTCTTTGTGGGAGCCACGGCCTCGCGTACCATGCGCAACTCCATGTTTGTTGCCACGGCCGCTTTCTTTGCGGTGTACTTCGGTTTGAAGGCAGTACTTGCGTGGCAGGGGGCACTCGACGCAAGGATGTGGAACAACACGCTTTGGCTTGCTTTCATGGTCTACCTTGTGTTGCGCGGAGTGCTGCAGGGAGTCAAGATAAAGAGTGACATATATACGCGTGCGGAGTGAAGAGATTGTCTGCCATACTGCTGTTGGTGTTTGCTTTTGTCATTGTGTCAGCTCAGCCTGCCGACCGCCCGACCGTGGCGGTGGTGTTGAGTGGCGGCGGCGCAAAGGGCGTGGCGCATATTGGCGCGCTGCGCGCAATAGAGCAGGCAGGCTTGCCCATAGATATAATGACAGGCACCAGTATGGGCAGCCTCATTGGCGCTCTGTACAGCATAGGCTACACCACCGACCAACTTGACTCGCTGGTGCTGTCGCAGGACTGGCTGGCGCTGTTCACTGACCGCCCTGACCCGGGCTCGCTGACATTGCAGCAACGGCAGGAGCAGAACACCTATGCTTTGATCAGAGGTATTGACACGGAGCGCGCGCAGCGTGGCGGCGCCATACGCGGACGCAACCTGATGCGACTATTCAACTCGTTGTGCCACGAATACAGCGGCACGATAGACTTCGACAGCCTTCCGATACGCTATGCCTGTGTAGCCACCGACATTGTGACTAACACCGAGGTCGACTTCCGTCATGGCGTGTTGGTGCAGGCCATGCGTGCTTCCATGGCCATACCGGGGGCGTTCACACCGGTGCGTCTGGGTGACAGTGTGCTGGTGGACGGGGGGCTGAAGAACAACTATCCTGCCGACTTGGCCAAGGCCATGGGAGCAGACATCATCATCGGCGTCAGCGTACAGGCTCCGTCGATAACAGCCGACCAAATTACCGATGCCGCGTCGGTGCTGAACCAGATAGTGAATATCAATTGCAGGAACAAGTTTGATGAGAATGTGGCCATATCCGATGTTTTCATACGTGTTGATGTGCAGGGCTTCTCGTCGGCAAGCTATTCTGCCGCTTCCACCGACTCGCTCATACATCGTGGCATGGAGGCCGCCATGGCTCATTGGGACGAATTGCTCTACTTGCGTCGCAAGGTTGGCCTCGACAGTGTGACAACGCGCAGGGCTTCGGTGCAACCTCTGCGGCAGGAGCCGGAAGCTGCTATGGTCAACCAGTTTCCCAAAGTGCCGGTGCTGAGCGTTGGATTTCGCTTCGACACCGAGGAACATGGCGCGTTGACGCTCGACGGCAAGTTGCCGCTTGGCACAAGGCTGCCGTCTTGCCTGCAAGCCACTGTGAGGCTGGGCAACAAGGTGATGGCGCGTGCCGCCCTGTCGTCATTGACCAGGGTGCGTGGCCTCAATCCCACACTGGCCTACACCTATGTCAACAACGACCTCGACATTTATTCTTCCGGCACACGGGCCTACAATGTGCGTTACCGTACCCATACCGTCGACCTCACTCCTCTTGACCTGCATCTGCGTCGTTACGACCTCCGCGTGGGGGTTAGGTGGGACTATTTCGACTTCTTCGGCCATCTGCTTGCTTCCGGCGGCACAATACAGCCGCCCTCGGATGGGCAGTACCTTACACTCTATGCCGCCTCCGACCTCAACACTGAGGACAACTGGTATTTCCCCACTCGCGGAACACGCTTCCACGCAGCCTACAGCTACCATGCCGCCAACCTTTTCGGCGTGGGCTTGAACGACGTGTCCATGCATTGGCGAGTCAACCTGCCATTCGGAGAACATTGGACACTGCAGCCGATGGTCTATGGCAGGGCTGTGCTTTCTGCCGACGTCCCCCTTGTCTACCGCAATGTTGTCGGGGGCGAATGGATCGGCCACAGGGTAGACCAGCAGCTGCCCATGGCTGGGGTGGGTCAGGTGGAGCTTGTCGGCAATTATTTTCTGGCCGCGCAGCTGCAGTTGCAGTGCCATCTGGTTGGCAGCCACTATGTGCTGCTTCGTGGTGTTGCGGCTGTGGGTGCCGATGCGACAGCCGACCTTGTCAACTCTCCTTCCTCAATCTTCGGTCTGCAGGGAGGCTACAGCTACAACACCTTTTTCGGCCCGCTTGGTGTGCGCATGGGCTACTCCAGCCGCACCCGCAGCCTCAACTTCTTCATCAATATTGGCCACCAATTCTGACTATCTATGCCCCCTCTTCATGTGATAATGCCGGTTAAGGATTCGCCAGTTACCACCGTCGAGGCCATCGAGGCCTTGCTGTCATCTCCCGGCATCGACCTCACTGTTTACAACGACTTCAGCACACAGGAGAACACCGCCATGCTTGCGGACATGGCCGCCGGGCGCGGTTTCGAGCTCCACAACTGGGCCGACCACACCGACCACCCTTCGCCCAATTACCGCCTGACGCTTATCGATGCCCAGCGCCGCGCTTTGTCCGACGGCGCTCATTTGGTCATCGTGGAAAGCGACGTCACAGTGTCACCCGGCACGCTTGGCCTCATGGCCAGTGCAGTGAGGCCAGGAGTGGGCATGGTGGCGGCCGTCACCGTCGACGAGACTGGGAGCGTCAACTTCCCATACCTTTATGCGTCACGCATGAGCGGCGGCACCGTGGCCACCACGCGCCGGTTGAGCTTCTGCTGCACGCTACTCAGCAATGAGTTGCTGCGGGCGTTTGATTTCAGCCAGCTCGACCCTTCTAAGCAGTGGTTTGATGTCGCCATCTCGCATCGGTCCAGGCAACTGGGTTTCACCAACCTGCTGCAGCTCGACAATGCGGTGCTGCATCGCCCTCACTCATCGCGGCCATGGAAGAGGATGAAGTACACTTCGCCGTTGCGCTACTACATTCAAAAGATCTTTCAACGCCGCGACAGGATATGAAGGTCTACAGTCTGCTCGTTGTGAAGGATGAGGCCGACGTGGTGCCTCTCTCCGTTGCCGACGCGCTTCGCTGGAGCGACAAGGTGATTGTGGTCGACAACGGCAGCACCGACGGCACGTGGGAGGCCTTGCAGGCCATGGCTGCGGCCGAGCCGCGGCTGGTGCTCTTCATGCGTTTTGAGGGGCCGTTCCACATTGGTCTGCGGGCAAAGGCTTTCCGGGCGTTCCGCCACGAGATGCGGCTGGGCGACTGGTGGTGCGTCAGGCTCGATGCCGACGAGTTCTACCCTGGCGACGTCCGCTCTTTCTTGCGCCGTGTGCCGTGGTGGTGCCGCACGGTGAAGAAGCAGAGCACCGACTACGTGATTACGCACGAGGATTTGGCCGAGGGGCTGGTGACCGGCGATTTCGCCACCGACCGCATCCGCCTTCGCTACGCTTTGCCGCAGAAGCGCGCCGAGCGCCGTTTCATGCGCCATTCGCCGCTGCTGGTTTGGCTGGCACGCTGGCGCTACCCTCATCCTTGGGGGCTGGTGGCAAAGGAGCGCATCGGTGTGGAGCACTATCAGTACCGCTCTGTCGCTCAGATGCAGCGCCGTCATGCCAACCGCCGAAAGGCCAAGGCCGACGGCTGCGGCTCTTTCTCGCACGAGACGGGCAGCGACTGGCGTGTCTACTTGCGCGGCCGCGACGAATGCGTCAAGGTGAGGTAACTGGCATAAACCGAAAGGAACACCCCATCGAGTGTTCCTTTCGGCTACTTTTTGTAGCGGGAATCAGACTTGAACTGATGACCTCCGGGTTATGAATCCAGCGCTCTAACCAGCTGAGCTATCCCGCCGCGCCTTGCCCTCTGCGGGCTTGAAAAGCGAGTGCAAAGATACTACTTTTTCCACACACGGCCAAATATTTTTTCAAAAAAGTGCACAAGGCGTTGTTTGATAGCGCATTATTTATTGTGCCTGGCTCTGCGCCGCATCGTCGCCGCATGGGGGTCTGCCGTGTTGCGCTTCTCTTTTTGCCTTGATTGGCGCCGCCTGTAGGCGGGGCGTGTTCGCAAAGTGTTGCTAATGTGCGTAGTGGCTTTTGCCAAAGAAGCCGCTGACCGACCCTCCAACGCTGTCTGCCCTTGCGCCGGTCACGCTGCGCAGTGTGTTCACGCGGCCGTTCAGCCTCATGTAGCCCAGCAGGGCAAAGACCAGCGCCTCCTTGTAGTCAACCGTAAGCCTGTCGGGCACCGTCAGCGCCACCCCCTCGGCCAGCGCTGCTATGCGCTCCACGAGTAAGGTGTTGTGCGCGCCCCCGCCGGTGGCCAGCATCGATGACGCTCCGGCTTCGTGCGCCGCGTGGGCTGTGCGCCTTGCTATGTGCTCCACCACCGTGCGCAGCGCGTCGGCCTCGGTCATGGGGTGGCTGGCCAGCAGCGGCGCGAATTCTGACTCGAACCATTCTCGCCCCAGCGTCTTCGGGGCAGGCTGGCGGTAGTATTCCAGCCCTTCCAGCGCGGCCAGCAGGGCGGGGTCAACGCTGCCCCGGCGGGCTGTGGCGCCGTCGCGGTCGCAGTCTTGTCCCATTCTTGAAGCCAGCATGTTGAGCGCCATGTTGCATGGGCAGATGTCGTAGGCCGTGCGGGTCTGCCTGCCGTGGCTGATGTTTGCTATGCCGCCAAGGTTCAGGCAGGCGTCGTATTGGCCGAAGAACAGGGCGTCGCCTATGGGCACCAGCGGGGCTCCCTGCCCGCCCAGGGCCACGTCGAGCGTGCGGAATCCGCTCACCACCTGCAGCCCGCACTCGGCGGCAATGGCGTCGGGGTCGCCTATCTGTGTGGTGAGCCCGCGCTGCGGCAGGTGGAAGACAGTGTGCCCGTGCGAGGCCACGGCGCGGCATTCCCTGCCTCCCAGGAAGTCTCTCACCATGCGGCCGTAGAGGTGCCCCAGCTCCACGTGCGTCAGCGCGTAGTCAAGCGCGCTCATGCCGGCGGCTTTGGCCAGCCGTCCGCGCCATTGCCGGCTGTATTCCACTGTCGTGGCGTCGACTATCTGCCAGCCGTTGTCGTCAATGCTGCACAGCGCCAGGTCGACGCCGTCGAGCGACGTCCCCGACATCAGTCCCAAGATGTTCATTTATCAATGCGGTCATTTGTTTGTCTATGATGGCCACTCCCTCCTGGTTCAGGTGCCCCTCGTCGTAGAAGTGCAGCGTGTCGTCCAGGCAGTCGCCGTCCAGCCTGTGGTGGGGGCCGAAGGTGGCCATGAGGCTGTCGAACGCGGCCAGGTTGGTGAGGCTTTCGGTGAGGGCGCGAGTGTCGGGCGTTGTCACCAGCATGTAGTCCACCCCCTTGCGCCGCAGGTAGCCCACCGTGCGCCGCAGCGCTCTCAGCTGCATGGGCAGCGGCCTGATGGTGTCGCTGGCGAAGGTCTGCGGCTGCCATCGCTCGGTGTCGCGCTCCACGTATCCGCCCGCCACGTAGCGGTTGCCGTGCACATCCTCCGGCGGGTCGCTGTAGTTGCGGTATTCGGCTGAGGTGGCGTTGTGCAGTGTGGCGTAGATGGCGGTGCAGAAAGTTCTCGCGTTGGGCTGGCGCAGCAGCAGCGGCAGGTTGTGCGCCGACGGCGGCGCGTTGCAGAGCCAGCCCAGCGTGGCCTCCACGCCGTCGTATTCTATTATGTCGGGGTGCACCTCTATCACCACCAGCCTCGGCTCGAGGCGCCGCAGGTAGCGGTGCAGCAGCGCCTCGGTCTGCTGCGGTGTCTGGTTCGACGAGCCCAGGTTGAAGCAGCGCAGCCCCTCGGCGGCGAAGATCCTCGGGTCGAACGAGCGGTAGCAGTGCGACGAGCCTGCGAACAGCACGTCGACCGGCCCCGCAGTGTCGGCCTCGTGCGAGCGGCTGTAGGTGAAGTCCTGGTGCCCCAGGCGGTAGGTCACGTTGGCCAGCAGCCCCGTGCCGCCCAGCAGCCACGTGAGGAGGGTGACCGCCGCGGCCGCCACGGCGAGGAAGAGCGCTGTATGGATCACGAACTTTCTCAAAACTGGAAGTATATGAAGGGCATCTCGCCCGTGGGTTGCATTGTCAGTATGATGAACAGCAGCAGGCAGTACAGCGCCCACCTGGCGGCACGGCTGCGCGGCAGTGCGGGCAGCCCGTCGGCACGGTGCCTTCCTGCCCACTCCACGGCCATCATCGCCGCCGCCGCCAGCGGCGCGTGCCAGCCCGTGGCAAGCCACTCGCCGCCGTGCGCCAGCCCGGCGAAGTAGTGCAGCGCGAAGCCTGTCGAGGGCGACCGAAAGATCACCCATCCCGCCGTGGCCAGCAGGAAGGTCAGCACGCAGAGCGGCAGGGTGCGCGCCGAGGCCTCGCGCCGCTGACGCCTGCCTGTCAGCAGGCCTGGCGTGAAGAGCACTGCGTGGTAGAGTCCCCACAGCACGAAGGTCCACCCAGCGCCGTGCCACAGTCCGCTCAGCAGGAAGACCACGAAGGTGTTGGCCACCGTGCGCCAGCGCCCCCGGCGGCTGCCGCCGAGCGGCAGGTACACGTAGTCGCGCAGCCACGACGTGAGGCTCATGTGCCACCGCCGCCAGAAGTCGGCCATGCCTGTGGCGAAATAGGGCGTGGCGAAGTTGCGCCGCAGGCCGATGCCGAACAGGCGCGCGCAGCCTATGGCCAGGTCGCTGTAGCCCGAGAAGTCGGCGTAAATCTGTATGGCGAAGAGCACCGCCGCCGCCGCCAGCGTGCCGCCGCCGAAGCGCGAGGGGTCGGCGAAGACCGCGTCGACGTAGAGGGCGCACCTGTCGGCCACCACCACCTTCTTGAACATGCCCCACAGCATCAGCCTCAAGCCCTGCACGGCGGCCTCGCGGTTGAACGAGCGCGGCTTGAGGAACTGCGGCAGCAGCGAGTCGGCCCTCTCGATGGGGCCTGCCACCAGCTGCGGGAAGAAGCTCACGTAGGCAAAGAAAGCCGCCGCGTCGCGCGTGGGCTGCACCGTGCGCCGGTACACGTCGACCGTGTAGCTCAGCGCCTGGAAGGTGTAGAACGATATGCCCACCGGCAGCACCAGCCCCAGCACCCACCGCTCCGGCGGCAGCCCCAGCAGCCGGGCAAGCTCGGCCGCGAAGAAGTCGTGGTATTTGAACAGCGCCAGCACGCCCAGGTTCAGCGCCACGTTGGCCCACAGCACCGCCCGCCTCGCCGCCTGCCTCCGCGTGGAGCCGAGCAGCAGCCCCGACGCCCAGGCCATCGCCGACACGCCCGCTATCAGGCACAGGAAGCGGGCGTCCCAGCAGGCATAGAAGAAGTAGCTGGCGGCCACGACGAAAAGGTTCTGCCAGCGCAGCGAGCCGCGCAGCAGCCAGTACACCGCAAATACCACAGGCAGGAAGAGCGCGAATTTCAGTGAGTTGAATAGCATTGGGGCATCGATTCCAGTCCTGCGAGAAGAAACGCGCCACCTTGTGCCATATTGTGCCGCAGGGCACATTTTTTGGCGGCCTGGTTCCGACAGGTGTGCATGAAGGTATTGTTTCACAAATGGTTACGATTGACAATCTTTGTATTGCTTTGAAAACCAGCCTGCAAGGGTATCAAGTCCGTGTCAACACCGTCTGTTCTTCGATTGTTCTCCGATTGTTCTTCGATTGTTCTTCGATTTAGTATCGGAGAACAATCGAAGAACAATCGGACATCAATCGGAGAACAGGCAGTCCTGCCGCGCTGCGGAGCCGGGGCGCGCCGCCCCTCCGGCCAGGCCGTTGCCCGGAGGGTATCTGTCCAAGGCGAATTTTTGTTGCCGCGCGGCGCAATAAAAACTGCCGCGTGGCGTTAGCAGTGCAGTTTTTATTTTTCAGGCAGGGAGTCTCCCACGTGCGTGCCCGCTGAAAACACACAATGTAGTACAAACCCCTAAAACAACCGGAAAATGGAGAAAAAAGACCTCCTGAAAGAGACAGTTGAACACATCGACATCAAGAAGTACGACTCGACCGAGCTGATTGACGCCATGCGCCGCATGTCGTTCACCAGCCGCGACACCGCGCGCGCCGCTGACATCCTCTGCCAGATGCTGGCCGAGAAGGACTGCACCAACATCCTCACCATTGCGGGCTCGACCAGCGCCGCCGGGTGTATGCAGGTGTACGTCGACATGGTGCGCAACAAGATGGTCGACGCCGTGGTGAGCACCGGCGCGAGCATCATCGACATGGACCTCTTCGAGGCCCTGGGCTTCAAGCACTATATCGGCACGAAGGAGAACGTCATCCCCGACACCAAGCTGCGCGAGCTCTACATTGACCGCATCTACGACACCTTCATCGACGAGGAGGAGCTGCAGGCCTGCGACCAGGCCACGTGCGACGTGGCCGACAGCCTCGAGCCTCGCCCCTACAGCAGCCGCGAGTTCCTCTACGAGGTGGGCAAGTGGCTGGCCTCCGGCCACGGCGTGAAGAAGGACAGCCTCATTCAGACCTGCTACGAGTGCGGCGTGCCCATCTTCTGCCCCGCCTTCAGTGACAGCAGCGCTGGCTTCGGCATAGGCAAGCACCAGTGGCTCCGCCGCCACGAGGGCAAGCCCTACGTGAGCATCGACTCTGTGGCCGACTTCCTGGAGCTCACCGAGATCAAGATGAACGCCCCCGAGAGCGGCCTCTTCATGGTGGGCGGCGGCACGCCGAAGAACTTCGCGCAAGACACTGTGGTCTGCGCCGAGATCCTTGGCAAGGAGGTGCCGATGCACAAGTATGCCATCCAGATCACCGTGGCCGACGTGCGCGACGGCGCCTGCTCGAGCAGCACCCTGCTCGAGGCCGGCAGCTGGGGCAAGGTGAGCGAGGAGCTGCAGCAGATGGTCTACGCCGAGGGCACCACCGTCATCCCCGCCATAGTGAGCTATGCCTACCACAACGGCGCATGGCGCGAGCGTGAGTACAAGAACTGGCAGCGCCTGTTCCAGAAATAAGCCGCAGGCCGCGCGCAACCCTTGCGGAGGGCTCCCCACGGGCGGAGCCCTCCGCGCTTTTCGGCCTCGGCACAATAAAAGCGGCGGGGGCGCGTTGATGGTGGCAAAAAAGCAAACACATACACTGACGACATGAAGAAACTTGTACTCATTGCGCTGGCGCTGGCCTCGGCGGCTTTCGCCACGGCGCAGGGCAAACTGCTGCAGTGGGACCAGCTGATGTCCCGCGAACTCTACCCCCAGCGCGCCATGTGGGGCTTCCAGTTTGTGCCCGGCTCGGGCAAGGTGGTGTACCACACCGTCGACGGCCTGCGCCTCTTCGACGGCAAGAAGGAGGTGTCCGTCACGCAGGAGGAGGTGAGCCGCATGATGGGCGTGGGCACGCAGCCCAGAGCCAACGAGCGCGTGGAGAAGAGGGACGGCAGCCTCTACGTCGACGGCCGCATGGTGGCTGCCGGCGACGGCTACAACATAGTGGTGGGCGAGAGCGTGCACCGCAACGAGTTCGGCATCAACGGCGGCCTCTTCTGGTCGCCCGACGACAGCCGCCTGGCTTTCTACCGCATGGACCAGAGCATGGTGGGCGACTACCCGCTGGTGAACACCAAGGCGCGCGAGGCCGAGCCGATGCCCATCAAGTACCCCATGGCCGGAATGAAGAGCCACGAGGTGGAGGTGGGTGTTTACGACTGCGCCTCGCAGCGTACCGTCTACCTCAAGACCCGCCGCGACACCACGGTGCACGAGCGCGAGATGTACCTCACCAACATCGCCTGGAGCCCCGACGGGCAGAGCATCTACATCGCCAAGGTGAACCGCGAGCAGAACCACATGTGGATGGAGCAGTATTCGGCATCCACCGGCCTGCTTGAGAAGGTGCTCTTCGAGGAAGAGAATCCGCGCTACGTGGAGCCCTGCGAACCCATGGTCTTCACCCCCAAGGGCGACCAGTTCCTCTGGTTTTCGATGCGCGACGGCTACAAGCACCTCTACCTCTACAACAAGGACGGCTCGCTGGTGAGGCAAGTCACCAAGGGTGAATACGAGGTCGAGGGCTTCATCCAGTTCGACAAGAAGGGTGAGAACATTTTCGTCTATGCCAACAAGGACAACCTGGCTGGGCGCGACGCCTGGAGGGTGAACCTCAAGTCGGGCGAGATGTGGTGCGTCACGGGCGGCGTTGGCGGCACCCACAGCGTGGCTGTCAGCGAGAACGGCGACAGGGTGGTCGACGTCTACTCGTCGGTGACGGTGCCTGCCACAGCCTCCTACTACACCGTAAAATACAACAAGAAAGGCAACGCCGTCAGGGTGGGGCAGGAGCTCTACAGGGCGGAGAACCCGCTCAAGGACTATGCCATGCCGGGTGTGAAGCTGGGCACGATAAAGGCAGCCGACGGCAAGACTGACCTCTACTACCGCCTCATGACGCCGCCTGACATGAAGCCCGGCGAGAAGTACCCCACACTCGTCTACGTCTACGGAGGCCCTCACTCGCAGCTGGTCACCGATTCGTGGCTGGCCGGTGGCAACCTCTACTTCACCTTCCTGGCGCAGCAGGGCTATGTGGTGTTCACCCTCGACAACCGTGGCACCGACAACCGTGGCTTCGAGTTTGAGAGTTGCACCCACCGCCACCTCGGCGAGGTGGAGATGGCCGACCAGATGGAGGGTGTGAAGTTCCTTAAGAACCTGCCCTACGTAGACAGCGAGCGCATGGGGGTTGAGGGCTGGAGCTTCGGCGGCTTCATGACCATCACCATGAAACTGGCGCACCCAGAGGTGTTCAAGGTGGGCTGCGCCGGTGGCCCGGTCATCGACTGGAAGTGGTACGAGATAATGTACGGCGAGCGCTATATGGACACTCCGCAGGAGAACCCCGCGGGCTACGAGGCCGTCTCGTTGCTTGGCAAGGCCAAAAACCTCGAGGGTCGCCTGCTGGTCATACAGGGCGCCGAGGACAACACCGTTGTCCCCCAGCACAGCACCGAGTTCATCGAGCGTTGCATCAACAACCTAAAGCAGGTCGACTACTTCGCATATCCCCACCACGAGCACAACGTGATGGGCCGCGAGCGCCTGCACCTCTACAAGAAGATGTTCGACTACTACGAGGCGTTCTTGCGCTAAAAGCAGGGCGCCTGTTGTGCAACTTGTCGTGTAACTGTCACCATGTCCACATGGTGACAGTTACACGACTTTTTTGTGCACATTTTCATGACGCGGCGTGGCAAAAAGGGTAGGCCTTGTGTTTTATTGATGGAGGAAGGAATGATTTCGGAGCCGAATAAAATGAACTCTTTGCAGACGCAGCGCCTTGCTTACGAAATACACGACGCCGAAGTCGTCGTATTGGTACGGACACTACGAAGAGAGATAGTTATTTCCCTATCCTGTCCGATATGTTGTTCATTAGAATAATACTTATTTAGGCAGTGGTGGCCTGTTTCGGATAGGAAAAGTGAGATAAATTGGGCGACAGCCTTATCTGTAAAAGATAGATGGTTGTCGCCCATTGCCTTTTTATGCAATGAGAGTGGATGTTTCAGTATAAAGCGGTGTATAGTTTAGAGATAGCAAGACTGTATGAGAAAAATCCATAGAATAAACCATTGGTCGATGCCCCCAATCCGAAATTAAAGTTCTTGTAGCCAATACCAAGAGCTATGTTTGCAAAAAAGTGACTATATGTTTCAGTCCAAAAGAAAACATAATCATCCTCACCGTAATCATAATGAAAAACATCCTCGTCAGCGGGTGCAAATGCAAGAAGTCCTATTTTGGCATTTGCAAATAGTGACCATTTGTATAATGGAGTTCGATATTCTATCTCTGCATAGATTGGCATGGCAGGCTGCCAGAACCCTCTATAATCTACAAATTCCCCGTTCTCATCATAACATCTTACTACCGATGCACCAAACCCCAAACCTGCGCCAACCAGAAAACTTGAGGTTATTTGGCGGTTATAGGCAATGGAAACCATTATGTCCGGGGCGCCGGCACTAAACCGCAGGTAGTCACCAGTTGGACGATAAAGAGGATTTACTTTTTGGGGCTTTTCTGGTTCGGGGATGGGTTCAGGCTCGCGGTAGAACTCCACCAGCGGTATTTTGCGCGACATGCGCTCGGCAATGGCACGCATGGTCTCGCGGTAGGAGGTTCCTTCTGACCACTCAGCTCCATCTTTGGCTATGATGGCGCCCGTTTCTACATTCACGGCGCGGATGTCAATGTTGTACTGCCCCATGGCACGGTTGACGTCGCCAATCACGATGACAGGCACGTTCAGTATCCGTCCCAATCGGGTCATTTCGACTTCGGTTATCGTGTCGCCTTGAATCTTGTGTTCGTCCAGTATGCGCTTCACTCGCGTACGCTCCACAACGATGTAGCCTGTTGGTTCGAAATAGGTGTTGAAAATGGCAGAGAGGCCGTCGATTTCACTTTGCTTCACGTTCACTCCCGCGCTGAAGTCGAGCACTGCAATTCGAGGCTGTGCAACGGCAGACATCATGGAGGCCATCATGATGAGAACAAGGGTTGTCCATTTAGATTTCATCCTTTGGTTCGTTTTGGTTTCGGCCAGCGCCACGACCGCCTGTTTTTACCACAAAACGAAGCGTGGCACTGTACACCACTTCCTCTGATGTAGGTCGTGAGAATTACCTTTGAAATGCAGAAATGGGAAAGTCCACGCAACAATGCGCAAACCGTTGTGCGTCCCACTGCATTTCGATTTGAATTTCTCACGTTCACATCAGCAGCCGAGGCATAACGCTTCGTGATTCCGACTGTTGGAATCGGTGCAAAAATATGCACTTTTCGGTGAATGACCAAATTTATTTCGCATCATTCATAAAAACAGCATGTTCCTACGCCTTGGCTTGACAACCGCCATGCCGATGCCATGGGCAATAAACTGTGGCCGAGATGCGTTATGCGGGCATAAACATCAAAATGCAACAATCTATGACACAAGACAGCACTATTCAGTCGCCCCTGGCGGGGCTTCAGCCGGCAAGGGTGTGGCACTGGTTCGGCGAGATAATGCGTATTCCGCGTCCGTCGAAGCATGAGGAGCGCATCTCGGCTTTCCTTGCGGAGTGGGGCAAGAGCCACGGCATCGAGACCCATACCGACAGTTTGGGCAATGTCCTTATCAGAAAGCCCGCCAGCGAGGGCTACGAGCAGAGTCCCGGCGTGTGCCTGCAGGCGCACATGGACATGGTGTGCGAGAAAAACTCCGACAAGCAGTTCGATTTCATGACGGACGCCATCCAGCCGGTGCTCGACGGGGAGTGGCTCACTGCCGACGGCACAACCCTCGGCGCCGACGATGGCATAGGCGTGGCCGCCATACTGGCCATTCTTGAGGACGACACCATACAGCATCCGGCTCTGGAGGCTCTGATCACCGTCGACGAGGAGACCGGGCTCACCGGCGCCATGGGACTTCGTACCGACTGGCTGCGGAGCGAGGTGCTGCTCAACTTCGACGACGAGGACGAGGGTGAATACTGCATCGGCTGCGCTGGCGGGGTCGACACCACCGTGGAGCTCGACTACACCACCGAGCCCCTGCCTGCAGCCGACGGCTACAAGGCCTTCTCCCTGCGCCTGTTCGGGCTGAAGGGCGGCCACAGTGGCGACGACATCAACCGTGGACGTGGCTGCGCGATTAAGCTCATCAACCGCATGTTGTGGGAGGGCACATTCAACCACGGCATGAGGATTGCCAGTTTCGAGGGCGGCAACCTCCGCAATGCCATCGCCCGCGAGGCCGAGGCAGTGGTGGCTGTGCCGAAGGGCGAGGAGCTGGCTTTCCGCGCCATGGTGGCACGCATGGGCGAGGCTGTGCGCTTCGAGTTCCGCTCCACCGAGCCGGGCTTGGCCACCGAGCTCGCCGAGTTCGCCATGCCGGCCATGGTGATTGACAGGCCAAGCCAGGAGCGCCTTGTGAACCTGCTCTATGCCTGTGCCCACGGCGTGCTGGCCATGAGCCGCGAGATACCCGATTTCGTGGAGACGAGCACCAACCTGGCAAGCGTGAAGATGAAGGACGGCGTGTTCCATTTTGCCACCAGCCAGCGCAGCTCTGTGGAGAGTGCCAAGAAGGCAGCCGCGCAGAAGATTGAGGCCACCTTCCGCCTGGCAGGTGCCAGGGTGAGCCACAGCGACGGCTATCCAGGGTGGACGCCCAACCCCGACAGCCGTGTGCTGAAGGTGGGTGTCGACGTCTATCGCCGCATGTACGGCAAGGAGCCGGTGGTCCGCGCCATACATGCTGGCCTGGAGTGCGGCCTCATTGGCGAGAAATACCCCAAGATGGACATGATCAGCTACGGCCCCACGCTTCGGGGAGTGCACAGCCCCGACGAGCGCATCGAGATAAAGACCGTTGGCATGTTCTGGAACCAGACCCTCGAGATACTGAAGCAGCTCAAATAGACGCAGCCCTCCGGACTGCATAAAAAGGGCGTGCGCACATGCGCACGCCCTTTTTGCTTGTGTGCCGCAGCCGTGGCAATGCGCAGGAAATCAGCCGTTATGGCGGAGTGTTTGCTCACAACGACTTTTTTTACTAATTTTGCAAACTTCAGATACTACCGTTCATGGAGAAATTGCCCGAGCTGTTTATGGATTTGGCGGTGATACTGGTCACCGCCGGAGTGATTACCGTTGTCTTCAAATGGCTGAAGCAACCGCTGGTGCTGGGATACATACTGGCGGGTTTTTTCATAGGCCCTTACTTCGACTGGTTCCCCGCCGTGCGCGACCCGACCAATGTCCACGTGTGGAGCGACATCGGCATCGTCTTCCTCATGTTTGCGCTGGGCTTGGAATTCAGCATCAAGAAGCTGAAGAAGGTGGGCGGCACAGGGGCGATAACGGCACTGACCGAGCTGGCCATTATGTTCTTGATAGGCAACACCGTGGGGCATCTGCTGGGCTTCAAGGACATGGACTGCATCTTCCTGGGCTGCATGTTGAGCATCTCGTCGACGGCCATCATCATTAAAAGCTTCGACGACCTGAAGCTCAAGCAGCAGAAGTTCACCTCGACGGTGACGGCGGTGCTTGTGGTCGAGGATCTCGTGGCGGTGCTGCTGCTCGTGGTGTTGAGCACCATCAGCGTGAGCCGCGCCTTCAACGGCGGCGAGCTGGCCATGAGCATGGTCAAGCTTGTGTTCTTCCTGATTGTGTGGTTCGTCTTCGGAATCTACCTTATACCCACTTTCCTGCGCTGGATGAGGCGCTACATGACCGAGGAGACCCTTCTGCTGGTGGCCGTCGGACTGTGCTTCGCCATGGTGGTGCTGGCGGCGCGCGCCGGATTCAGCACCGCCCTGGGTGCGTTTGTGATGGGGGCGATACTGGCCGAGACCATCGAGGCCGACGTGATACACCGCCTCATCACCCCGCTCAAGAACCTCTTCGGCGCTGTGTTCTTCGTGTCGGTCGGTATGCTCATCAAGCCCGAGGTGCTTGTGCACTACTGGCTGCAGATACTCATCATCGCCCTCTCCATCATCATTTTCAAGTCCCTCGCCGCCACTACCGGCGTGCTCCTCAGCGGCCGGCCGCTGAAGACTGCTGTGCAGAGTGGCTTCTGCTTCTGCCAGATAGGCGAGTTCTCGTTCATCATTGCCGGGCTGGGCTTGAGCTTCGGGGTGATAGACGAGAACCTTTACCCCATCATCGTGTCGGTGTCGATACTCACCACATTCGTCACACCCTACATGATCAAGGGCGCGGTGCCGTTCTACAACTGGCTTGAGCCTCACGTGCCCGCCAAGGTTATGCGGCGGCTCGACAGCTACAGCGCGAACTCGCGAGGCAGCGAGCTGGCGCACTCTGCCATACAGACCTTCCTGCGCCGCCAGCTGACCAACATACTGCTCTACGGAGCCATCCTTGCCGCCATCTCGCTCCTCAGCATAGGGGTGCTGCGGCCGTTCCTCGACCGGGTGCTGGGCAACCTGCACGTGCCCTCCATCTGGGTGCGCCTGCTGGGGCTGCTGGCCACGCTGGGCGTCATGTCGCCCTTCCTGTGGGCCGTGACGGTGAAGAATGTTAACCGCCGCACCATCAAGGAGATGTTCGACACCTACCGCTTCTCGCAGGCTGTGGTGATACCGGTGCTCGTGCTGCGCTACTTTGTGGCAATCTTCTTCGTGGGCACGGTGGTGGCGGGCTACGTCGACGTGGCCGTGGGCTTCCTGATGGTCATCGCCGTCATCGTGATGGCCGTGGTGCTCTTCTCGCGCCGCGCCGACGGCTTCTACGCGCAGATTGAGGAGCGCTTCTCCAAGAACTTCAACAGCCGTGCCGCGCAGGCCTCGTTCCACATACCCACCGGCCTGGAGAACGAGTTTGCCATGGAGCGGCTGCGCATGACCCCCAGCTCGCCCCTGGCCGGGCTGACCCTGCAGCAAGCCTCCATCCGCGAGCGCTACGGCGCCAACGTGGTGACCATAGAGCGCGGCGAGCGCATCTTCGACCTGCCGCCGAAAGACACCATCATGATGCCCGCCGACGTGCTCACCGTCATCGGCACCGACGACCAGGTAGCCGCCATCAGGGGCGACATCGAGCACGAGGCCGACATGCTGGTGCACGACCACTCCGACCACGAGATGCACATGTACCGCTACCACGTCGAGGCTGGCGGCCCGCTGTGCGGCCTGCACATCGGCACCTCGATGCTCGCCACGCGCCACAACGTGATGGTGATAGCCATAGAGCGCGGCGGCGAAAAGATAGTCAACCCGCCCAAGGGCACGGTCTTCCAGCATGGCGACAACCTGCTTTTCGTCAGCCCCGAGGAGCTGACCATCGAGGGCTTCGAGAAGAAGATTGTCGAGGTTTGACGCCAGCCACAAGCCTGCCGGCGCGCAAGGGCAACCACCCTTGCGCGTTTTTTTGTGCCCGTGGCACCCCCGCGCGCACCTGCAGGCCAGGGGCAAGACCGTATGAAATACTGCTCAAACACTACTCTTCACCTAACCATCTCCTACAGTTATAGGACATGATTAGGAGTTGGGTAGGCGATGAGTAGGAGTTGAGTAGGAGTTGGTCTATCTTTTGTGTTGATTTTTAGCTATTTAGGTACTATTGTTCTACTTTTGAGGGTATAGTGCTGATTTATAATTGTTTGTGTAAAAATAGAGGCGTTGCTTGCGGGGTGTAGAAAAAGCCGCCGCGCGGTGTTCGCGTGGCGGCTTCGGGGTGGGGTGGGGCGCCTGGTCAGAGGCAGGCAAACGAGTCGATTAGCCCGCAGGGCATACCCTCGTCGTCGAGCACCACCAGGGTGTGAATGCTGTTGAGGCGCATCAGCTCCGAAGCCCGCGAGAGGCTCTCGGAGCGGCGGATGGTCTTGGGGTGGCAACTCATGACCTCGCCAACGGTGAGCGAGAAGAAGCGATGCTTGAAGTTCTGCATGGCGCGGCGCACGTCGCCGTCGGTCACCACGCCCACCAATGCGCCTTTCTCCACCACAATGGCGATGCCCTGCTTGGCGCGGCTGATGACGATGATGGTGTCGCTCACCAGGTCGGTCGGAGTCACGAAGGGAAGGTCGACGCTGACCATGTAGTCCTCGACTCTGGCCAGCAGCCGTTTGCCGAGGCTGCCGCCGGGGTGGTACTGCGCGAAGTCGCTTGCCTTGAAGTTGCGCCTTTTGATGAGGGCGCAGGCCAGTGCGTCGCCCATGGCGAGGGTGGCGGTGGTCGACGATGTAGGGGCGAGCCCGAGAGGGTCGGCCTCGTGGTCGACGGCGATGTTGAGGTGGCACACCGAGAGGCGCGCCAGTGGCGAGCGGCTGTTGCTGCTCATGCCGATGATGGGTATGCCGCGCCGTTGCAGCAATGGCATGAAGCGCAACAGCTCGTCGGTCATGCCGCTGTAGGAGATGGCCAGCACCACGTCGCCGCGCTGTATCATGCCGAGGTCGCCGTGGTAGGCGTCGAGTGGGTTGACGAAGAAAGAGGGGGTGCCGGTCGAGGCCAGGGTGGCGGCTATCTTGCTGCCGATGTGGCCGCTTTTGCCGACGCCGGTCACGACGAACTTGCCGCTGCAGTTGTAGATCAGCTCGACGGCTTTGGTGAAGTCGTCGTCGAGCCGCGACGCCAGGGCGAGGATGGCCTCGGCCTCGTCGCGCAGGCAGCGGCGGCCGGTTTCGATAAGGTTGTCAGTCATGGGTGAGTTTTCCTATTAGGTTGTCAAGGTCGTCGAGGCGCAGCATGTTGGGGCCGTCGCTCAGGGCGCGGTCGGGATCGGGGTGCACCTCGAAAAAGTAGCCTGTGGCGCCGAAGGCTTTCGCCGCCAGGGCCATTGATGGCACGAAGCGGCGGTCGCCGCCGGTGGCCGCGCCTGCCGATCCGGGACGCTGCACGCTGTGTGTACAGTCCATCACCACGGCGTCGGCCAGCGGAAGCATGTCGGTGACGTTGCGGAAGTCGACCACGAGGTTGTTGTAGCCAAAGGAGTTGCCGCGCTCGGTGAGCCACACCTCGCCGCCGCCGCTTTGGCGCACCTTCTCCACGGGGTAGCGCATGTCGGCCGCGCCGAGGAACTGCGCTTTCTTGATGTTCACTATGCGGCCTGTGCGCGCGGCCGCCACGAGGAGGTCGGTCTGCCGGCAGAGGAATGCGGGTATCTGCAGTATGTCGGCCACCTCGGCGGCGGGCGCGGCCTGTGCGGCCTCGTGTATGTCGGTGGTGATGCGCAGGCCGTGCTTTGCCTTGACCTCGGCCAGCATACGCAGCCCCCGCTCCAGCCCCGGTCCCCGGAAGGAGTGCAGCGAGGTGCGGTTGGCCTTGTCGAATGATGCCTTGAAGATGATGTCTACACCGTGCTTGCGGTTGAGCCTTGCCAGTTCGGTGGCAACGGTGTCGAGCAGGCTGGCGTCCTCTATCACGCACGGGCCGGCGATGAGTATCGGTTTGGTCATTGGTTGTTGTCTGTTTCCAGTTCGGCGCGCCGAAGGTCGCCGGGATTGGTTATTTTGAAGTTGCGCGGCGATCCCTGCACGATGTGTATCGGCACGTGGGGCATGTAGCGCATCACCACGCCGCAGTCGTCGGTGGCGGCGAAGGAGGGGTCGGCCATGGCGAGGCGGTAGGCCTCGCGCAGCAGGGCGGCGCGGAAGGCCTGCGGCGTCTGCGCGCACCACATCGAGGCGCGCGGGGGCACGCCGGTTATGCGTCCGTCCTCGACCACGAGGATGGTGTCGACAGAGGGGGTGGCCACGGCCACGGCCTCATGCAGGCGCAGGGCGTCGGCCACGCGACTGATGGTTGCCGCGTCGAGCAGGGGGCGTGCCGCGTCGTGCAGCAGCAAGTTGCAGTCCCCGCCGCCGAAGGCCTCGATGGCGGCCAGCGACGAGTGGCAGCGTTCTGCCCCGCCCTCAACCACTCCAAGCAGCTTGCCGCCGCCGTGATGCCCGACAAGCGAGCGCATTAGGCCGAGATGGTCGCGGTGAACGACAACGCCCACCCCGTCGATGGCGGGGTGGGCGCAAAAGAGGTCGACAGAGTGCTCCACAACGGTGCGTCCGGACAGGGGCAGGAACTGCTTGGGCACATCGGTGCCCATGCGTCGGCCTGTGCCGCCAGCCAGCACTACCGCTATGTTCTTCATTTACGCTTGGCGAAAAGCAGGGCGAACAGGCCGCCCCAAAGCAGCGCGGCCAGCAGTTGCAGTTTCCAGTCGGTGCCCACGAGCATGGCGGGCGCCAGCAGCAGTGCCTTGAGGGCATAGTAGACCGCCTTGCCTGCGGCAATGGCCAGCAGCACGGCGGGCAGGGCTTTCAGCCTGCGCGAGGCCAGGGTGAACAGGCCTGCCACGGTGGCCAGCTCGGCCATCATGCATATCATCTTCGGTCCGGCAGGCATTCCCACCAGCAGCCCGCTTGCCAACGGCATGGCCACGGCGAGAAGCAGCGCGTTGCGCCAGTCGCGCCCCAGCAGCACGCCCGCCAGCAACAGGGCAAGCATGGGGTTGGCCTTGTAGAGAGGCAGGCCAAGCATGTGGGAGGCCGCCGGCACCAGGCAGGCCAGGGTGACCAGCATGGCGTCGAGCGCGGTGCGGCGGACTATGGGTTTGATTGCTACGTTGTTCATTGTTCGCTATTTTTGAGGGCGCAAAGTTACATCTTTTTTCCCTTATGGCAAAATAATTTGCATAAAGTAACGTTACTCAACGGAATAAACAAGCACCTCCTGTTGCAAAAACAACATAGAAATGAGAAAGATATGCATTCTTTGGGCTGTGCTGGCCACGTTTGGGACATTGACTGTCCAGGCACAGAACCAAATAGACCGGCAGGGTCGCCGCCAAGGGCATTGGATTCGTACGGAAAAGGACGGCTCGAAGATATACGAGGGCGACTTCGTGGACGGCAAGGAGAGTGGTACGTTCAGTTACTACTATCCCGACGGCACGCTGCGTATGCGCAACGTGTACAGTGTGCCTGGTGAACGGTGCAGCCATGAGGCCTTCGACGAGAAAGGCAGGCTCATTGCCCGAGGCTCGTATGACCGCCGCAACCGCGACGGCCGCTGGGAGTTCTTCAACGAGGAGGGGCGCCTGGTGAAGGAGGCCAGCTACCGAATGGGGGTGAAGGACGGCTTGCATGTGGTCTACACGCAGAAAGGCGACACTGCCGAGGTGACCCACTGGACCGGCAATCACCGCAATGGCCGCTGGTGGAAACGCATAGGCGAGCGAGGCTACATCACGGGCACCTATGTGGCCGGTGGCTTGGAAGGGACGCTGATACAGCGTGACGACGATGGCCAGTTGGTGCGTGAGGGCAATTACAAGGACGGTCTGAAGCATGGCAGCTACCGCTACTACGAGAAGGGGCAGCTTACGGTGGTTGAGCAATGGGAACACGGCATGATGGCGGACCGCCGGGTGCGTCTGTTGACGCCGCAGGAGGAATGGGTCTCCATACACGAGATAGCCTGCATGGCCCCGCAAGGCAAGCGCAAGGTGCTGGTCGTGATGAACGACGGAAGCGAGAAGGTTGCGTCTGAGAGTGCCGACGTGGTGTACGACCGCATAGGCGACGAGTTGTTCGACTGCGCCAACCGCAAGAGCCGCATCATGGTGGCCCGCCGTGCTGTGCAGGGAACCGGCACCGATGCCGAGGGCAGGATAATCCTCATCGTGGAGCCTCAGCCCTCGTTTGCCATCTTCCCCGACGAGGATGGCCAAAAGATGGTGCGCAGCCGCCAGTACGACGACGAACCTGTGCTCAAGAGGTGACGATAGCGGCTCACACGCTGGGCTGCAAGCTCAACTACGCCGAGACCTCCGACCTGCTGCGCCGCTTGAAGTCGAGGGGACACACGGTGGTGGAGTGGGGTGAGCGGGCCGACCTTTACATTGTCAACACGTGCACGGTAACTGCTGTGGCCGAAAAGAAGTGCCGCAACGCCATAAGCCAAGCCCACAGGCTGAACCCCGATGCGCAGGTGGCTGTGGTGGGTTGTTTCGCGCAGGTGGCGGCCGACGCGCTGTTGTCGATGCCGGGCGTCACGATGGTGCTGGGCAACGACCGCAAACACATGCTGCCGGAAATACTTGACAATTCCCTGCCTAACAGTATACCACAGGGCTTCCAGCTGCAGCACTCGTCAGGCGACCGCACACGCACGTTCTTCAAGATACAAGACGGGTGTGATTACTTCTGCACCTATTGCGCCATACCGTTTGCCCGAGGCCGCTCGCACTCGGCCACAGTGGCAGAAACCCTGCAAGAAGCCAGACGTATTGCGGACGAGGGTGCTGCAGAGGTGGTGCTTACAGGTGTGAACACAGGCACCTTCGGCCAGCAGCATGGCGAGACTTTGCTCGACCTGCTGCGTGGGCTCGATGCCATAGAAGGCATCAAGCGCTACCGCATATCCAGCATTGAGCCAAACCTGATTACCGACGAGATAATAGACTTCACCGCCGCAAGCCGTGCTTTCCTGCCTCATTTCCATGTTCCGCTGCAGGCGGCGAGCGACCATGTGCTGCAGCTCATGCGCCGCCGCTATACGACTGACCTTTTCCGCCACAAGGTGGAGCGCATAAAGGCGGTTATGCCCGACGCCTGCATTGCCACCGACGTAATGGCAGGTTTCAATGGCGAGAGTGAGGAGGAGTTTGCCAAGGCGCTTGGCTTCATCGAAAGTCTGCCTGTCAGCTATCTTCATGTGTTCACCTACAGCGACCGGCCAGGCACTGCGGCATTACGATTGCCTGAGAAAGTGCCTGTTGCGGCAAGGCGTGAGCACACGGCGCGACTACTGCAACTGTCGGACAGGAAGCATCGTGCATTCATTGAGAGCCAGCTTGGCAAGGTGCGTCCTGTGCTTTGGGAAGGCAGTAATCACAATGGCGCGATGCAGGGATGGACGGACAACTATATCCGAGTGCAGCGTCCTTACGATGAGGCCAGGGTAGGCTTGACGGAACAGGTGATGCTGGCTGCGGAGAACGTCTTGAGGTTAGACGAATAGGTCGGCTGCCATACCGTCGGCATGCAGCAGACCTTCGGCTGTAGGGCTGTAGTGGCCTCCGTTCACTGTAATCCATCCACAGGCAATGTATGATGCCATCTTCTTGTTTACCATTGCTCGATGCTTGTATGGTATGGCGTCGGCGGGCAGCCCTCGTGCTGTGCGCAGTGCTGTCATCAGTGTTTCGTTGAATGCGTCGTTGTCTGTAAGCAGTTCTTCCTCATAGAACGGCATTCTGTTGCTGACGCAGTCGATGTACCTCTTCACATTGCTGACATTCCACCTTCTCTTGTCGCCCGAAAAGCTGTGTGCGGCAGCACCCAGCCCAAGGTAAGGTGTGCGCGTCCAATAGCGCGAGTTGTGGAGTGATTGAAAGCCATTGCGGCAGAAGTTGCTCACCTCGTATTGTTCAAAGCCTGCATCTTTAAGGCATTGGCGCATTGCATGGTATTGGACGGCCACCTCGTCATCGCTTGGCAGGATAACGGTGCCACGCTCCACCTGTACAGCCAGCGCGGTGCGTGGCTCAACGGTCAGTGCATAGGCCGACACGTGTTTCACGGCATACAGCATCGCCGGGTCAGGCAGCTCCATCCTGCCTCCGGGCAGTCCATACATGAAGTCCACGCTGATATTGCTGAAGCCAGCCTGTGTGGCAACCCTCACCGCATCGGCCGCTTGTGCCGCTGTGTGACGGCGACCAAGCAGGCGAAGCGTGTCGTCGTTGAGGCTTTGCACACCGATGCTCACGCGATTGAAGAACCCCAATGAGGCCAGCCCTGCCATGAACCCGGCGTCGATGTCCTCAGGATTGCACTCCACGGTAGCCTCCTCCACCATGCGGGTGTCGAAGCATTCTCTAAGTGCGACGACAATACGTCTCAGCCCCTCGACCCCAAGCATGGACGGAGTGCCGCCGCCCAGATAGACTGTGCGTGGCGGTTGTCCCAGCTCGCCGCGGCGCATGTGCATCTCTGTGATCAGAGCGTCAATGTAGGAGAGCCGCAACGCCTCGTCCTGCGTTCCCATCGAGTAGAACGCGCAGTAGGTGCATTTGCGGTGGCAGAATGGTATGTGGATGTATATCACGCCTGTGGCCTCAATCCATGCTGTAATAGCGTAATTGCTGCAGATTGGCTCCTTCGGGCATTGTCTCGCCTTGCGAAAGGGGCACGAGCAGCGTATGGTCGGAGGATTGGATGCCGTCAACCGTCACGGCCTGGCGCACCATCTCTTCCAGCGTCGCGTCGGCCATTTTGCGCAGCTCCACCATCTCTGCTGCATGACGGCGGCACTGAGCGGTTGCTTCGCCGCCAAGTTTCAGCAGTTTGCCATACTTGAACATCCTCTCGCCCAGGTTGGGCACAGCCAGTGTGGCCGATGGAAGGTAGAGGTCGGCGTCGACTGCCTTCTTCTTGATTTCCTTCTCCATTGCTGCAAACTCGTCGCCGGCGCGTCGCAGCGAGGCTATGCTCTGCTTTGTGCCGACGGCGTCTCGGAACGATACGGCCTTGTACACTGTGCCGTCGGCGGCCTGCACATAGTCGGTTGACATTGTGTATCCTGGTGCGGCGTGCCGCTGCATGTCGAGGGTGGCATTCCACAGGTCGCTGACGGCATTGAGGTAGTTGTCCACGTTTTGGTCTCCGCTCATGCGGTCCACCTCCCATACCACCAATGGTTTCTCCTTCTTGGGTTTGCTTTTCTTCTTTTCTTTCTTGGATTCCTGCGCTTGCGGCCTGGGTGCAGGGGCTGCGGTGGCGGGCTTCTTCTGCCCGGCTATGGGTCTTGACGTCTTGGGCTCGGTGCCGGGAGTCTGTGGCAGACGCTGTTTGCTGACCTTGAGGTCGTAGAACACGTATTGCCCTGACCTCACGTCGCCGCACTGCATCCAGAACATCAGCTGCTCGCAACGGTTGATCGGCACTGTGTAGGTGGTGGGCTGCATCTTGTCGGAGAGGGTTATCTCGGCCACTTGATGCTGGTCGGCAATGACGTAGAGAGTCACCGGGGGCGCATCGTGCTTGCCTCCGATCATCTCGTCGAAGGGGTCGACGTACACCGATTTGTTGGCCACGGTGAAGGTCACGCTCTCGTATTCCCTGTATGGATTAAAGGCTGCCATCGACGATTGGTGGCCCTTCTCGTCGCACACCGCCAGGTCGATTCCGGCCGCAAACACCGGCGTGAACATCAGGCACAGAGCGCGTGTGAAGGTCATGTCCTCGAATCCCAGCGGAATATTGGTCTCGAGCATGAACCCTTTGTATATCTTGCTGCCATCCTTCATCTGGAAGAACTCGCGTTGCGACGAGCCGTTCTTGAAGCAGTCGTTGAAGTCGAAGTCGGTGAGGGTGCTCAGGTAGCGTCCCACAAAGTGGAAGTATGGGCGCTTGCAGAGGTCTATGAGGTCGGCAGTCTCCGGGCATTCCGGCTTCTCGTGCACGAAGAGGTTGTTATCCACCACCTTGCCACGGTACAGCACCACATCGGCTATGCCGAAGTACACCTGCTTCGACTCGCCGTTGCCGGGTTTCTCGAAGCGTAGTGTGCGGCAGCGGTTTATGGGCAGCTCGAAGTGCTGGTTGGGCCATGTGGCATGGATGGTGGTCTCCAGGATCAGTTTGTCGTCGGCGTAGACGCGGATGATGTCGTCGTTGAGCACGCGGTGTTGCGTCAGGCAGCCTGCAGTGAAACTCACGTAGTCGTATTCGCCCGCCAGGTCAAATGCGGCATACGCGTTGATGTTGTCGTCAAACAGGGTGGTGCCTGTGGTGAGGATGAAGCCTTCCCAGAACTGCACGCCGCCCATGGAAAATGTGTAGTGGCGTGTGGATCCGTCGAAGTAAGTGTTGCTGTTCTTGGCCACGCCGCGCACCGAGTAGGGCTTGATGTTCGAACACATGCGGCACACGTCGGGCAACTTGCTGATACGCTCCTTCGAGCCGTTGTGAATTCCGGCCTGTGGCACCGAGGCGTCGCCTGCCTGATAGGCGGTGATGTCGACCACGCCGAAAGTGAGCCCGCCCAGGAAGTCGCCCCCTTCGTCGATGCTGTGGAACGACAGCTGGTTCACCCCGCTCACATCGATTACCACCTGCTCGGCCAGGTCTTTCTGCGTGATGCGCTTTTCGAACAGTATCTTGCCGTCGCCTTTCACAGTGAGCCACCCGGTGAAGTTGGAGCTTTGGTTGTCGCGCGGGCCAACGATGAAGGCCACCTTGTCATACTTTTTCTGCAGCCAGAAGTAGGCCCACGCGGTGTTGTTTCCGGCAAGGGCCTGGTCGGCGGTGAACCGGAGCCCGGACGTGTACTCCACGCGGTTGATGCTGATGCTTGGTTCGTGTTGGCAGTCGTCGGCGTCGCGTTGGGTGATGGCGGCCACCCACCCGGTGTGGAGTATGTAGTAGGGCCACAGTTGGTCTACCATCTTGGCGCGTTTTGACGTTATTGCGGCCAGCGGGTTGGAGGCTGCCGTGGGCTTTTGCCCGGCTTTCCACAGCCTCACCGCCCCGAAGGCCAGCTCGGTCTCGCCGCGCAGCACCTCGAAGCGCACGTCCTGCGCGCCCTTCACGTCGAGCACCACCTCGCGGGGCGCGTCGTGGTCCCACACCACCTCGTCAAACAGTGTCTCACCGTCGGCGCTGACCGTCACAATCACGTTCTTCGAGTCGCCTGCCGAGTTTGGGTTGTCAGGACCCACCACGAAACTCAGCTTTTCGTATGTTCCGCCCAGGTGGAAGACCGCGTGCCCGCCGGGGTCGTCGGCCGAGATGAGGCCTCCCTGCCCGGTTTTCAGCTTGAAGCCGCCCTTGTAGTCGTAGCGGGCTATGCGCAGCGCCTTGTCGGTGGAGCGGAAGCCCTGGTAGCGTCGCTGCGATGTCGGTTTCATGACGTCGGCCATGTACACTTGCGCCCGTGCGGCGGGCAGCGCCATCATTGCGACCATTGCGGCCAGTAGCAGTCTTTTCGTTGTTTTCTTCATGTCCCTGGGTGTTGCGTGTTGCCGTCGCTATTCGTCGCCGCTCTGCTCGTCGTCTGGCGCGAACTCCTGCTGTTCGGGCGGCTCGGGGTTGATGAAGTCCTTCACGAGGTAGCCCTTGTACACATCCTTGATTTGCTGCATGAAGGCATAGGCCTCGAGCCTGGTGCGGAAGTCGCCCACCTTCACCTTGAAGTTTGGCTCGTCAAACACGATGTAGGCCTGCACCGAGGGGTAGTCGGCGCGGAAGCGGTCGCGCAGGTTGAAGGCGCTCTGCTTGCCTCCCGTCCCGCTGAACGAGGCTATCTGCACCCTGTAGCCCTGCACCGTGCGGGTGCGGCTGGCCAGCTCCACATGCTTCTCCACCATCTGCCCGGCCTTGGTGTCGCCCACCACGGTGAGCCTGCCCTGCTGCGCCGCCGCCGTCATGCAGAGGCCGGCCAGCGCCAATAAAACCAGTCGTTTCATTGCTGTTGTTGTTGTCAATAGTTGGCGGTGTCGGCCAGCACCTTCTGCGGGCGCACCGTAAGCACCGGTATCTTGCTTTCGTTGATCATCTGCTGCGCGTAGGTGCCCATGATGAGGCTTGTCAGGCGCGACTCCTGCTCGGTCATTATCGTGATGAGGTCTGCCCCGATGCTGTTGGCATAGTCGAGCGTGGCGGAGGTGACGTTGCCCTTCACCTCGACAAATTTCGTCACGTAGCTCACCTCGGCCTTGTCAAGGTAGCGCTGCACGAAGCCCACATAGCCGTTCACGATGCGGCGCACGTCGGCCACCGTCGAGGTGTAGAGCCCCAGCAGGTGTATGGTGGCTCCGAAGTTTTTGGCAAACAGAGCCGCCTGCGCCACCTTCTGGCGCGTGTCGTCGCTGCTGTCGATGGGCACCACCACGCTCTCCAGCCGCTTGTGGAAGTTGAAGTCCTCGCGCACAATCAGCACCGGCGCCGGGCTCTGCTCTATGGTGCGGTAACTGTTGCGGCCCAGCAGGCTCTTCTTCATGCCGCTCATGCCGTGCGTGCCCACCACGAGCAGCGCGGCGTTGTCGGCTTTCACCTGCTCCACCAGTTGGTCGGCTGGGTTGCCCTCGCGCACCGTGTATTCCAGCTTGATGCCGGCCAGCAGGTGCCCCACAGCGTCGATGCGCCGCTCTATCTCAGCGCGGATTGGAGCCTCGTCCTCTTTCTTCTCCTTCACGTAGACAAGCCTTATGTCGCTCTGCCAACGGTTTGCCACGTCTATTGCCAGGTCGACCGCGTAGGCCGATCCCGACGAAAAGTCAAATCCTACAACCACTCGGTTCATGTCAGTAATGTTTTTGCTGTGGCACTGTGTTGTGCCACAATGGTTTGTAATAGGTTGTCAAGTTGCTCGCGCCCTGCGTTGGGGGCGGCTGTTCTGTTTGCAAATGTACTAATCTTTTCCCTTTCTGCCAAATTTATTTGACAGTTTCTTTATGCGTCTGATTCATAGCGTGTTACCTATTGTAGACTGGTGGGGGTAGAAGTGCTGTGTCTAAATGCCTGATAATCTGCGTTAAGGCAAGACCAACTCCTACTCAACTCCTACTCATCTACTACCCAACACCTACTCATCGCCTGCATGAGTAGGTGTTGGTATGGCTATAGTATAGTCTTGTCATGGTGGTGACATGCCGACAGTGCCTGCCTGTGGCTGCGCAATAAAAGCGGCGGCGGCGCGTTGACAGTGGCAGAAAGAATCCCGGCCGCCGCGGTGGCGCCGGGCTGTGATTGTGAAAACCAAAGCTGACTGGCAATGAAACGCATCGGTGTGCTTTCCGACACCCACGGCACGGTGCCGCCGCAGGTGTACTCATTCTTCAAGGACTGCGACGAGCTGTGGCACGCGGGCGACATCGGCCCCGGGGTGCTCGACGAGTTGCGCTCATGGAAAGAGGTGAGGGCTGTGTGGGGCAACTGCGACAGTTTCTCGCTGCACTATGAGCTCGACGAGACGGCCTTCTTCGTCGTCGAGGGGCAGCGGGTCTTGATGACCCACATCGGGGGCTGGCCCGGGCACTATCCCTACGCCTTGCGGCGCAGGCTGGAACTGGCCAGACCCGACATCTTCGTGTGTGGCCACAGCCACATCCTCAAGGTGATGTACGACCACGAGCTGGGCTTCCTGCACATCAATCCCGGCGCGGCAGGCCGCCAGGGGTTGCACCGCACGTCGACGCTGGTGCGCTTTGTGCTCGACCCTGAGCCGAAGGGACTTGAGATTATGGATTTTGCGAAGGGCGGCGCGGCGGCAGCTGGGCAATGACCACACCGGCCACTGTCACCGCGATGCCCGCCAGCTTGTGCCAGCCGAAGGTCTCCTGCCCCAGCAGCAGCGCGGCCACCAGCGAGAAGATGGGAATGGCGTTGTTGAAGATGCAGGCGCGCGAGGCTCCCAGCACGCGCACTCCGTGGTTGTAGCCGGCATAGGCCAGCGTGGAGCAGCATATCCCCAGGGCCAGCAGCAGGGCCAGCATCTTTGGGCTCCACGAGAGCAAGGGCAGGCTGCCCGCGTCGAGCACAAGCACCAGCGGCAGGAAGTAGACCAGCCCGATGAGATTCTGCCATGTGGTGATCACGATGGGGTTGTAGTGGTCCACCACCTTGACCAGCAGTAGTGTGTATACGATGGCTATGATTACCGCCCCGGCCAGGAAGAGCAGCCCCCGCGGATTGCCCTCGAAGCCGTCGCCCCCGAGCAGCATCACCGACACTCCCGCCAGCGACATCACCACGCCCACCAGTAGCGGCAGCCCGATGCGTGTGCGGTAGGCCGCCCACATGCCGAATGGCACGAAGAGGGGTATGGTGGCAATCACCACCGACGCCAGCGAGCCGCTGACCATCTTCACGCCGGTGGTCTCGCACAGGTGGTAGATGAAGGGCTCGCACAAGGCCAGCAGCAGGAACCATTTGATGTCCTCGCGCCGGGGCAGGCTCAGCCGCCGCGTCAGCGCCAAGGCCGGCACCATCACCGCCGAGGCCACGGCCAGCCGCAGGAAAATCAGCGTGGTGACCATCATGTGCGGCTCGGAAAGGAAAAGCTCTTTTGTGAAAATGAAGCTGACGCCCCAAAAGACGGTGCTTGCCACCAGCACCAGATAGGTGACTGATCTCTTCATCGGTCAGAAAGGATAGTTTATTCCGAAATTGGTTACAATTTGGTTGAATCGCCAGTGCGGCGGGCGGAAGCGCTCGGCGCTTGCGAAGCCGGGGTCGTAGAGGGGCAGGGCGAAGTCGACCCGCAGGGTGGCTATGCGCACCTTCAGTCGCAGTCCGGCGCCGACGCCCACGGCCACCTCTGAGGGGATGCTGTTCCATTTCAGCTCGCCGCCCGCGTACTCGTCGGAGCGGTTCATCAGCCACACGTTGCCCATGTCGGCGAACACCGCCCCCTCGACGATGCTCACTATCGGGAAGCGCCCCTCGAGGTTGAGCACCATCTGAAGGTCGCCCACACGCTCGAGCATGGCGTCGGTGTTGGCGAAGCTGCCTGGTCCCAGCCGCCGCAGCTGCCATGCGCGCATCGTGGTCCCGCCCCCGCCAAAGAAGCTTTTCTCGTAGGGCATGGCCACCGAGTTGCCGTAGGGCGCCCCGACTCCCAGCAGAAGCCGCGCCACCAGCGTCGAGCCCTTGCCGATGTAGTGGTAGCGGGTCCACTCGGCTCCCAGCCTGACGTACTGCGAGAACGGCACTCCGAACAACTGGCGCACGCCGTTGCTGTCGGTCGGCACCCCGGCCAGGCTTCCAAGTCCGGCCAGCAGGTTGCCCGCGCTCTCCACGCTGAGGTGCAGGTTGGTGAAGTCGGCGCGTGTGCCGAACTGCTGGGTGGTGTAGTTGTAGTCGTAGCGTGCCGCCAGTATGAAGTGGCTGCTGTATTGGTACTTCATCCTCAGGTCGCTCACGCTGCGCAACCGGGCCGCGAAGGCATCGTCGAGCGAGAGCATCCGCACGAAGGTGAGCTCTATGGGAAGCAGCTGGTTGGAGGCTTGGCGCGAGTGGCTCCAAGTGTAGCCGAATGAGGTGTTGGCCAGCACGCGCTCGTAGTAGTAGCGGTATTGGTAACTGCCACCGAGGCCCACCAGCGTGTGGGGTTTGACGCGCTGCCACAGCAGTTGCTGCGTGAACGGCAGCAGAAGGGAGGGCATGTCGAGCGAGGCGTCGAGCCCGGCCTCGAAAGCCGAGAAGTTGTCGTAGAAGCCGCCGCCTGCGTGCGAGAAAGCCAGCTTGGGTAGCTCGAAGAGCAGCGAGCCCTTCACCTTCAGTTGCTCGGCGCCGCCGAAGAGGTTGCGGTGGCGGTATTCAAGTGCGGTCTCGATGCCCATGTTGCCGCCTGCCAGGAATCCCGCCGAGTCGTTGCTGCCGAGCGGCGAGGCATTGGTCAGCTCGAGCGAGAGCGACAGGCGTTGCTGTGTGGCGCTGATGAGGTGCACGTGGGCGTCGACAAGCGGCAGGCTGTCGCTGCTGGAGGGTGATTCGGTGAAGTCGATGTTGATGTACTTGAAGTTGCGCAGCGACAGCATCGAGTTGTAGGTGTTGTTTATATAGCGCGGGCGGTAGGTCATGCCGGGGAACAGCATCAGCGAGCGGCTTATCACGCGCGGGCTGATGGTCATCGGCGACGAGTGCACATAATGGAAGTCCACGATGCGGCGCGGGGTGGGGTAGGTGTAAATCAGTGTGTCGTAGGCTGTGGCTGTGCTGTTGCGCAGGGCTGTGGTGCTGTTGGGGTAGACGAAGATGTTGTTTATGTGGTACACGCGAAGGTTGCGGCTGTCTACCACCACATCGATGCTCAAATGGCTTGAAGAGTAGGTGGTGTCGACCACGAAGCCCACCATGTCGGCTGCCGCACGGTAGTATCCGGCCTCGCGCAGGTTGGTGACCAGGCGTGTGCGTTCGGCTGCAAGCAGCTCCTGGTCGTAGGGCAGGCCAGCCTTCAGGGGCGAGTCGGGCTCCCACTCGGCCAGCAGCCGTGCCACACTGTTGTCGTCGGTGCGGTAGGTCACCTCGTCAACCATGTACCGCTGGCGGGCTTTCACGCGGTAGGCCACGCTGATGTTGTGTTCCGTCATTGCCAGGGTGTCGAAGCTGACCGTGCTGCCGAAGCAGCCCTTGCTTTCCAGCAGGTCGCGCAGCTGGCGCGCGGTGCGCCGGGCCTGTCCCTCGTCGTAGACGCGCGGTGCCTGCCCAAGCCGCCGGAAGTAGCGGCCTATGAACGAGTTGTCATTGGGGTGTGCCACGCCGTACACGCCCATGCCGACCCGCAGCCAGTCTATGCCCAGCACCTTGGAGTTGGGCTTCTGCGTGTAGTAGTTGCGCGCACCGCGCATTACGTCGGCCACCTCGGGCGGCACGTCTGTGCTGTCGCTCATGCTCACGTCGAGAACATTCTTGTAGAGCACATGCTCGCCCTCGGGCACGTAGCGGTATGTGTAGCACGAGGCGAAGAGCGTAGATAGGAGCAGAATATATAGAGACCGGTGTTTCAAGGCTTGGCCAATGGAAGGATGATGTCTGTGCTGCCGAGGTTGCGGCGCATCAGTGTGCGGCAGGCCTCGGTGGCAGCGTCGTAGGGTGCCCCGCTGTCAAGCAGCGGCAGCAGGGCCTGCTTCATTTGGTCGGCGTCCTCGACAGTCCAGCCTCCGCCGAGTGCCAGTATGTCGTGTGCCTCTTGGAACTTGCTGTAGTTCGGGCCGAATATTACAGGCTTGCCGAAAGCTATTGCCTCAAGCGTGTTGTGTATGCCCACACCAAATCCGCCGCCAATGTAGGCCACGCGGGCGTATCGGTAGAGGCGCGACAGCAGCCCTATATTGTCCACTATCAGGACTCTTGCCGAGGGGTCGCCGTTGCCGCTTTTCAGTTCGGAGTAAAGCACGGTGCTTCCGGGCAGTGAGCGCAGTGACTCCACGTGGGCACGGCTGACCACATGCGGAGCCACCACCCACCGCACAGGCAAGGCTTCCTCTGATTGCATCACCTCGGCCAGCAGACGCTCATCGGGCGGCCAGGTGCTTCCGGCCACCACAACAGGAGCCTCCGCCGGCCCGGCCTCAAGCCATCGCTCGGTGACCTCGTCGGCAGCAGCCTCGCGGGCAATCTGGTTCACGCGGTCGTAACGGGTGTCGCCCGCAAGGCTCACCTCTGTGAAGCCGTGGACGCGCAGCAGTTGCAGCGACTGCTCGTTCTGCACAAAGATGTGGCGGTAGCCTGTGCGCAGCTGGAGCAGGAACCATCGCCCCCAGGGGCGGAAAAAGTATTGCCCCGGACGAAATATTGCAGAGAAGATGTAGACCGGAGCCTCCTGCCGCTTGCGCATGGCGTGCAGGTAGTTGAACCAGTGGTCATACTTGACGAAATATGCGGCGCAGGGCCTGCATGTGCCGATGAATCGGCCCACGTGCCACGGTAGGTCGGGCGGCAGGTAGCACACCACCTCGGCGTGGCGGTAGTTCTTGCAGGCCTCATAGCCAGAAGGCGAGAAGAATGTGAGCACCACCTGATACTGGCTGTTTTCCGCGCGGAAGCGCTCAATCACAGGCCTTGCCTGCTCAAACTCACCCATGCTCGACGCGTGGAACCAGGCCACAGGGCGCTCCTGGTCAAGGGATGCCGCCTTGTCGCGCCACTGTCGCCAGCCCTGCACCATCAGTCTGGCCTTGTGGTGGCCGAACATTGCCACCACTCTGATGCCGAGGGTGTAGAGGAGTATGCCGAGGGTGTAGAGGGCTCGCATCAGAAGTAGTAGTAGTCGTAGGCGGTCTTGCCTGTGAACGGGAACATCCAGTTGAGCTTGAAGCCCACCACAATGTCGAAGTATCGGCTGTTGTCCTTGCCGTTGAGCCCCATCACCTTGTCGATTTGGTAGCTGCGCACCGACCAGTTCCAGCATTCGCTAACTTCGAGCATTATCTTGAAGTTGGCGTAGGTGGAGTAGTTGCTCATGAAGAGGAAGCCCACTCCCTGCGTCAGCATTATGCCCACACGCTTTTGATCGTAGAGCTTGGCATAGTCGCCGTTGAGCTGCGGCACCGGGGCTTGGTCGAAGTCTTGAGTGAAGACGGTTTTCTGCGAGAAAGGGCCGACGCTGGCTTTAAGCAGCACGCCGGAGTTGGGGTTCTTGGGAAGAATGCGGACAATGTAGCCCACGCCCGGACGCGCCGCCAGTCCCCGGTTGTAGGCCGTGAGGTTGCCGTTGTAGCCGCCCCAGCTGTAGGTCATTATGCCGTCGTGGAACAAGCCGTCGTAGCGCTCGGTGCGGCGCGAGAGGTTGTTGCTGTTAAGCCCGAACCACAGGTCGGCGTCGAGCGAGACCATCCAGCCCGAAGCCCACTTGTAGGCCCAGTCAAGCCCGAAGTCGATTGACGGCAGGTCGTAGAGTTCCCTCATCGAGCCTCCAGTGATGCCCTGGCTGTTGCTGCCTGCCACGGCCTGGGTCATGCCGAAGTCGAACCCCACCATGTGGCACTGCAACGTGTCGGGGGCAAACTTCACCTGCCCCCGCGCCGCGCCGGGCAGCGTCATGGCAATCACAGCCAACGCAGCCAACAGCCACTTTCTGCGGAAAAAACAGTCCATGCGCAATATTGTTTCTTCGTTTTGCGTTACTGGCGTGAAACGCCGTGAGGGCGTTTTTATTGCGTTGTGGCGGCAAAAAAATGAGCCCCGGCCAGCGGCTGGCGCTGCCCCGGCGCAAGAATTATGGCCAAGAAAGAACAAACAACAGAATAAACAACAATGGCAAAAGACTTTACAAAACGGTCGGAGAACTACTCCGAGTGGTATAACGAACTGGTGGTGCGAGCCGACCTGGCCGAGCAGAGCGCCGTGCGCGGATGCATGGTGATCAAGCCCTACGGCTACGCTATCTGGGAAAAGATGCAGCACGAGCTTGACCGCATGTTCAAGGCCACCGGGCACCAGAACGCCTACTTCCCCCTCTTCATTCCCAAAAGCTTCCTCAGCCGCGAGGCCGAGCACGTGGAGGGCTTCGCCAAGGAATGCGCCGTGGTCACGCACCACCGCCTGATGAACGACCCCAACGGCGGCGGCGTGGTGGTCGACCCCAGCGCCAGGCTTGAGGAGGAACTCATCGTCCGCCCCACCAGCGAGACCATCATTTGGAGCACCTACAAGAACTGGATCAAGTCCTACCGCGACCTGCCCATCCTCTGCAACCAGTGGGCCAACGTGGTGCGTTGGGAGATGCGCACACGCATGTTCCTGCGCACAGCCGAGTTCCTTTGGCAGGAGGGACACACGGCCCACGCCACGCGCGAGGAGGCCGAGGCCGAGACGCGCCGTATGCTCGAGGTCTACGCCGAGTTTGCCGAGAAGTATATGGCCATGCCTGTGCTCAAAGGCCATAAGAGCCCCAACGAGCGCTTCGCAGGCGCCCTCGACACCCTCTGCATCGAGGCCATGATGCAGGACGGCAAGGCCCTGCAGGCCGGCACCAGCCACTTCCTCGGGCAGAACTTCGCCAAGGCTTTCGAGGTGCAGTTCCTCAACAAGCAGAATCAGCTGGAATATGTCTGGGCCACCTCGTGGGGCGTGAGCACACGCCTTATGGGCGCCCTCATCATGACCCACAGCGACGACAACGGCCTCGTGCTGCCGCCCCGCCTGGCACCCATACACGTGGCCATAGTGCCCATAGCGAAGAGCGACGCGCAGATGGAGCAGCTCGACGCTCACATCGCACCTGTGGTCAAGGCGCTCGAAGCCAAGGGTCTCACCGTGAAGTACGACAACCGCACCGAGCAGAAGCCAGGCTGGAAGTTCAACGAATACGAGTTCAAGGGCGTGCCTGTGCGCCTCGCCATAGGCCCGCGCGACATGGAGCAGGGCACCTGCGAGGTGTGCCGCCGCGACACGCTGGAGAAGTCTGTCGTGCCGATAGAGGGCATTGCCGACTATGTGGCGCACCTCATGGACGAGATACAGGCCAACCTCTACCGCAAGGCCGCCGACTTCCGCGAGCAGCACACGCGCCGTGTCGACACCTGGGAGGAGTTCAAGGTGGAGATTGAGAAGAACGGTTTCCTGCTCTGCCACTGGGACGGCACCGCCGAGACCGAGGAGCGCATCAAGGAGGAGACCAAGGCCACCATACGCTGCATACCCTTCGACGCGCCCGACGAGGAGGGCTGCTGCATTTACAGCGGCCGCCCGAGCCACCGCCGTGTGGTCTTCGCCCGCAGCTACTGACCGTGGTTTCTTTGTCGTAGAACGACTGTAGGCCGCCCCCTGTGGCGGCCTTTTCTTGTTTCCCGGCAGTGCCGGCAGGGTGCTGGCGCCGTTTGTTCTCCGATTGATGTCCGATTGTTCTTCGATTGTTCTCCGATTGCAAATCGAAGAACAATCGAAGAACAATCGGAGAACAATCGAAGAACAGACGGCCTTGGTATTGCTTTTATGCCTTGTTTGGCTGGTTTTCAGTGTGATATATCTTGCATGTTGCTATAACTGTTTGTTAATCAATCTTATTGCAGGGTGTATTTTTGTTGTTTCGTGGCGTGGTGCGGAGCTGTTGGGGCGGGCTCGCTTTTTTTTCGTGGTGTGTGCTTTTTTTTGTGTAATTTTGCGCCATGATACAGGTTGAGATATGCACGCCGTCTGCGGCTTCGGCCAAGGCGGCTAAAGAGGGTGGGGCACAGCGCGTTGAGTTGTGTCGCGACTTGCCTTGCGGCGGCCTTACGCCGACCGACGGCGACATTGAATACTGCGTGCGCGGGCTCGGTCTGCGCACCCATGTGCTGGTGCGCCCGCGTCCGGGCAACTTCTATTACAACGCGGCCGAGGTGGAGGAGATCATGGCCACCATAGAGTGCTGCCGCCGTCTGGGCGCTGCTGCCGTGGTGGTGGGTTTCCTCGACTACGAGGGGCGTGTCGACGCGGGGCTCACGCGCCGTGCCGTCGAGGCGGCGGGTCCGATGGAGGTCACCTTCCACCGTGCCTTCGACGAGGCCTGCCAGCCACCGCTGGAGGCCCTGCGTGTCATTGCCGACTGCGGCTGCACGCGCCTGCTCACCAGCGGCCAGCGTGCCACCGCCATCGAGGGCGCGGAGGTCATTGCCAGCCTGGTGGGCGCCACTCCGGTGCGGATACTGGCAGGCAGTGGGGTGACCCCGATGAACGCACGGCGCCTGGTGGAGCTCACCGGGGTGGGCGAGGTGCATGGCTCGTGCAAGACCCTCCTTCCCGACGGCACCCCGCAGACCGACGCCGCACAGGTGAGGGCACTGGTTGAACAAATGAAAGCTTACTGATTATGAATGCCAAGAGAATAGCCATCTTTGCCGCCGCGCTGTCGCTGCTGGCGGCCTGCAACCGCGACCCGCACTTCATCAGCGACGCGGACTACCGCGCCGAGGTGCAAGCCGACTTCGAGGGCCGCCGGGCGCAGTTCCCCATGCTCGACCTGCGGCTCGACACCCTGTGCACCGCCGAGCGCGAGGCCATGGAGTTCCTCTATGCCTACATGCCGTTGAGCGACCTGGCCGACTACCCAGCGCAGTTCTACCTTGACCAGGTTCGCACTGCCTTCCGCGCCCGCAGCGAGATGGCGTGGGGCAAGCGTGTGCCAGAGGATGTGTTCCGCCACTTCGTGCTGGTCTACCGCGTGAACAACGAGAACCTCGACACGGCCCGGCAGCTGATGTTCCGCGAGCTGAAAGAACGCGTGCAGGGCATGACCATGGAGCAGGCCGCCCTGGAGGTGAACCATTGGTGCCACGAGCATGTGGCCTACCGCGCCAGCGACGGCCGCACCAGCGCCCCGCTGGCCACAATGCGCACCAGCCTGGGCCGCTGTGGCGAGGAGAGCACCTTCGCCGTCACAGCGCTGCGGTCGGTGGGCATACCGGCGCGCCAGTGCTACACGCCCCGCTGGGCGCACTGCGACGACAACCACGCCTGGGTAGAGGTGTGGGTGGACGGCGAGTGGAAGTTCTGCGGCGCCTGCGAGCCCGACCCGAGGCTCGACATGGGCTGGTTCTCCATTCCCAGCACCCGCTGCATGATGGTGCACTCGAAGGCCTTCGGCAAGTACAAGGGCGACGAGGAGGTGGTGCGCCGCACAGGCCTTTACAGCGAGCTTAACCTGCTGTCGCACTATGCGCCCACGCGCCGTGTGACCGTCACCGTGCTGGACGCAAAGGGGCAGCCCTTGCCTGGCGCGCAGGTGAAGTTCAAACTCTACAACTACGCCGAGTACTACACCCTCTCCTCGCAGCCAACCGACGCGCGGGGCGCCGCCTCGCTCACCACAGGCCTGGGCGACCTGCTTGTCTGGGCTACCGACGGCTCGCAATATGCTTACAGTAAACTCGACGTGCGCACCGACAGCACCCTCACCCTCACGCTTGGCGGTGACCAAGCCCCCATTGACATCCTCGATATAGTGCCGCCCGCGGCGGGTGAGCCCAAGGTGGTGGCCACCGAAGCGGAGACCGCCGCCAACGCCCGCCGCCTGGCCTACGAGGACAGCGTGCGCAATGCCTACACCGCCACCTTCCCCACAAAGGACAGCTATAAACGACTGATGAAGCCCAACGCCAACCTCAGCGACAGGCAGGCATGGGAGATTATCCGTAAGAGCGAGGGCAACTATGCCGAAATAATCAAGTTCCTGGATAATCATTCAACAGAAAATCTGATACAAGTAGTTTATGGTGCAAATGCTCGTCTAAAGGATGACACTTTAAGTTCCCTTTACGACTATCTCTCTACCTTTAGCGACAAGGACCTGCGCGACATTACCGCTGAGGTGCTAGAATCCCATTGGGCTGAACCAACAATGCCTCTTTGTGTGGATGATTATAAATCCTACAAGCAAGGCCTTATGCCAGCCCGCATCAGCAACGAGATGGTGCGCCCCTACCGCGCTGAACTGGCCTCGTTTGCTGGCAAGACCGCCGACGAGATACGCGACTGGACGCTGGCCAACGTGGCCGTCGACGACACGTGCAACTACTACAACTGCCCTGTGTCGCCGGTTGGAGTCTATCGCCTGCGCCATGCCGACCGCCATAGCCGCGACATCTTCTTCGTGGCCGCCTGCCGCGCTGCCGATGTGCCGGCCTATCTGGACAATGCCACGGGCATTGTCTACGTGTGGGATGGCAAGAGGTGGGCGAAGTCGGGCTTTGCCGACGACGAGGTGCCGGTGAGCTCGAGCCTCACCCTGACCTACAAGGGCAGTGACCCTGCAAAGCCTGTATACTGGCCCCACTTCACGCTGGCCAAGCTGCAGGGTGGCGACCTGCGCACCTTCGACTTCGAGGATGACCCGCGCATGGCCTCCTTCCCCGCCACCATCAGCCTGGAGCCGGGCACCTACTGCCTCTCCACCGGCAACCGCTACCCCGACGGCTCTGTGCGCTCAAGGCTGGAGTTCTTCGAGGTGAAGGATGGCGGCCGCACTGTCAAGGAGATTGTCATTCTGCCGCTTATCGCCAAGAACGAGGTGCTGGGGCAGATTGACCCCTCGCTCGAACTCTTCGACGGCGCCACGGTGGCCGATTATGCCGGTGCGGAGGGTATGCTTTACGTGAACCTGGGCGACTACAGCGAGCCGTCGAAGCACCTTGTCGTGGAACTGCGCGGTTTGCAGAAGGAGATGCGCCAGTGGGGCGGCATGACCCTGATGGTGGGACCTTCCACGGTCGGCATGGCCGAGTGGGGGCTGGTGAACACCGACCTGGCCTATCGCAAGGGGCAGCTTGAGGAGCGTCTGGTCGAGGCGTTGGGCAAGGGCTCGGTGAGCGGCTATCCGCTGGTGGCGCTTGTCGACCGCCAAGGCAACATTCTCTACCACAGCGAGGGCTACAAAATCGGTGTGGTGGAGCAGGTGCTGAAGAGGGCGTCGATGTAGCATGGTCTGGCGTGGTGCGCTTGTGGTGGCCGCCGCGCTGGCGGCGACAGTTGCGGCATGGTCGCAGTCGGCAGAGTTGGCTGTGAGCGAGCTGCTGTTCCATCCAAGCAGCGGCGAGGCGGAGTATGTGGAGCTGCGCAATACGACCGACACCAGCCTCGACCTGGCCTCCTACAGGCTGGTGCGCGTGCTGGCCGACACCTTGGGTCGCCACTACCAACTGCCCAGCCACACTGTGCCCCCGGGCGGATACGTTGTGTTGACACGCGACGCGGCCTCGGTTGCCGGTTGCTTCAGGGTGCTCTATTCCGACCGGCTGCTGGAGTGCCAGCTCCCGCCGTTCCCCGACGGTGGCGGCAGTGTGGTGGTGGCAAGGGCAGACAGCAGCATCGTGGACCGTTTCGACTATGCTCCCTCGATGCACAGCCAGTTGCTGCGCAACAAGGCCGGGGTGTCGCTGGAAAGGCGCAGTTTCTCAAAGGCAACCAATGCGCCTGGCAACTGGTTCTCGGCCAGCAGCACATCGGGCTACGGCACACCGGGCTATGAGAACTCGCAGAGCGACGAACTGCTGGCCGAGGCGGTGAGTTTCGTGCCGAGTGCCAAAGTGATTGTGCCTGGCGAGGAGGAACTGGCTGTGGCCTATGTGCTTGACCGTTCAGACCTGGCCGCGCGTGCCGAAGTGTATTCGCGCGACGGTCGCGTGGTGCGCCGTTTGTTGAACGGTGGGCTGATGGGGGCTGCCGGAAGTGTGGAGTGGGACGGACGTGGTGAGGATGGAACCAGACTGCCGCAGGGGCAGTACTTGCTGCAAGTCACCCTCTACGACCTGCATGGCACCACGCAAAGGCTGCGTTTTGTGGTGGCTTTGGCTGGCGGGTTATAGCCTGGCGTCGACAATGCCGCGCGGCAGCACTCCCTTCACGTCGAAGATTACCCCTGGCTGCGGTACCAGCGCGCGGAGGTCGAGGCTGATGAAGTCGGAGTGCGCCACAGCCAAGATGGCTGCGTCGAAGCGCTCGCCGTCAATCTGAGAGGAATCGGTCAGGATGGTGAATCCATATTCGTCGCACACACGCTGCGGGTCGGCCCAGGGGTCGAGCACGGTGATGTCGGAAGTGTATTGCAGCAGGGTGCGGCGAATGTCCTCCACTTTGGTGTTGCGGATGTCGGGGCAGTTCTCCTTGAAGGTGAAGCCCAGCAGCAGGATGCGTGCATCCTTCACAAGCACCCCTTTGAGGTTCATCTGCTTGATGGTCTGCTGCGCCACGTAGGCACCCATGCCGTCGTTGAGTCTGCGGGCGTTCATCATCACTCGTGGCAGCACGCCGTACAGTTGGGAGCGCTCGATAAGGTAGTAAGGGTCGACGCTGATGCAGTGGCCGCCAACCAGTCCGGGCTGCATTTTGATGAAGTTCCATTTGCTGGAGGCCGCGTCGAGCACGTCGTGAGTGTCGATGCCCATGGCGGCGAAGATCTTGGCCAGTTCGTTGACGAAGGCAATGTTTACGTCGCGTTGCGAGTTTTCGATGATTTTCGAGGCCTCGGCCACCTTGATGCTCGGGGCGCGGTGGGTGCCTCCCTGGAGTACGCTGTTGTATAGTTGGTCAATGAAGACGGCTGCCTCAGGTGTGCTTCCGCTGGTCACCTTCTTTATTGTCTCTACGCGGTGGAGTTTGTCGCTGGGGTTGATGCGCTCCGGACTGTAGCCTCCGAAGAAGTCGCGGTTGAGCCGCAGGCCGCTCACCTCCTCCACCACCGGCAGGCAACTTTCCTCGGTGACGCCGGGATAGACTGTGCTTTCGTATACCACCACGCCTCCTTTGGCAATGTTGCGTCCCACCACCTGCGATGCGGCTACAAGCGGGCGAAGGTCGGGGCGGTTGTTGGCGTCGACCGGGGTCGGCACGGACACAATGAACACGTCGCACCCTTTTATGTCGGCCTCGTTGGCGGTGCAGCGCAGCATGTGGCTGTCGACAGCTTGGCGAAGCTGTGTGTCGTCAACCTCGGCGGTGCTGTCGTGTCCGCTGTTGATTTCGTCGACACGGCTGCTGTTGATGTCGTAGCCCATGGTGCGGTACTTGGTAGAGAACAGTCTTGCCAGTGGGAGTCCCACATAGCCCAGTCCGACAACACACACGCTGATACCGTCGAGTTCCTTCATTGACTATTGTTGGTTAATGTTGTCTATGCAGCGTTGCATGGCGTCTGTCCAATGTGGTATGGAAATGCCGAAGGTCTGCTTGAACTTTGTTTTGTCGAGTACCGAATAAGCAGGGCGCTCCACCGGCGAGGGGAACTCTCCGCTGTGACATGGCACGATGTCGCATGATGTGTGGCCACTGTATGCCGCTATTGCATGGGCGAAATCATACCACGAGCAGACTCCCTCGTTGGAGTAGTTGTACAGCCCGGCGTGGTCAAGGTATGCTCCGCTTTCAACGATTGTGAATATTGCCTTTGCGAGGTCGCCTGCATAGGTTGGTGTGCCGGTTTGGTCGAACACCACCTTTACCTGTGGCTGTGTCGCAGTGAGGCGGAGCATTGTCAGCAAGAAGTTCTTGCCGAACTCGGAGTAAAGCCAAGATGTGCGGATGATAGTGGATCGGCACTGTTGTGCCTCTATTTCGCCAGCCAGTTTGGTGCGGCCATAGGCGCATGTGGGGTTCGGCTGCTGCGCTTCGGTGCATGGACGGTTGTTGGGGTTGCCCCCAAACACATAGTCTGTCGAGACGTGCACCAGCCACCCGTCATGCCGTTGCATGGCATGGGCAAGGTTGCCCACCGCTGTGGCATTGACGCGCATGGCGGTCTCTTCGTCGTTCTCGGCTCGGTCGACGTTAGTGTAAGCCGCGCAGTTAATCACAAGGCCGATATTGTGGCCTGCCACGAAGTCGTCTACCGCCGCCCGGTCGGTGATGTCAAGCTCGTCGGCGTCGGTGAATATCCATGCTTTGGCCGAGAGCGGCGCCAGAAGGCGCAGGTGGCTGCCCAGTTGCCCGTTGGCTCCAGTTACCAGTATTGTCATTGCCTTGCGTTTACTCGAACGGTGAGGTTATCTCGGCCAGCCTGGGGTGGCGGCTGTCTTTGGCCGACAGGACCACATCGGCTGGCGGCACTTGCCAGACGATGGCCAACTCGGGGTCATTCCACGCTATGGCACCTTCGGCCTCGGGGTGGTAGAACTCGTCGCACTTGTATTGGAACACCGCCTCGGGGCTCATTACCACGAAGCCGTGTGCCATGCCGCGAGGAAGGAAAAACTGGCGATGGTTGTCGCCGCTCAGCTCCACGGCCACATGCTGCCCGAAAGTGGGGCTTGAGCGGCGAATGTCGACTGCCACGTCGATAACCCTGCCCTGCACCACACGCACCAGCTTGGACTGAGCGAAAGGCGGACACTGGAAATGAAGGCCGCGCAGCACGCCGTAGGATGAGCGCGACTCGTTGTCTTGCACAAAACGCACGCCGCCCACCGCGCTGTCGAAGTCGCGCTGGCTGTAACTCTCGAAGAAGTAGCCCCGCCCGTCGGTGAAGACGCGGGGCTCGATTATGACCACCCCCTCGATGGGGGTCTTAATAACGTTCATAGCAGATTGAGCAGATATTGGCCGTACTGGTTCTTGGCCATGGGTTGCGCCACGCGGCGCAGGTCGTCGGCTCCCAGCCAGCCGTTATCGTAGCCAATGCTTTCAAGGCAGGCCACCTTCAGACCCTGGCGCTTCTCGATTACCTCGATGAAAGTCGAGGCCTCGGCCAGCGAGTCGTGGGTGCCGGTGTCGAGCCACGCGAAGCCACGCCCCATGAGCTGCACGTTCAGCTCGCCGTCGGCCAGGAAAGCCTGGTTTACTGACGTAATCTCCAGCTCGCCGCGAGCGCTGGGCGTGATGCTTTTGGCCACCTGTACCACCTTGTTAGGATAGAAGTAGAGCCCCACAACAGCATAGTTGCTCTTGGGCTTGGCGGGCTTCTCCTCGATGCTCAGCACCCGCCCGTCTGCGTCGAACTCGGCCACACCGTAGCGTTCAGGGTCGGCCACCCAGTAGCCGAACACCGTGGCGTGGCGGTTGGTCTCCACGTTGAGGACAGCCTGCCGGAGCATGTTGCCCAGCCCGTTGCCGTGGAAGATATTGTCGCCAAGCACCAGGCACACGTCGTCGTCGCCGATGAACTCCTCGCCGATGATGAATGCCTGCGCCAGTCCGTCGGGGCTGGGCTGCACGGCATAGCTGAAACGCACGCCGAAGTCGCTGCCGTCGCCCAGCAGCCGCTGGAACGAGGGCATGTCGTGCGGCGTGGAGATTATCAGTATGTCGCGTATCCCGGCCAGCATCAGCACGCTGATGGGATAGTACACCATCGGCTTGTCGTAGATGGGCAGCAGCTGCTTGCTCACCCCTTTGGTCACGGGGTAGAGGCGTGTGCCCGACCCGCCTGCCAGTACGATGCCTTTCATTGCCTACTTCTCCTTCTCGTCGGCTCCGTATCCGTATCCGTATCCGTATCCGTATCCGTATCCGTAGCGCTTCTTGTTGACGGGCACATCGGTAAGCACCACCGCCATGTTCTTGAAGCGGCCCTTGTCGGAGAGGTCCTGTATGAATGGCAGCACTCCTTTGTTCACCTTGCCAAGCCTCATTACGTAGGCCGTCATGTCGGCCACGCGGTTGATGATGCCCGCGTCGGCCACGAGCTGTGCGGGTGTGCTGTCGAAGATGATGTAGTCGTAGCGTGAGCGCAGGTAGTCCACCAGCTTGTCAAGCTTGTCGCTCATGAGCAGCTGGGTGGCGTTGGGCGGGGTCTTCTCGCAGACTATGTAGTCGAGGTTCTCGCTCGAGTCGCTGTGCACGATATACGACTCTATGTCGCCGTCGCTGTCGAGCAGGTAGTGTATCAAGCCCCGCTCGCGGCCCTTGTCGATGGTCTTCGAGAGCGACCGCTTGCGTAGGTCAAAGTCGGCCAGCAGGGTGCGTTTGCCGTTGTAGGCCAGCGACAGGGCCAGGTTGATGGCCGTGTACGACTTGCCCTCGCCCGGCACGGTGCTCACGGTCTGCATCACCTTCATGCCATCTTTCATGAAGAACGGTATGTTCGAGTGCAGCAGGCGGAAAGCCTCGGTCACCATGTCGGTGCCGTTGGGTGTGACTATGATCTCGTCGTTTTTGCGTGATTCTGGCTTGCTGGGTATCTCGCCCAGCACAGGGATTGTGGTGTTGTCCTCGATGTCCTGCTTGGAGCGCAGCTTGAAGTCGAAGTAGTTGCGCAGCAGTATTACCAGTGCCGGCAGCAGCACTCCGAGCACCAGTGCCACCAGAGCGTACATCATCATGCGCGGGCCGGTGAGCTTCGACTCGGCTGCCTCCACCACCTTGGCGTTGGCCACAGTGATGGCCAGGTTCATGGCGGTCTCCTCGTTCTTGCTGAGCAGGTAGAGGTAGAGCTCCTCCTTGATTTTCTGCTGGCGTATCACCTGTTGGGCCTGGCGTGCTTGGCCGGGCAGGTTCTTGATCTGCGTGTTGGCCTTGGCCTCTTGTGCCTTGGCCTCTTTCAGACGTTGGCCTGTGGCAATGCGCAGGTTGTCGACCGAGGTCTTGATGGCCTCGTGCTGCGCGTCCATCTGTGCCTGCAGCCTGCGCACCGTCGGGTTGTTCTCGCCGCCGGTCACGCGCACGCGCTGGTAGTCGTTGACGGTCTTGTTGTATGCCTCTATAAGGTTCTGCGTGCCGCGGTCGCTGATGGCCACGTTGGAGGGGATGATCTGTCGCAGGTTGTCAGGGTCGTCTATGTAGTTCTTGGCGAAGCCGATGAGGTCATACTCGGTCTGCAGGGCGTCGACCTGCTCGGCATAGCGGATGCCCATCTGCTGTAGCTGTGTGCTGGCGTTCTCGATGTCGGGGGTGTTCGACCCCTTCACCACGTCCTCCACCTGGCGGTCCACGTCGCCCAGCTCGCCGCTGATCAGTGCCAGGCGCTCGTTGATGAAGTCCTCGGTGCGCTGTGCCACCCTCTTCTTGTCCTCGACGGCGTCGTCGTTGTAGACCTCTATCAGCATGTCCACAATCGCTTTGGCGCGTATCGGGTTGCGGTCGTTGTAGGTGATGTCGATGATGGAGGCCATCTTGTTGGCGCGGCTCACGTTGAGGCTGCCCAGCATACCGCGTGCCATCGACAACGGCACGGCCTTGCCCAGTTTGAAGTGCGACCCCTCGAGGCTTTCGTTGTAATAGTCGGTGCTGGCCACGGTGAACGACACCGTGTCGTCAACCCGCACCGGCTCGCCGAAGTAGGCCTCGCCTTTCATCTTGCGTTTGTTCCACACGGTGGAGTACTTGTACTTGTTGTTGGCCTTGGGCGTGACGTCGAGCGCGATGTTGGGGATGCGGTCCTCGCGCAGATCGCTCACCTCCACCGTCAGCGGCGCGTTGCCGTAGTAGGCCACCTTGCGGAACATGTCGCGGCGTGCGCAGTAGTTGTCGAGTCCCAGGCGGTCCACCACCTGCGACATGAGCCACGACGAGTGCAGCACATATATCTCGTTGTCAATGGAGAGCGCGCCGTTGTCCATGCCCATGTTGCTCAATATGGCGTCCATGTTGCGCGATGAGGCTCCTTTCTTGTCGTTGTCGCGCACCAGTATCGACCCGGTGGCCGAGTAGGTCTTCGGCTGCGACTTGTAGACTACGGCGGCAATGACCAGGCAGGCCACAATGCTGCCCACAAACCAGTACCAGTTGTTGAGCGCCGTGAATATCAGCGCGCGGAAGTCGATGCTGCTTTCTTCCTGCGGCTGGACGTTCTGCGCTGTGTTGTTGTTTTCCATTGCAATGTGTTGTTTCTTGGTTGAAGGCTAATTTGTGCGGTTGTTGTAGTAGCGCGAGAGGATGATGTAGTAGAACACCGAGCTCAGGGTGCTCACCACCGACAGCCCGGCCGAGATGTAGGTCATCATCATCGGGTCGCGCATTGCCGTCTTCTTCTTCTTCATGTTGGGCTCCACGTAGACCACGTCGTTCTGGTGCAGGTAGTAGTAGGGCGAGCTGAAGATGTCTTTCGACGAGAGGTCGAGCTCGCCTATGGTGCGCACCCCGTTCTCCTCGCGCACCACGGTGACGTTGCGCCGCTGGCCGAAGATGGTGAGGTCGCCCACCATGCTCAGCGCCTCGAACACCGTGAAGCGCTCGCCTGTGGCCTGGACCATGCCTGGATGGGCCACGTCGCCCAGCACGCTCACCTTGAAGTTGAGCAGCTTCACCGTCACCACGGCGTCGCTCACGTGACCCTGCTCGCGCAGCTGGCGCTGCAGGTCGGCGGCCAGCTCCTCGTGGCTCTTGCCAAGCACCTCAACCTCGCCCAGCACCGGGAAGGTGATCTTGCCCTCGCTGTTCACCAGGTAGCCCTCCACGGCGTTGTTGCCGGGGTTCATCACCGCGCCGTCGACCACAGCCACCTTGTTGGTCTGCTGGTTGAAGGGTATGGTGGCCTGGGGTGTCTCGCTCTCCACGTAGATCTCGAGCAGGTCGTTGGCCTGGATGCCGCTGGTGAAGCGGCCGCCGATGCTCACCGCGCTGTCGCGCGCGGCGTCGCTGAAGTAGGCAATTTCCTCTGTGCTCTGGCAGGCGGCAAAGGCCATCGCGGCGGCCACAACGGCCGCAAAGGGCAGTTTGCGGGCTATGTTCATAGTGTGTTCATTGTCTTTGTTGCACTGCTATATATTAATCCACAGCACGTTGCGGGTAGTAATCCCACAGCGGGCAGTTTTGCAAATGTACGACATTATTTCCAAACCGCAAAAAAATATTTTCACCAGAATAGAGTACAGACAGAGCCTGTCATAATATGCCCGACCATTCGGCTTCCTTGGTCTTCGTTCCGGGATTTACAGCTATCCGTCCATTATGCCACGCCTTTAGAAGCGCCAACCAAGGCCGAGGGTCAGTTTTTGTGGACGCTGGTATGTGTCGCGTGAATCGTGTTCGAAAAGGAGCATGTCGGATATTCCGAAGTGATAGGTGGCATTCAATTGCAGACCGCAGGGGAATTCGTATCCGATAAAAGCTGCCAATCCCGAATGATTGTCGGCTGTTACTATTGTCTGTTGGCCGGTGGTATTATCGGTGATGACGTGGCGGAAAGGGTTCATCCCTTCCAAACTGCCCCACACGATGAATTCTGTGTAAGGGCCTCCACCTAAACATAACCAGCCATGTTTGGAGTTGCCGAAACGCCACAGGGCAAAGACTGGGATTTCCAGTGCCGATGATTGCAATTTGGACGTGTGGTCGCCAAAGTCGAGAAAACATTGTTCGAAGGTCCCAATGAGGTTGAACTGGATATAAAACCGCTGCGTGATATTGAAATCCATGAAGCCGCCCACCTCGGCCCCTGCGTTCATGTCCGATGACAAGGCGGGCATGGTTGGGACGTTCTTGAAAAGATAGTTAGAGGAGTTGGCCTGGAGTTTTATCCCCCAATCTACGACTGGCTGTTTTTCTACTTCTTGAGCTGACAGGTAAGCCACTGCGGCCAGCATCACCAATGCGAATGATATTCTTTTCATTTGGCTACTGTATTTTCTAAAGTGTTAATCTGAACGTGAATCGTATACCGTTCTTATCTGAGCGGCTTAGGCCGTCGGTGTATGTCAGTCGGCGTACAAAGTCAACGCGAATGAACTTAAAAATATTCTCCATGCCGACGCTTGCTTCCATGTATGGTGTCCTGCCCATCGGAGAGCATCCATCCGGCAACTGATACATACCGGCTTTGCCGTTTGGCGTATTCTTGGCAGAGAGGCTTCCATAGACACCTGCAAAAGAAAGTACCTCGCGTAGCCTCAGTCGCTTCACCAGGGGGATGCGGTTGAGGATGAGTCCTTTGAGGTAGTAGGTGGCATGAAGCGAGATGTATTGGTCCATGATGAACTCCATAGGCTGCATTAGGCTGAATGTGTTTGGGGTCATCAAGAGCGAAGTTGTGGCTGGTGGTGAATATAGTTTCGGGTAGGGAACGCGGTTCCACACCACGCCTGTCTGCACTTTTGTGTCGATATGCCCGAATACCGAGAGCCATATCCGTTTTTCTACAGAGATGTCTGTGCGATTATACAAAAACTCATTCTCCATCAGCCCCACGATGTGCTGCATACGGAACACGGGCGAATCCTTCGATAGGTTGAACGGCGACTCTTGACCCAGCCGGTTGTTGTATAGCGGTTCGCCGGGAGCATAACGCACAAGGATACCCAAACTGGCATCGTTGAAATAGCGCACCTGCGTGGTACTCCCGTCGGCCATAATGCGGTGGTAGCGCAGGGCACCGGCAGACTCATTGTTCTCATACTGCGCCCAAAACTCATAACTGAAACGGTTGGCAAACTCGTGCTCATATCGCAGTTTAACGCGACGTGCGTATTGCATACGGTCTATGGCTCCCGACTTGGAGAACGACATCAAAATGTTGTCGCGGTCAAGCAGTGAGTAATCCATGCCTGGCACCTCGACATCATAGCTGCTGGTGAGGTACAGCGCGTGGCGCAGCGACTCGTAGGGGTGATATTTCTTGTCGGAGAAAGAGTAGATGAGCGAGGCACTGTGCTTCAGGCGTAGGTCGCTGAATCCAAAGGCCACATAGCCTTTGGCAAACCAATGTGGGTCGAGGTTGGTGGTGCTCATCCCGCCGATGCGCAGCCGCAATCCCTCAAGTGGATTATAGCTCACAATGTTATAGATAGAACCAATGTCGAGTCGGCTATTATCGCGATTGGAAGACGTAGGAATGTAGCCCGACCCGAACACTTGTGCCGTTTTGATGATTGTGTTGAACTCCGGCACACGTTTTAATTCAATCAATAGGCTGTCGAATATCGCTTCTTTGCCTCTCAGTGGCACGGTGCGGAGCATTGCCCATTCGCCCTTGCTGTGTTTGCGTGCATCAGTCGCTTCAATTTCGTTGCCTTCGAATGCGGAAAAAAGCGTGTCGGGTGGTACTATGCCGAAAGAATAATCGCCGAATTTGGTTGTTTGGTGGGCGTATAATTCCCGCCAACCTTCGATGATATAAAAGCGTGTGTATATATGCTGCTCGTCGGCAACCCACAATCCGTTCTCCGACCGCCGGAATTGTTGTTCTATGCTGAGGTCGCTTACGAAGTTCATATTTATGGTGGGTGGTGTGCTGATGGAGAATTTGCGCAGTGCATAGCTGCTGTCGTTCATGATGTAAAGGTAGCCCGTGAAGCCGAAACTTTCAGGGTTGACGGGCGCGAACGCCATTTCTATACAGCTGTCGCCGTCAACTATCACTGTGTCCATAATATAGTAGTGGTAGTATCCCACTGCCATTGTGCTGCTCAACGGGCTGACGAAGCGATTTAGCATCAAGTCGATGCTGTTGTCGAAAATGTTCACCCGGGTAAACATCGCGTCGATATTGGTTGCCAGGCCTTCCTTGTCGAGCAGAGCGTCAAGGCCCTGCATTCGGCGTGCCGTGATGTGGCGTCGGTGGGTTCCGTTTTGCTTGTGGTATTCGTCGGCCTTCGTCTCTCGTAGGGAGATGTTAAGCAGCGGAGTGCCGTTATTCTGTGTTGTATCAATATAATTGCGCAGGAATGAGAATTTGCCGAGCAGTCTCGAACGTTCATAATCTATATCGAGATCGCTGATGGCCATTGTCAGTTTCTCATACACATCCACCTTGTAATCGCCGCTACCTTCAGCACGTCCGGCATCCTTGTTGGCAATCACCTTTTCTATCAGTTCCACGGCCGGGTTGCCTTTGCGTATGTATTTTGTCCTTTTTGCCGTCACCCTCACTTCATTCAAATCATAGTTGTCCCTCTCCATTTTTACTTTTGTGTTCTTCAAATTCTTGCCGGCAGCGAGCGAGATGATTTGCGATTTGTACCCTATGTATCTAAAGGCAATGCTTACAAGTCCTTGGTCGTTGCTCAGTTCAAAGTGCCCGTCAATGTCGGCGACTGTGCCCTGAGTTGTTCCTACCCAGAAAACATTAACAAATGGCAGTGGCTCTCCGCTGCGTGCGTCTACCACCACACCTTCAATGCTCGTGGTTGTTTGAGCCGATGCTACATGTCCAAACAGCAGTAGAATAAGAAGTATCAAATACTTCGGGTATATCGTGTCGTGTGTTTCCTGAAAATCATGTATGCTCATGGGGCACTCTGTGTCTTTACAGGTTAAATAACAGGGAATGTCTGTTTTTATTGCCATAGTGTCTATGTAAAACCAACAGTGGACTCAACTGCGAGGTACAACGCTGCGAGGAGAAATCCCCTTTTCCCCATCTGCGCAGTGGCGGAGGTGTTTTCCCTTTTCTCGCCTTGTTTGTTGCGTTTCTTATTGGAACTCACCCGGCCGGCTCGTTGCGGGCGGCTTGTGGATTGATTGACAGTTGTTTATGATTGTTTGCTGTTGTATATAGCTGAAAACCAGGCTGGCAAGGCGGCAAGTCCGTATCAACACCGTTTGTTCTTCGATTGTTCTCCGATTGTTCTTCGATTGTTCTTCGATTTTGTATCGGAGAACAATCGGAGAACAATCGAAGAACAATCGGACATCAATCGGAGAACAGACTGCCTTGCCGCATGGTTGAGGCGTGCCGTGTGCAAAAGTTGCGCGGGGTGCGCAATAAACATCGTGCCCGGACGTTTCATGCAGCGTACAAACAATCCTTGGTGCAGTTTTTATGCCGTTTGTGGGCGAAATATTGAAGCATAGGAGCCTCTCCATTGTAGGCCTCGACAAGAACACCGGCAAGACGGTGTGCCTCAACTACATTTTGCGCCGCCTCGACGAGCAGGGTGTGCCTGTGGGCGTCACCTCGATAGGCGTCGACGGCGAGCAGGTGGATTCCGTCTTCGCCACCGCCAAGCCCGAGATAACCCTCTACGAGGGGTCGCGGTTCATCACCAGCGAGCAGCACTACCTGAAGCGGCAGCTGGTGAGCGTGATAGAGCGCGTGGACAGCCGCCGCACGGCGCTGGGGCCGCTCGTCACGGCGCGCGTGCTGCTGCGCGGCAAGGCGCTGCTCAGCGGGGCGGCCACCACCGGCGTGCTCCGCGGGCAGATTGACGAGCTCTGCTCGGCGGGCTGCCGCCTGGCCATCGTCGACGGCGCCCTGTCGCGCCTGAGCCTCGCCTCGCCCACGGTGACCGACGCCATGGTGCTGGCCACGGGAGCCGCTGTGTCGGCCTCGGTGGGGCAGCTGGTGAACCGCACGCGCTTCGTGCACAACCTGATAATGCTCGGCGAGGTGGAGCCCGGCCTACGCCGCAGTCTTGCGCCGCTGGACGGCGGGCTGTGGGGCATAGACGACGACGGCCTGCCACACGACCTCGGTGTGCGCTCGGCGTTCCTCATCAAGCCCACCGACAAGGACCTGCTGCGCTTCGGCAAGCGGGTGTTCGCCTCGGGGGCGGTGAGCGACAGGCTGCTGCGGTCGCTGGCCGTGCTGGCCGAGGGGGTCACGCTCGTGGCGCGCGACTTCACCAAGCTGTTCGTCACCCCCGAGGCCTACGCCGACTTCACGCGGCGCGGAGGGCAGGTGCAGGTGCTGCAGCGCTCGCGGCTGCTGGCCGTGACGCTCAACCCCACCTCGCCGCAGGGCTTCCTGATGGACAGCGAGCGCACCTGCGCGGCGCTGAGTGAGGCCCTGCAGACGCCGGTCTACGACGTGATGAGGATTGGGCGTTGATCATACAAACCATAAAGCAAAAGTATTCGGATGAAGACAAGAGACATAGTGAAGCGCGACCCTGGCTTCCAGTATGTGGTGGAGGAGGTTGAGACCATGTCGTCGGCCGGGCGCAGGGTGCTGCTCGACAGCCCGTTCATCACCGACGCCGAGGTGCTGGAGCAGGAGTGGCAGCGGCTGGAGCGCGCCGTGGCCGTGGTGTCGGCACAGCCTGCCGCACATGACTACACCGACCTGCGCCACTGCTTCATGCAGCTGCACGACCTGCAGGGAACCATCGGCTCGCTGGCCTCGCGCACGGTGCTGAACGAGGTGGAGCTGTTCGAGCTTAAGAACCTGGCCAGCCTCAACGGCAAGGCACGGCGCGCGCTGGGACAGCTGGGCATGGACGACGTGCTGCCGCTGCCTGTGCTCGACGATGTGTTCGCGCTGCTCGACCC
>JAFVBB010000014.1 GCA_017480225.1 Bacteroidales bacterium
GAGGTAGAACACCTCGTTGAGTGCCCTCGCGCCGTAGAAGTAGTGCATGGGGCGCTGGCTGCAGTGCAGTGTGCGTGTGAGGTGCATGATCTGTGCGCGGAGCGGAGCCATGCCGGCGCCGCCGCCCACCCAGATCATCTCGTTGCCGTCGGCGGTGTCGGTCCAGGTGCCGTCGACGGTGCCGCGTACGCTGAACTCGCCGTAGGGGCCGCTCATAATCACCTTGTCGCCCGGTTTGAGCGAGAAGATGTAGCTGGAGGCGATGCCTGGGTTGACATTCTGGAAGCCGCTGCGGTCGGCGGTGAACGGCGGGGTGGCGATACGGACGGTGAGCATGAACACGTCGCCCTCGGCCGGGTAGTTGGCCATGGAGTAGGCGCGGACGGTGGGCTCGGAGTTGACGCACACGAGGTCGAACATCTTGAACTTCTCCCACGAAGGCAGGTATTCGTCACCGATGAGCGAGCGGTCGAAGTCGGAGTAGCGCACAGTGAACTTGGGTATCTTTATCTGGGCGTAGCTGCCGGGCACGAAGTCCATGTGCTCGCCTGCCGGCAGTTGCACCTTGAACTCTTTGATGAACGTGGCCACGTTGCGGTTGCTCACCACGGTGCACTCGTACTCCTTGATGCTCAAGATGCTTTCGGGCAGGCGCAGGCCGAGGTCTTCCTTTATCTTGACCTGGCAGCCCAGTCGCCAGCCTTCTTGCTGCTGCTTGCGGTTGAAGAAGCCCTTTTCAGTGGGCAGAATGCTGCCGCCGCCGCTGACGACACGGCATTTGCACTGCCCGCACGACCCCTTGCCGCCACAGGCCGAGGGCAGGTGTATGCCCTGCTCGCCAAGGGTGCTGATGAGCGTGCCGCCAGTGGGTACAGTCAGCTCGCGGTCGTTGTTGATGGTAATCTTCACATTGCCCTGTGGAATAAGGCGCGCGCGGAGCACAAGCAGCGCCGCCACCAGCAGCAGGATGACTGCCAGTATGGTGATGATTGCGATGATGAGTGTCTGTGTCATAGCTTAAATCCCATAAATGACATGAATGCCAGCCCCATCAGGCCGGTGATGATGAATGTGATGCCCACGCCGCGCAGAGCGGGGGGGATGTGGCTGTAGCGAAGTTTTTCGCGTATGGCGGCGATGGCCACGATGGCCAGCAGCCAGCCAATTCCGCTGCCGAGGGCGAAGACTGTGGCCTCGCCAATGTTGGCGTAGCCGCGCTCCTGCATGAATAGCGAGCCGCTCATCACGGCGCAGTTCACGGCTATCAGCGGCAGGAATATTCCCAGTGAGTTGTAGAGGCTCGGCGAGAATTTCTCCACAATCATCTCCACCATCTGCACAATGGCGGCAATCACAGCGATGAACATTATCAGGCTGAGGAACGACAGGTCGACGTCGGCCAGCGAGGGCGATATCCACGTCAGCGCGCCAGGCTCAAGGAAGTACTTGTTGACCAGGTAGTTTATCGGCACGGTGATGAGCAGCACAAAGGTCACCGCCACTCCCAGTCCGGCCGATGTCTTCACCGTCTTCGACACGGCAAGATAGCTGCACATGCCGAGGAAGAAGGCGAATATCATGTTGTCGACAAATATCGACTTGATGAATATGTTAATGTATTCCATAACTATTGTTCGCAAAGTTCTTTGTTCTTACTGCGGTGCCACCAAATGATGAGCCCCACAAGTATCAGTGCCATGGGGGGCATGATCATAAGGCCGTTGTTCTCGTAGCCGATGCGGTAGAGTCCGAGTTTCTCCATCACGGGGAAGCCCCAAAGGCTGCCGCTGCCGAAGAGTTCGCGCACTGCGCCGAGCACGATGAGAATGACGCTGTAGCCAAGTCCGTTGCCGATGCCATCGAGGAGGCTTGGCCACGGTTTCTGCACCATGGCGAAGGCCTCGAGGCGACCCATGACAATGCAGTTGGTGATGATGAGTCCCACGAAAACAGAGAGTTGTTTGCTCACGTCGTAGACATAGGCCTTCAGCACTTGGTCAACCAGCACCACCAGTGTGCTCACCACCACCAGCTGCACAATGATGCGTATGCGTGGGGGGATAGTGTTGCGCATGAGTGAGATGATGAGGTTGGCCAAGGCTACCACCACGGTAACCGATATTGCCATCACGAATGCGGGCTTTAGCTGCGCCGTGACAGCCAGGCATGAGCACACGCCCAGCACCTGCACCAATATGGGGTTGTTTTTGCTGAAGGGGAGCTTGATTAGGTCTGTGTTTTTCATTGTTCTTCTTCCTCCATCATTAATGCCGATATGGCTTCGCAGTCCTCGTAGCAAGGTATCACGTCGGAGTATTTCTCATAGGCGGTAGCCAGCATGGCGGTGACTCCGTTGCTGGTCATTGTGCCACCGCTTATGGCGTCGACCTCGTAGGGGTTGTCCTTGTCGGCGTTCTTCTTCAAGTGGATGGGCTCTTCGCACATTTGCTTCCCTATGAAGCGAGAGGCGAACTTGTCGCTGGAAATCTCGCCACCGAGGCCTGGTGTCTCTCCTTTGTGGTCGAAAACAGCGCCCTTCACTGATCCTCCGTCGTCGAAGGCCAGATAGCCCCATATTGGTCCCCACAGGCCTGTGCCTTTCAGGGGGATAATCACGCCGCCAGGGAAAGTGAAGTAGTCGTTGCCGTTGAGGGAACTTTCTTTGATGTTCTGTGCGTAGAGTTCGTCGGCGTTGTCGCGTGTGGCGTCGATTCCGATGGTCTTCAATATCATCTGTTTGGTCTCGGCCTGTTGGTTCTTCTCCTGGCTGGGCTTGAGGCTGACGCTGACCACGGTCAGTATCAATGCCGCCACCACCACCAGCACCGCCGAGTAGACGAAGATATAGGTGTTGCTGAATGTCTTTTTCATTTTGCAGCCTCCTTTCCGCGCTTGGCGCGCATCTTGATGTTGCTGTTCACCACCAGATGGTCGATGAGCGGAGCCATGCAGTTCATGAAGAGGATGCTGAGCATCATGCCCTCCGGGTAGGCTGGGTTGCACACGCGAAGCAGCACGGCGAAAGCACCAATTAACAGGCCGTAAATCCACTTGCCGCAGTTGGTCTGCGCGGCTGTCACCGGGTCGGTGGCCATGAAGACGGCACCGAAGGCGAAGCCACCCATGAGGAAGTGGTAGTAGAACGGCAACTGCATGTACTCATTGTAGCCTATCAGGTTGAAGAGCAATCCCATTGCGCCGCCGCCAATGAATACGCTGAGCATGATGCGCCACGAGGCGATGCCTGTGAGCAGTAGCAGGACGGCTCCGATGGCAATGGCCACGACCGACGTCTCGCCCGCGCTGCCCGGTATGTTGCCCAGCAACATGCTCAGGGCCGAGGCCGATGGGTTCATTCCCGTGGCCAGCTCGCCCATGGGGGTGGCGCCTGCAATGGCGTCGTTGTGCCACATGCCGGAGGCAATCCAAACCTTGTCGCCACTCATGTGGGTCGGGTAGCTGAAGAAGAGGAACGCGCGTGCCACAAGGGCTGGGTTGAGGAAGTTCATGCCGCTGCCGCCGAACACCTCCTTGCCGATAATCACGGCAAAGGCCACGGCCAGCGCCAGCTGCCACAGCGGGGTGGTGACCGGCACTATCATCGGTATTATCAAGCCTGTCGCCAGGAAGCCCTCGTTCACCTCGTGGTGGCGCACCTGGGCAAAGGCGAACTCGATGAACAGTCCCACCACGTAGCTCACCACAATCATGGGCAGCATACGCACGAAGCCGAACCACCAGCAGTAGAACCAGCCCCAGCCCGCGCCGGTGGCCGTCGATGTCTGGTAGCCGATGTTCCACATGCCGAAAAGCAGCGCCGGCAGCAGTGCTATCACCAGTATAATGATCGACCGCTTCATGTCCACTGCGTCGCGCAGGTGCGAGCCGCTGCGGGTCACGGTCTTGGGCGTGAAGGCGAAGGTGTGGAAAGCCTCGTAGGTGCTTCCCAGCCAGCTCATCTTGCCCTTGGGTTCAATTTTCTCGAACCATTGTTCGAGCCATTTCATGTTCATGCTATTGCCTCCTTTCTGAGGGCTTCGAGAGCCTCACGGATGACGGTCTGGATGTCGGTCTTCGAGGGGTCGATGAACTCGCACAGGGCGAAGTCCTCCGGCTCAACCTCGTAGATTCCCAGCTGCTCCTGCAGCTCCATGTCGCCCACCATGCAGGCCTTGATGAGCTGCATAGGGTAGATGTCGAATGGGAACACACGCTCGAAGTTGCCTGTGAAGAGGAAGGGGCGCACCGAGCCGTGTGTGTTGGTGTTGAAGCGGTATGCCGGTGACGGGACGCCAAGCTTCTCGGCATGGCGCAGGAAGCCGCTGAGGAAGGTCTGGCTGAAGCTGAACTTGTCAAGCCCCGGCATGAGCCAGCCCATGAACTCGTACTGGTCGCCTTCGGGCAGGAAGGTCAGCTGCTGGTCGTACATGCCCAGGTGGCCGTCGGCCTGCGTCGCCGAGCCGCCCAGCGCGCTGCCGCTCACAATGCGAGTGTGGCCGCTGCCGCCCTCGGCGGGCTGGGGATAGGCAGGGTTGATAAGTTGTGCCTGGCTCACCAGCGACAGGCTGCTGCCGCAGAGCACGCGGTAGTAGTGCGGCGAGCGGGCCGCCGGGCCGCCTACGCTCACTGTGCGTTCCGGCTCGTAGAGGCCGGTTGCCAGCCAGTGGCCCATGGTGGCCACGTCCTGCGCCAGCGCGGTCCATACGCACTCGCCCTTGTTGATTGGGCTGATGGCGGCAATCTGCGTGCCGATGTTGCCGGCGGGGTGAGGCCCCTCCACGGTGTGCACGCTGACGCCGGCGCAGTTCACTTTCAGGTCGGCACCCGCAGGCTGGCACACATGCACCGGAGCCAGTGCGGCCAGTGCGGCCAGCCCGGCCTCGAAGTCGTGCATACGGTCGCGCAGGGCGAAGAGCACGTCGGGCGCCAGGGGGTTGGTGTCGAGCAGGCTGATGAAGATGCCTTTGGGCTTGTGGTCGGGGCAGGCGATGGTGCCGAATGGCCGCTCGCGCAGCATCCACCAGCAGGGCGAGTCCGCGTCGAGCCGGCGCGTGCCGCCGTTCTCAGCCGACAGCGCGCCGCTCCGTTCAACCACCACTTCGAGCAGTTTGCGCTTCTCGCCGCGCACTATGGCCGCCACCTTGCCGCCCACGGGCGCGGGCAGGAACAGGCGTGGGTCGCGCTTGTCGGCCACCAGCGGTGTGCCTGCGGCCACGCTGTCGCCCTCGGCCACCAGCAGCCTCGGGGTGAAGCCTACGACGTCGACCGGTCGCACCGCGTAGCGCGTGGCCGAATGGCGCAGGTCTACCACCCGCCTCTCCGGCTTGCCGCCGAGCGGGATGTCGAGGCCTTTATTTATTTTTATATTCATTTGCAGGGTTGGTTGGTTTGCAGCATCTAAATTCCAATCTCCAGGCCGTGGCGCGATTTTGCGTGCCTGCGGCCTGGAAGTTGGAATTTGGTTGCCGTTGTTCGTGCGGTGTTTACTTCTTGATGTAGCTCAAGTCCTTGGGCTCAATCATGTTCTCGGGTTTCATCACCTCGTCGAGCTGCTCCTTGGTGAGGAGTTTGTGCTCGAGCACGAGCTCCATCACGCCGCGGCCGGTGAGGGTGGCCTCGCGGGCGATCTCGGTGCTGGCGTCGTAGCCGATGATGGGGTTGAGCATGGTGATGATGCCGATGGAGTTCTCGACGAGGCTGCGGCAGCGCTCCACGTCGGCCTTGATGCCGTCGATGCAGAGGGTGCGCAGGGTGTCGATGCCGTTGCCGAGCAGGTGGATGCTCTCAAAGAGGCTGTAGGCGATGACGGGCTCCATCACGTTGAGCTCCAGCTGGCCGTTGTCGGCAGCCATGGTGATGCAGAGGTCGTTGCCGATCACCTTGTAGCAGCACTGGTTCATCACCTCGGGAATGACGGGGTTCACCTTGCCGGGCATGATGCTGCTGCCGGGCTGGCGCTCGGGCAGGAAGAGCTCGTGGATGCCGCAGCGGGGGCCGCTGCCCATGAGGCGCAGGTCGTTGCAGATCTTGTTGATGCGCAGGGCGAGGCGCTTCATGGCCTGGCTGTATTCCACATAGGGGGCGGTGGCGCTGGTGGCCTCGATGAGGTTCTCGGCGAGCTTGATGTTCCAGCCGGTCACCTTGGCCAGTGCCTTGGTGCAGGCGGCGCTGTAGCCGGGCTTCGAGCAGATGCCGGTGCCGATGGCGGTGGCGCCCATGTTGATGGTGAGCCACTCCTCGGCGGCGCGGTTCATGTTGGCAAGCTCCATGCGCATGGCAGCGGCGAAACCGCCGAAGGTCTGGCCGAGGGTCATCGGCACAGCGTCCTGCAGCTGGGTGCGGCCCATCTTCACGATGCTGGCAAACTCTTTCTCCTTCTTCTCAAGGCTCTCGATGAACTTCTCCATGCGGGGCACGAACTCCAGGTGCTCCAGGTACATGGCCATGTGTATGGCGCAGGGGTAGGCGTCGTTGGTGCTCTGCGAGGCGTTGGCGTCGTCGTGGCTGTCGCAGTATTTGTACTCGCCCTTCTTGCCGCCGAGCTTCTCGATGGCAATGTTGGCAATCACCTCGTTGGCATTCATGTTGGTCGACGTGCCGGCGCCGCCCTGTATCATGTCTACCGGGAACTGGTCGTGGTATTTGCCAGCCAGCAGGTCGTCGCAGGCTTCCTGCATGGCCTTGCTGCGGTCGGCCTCGATCATGCCCACCTCGGCGTTGGCTATGGCGGCGGCTTTCTTGGTGAGGGCCAAGCCCTTGATGAAGTTGGGGTATTCGCTCAGAGTGCGGCCGCTGATGTGGAAGTTCTCGACTGCACGCAGTGTCTGTACGCCATAGTAGGCTTCTGCCGGCACCTCTTTCTCGCCAAGGAGGTCGCGCTCGGTACGGTAATTCTTGTTGTCCATTGTTGGTGTGTTATTATATTATACTTATTTTCTGTATGTTATGATGCGTCTGTCGCGCAAAAATACGTCGGCAAAGTAACAAAAAAAATTCCACATACGCAAGCATTTTTTTTGACATGGGGCAGGGTGGGGGAGTGCCGTGCATTGAGGCTGTCGGCAATTATGCTTGGAAGTTAGGGTGTTAGATGGGTTGAACGGCTATGTTTTTTTGTGTATGGCCACCCTCTGCAGGCTGTGTTCCTCCGCCACGGCTTGTGCCAGAGGGGTGCCAGCGAGGTCTGTTCTCCGATTGATGTCCGATTGTTCTTCGATTGTTCTCCGATACAAAATCGAAGAACAATCGAAGAACAATCGGAGAACAATCGAAGAACAGACGGCCTTGATACGGTTTTGATGCCTTTTTGTGCTGGTTATCAGTGACATGTGTATTGACTTTGTTTGTAATTGTCTCTTATTCAGTGTTTAATCTGCTGGTTTGGCGGTCTCTGCGGCGGGTGTGCATGGCGTGGCCGCGCAATAATCGGCGTGTCTGCCGCGTTACTTGTGGCAAACATCGATTGCAATGGATACTGTGGAGATACTTTACGACACCTATCTGCGCTCGCGCAAGGTGACCACCGACTCGCGTGGCGTGGAGCCAGGGTGCATTTTTTTCGCCCTGAAGGGCGAGCGGTTCGACGGCGGGGCTTTTGTGGAGCAGGCCCTGGCCGGTGGGGCGGCGCTCTGCGTCACCTCGTGGAGGGAATATGAGGGCAGGGAGCGATGCCTGGTGGTGCCCGACGTGGCGGAGGCGCTGCGCACCCTGGCCGTGCGCCACCGTGCCTCGCTGGGCATATCCGTGCTGGGCATCACCGGCACCAACGGCAAGACGACCACTAAGGAACTTGTCCGCGCAGTGCTCTCGCGCCGCTACCGCACGTCGGCCACCCGCGGCAACCTCAACAACCACTTGGGTGTGCCGCTCACGCTGCTTTCCATCCCGGCCGACGCCGAGGTGGCCATAGTGGAGATGGGTGCCAACCATCCGGGCGAGATTGCCGACCTTTGCCGCGTGGCCAGCCCCGGCTTCGGCCTCATCACCAATGTGGGTCGCGCCCACCTGGAGGGGTTCGGCTCGTTTGAGGGCGTGGTGGCCACCAAGACCGAGCTCTACCGCCACCTTGCGCACGGCGGCACGGCCTTCGTCTGCGCCGACAACAGCCTGCTGGTGGACGAGGCCGCCAAGTGCGCCCCGGGCATGACGGTGGTCACCTACGGCTCGTCGACCGCCTCCCAGGTGCGCGGCAGCCATGTGGCCGACGTCCCTTTCATGAGGTTCTACTTCGAGGTGGCCGACTGCGTCTACACCGTGCAGTCGCGCCTGCTTGGCGGCTACAATTTCCAGAACTGCATGGCCGCGGTGTGCGTGGGGTTGAGGTTCGGGGTCGACCCATTCGACATAAAGGAGGCCATCGAGGCCTACGAGCCGTCGAACCAGCGCTCGCAGCTGAAGGCCACGGGCCGCAACCGCCTCTACCTGGATTGCTACAACGCCAACCCCTCGTCGATGGAGGCCGCCGTGGCGTCGTTTGCGGCGCAGGAGTGGCCGCGCAAGGCGGCGGTCATCGGCGGAATGCACGAGCTCGGTGCCGACGAGCGCGCGGAGCACATGCGGCTGGTCGACATGCTGGCCGGGTGCGGGCTGGAGCGGTGCCTGCTGGTGGGGCCGGAGTTCGACGGCCTGGCGCTGCCCGCAGGCATGACGCGCTGCGCCGACACCGCCGAGGCTGCCGCCGTGCTGCGCCGTGAACCCATAGAGGGGGCGCTGGTGCTGGTCAAGGGGTCGAACACCAACAGGCTTTGGACGCTGGAGGAATTGCTGTAGTGCGGGGCTATTCGTCGCTGGCCTCGCTCACGAAGCGGCGGTAGGCGCTGAAGGTGTTGGCTCGCGAGAGGAAGCCCATGTAGTTGTAGTTGTCGTCAATCACCACGAGGTTGTAGCGCTCGCTGATGCGGAATTTCTGCACCACGTCGGTGAGCGAGTCGGTGGCGCGCACCACGTCGCCCTCGCTCAGGGGGTGCATCAGCTCGTCGACGGTCACGCTGTCGTACAGCTCGGGTCTGAAGATGATCTTGCGCACGTCGTCGAGCACCACAACGCCGAGGAACTTGTCGTCGTCGGTCAACACGGGGAAGATGTTGCGGCGCGAGGTCTGGATGACCTCCACCAGGTCGCGCAGCGAGTTGCCTGAGCGCACTATTACGAAGTTGTTCTCTATAAGGCTCTTCATGTTGAGCAGGTGCCATGCCGAGGCATCCTTGTCGTGGGTGAGCAGGTCGCCGTGCTTTGCCAGTTTGCGGGCATAGATGGAGTGCCGCTCGAAGGGCGTGATGCAAAGGTAGGTGATTGAGGCCGCGGTGAGCAGCGGCACCAGCAGCGCGTAGCCGCCGGTGATTTCGGCAATAAGGAATGTGGCCATGAACGGGGCGTGCATCACGCCGGTCATCACGGCGGCCATGCCCACGAGGGCGAAGTTGGCCGTGCTTTGCGGAGGCAGGCCCAGCAGGTTGTTGAGCGTGGCCATCAGGTAGCCGCAGAGTCCGCCGATGACGAGCGAGGGGCCGAAGGTGCCGCCCACGCCGCCCGCGCCGATGGTGGCGGCGGTGGCCACTGCCTTGAGCATCACCAGCGCCAGCAGCACCGCCACCAGTGCCCAGGGGCTGGCGGCCAGGTTCTCGTAGGGCGCGCCGTCGAAGAGGGCGCCCGGATTGCCGTGAAGCAACTCGGTGAGCGAGTGGTAGCCCTCGCCGTAGAGCGGCGGGAATACCACCACCAGCACGCCGAGCGCCACGCCGCCGAAGAGCATCCTCAGCCAGGGGTTGGCGCGCCTGTTGAACCACCCCTCGACGCGGTCGGTCACACGGAGGAAGTAGAGCGACACCGCCGCGCAGAATACACCCAGCACGGCATAGTGGGGCAGCTGCGACAGGGCGAAACTTTCCTGCACGGTGAAGCTGAACTGCACGCCGGTGCCCATGAGGAAATAGGAGACCATGGAGGCCGAGAGCGAGGCTATGAGCAGCGGCAGCACGGTGGTGGACGTGAGGTCGAAGAGGAACACCTCGAAAACGAACAGTATGCCCGCTATGGGCGCTTTGAATATGCCCGCTATGGCTCCGGCGGCGCCGCAGCCCAGCAGCAGGCGCACACTTTTGGGGTTGAGGTGGAAGAAGCGGCCGATGTTGCTTCCTATAGCCGAGCCTGTGGAGGCTATGGGCGCCTCGAGCCCCACGCTGCCTCCAAAGGCCACCGTGAGGGTGGAGGCGATGAGCGAGGTGTACATATTCTTGGCCGGCAGGCGCGAGTGGGCTCGGCTGATGGCAAGCAGCACGGTGGGCAGCCCGTGGCCGATGTCGCCCCTGACAATGTACTTTACAAACAGCATCGTGAGCAGAATGCCCAGCATGGGCAGCAGCCCCACAACAAGACTCGACCCGTCGGCGAAGGCGCTCGTCACCAGCCTGCCGCTCCAGCCCACAAGCGTCTTGAGCCCCACGGCGGCCAGCCCGGCCAGCAGCCCCACTACCACCGAAAGCAGCAGGAGCACACCCTGCTCGCTCATGTGGCGCAGCCGCCAGCGGTAGATGGTCTTGTGTATGTTGTTTTTTTGCATAAAATTCGGTTGCAAAGATACGAAAATAATCACAACCGCGTTGTAGGGTAACAAAAAATATTGTCCAGACATGAGAAGAACATTATTGCTGGCAGCGGCGGGCGCGTTGATTTTCAGTTCGTGCGTTGCCTTGAGCGAACATGAGGACCTGCTTGCCAAATATGAGCAGACGCAGCGGCAGTTCAGCTTGCAGCAGCAGGAGCTGCTCGACCTCAAGGAGGAAAATGCATCGCTGGCCAGGCAGAACCAGTCCATGAGCAACGAGTTTGCCGACATGGCTCTGGCCAGGAGCAGTGCCGAGCAGCGTGCCGACAGCCTCAACCGCCGCATCGAGCAGATGGCTCACCACTACGACACCACGATGGAGAACTACATGCAGGAGGTGGCCGGGAAGAGCCGCGACCTCACCAGGGCGCAGAACCTGCTCACCGCCCGCACCAAGGAGCTGGCCGACAAGGAGCGCGAGCTGCAGGCTCGGCAGACCGAGCTGTCGGAACAGCAGGAGAACTTCAAGATGGAGCGCAGCCAGTTCCTCACCAAGCAGCGTGAGCTGGAACAGCAGGAGGCTGCCACCAAGGCGCAGCTCGAGGCCAAGGAGCGCGAACTGGAGGCTGTGCGCACTGCCGTGACCAAGGCGTTGACCGGTTTCAGCGACAAGGGGCTCAACGTGGAGGTGAAGGACAGCAAGGTGTATGTGTCGATGGAGAACAAGCTGCTATTCCCGTCGGCCAGCTGGACGGTGAGCAAGGACGGCGTGGCTGCCATCAAGGAACTTGCCAAGGTGCTTGAGCAGGATTCGACGCTCAACATCATGGTGGAAGGCCATACCGACAATGACGCGTACCACGGCTCGACCGCCGTCAAGGACAACTGGGACCTCAGTGTTATGCGGGCCACGGCCATTGTGAAGTTGCTGCTGCAGAATGGCAAAGGTATCAATCCGGCCCGGATAGAGGCTTGCGGTCATGGAGAGTTCGCCCCCAAGGTGCCCAACGACAGTCCGGCCAACAAGGCAATAAACCGCCGCACGGAGATAATACTGACACCAGACATCGACAAACTCCTCAAGGAGTTGCGTTGACGTAGACAGTGTAAAGTCTTGCAAGGGGGGGGCGTGTCCTCCCTTCTTTTTTTCAGTAAGGCGAGTTTTTTGCTGCTGTATGGAAATGTTTTTATATCCTCGCGCGGTGACTTCCAGTACGAAACGCAACTTTGGGAGAAAAAACACGGACGAAAATGGTTTTCTGGCAAAGGAGGTGGATAAACCTCTTCTCTCTGCAGATGGAAATAGTGTGTACTTTCTAGGCTTCTTCCCCATAAGTGACAAAATGGCACAGCTAAACCAAATTCGGTGATAGTAATGTTCTCCGTGTGTGGGTTGTAAAAAACTGAATGCCCAGACCGTCGGTCCGGACATCCAGTTTCTTGATCTCGCTTCTTGTAGGCTGCTTTACTCGGCGGCCTCTTCGGCTGCGGTGGCGCTGGCGCGGGTGCTCACGATGTTGATCACCTCGCTGCTCTTGGGGTTGAGAATGCAGTACTTTTCGGTGGCAATGTCCTCGACGCGAATGCGCTGGTTGACATCAAGGTTGGTGATGTCGAGCATCACCTCGCTGGGCATCTCGGCCGGAAGAGCCTTGACGTTGACGCGCTTCTGCTTGTAGACCAGTTTGCCGCCTTTCATGACGCCCTTGGAGGTGCCACAGGTGTGCACCGGGATAGACATGACAATGGGCTTGTCGTCGGTCAGTTCGTAGAAATCGGCGTGGTAGACAATCTCGGTGACGGGATGGAAGTCGATGTCCTTAAGCATGGCCATGTGCTTCACTCCGCCGAGGTCGATGTTAACAAAGCAAGGTTCGGGGTTGAACAGAATGCGCTGGAAGGCAGTCTGCTCGACGCTGAAGAGGTACTGCTCGCCTTTGCCGTACATGACGCATGGCACGCGATCCTCACGGCGCAGAGCCTTAGCATCTTTTTTCCCTACGTGCTCACGCAGAGCACCGCTCATTGATACTACTCTCATTGTTTGGTTGTTTGTTTATGGGTTAATAAAAATATGGTCAGTCGTTCATGCGCTTGATGACGCCTTTGCGGTGGAGGGTTGTCTCGTAGAGATTGTCGAGGCTTTCGTAGTTCACCACTCTGCGTATGGCCTCAGCCAGCAGCCAGTCGCAGCTGAGCACGTGTATTTTGCTGCTCTCGCGGCGCAACGGAATGGTGTCGGTCACGACGAGCTCTTCCAGCTCGGAGGCCTCCACTTTCTCGATGGCCTGCCCGCTCAGCACGGGGTGTGTGATCATTGCACGCACGCTTTTCGCGCCGCTTTTCTTGATGATGCCCGCGGCCTTGCAGATGGTGGAGCCTGTGTCGATGATGTCGTCTAGCAAAATGACGTGCTTGCCCTCCACGTCGCCGATGAGCCGCATCTCTCCAATCTCGTTTGGCTTGTTGCGGTGTTTGTAGCAGATAACAAAGCTGTTGTTGAGGGTCTTGGCATAAGTGCCAGCGCGCTTGCTGCCTCCCATGTCGGGGCTGGCGAACATCACGTCGTCGATGTCGAACTTCTCACGGATGTAGGGCATGAAGATACTGCTGCCGAAGAGGTGGTCCACAGGCACATCGAAGAAGGCCTGTATCTGGTCGGCGTGCAGGTCCATGGTGATTACCCTGTCCACACCGGCTACGGTAATCATGTCGGCAATGAGCTTCGACGCGATGGGCACGTGCGGCTTGTCCTTGCGATCCTGGCGCGCGAAACCGTAGTAGGGTATCACTGCCACAATCTTCTGTGCCGATGCGCGCTTTGCCGCATCAATCATCATCAGCAGCTCAAACAGGTTGTCGGTAGGGGGAAGTGTGGATTGGATGATGAAGACAATGCCGCCTCGGATAGTCTCCTCGTAGGAGGGCTGGAATTCGCCGTCGGCATACTGAAAAACCGTGGAATTACCAAGGGAGATGCCGTAGATTTCGGCCACACGCCGAGCCAGGTTTTCCGTGGCGCGCCCGGCGAAAATGAACACCTTGTCTGAACGCATATCGCTCATCTATTGTTTTGGTTTTATTGTTCTTATGCTCTTTGTTCGCAGTTATTCTGCCGATTAAATCGCTTGCAAAGATACGTATTATTTGACGACCGGCAAAAAAATATTTTGCCATGTCGCGGAAAGTGTGTACCTTTGCACCCGATTTCGAATGGCAGAAGTCAAGCCCTGGTGGTGGAATGGTAGACACGGTAGACTCAAAATCTGCTGCTCGCAAGGGCGTGAGGGTTCAAGTCCCTCCCGGGGTACTAAAAAAGAAACGTTGAGCGAAACGTTTTATCTGCGGCTAACCGAATCTCGCAAGTTCGAAACCGTCTGCAAGATAAAGCAATTGCCTCCGTTCATGGCTAGGTGCATCAATTCTTTGTTGTGCCTGCAGCGTGGGCTTCAGGCATTGCTTATCCTCAGACGGTAGGCAATGCGAGAGCCTGGTTAGCGGGATGAGCGATGAACTGCGATACCCGCGCTTCTTTTTTGAGATTTTAAATTTGCATCCGGTATCGTGCAAACATTAAACGAGAAAGGACGTCAAATGAGAAGAACTAACAAATGGAGTATGGTAATGTCTCTGTTTTTTTTCGGTGTGGTGATGATGGAAGGCTGTGGTAAAGAGAATTCAGATGAACCAGGCTCAACTTCAGGAGGCTCTATTGGTGGCATCGCATGGCCAGAACGTCGAGTAAGCCACATGGAGAATCCCCTTCGAAACTTACATTACGACTTTACATGGCAGAATGGTAAGGTTAAGGAGATTTTGATTGTGTCTACGAATGAAAACCCGGATTCATTGTTGTGGACTTTCGCATACGACAAAGATAAATTACTTTCGACACTCTACGACTTCAGAGAGTATGGACGTACGCCTGCTGTTGCCAATTTTGAGTTTGTATACACAGGGAACCAAATAACAGATGTGCAGATACATCTGCCTACATCAGATGAGGATGATAATGAACATGTTCAGCATTTATCGTTGACATACAAAGGAAACAAACCATCGGAAGTAAAATTGAAATACTGGGGTCATGATGTCGAGTACGATGACAACGGGGAGGTCGTGAGAGACGTGTGGGAAGAAAGCGTTGCAAGCACCTATACACTAGGGTGGACTCACGATAATATCACGGAGTATGGTATCTATATTTATGGGGAAGGCGGAGATGTCCATCTAACATACGATGATCATCCCAACCCACTCTATATGCCGCTTGGTCCTTTTGAGGCATTAGGTATTCTCGAGGATAGCAAATTCTTCATAGATGGAAGGGGCAGATTTTTCTCGAATGCGCTATGGAGTAAAAATAATATAACATCTTTCCCTCTTTTCAGTATGAGAGACTATGACGACGGAGAGCCGTTTTATGCCACTTTCCGTTATGATTATGATCAAGCAGGCGATTATCCGACAGCAATGTATGTTGTCCTACCTGATGGCACAGAACGTGTGTTCATGACCTTTAGTTATGAAAAATAACGTTGTCAAGTAACTGGGATCTTGATATTCAAGCACAGCCCAGCAATCGGTGTATCTTGCCTCTTTCCTGACGTGTATTTCGTACCTGCCTCGCATTAGGAGAACGTAGTAGGAATACTGGAAAAGATGCCAGAAGCCTTACGGGAGAGAGTCAACGGGATAACGCTTGCCTCTCCATAGGTAACATGACACCTTTACACATCGGATATCACTGCGACCGCACGGGCTCGTTGAAGCGTGATTTGTGAAGTGTAGTGACCCCTACGGAGCGCTTGACACGGAGCATTTCGTTGGTGTGCCTGATATGATCCAGATGCTTCCTGTACCGGTCGAAGTCGTAGTCCGCTTCCTTGGATTGGATATATCGAAGATGCCTCATCGAGCATGGTAGGCATATCTCGTAATCTTCGGCAGTGCACCACCCGACAGTCGGGATGTGGCTGCTTGGCGATCTGACGCACGATGTTACTGCTGCCCCTGGAATGTTCCGTTTACATTGCTGGCATTTGCTCGGTTCAGCATGGCGAAAGTATCAGTAATTGCTTCTCCACAAGGTGTTGCATATTCTGTCTATTGGAGTTATTGCACAATGACTCTTGCCGTCCAGTGTCCTATGCAGACAAGGTATACGCCTGCTGGTAGTTTCTCTCTGGCGGAGTACTGCCGGCCTCTGACGTCGAATATGCGCACCTCGCTATTGTCCGCCCCAAGAACCACAATACGGCCATGGCTCACCTTGACGACAAGGGGCGTCTGCTCTATTTCTGCTATGCCTACGGTGCTTTCAAAATGAGCCTCCAGCTGCATGTCTCCGTCCACCGTGATTTGGCGAGAGGACAGGGTGTCACCATCGCTCCATCGCACGAATCGACAGTTGTCGAATGGCTGTGCGGCTATGCTGGCCATACTTCCGTAATGGTAGCTGCCGGTGCCGCTTACACTGCCCATGGAGTAGTCGTTGGCCGTTATTAGCAGAGAGTGGCTTACAGGTTCGAACAATGCCGTGTAAGTCGCATCGTTCACCACAGTTATCACTCGCGGGTTGCTGCTAACGCCGTCGCTCCAGCCTGCGAAGAGGCTGTGCTCGTTGGCAGTGGCGATGAGTGTGGCGTTTTCGCCGAGGTAGTATGTACCTGTCTGAATGCCAGTCTCGCCTATCTTCGCCGAGCCACGTGTGCTGTCATTGCTCGTCACATTGATTGTACGCCGTTCATCTTCTGTGAAGATGGCTGTGAAGGTGGTGTCGCTGGCGATGACCACCATGCGTGGATTGGTGGTGCTGCCGTCACTCCACTGCACGAAGTGGTGATGGGCTGCCGGTTGTGCATAGAGAGTGGCCTGCTGCAGGTAATTGTAGTGCCCGCTGCCGGAGGCGTTGCCCATTGCACTGTCTTCTGGACGGACTGTAAGTCTGTATTGGTTTATTGCGAAGTGGGCGGTGAAAAGAGTGTCGCTGTGCAGTTTGACGTATCGAGGGTTTTCTGTGTTGCCGTCGTGCCAGTGGGTGAAGTGGTATCCGTAATTTGGAGAGGCAATGAGCTGTTCTGTGAGATTACTTTGTTTCGTGTGATTGGCGAGCCCCATAGATGAGTCGGCGCTTGCTGTGGTGAGGCTCACAAAGATGGCAGTCAGCATTGTGTCGCGTGTAAGTGTGAAAGTAATCGGGTTTGTTGTGCTGCCGTTGCTCCAGCGCAGGAAGTGGTGAAGGGGTGATGGAAGTGCGGAGAAGGTAAGTGGTGTGAGGTAGCCATATGTGCCACCTGCGTTGGCTACTTCGCCACGGTTGCTGTCGTTGACGTTACAGTGTGCGGTGTATTGGTTTGGGGCAAACTGGGCCGTGATGGACGTGTCATGCTCCACCACCACGCGTCGTGGATTGTCTGTGCGGTCGTCATTCCATTGCGTGAAGTGATAACCATACAGTGGTGACGCTGTGACCCACACGGCTGTGCCGTAGTCCACGGTGTCGCTGCCGATGACTGAGCCTCGTGATGAGTCGGCCGTGAGGATGGTCACGGTGTGGCGGTCGATGGCGAAGTGAGCTGTCAATGTTGTGTCGCGTGTGACTGTCAGCGTGCGCGGGTTGTCTTCAATGCTGTCGTTCCACATGGTGAAGTGGTAGTGGGGCAGGGGCACTGCTGTCAGTGCCACCTGCTGGAGGTAGTTGTAATTGCCACTTCCTGTTGTGCCTCCCAGTGTGATGTTGCTGCTGATGGCGTTGACAAAGTAGCTGTTTGTGGAGAACTCGGCAGTGTAGTGAGAAGAGTCTATGACTACCACCGAGCGTGGGTTGTCGGTGTTGCCATCGCTCCATTGCACGAAGTGGTATCCATAGTTGGCTGTGGCGGAGAGTGAGGCCGTAGAGCCGTGGTTGTAGGTGCCACTGCCGCTCACCGCACCCATATTGCTGTTGTTACTCTGCACCGCAAGGGCATAGCTGTTGATGGCAAACTGGGCGGTGTAGGTGGCGTTCTGCGTGATGGAGATGAGGCGTGGGTTGTCGGTGTTGCCGTCGCTCCACTGCGTGAAGTGGTAGCCTGCGTTGGGCAGGGCCTCGATGTTCACGGGCGTGAGGTAGCTGTACGAGCCGCCGCCACTGGTGGTGCCTATGGCGGGGTTGCTGCTCTGCACGGTGAGGATGAAGGTGTTTATCTCGAACTGCGCCGTCAGGGTCAGCGCACTCTGCACGGTGAGGCTGCGTGGGTTGTCGGTCGTGCCGTCGCTCCACTGCGTGAAGTGGTAGCCGTAGGTCTCCACGGCCATTAGCGTGGCAGTGCTGCCGTAGGTGTAGGTGCCGCTGCCGTAGGTGCTGCCCATGGTAGGATCGCTGGGTTCGGCGGTGATGGCATAGCTGTTGGCAGCGAACTGGGCGGTGAACATCGAATCGCGCGTAACGGTGATGGTGCGCGGATTGTCGGTAATCTCGTCGTGCCACTTCACGAAGTGGTAGCCGTAGGCCGGTGTGGCGGTCATCTGCATCTCGTGCAGGTAGTTGTATGTGCCGCCACCGCTCACACTGCCCATGGTGGTGTTGCTGGGCGTAGCCACTATGCTGTAGCTGTTCACGCCGAAGTAGGCCGTGAATGTCGAGTCCTGGCTCACGGTGATAGTGCGCGGATTGAGCGTCGAGCCGTCGTTCCACTGCGTGAAGTGGTAGCCATAGTTGGCGGTGGCGGTGAGGCTCACCTGGTTCATGTAGTAGTACACGCCGCTGCCGCCCACGTTGCCCATTTCGGGGTTGGCGTTGGCCACGGTGATGCTGCTCACGTTGCTGACGAAGACGGCGGTGAAGAGCGAGTCGCGCGTGGCGGCGAGGTAGCGCGGGTTCTGCGTGTTGCCGTCGCTCCACTTGAGGAAGTGATAGCCGTCGTAGGCCGTGGCCGAGAGAGTTACGGGGGCGTTGTAGTTGTAGAGACCTGTGCCGCTCACCGCACCCATCGTGCTGTCGTTGCAGGCCACGGTGATATAACTATAGTTTACGGCGAATATGGCCTCGAAGACGGTGTCCTTCGTCATGGCTATCTGACGCGGATTGGCGGTGTTGCCGTCGTTCCATTGCAGGAAGTGGTAGCCGCTGTTGGCGGTGGCTTGCAGGTGGGCTGTGTGGTCGGTGCAGGTGGGCTGTTGCGTCACCGCAGCCGTACCCATCACCGCGTTGTTGCTCGTCGCCGTGAGGCGGTAGGGCGGAGCCTCGACGATGTTGGGGAAATTCTCCCAGTGGGCGGTGGTGTAGTAGGAAAGCACCGCGCCGCAGGGCACGCTGACCGTCACCATGCTGTCCACCGCGCTGAAGGTGTGGGCGAAGATGGTGGGCGGCGTGCTGCCGAGCATCTCTATCTCGCTCACCTCGCCGTTGTTGGCGTAAGCGTAGTCGCCTATGGTGGTGATGCTGGCAGGGAAGGTAAGCTTGCCGCCGAGGTCTACGCAGCCGTCGAAGGCGTGGCTGCCGATAGTGGTCAACGACTGTGGCAGCTCGCTACGCAGCAGACGTGTGCAACCCATAAAGGCCTTGTCGCCGATGCTGGTGATGCCGTCGCCCCAGCTGACGTTCTTCAGACGGTAGCAGTCCTTGAACGCCTCGTCGCCGATAGTTCGCACGCTGTCGCCCAGCGCAACCTCCACCAGCCTGTCGCAATTGGCAAAGGCATTGCTGCCGATAGTTCGGGCGTTGGTTGTGACAGAGAGAAGGTTGTCGCAGTCAGCAAAGGCACCTTCAGCTATTGTGTCAATCGTGTGGGGGAACACAACATCACCTTGCAATTGGCTATTGCTTGTAAAGTTATTGGCTCCAACATATCGCAACGATGGAGTGAACGGTATTGTGTCAAATAGGTACTGAAATGTGGTTAGCATATTGTCAGGGTAGCGCTCCACTTCGTCGCCAAACGTGATACTGGAGGGATGACTATTCAAGAATGCTTGGTTCCCTTCCAGTTCTATACAGTTGCTTGCAGCGAATTGAATTGTATCTAAGGCATGGCAATTTACGAAAGAGGTATTTGACACTTTTAGCAGACCTTTGCCCAGATAGAGATATCTCAAAAGAGAGCAGCTCTTAAATGCGTATTGTCCAATTGTATGCACGTTGTCGGGGATGACAAGCCTTTCAATTGAGGAACACCCTTGAAAGGCATTGCTACTGATGGTTTCTACTCCACTGCCAATATACAGGCTATCAATGCCTGAGCAACCACTGAAAGCATATTGTCCTATGTTATGCACGTTGTCGGGGATGACAAGCCTTTCAATTGAGGAACACCCTTGAAAGGCATTGCTACTGATGGTTTCTACTCCACTGCCAATATACAGGCTATCAATGCTTGAGCAACCACTGAAAGCATATTGTCCTATGTTATGCACGTTGTCGGGGATGACAAGCCTTTTAATTGAGGAACACCCTTGAAAGGCATTGCTACTGATGGTTTCTACTCCACTGCCAATATACAGGCTATCAATGCCTGAGCAACCACTGAAAGCATTTTGTCCAATTGTATGCACGTTATTGCCAATATTAATGTATTTGATGTTTTGGTGATTTTGCATCCAACTATCAGGGATAGAGATGGTTTCGTTGCCTATGTAAAATTTTTCAATATATATTGATGTTGGCAATGAAAAGGAACTATCTGGACCGTTTATGTATAAATACATAATATGTTCAAAACACTCAAAAGCATTTCCTATTTCGTTGCAGAATAGTATGAGACTATCCAAAATGCCACAATTTGTAAAGGCATGATCTTGAACAGTAATTCCACTGGGTATTGTAATCGAGGTGAGGCTATCACATAAATAAAAAGTATAAGCTTTTATCATTGATATTCTATATATATGTCCAGCGTAGCAGATTGTGTCTGGAAATATTAAATTACCTTTGGGTCTTTCGTATATATTGGATGGATTGTAACCATGCCCACTAAACAATCCTTCATGACTACTATAACTATAAAAATCATAATAAATGTAAGGGTCTGCCTGATAGTAATGATTACTAACACCAGAAAGATATGAATATGAGTAATCATTCAACGTAGATACACCTTTGTTTCCAGGATATGTTACTTCTACGGTAGAGTCACTTGTAATATTGTAATACAAAGTTTGTCCCGTACTACATACTGCCGAGAAATCGTAGGCAAAAACAATAGTATTCTGACTTACAAATAGACTAAATACTACAATCTTTGTTATATCTGCAACTATACATTTAATACTTTGCCTCATTTCCAAAAATATTTATGGCTGTATAATATATTCCTTTTTCTTTATACCATTTTTCAATTTCCAACATTACTTTATTGGCAGATTTCTTATAATCATTCCAACATGTTATATGTTCAAAATTCGGGTAAATCAAATACTCCATATCAATATCAGAATTCACAGTATTCAGCACAACACAATTTCCAAATCTCTCCTGCTCCAACTCAAAAGATTCACCATCTCTCGTAATGATAAAGTCTGATAAACATTGAGCAATTTGTTTGGGCAAATACGGATTGTAGATAAATTCATCAATCCACTTGTTTGATGCTTTGGTCGATACAAAAATCATTGCGCTATCATATTCGGATTTTTTTGTATCCATTGCTACAGTAAAGAAACGAACATTTTTTGATTTGTATGGTGCTAATGCCCCTACATCATTATCACAAACAAATTCTATCTTAAATTCTTTCTTATTTAGTGAAGATATTAATTCTGCCATAATCTCTTCCTGTTTTCTATCAAATTGTTGCATGGCAATAGTTTTTCGAACTCTTGTTGTTTGGATAAGTGCAACCGCAGATAGTACAACACCCATTAGCGCAAGAACAAACTGAACCCAATTATTTATACAATCCCAATAATTTATCATAATATTTGTCATCAATGCCTTCATATTAATTACATTTTACTTTACATGTAAATCTTAATAATTTCCAACAACCATCATTATGCTCATTCACAATTCTTCTGTTGTAAACACTCTCTCCTCGCCATACACGGTGCCGGTGGCGTTAGTGGCGTAGGCGCGGAGGTAGTATTGCGTGTTGGGGGTGAGATTTAGTAGGTGGCTGACGAATTGTCCCGTGCCGGCACCATCGGTGGTGTGCGGGCCTGCCGTGGTGGGTTGGGGCGTGGTGCTGTAGCATACGCCGCGCTGTATGACCGTATAGCCTCCGTCGTCCTCCACCTCGCCTCCGCTGACGGCTGTGGTTGACGTGATGTTTGTCGCGGCTATGGTGCTTATCTTGGGCAGGCCCGACTGGGTGGAGAGTGTGAGCTGCTGTCCATAGACTGTTCCGTTGACATTGGTGGCATAGGCACGGAGATAGTAGGTGGTGGCGGGCTGCAGGTTGGTGAGTGTGCTTATGAACTCGCCAACTCCGTTGCCGTCAATGGTGTGCAGGTTGCTCACCGTCGGCTCCGGGGTGACGCTCCAGCAGATGCCTCGTGCCGTTACCGAAAAACCACCGTCTCTCGTCACGGTGCCGCCGCACGTGGCAGTGCCGACACCCGACAGCAGTGCCTCGCTGGCTGTCTGCACAGTGGGCAACCCCGCTTGGGTGCAGAACCTCCGTTGCTCGCCGTAGGCGGTGCCCACTCCATTGGTGGCGTAAGCCCTGACGTAGTAGATGGTGCCCACTTCTAATCCAGTAATTGTCAGTTCAAACTCACCTTCGCCGCCTCCGCCTGGGACATGGGCATTGTTCAGCGTGGGATATTGCAGTGTGCTCCAGCAGAGGCCCCGCTGGGAAACGGCACTCTTGCCCGAGGCTGTGACCTCACCGCCACAGTGCGCCGTTACGGCTTCAATGGCGGTGACGTCGCCTGTCGTGACCGTTGGAAGTTCCGGCCCGTCAACGTAGAGTGTGCCCACCTCGTAGTATTGTCGGCCGTAGCCTCGCCTTGCAAGCTCCATGGATGTGCCGTCGTAGAGCGAGTCGGCAAAGACCTCCACCGACATTCCGCTGTTCAACATGTCGCATTCCAGCGGCAGTTCAAAGGTGCCGGTGGCAGACGTAATGGTGGTGGCGATGGTCTGCCCTGCGTGTACAAGCCGCACATGTATGCCGTCTACAGGCTGTTGCGAGGTTCTCTCAACCACCAGTCCGCGTGCAGTCATCTGGTCAAAGATGCCTTCGTCTGTCAGTGGCTTGATGCAAGACGACAGCAAGATGGCCACGCCGGCGAGAATGGCAATACGCTTATTCATGTGTTCTGAGGTTAAAGGTTAATTGCAGTGCCGGTGCAAGCTTGTCTCCTGCGGAGATGGCTCCGGGCGACCAGGTCAGGCCGTCGCGGTAGCGCGGTTTGGCACTGACCGCGCGTATTATGTTGAACGCATAAAGCGCACCTGCTGCGCCCCACAGTATATAGCTGGTGGTCTGACTGGTGCTGTACACCCGCCTGGCTTCGGTGAAGTCGTCGTAGTCAACTGCCGGGTTGCGCATGACGTCGAGCTTGCCCTGCGCAACGTAATAGCAGCTTACGGCACCGCCCACGAGCGCCAACTCCCCAGCAAAGGTCAGTACGCCCTCGGTCTTGAATCCTTTGCCGATCTGTCCCAGTCCGGGCACGAACAGCGATTTGAGCAAGGCGGTGCCGTTGCTGCTCTCGCCGTCGGCATAGCAGTGTGAGAACTCGTCCCACTGTGGCGCAATGTTGCCTGCCACGGCCACTTGGCAGAGCAAGTACACCCGGCAACTGCCGCTGGGCAGCGTCTCCGTGTACTCGCACACCTTGTTGACCGGTATGTTGTAGACGCGTGATATTACCTCCGGCGGTGTGCCGTTGCGCAGGGCGGATTCTAATCTCTCGCTGTCGAAAGGCTGGCCTATGCGGTTGGCGGTGCTTTGGAACACACGCGCCATCGCCACGTTGTAGGCCTCCTGTTGGACGGTGCCGATGCCCTGTTCGCACAGGTAGATGTAGGTGCTGTTGCCGGGCTGCGGTGGCTCGAACACCCACTGCGGAGCCTGCTGCGCCATGGCGCAGCAGGCCGCCAGAAGGGTGAGTGTCGCCAGAAGTTGCCGTCTCATCACAGCACCCGATAGTTCTCCATGTATTCCTCTGCCCATTTGCGGAAGAGGTCGCGATGGAACATGCCCTCCAGTTTCTGGTTGTCGCTGAGCGAGGAGGCCATCTTCTGCGCCAGCTCCTTTTTGCTGATGCGGATGGCGATGTGGCTTTGGTAGGTGCCGCTGGGCGTCTGGTAGAGTTTCTCGCAGGTTTGCTCTGCATCGTCGAGCATACGGTTAACCACCGTGACTATCTCGCGCTCGGCCAGCCGCTGCACGTCGTCGAGCTGCGCGCCGCCTGCCTGCGAGCGTACATAGTCTGTGGCAAGCCCTCGCGCCAGTCCGCCCAACTTGGCATTGATCATGCTCTTTGCGGCATCGATGGCCGCCAGGCGGGCGTTCTGCATGTTCACGTTCTCGGCCACGCCCATGCCGCCGAAGTAATCCTTGCTGTCCTGCCCGGCTCCGGCACATGGCAGTTCCACCTCGCGGTTGCCCATCTCCTGCTGGGTCACCACATTCTTGTTGCTTTTGCATGCCCCGAAGAGCAGCAAGGCCGCTGCGGCGGCCAGGGTAATGACTGTACGTTTCATCGTATTGTAAGTTTAGTTTGTATGCAATCGCTGCGCAATGCGTGTTGGTGCACGCAGTGCGCCCCGTTGCCGTGCCCCCGGTGGGACGGCTTGAGCGGAAGGCTCCGGGAATGACAGGAAAAGAAGGTGTGGACGCCTTGGGCGGCACCGGCCTTAGTGCGGATCAGACTGGCGCACCGTTGGAGTTGGGGGGGGTAGATGAGAGTGGCCTATGTGCAGGGGCGATCATTGGGTCGGGCTGTCTTTGGTGTGGGTTGGATGCTGTGGCGTCTGTGTGTTTTATCAAGGCGCAAAGATACGACAATTGTGCATACTGGCCAAAAAAAATTGCAGGGTGGGGACTGTTCTTTCTCTTCTTTGCAATGCGCCAGCTTGTTGCGCTTCTGCGTCATTCACTGCGGGTTGCTGCGCCTCGTGCCGCCTTGCCCTTGCCTCATCACGCAGAATTCCATTTCTTCGTTGCGGTATGGGGCGGGGCTTTCGCATTGCCGCGTGGGAAAAAAGTTGTATTTTTGCGGCATGGGAAGATTGTTGGCTATTTTTGCCACGGCTCTGATTGTCAGTGTGCAGGCTGTGGCGCAGGTGGTTTCCGACGCCGCCTTGAGGGACGATGTGGCCTCGGTGGCGCTTTTCCGCGACGGCGCTCCGCTTGAACAGCCGCTGCTGGTGGTGGGGCAGGGTGGAAGGCTGCTGCTCGAGTTCGACGTGCTGCGCCCGGAGGCCGAGAATCTGCACTGGAGCATACGCCACTGCGACCGCCACTGGCAACCCGACGGCCTTGAGCCCGACCGCTTCATGACCGGCTTTGCCGAGGGGGTGATTGACAACTACGACTTCTCTTTCGGCACTCGCGTGGACTATGTGCACTACCGCGCCGAGCTGGCGGGGGGCTTCTCGCACTTCACCTATTCGGGCAACTATGTGGCCGAGGTGACTGGCGCCGACGGCGAGCCGCTGCTGACGAGGCGCTTCTGTGTGAGCGAGCAGAGCGCCAAGCTCGTGGCCACCGTGGTGCAGCCCAGCGACGGCCAGGCGCGCGACGCCCGCCAGGAGCTGGAGGTGGTGGTCGACGGCGGCGGAATGCGGCTCGACGAGCGCCACCTGACCCTCACCGCGCAGCAGAACGGACGCCTGGACAACATGCGCGAGCTGCGCCTCGGCGGTTTCGACCGCGGCCTGCCGGCCTACCGCCAGCGCGCCGAGAACCGCTTCTGGGCCGGCAACACCTTCCGCTACTTCGACTGCTCGAACCTGCACTCGTCGATGTACAACGTGGCCTCATACGACGATCTGGGCGGGTGGCTTTTCGCGCGCCTGCGCCCCGAGGCCGACCGCTCGCGCCGTCCGTTCTCGGCCGACAAGACGCTGGCCGGGGGCATGAAGGTGAACGTATGGGACCGCCAGCGGCCAGCGCTCGAGGCCGACTATGTGCGCGTGGAGTTCACGCTGCCCATGGCCCAGCCGCTGCTGGCGGGCGATGTCTATGTGGTGGGCGAGCTGACGCAATGGAGGCTCGACAGCACCAGCCGCATGGAGTACGACCCGCAGCGTCGGCTCTACACGCTGACCCTCATGCTGAAGCAGGGCTACTATGCCTACCAGCTGCTGGTGCGCGGCAGCGGCAGCGACCCCCTGTCTCACTCGGCCACCGCCGCGCTGGAGGGCGACCACTGGGAAGCCCCCAACGAGTACACCCTGCGCCTGTACCAGCATTCGCCCACCGACGCGGCCGACCGCCTGCTGGCTGTGCATCGCGTGGCGGCAGGGGCGCGTTAGAGGCCTGCCGGCAAGCCTCTTGCGCCGCCATGACACCGTCTGTTCTTCGATTGTTCTCCGATTGTTCTTCGATTGTTCTCCGATATTAAATCGAAGAACAATCGAAGAACAATCGGAGAACAATCGAAGAACAGACGGCCTTGACACGGAGTTAGCGCCTTGTCTGCCTGGTTTTCAGTGTGATATAGTGTTGTTTTGCTGCAAGTTGCTGTGGCTCAGTGTTTAGTGCGTGGTTTGGCCTGCGGTGTTGATGGCGTGCGAATGCGGCCTGTGAAAAATATTTTTTGCGGGATTGGGAAATAGTCGTATCTTTGCAGTCGGAATGATGTCAACATGATATCGTCTTGATGCGGTTTAATAAACTAAAAACTAACAATATGGATACTAAAGAGAAGGTTATCAAGATGACCGCGCTCAACAGCGGTTTCCTGCAGTTGGTGGTCAACATTGCCCTGCTGGCGGTGACTGTGATGGTTATTGTCAATGGCGGCAACGAGCCCGGATGGCAAGTGATAGTGGGCGACGTGGTGCTGTGGATCCTGTGGGGGCTTCACGTCATGGGGTTCAAGACCATGGTGGTGCAGCCCAACCACGCGCGTGTGCTCACCTTCTTCGGCCGCTATGTGGGCACTGTGAGGGAAAACGGCTTCTTTTGGGTGAACCCCTTCTATGCCCGCAGGCGCGTCAGCCTCAGGGCAAGCAACATGGACGTGGAGCCCATCAAGGTGAACGACAAGAGCGGCAACCCGATCATGATAGGGCTGGTGCTGGTGTGGCGCGTGGAGGACACCTACCGCGTGAGCTTCGACATCGAGTCGGAGTCGTCGCTCTACGACTTTGTGGCCGTGCAGAGCGACTCGGCGCTGCGCAAGGTGGCCAGCCAGTACAACTACGACAACCTTGACGACCTGGAGGAGGTGACGCTGCGCAACGGCGGCGACGAGGTGAACCTCAGGCTCGAGGCCGAGATACGCCGCCACCTGGAGATTGCCGGGGTGGAGGTGGTCGAGGCGCGCATCAACTACCTGGCCTACGCGCAGGAGATTGCCAGCGCCATGCTCAAGCGCCAGCAGGCCGAGGCCGTCATCGCCGCCCGCGAGAAGCTGGTGGAAGGTGCGGTGTCGATGGTGGACATGGCCTTGAAGAAGCTGGCCGCCGACAATGTGGTGCAGCTCGACGAGGAGCGCAAGGCCGCCATGGTGAGCAACCTGCTGGTGGTGCTCTGCGGCGACGAGGGGGTGAGCCCCGTGATGAACACCGGCAGCATATACTGAGCCAAACAGAAACAAGAAAAGAGACCAAATGGAAGAGATACTGCAAGCCAACGGGCTGTGCAAGACGTTCACCCTGAGCCGCAAGCAGCAGCGCATAGAGCGCGCGCAGACGCGGCGCAAGGTGGCGGTGGACAACCTGTCGTTCAGCGCCTACAAGGGCGAGATATTCGGCCTGCTGGGCCCCAACGGCGCCGGCAAGACCACCACGCTGCGCATGTTGAGCACCCTCATCAAGCCCGACAGCGGCGACGCCACGCTGTGCGGCTACAGCGTGGTGGGGCAGCCCGCCGAGGTGAGGGGACAGATAGGGTTCCTCACCTCCGAGCTCAAGCTGGAGGACTTCTTCACGCCCAACTACCTTTTCGACTTCTTCAGCCGCCTGCACCGCGTGGATCCCGACGTGACGGCGCGGCGCAAGGAGCAGATGTTCGCCCGCTTCGGCATAGACCGCTTCGCCGAGGTGAAGGTGGCCAACCTGAGCACCGGCATGAAGCAGAAGCTGTCGCTGGTGATTTCGCTCGTGCACGACCCGGAGGTGGTGATATTCGACGAGCCGACCAACGGCCTCGACGTGCTCACGGCGCGCACCGTCACCGACTACCTGCAAGAGTTGCGCTCGGCTGGCAAGACGGTGATTCTCTCGACCCACATATTCAGCCTTGTGGAGAGGCTGTGCGACAGGGTGGGGGTGATTATCGACGGTCGCATGACGGCCTGCGGCACGCTTGACGAGGTGTGCGGCGGCCTGAGCATAGAGGACCGCTTCTTCGAGATATACAAAGAGCAGAAAGGAGGTGCGGAATGAAGTCGAACACATGGACAATCATAAAGAAAGAGTTCGCGCGCTTTTTCGGCGACCGCCAGTTGCTCTTCACCACGGTGATAATGCCCGGCCTGCTGATATACATCATCTACAGCCTCATGGGCGTCGGCATTAAGTCGATGGTGAGCCAGGGCGCCGACGAGGTGGTGACGATGAGGGTGGAGAACCTGCCGCCCTCGATGGCGCCGCTGCTGGCCACCGACAGCTGCCTGGTGGTGGTGGAGCAGGGTTTCGGCCAGGAGGATGTCGACAATCTGGAAGACAAGAGCGTCAACGTGGTGCTGGCACGTTTCCCCGAGGGGTTCGACTCGCTTGTTGCGGCCTACACGCCGCAGGCGGGCGTGGCAGCCCCGAATGTGGAGATATACTACAACAGCGCCAACAACGCGTCGCTGCGCGTCTTCTCGCTGCTCAGCGGCGGTCTGACGGCCTACGAGGAGCAGATGAGCAACCGCTTCGACATCAACCGTGCCGACCGCGAGGAGCAGAAGTTCGACCAGGCCACCACCGACCAGGTGCTGGGCAACGTGTGGAGCAAGCTGCTGCCGATGATAATAGTAATGATGCTGTTCAGCGGCGTGATGTCGATTGCGCCGAGCAGCATCGCTGGCGAGAAGGAGCGCGGCACCATAGCCACGTTGCTGGTCACCCCGATGCGCCGCAACGAGCTGGCCATAGGCAAGATTGTGTCGTTGAGCAGCATCGGCCTGCTGAGCGGCATATCGAGCTTTGTCGGCATAGCCCTGTCGTTGCCGAAGATGGTGCATGGCGACGCCTCCGACCTCGACCTTGCGTTCAACTATTCGCTGCGCGACTATACGGCTCTGCTGCTGGTGATTTTTGCCACGGTGCTTGTGATGTCGGCCGCCGTGAGCCTGCTCTCGGCCATGGCGAAAGACGTGAAGAACGCGGGCACCATGGTCACCCCGCTCATGATGGTGGTCACCCTGGCCGGGTTGCTGCCGATGTTCCAGAGCGGAGCGTCGCATTCGCTGGCAGTCTACCTGGTGCCGTTCTACAACTCGATAGAGGTGATGGTCGGGCTGTTTGCGCACGAGTTGGCTGTGGTGCCGCTGCTGGTCACGCTGGCGGCCAACCTGATTTACTCGGTGGCTGCGGTGTGGGGCCTGACCAGGATGTTCAACAGTGAAAAGGTGATGTTCTCGCGATGAAGAAGACCTTTGCCCTGCGATTGGAATCAGAAGTGTACGACACCATTGAGAAATGGGCTGCCGACGAGTTCCGCAGTGCTAATGGTCAGATAGAATGGATACTGAACGAGGCACTGAAACGCAGCAGGCGTGTGCCCAAAAAGAGGAAGCAATGACGAAGAGACTGGCCTTGCTGGTCGTGCTGATGGGTGGCATGGTGTGCAACGCGCAGTGGTACAACGCGTGGAGCGAGAAGGCCGGCCTGGCCTTGAGCCTGCGGCTGGACGGCGGCAGGGCCAGCCTCTACAGCCCGATGCAGACACAGGCGCCCTTGCCGGTGAGCAGCTGCGTGCGCAGTGGCGACACGCTGCGCCTTGAGTGCAAGTCGATAGGGTTCAAGACCGAGCTTGTTTGTGGCGACAGTGTGCTGGAGGGATGGTGGCGGCAGGGGGTGCTACGTGAGAAGATAAGCTTTCGCCGTGCCGACACCATCTTCATGCTGCGCCGCCCGCAAGACAGCCTGTGGTGTACAGGCTTCAGCGAGCGCGATGTGGAAACAGACTACACCGACAGCCAGGGCAACGCGGTGCACCTTGAGGGCACGCTTTGCCTGCCCGACGGTGGTGGCGCATTCCCGTGCCTGCTTCTTGTGAGTGGCAGCGGTCAGCAGAACCGCGACGAGGAGCTGCTGTTTCACAGACCGTTCCGTGTACTGGCTCACTACCTTGCCTCACGTGGTGTGGCATCTTTGCGCTACGACGACCGTGGTGTTGGTGGCAGCACGGGGCCGCTTGACAGTGCCGACACCCGCCTCTTCTCCGAGGATGCGGAGGCTATGTTTGGCGCCATGTTGCGCTGCCGTGGGGTCGACCCTGGCAGGGCGGGCATCTGCGGCCACAGTGAAGGCGGCGCCATCGCCCCGATGGTGGCCGCTCGCAACGAGGCCGTGAAGGCAGTGGTGATGCTGGCTGGGCAGGGGTGCACAGGGCGCGAGGTGCTGGTGCAGCAGAACGGTGCCTTGCTGGCTGCCATGGGTGTGGGCGACCCGCTGCGCCTTGTGCGTGAGCGGTGCATCGACGACGTCATTGCCTTGCCAGATGGGGCGGGGCTTAAGGACTACCAGGCGGTGATTGCGCGCCATCTGTCGGGCCTCGACGACGCGCAGCGCGACAGCCTGCGCCTAAAGAAGGCCGACGCCTACATGCTTCGCACGCAGATGCAGAACCCTTGGATGCAGTCTTTCCTGCGCCTCGACCCGGCCGACTGGCTGCCCGGAGTGCGGTGCCCCGTGCTGGCTTTGTGGGGTGGACTTGACAGGCAGGTGGTTGCTACGGAGAATATGCGTCGTGTCCGCCAGCTTGCGCCACGTGCCGACTGCCGTGTGCTGCCTGGCTTGAACCATCTGTTCCAGCATTGCACCACAGGCTCGGCGCAAGAGTATGCGCTCATCGAGGAGACAATGGCCGAAGAGGCTATGCAGGCCGTGGCTGTGTTTATGCTGGGATTGTAGCGGTCAGCGGATGCGGCTCCAGTCTATGGGCTGCCCAAGCAGGGCGTTTGCCTTGCTGAAATGACGACAGCCGAAGAAGCCCCTGTAAGCCGACAGCGGCGAGGGGTGGGGGGCGGTAAGCACGTGGTGGCGTGTGGTGTCGATGAGGCTGCGTTTGGCCATTGCGTAGCTGCCCCACAGCATGAAGACCAGTCCGTCGCGATGCTGGCTCAAGGCCTGGATGGCCGCGTCGGTGAAGCGCTCCCAGCCGTGATGCTGGTGGCTTCCTGCCTGGTGGGCACGCACGGTGAGTGTGGCGTTGAGCAGCAGTACGCCTTGCTCCGCCCAACCGCTGAGGTCGCCGCGGGTGGCCGGAATGCACAGTCCGAGGTCGGTGTTGATTTCCTTGATAATGTTCACCAGCGAGGGCGGCACGGCCACTCCGCCTGGCACAGAGAAGCATAACCCCATGGCCTGGCCAGGCTCGTGGTAGGGGTCCTGCCCCAGTATCACCACGCGGACCTTGTCGAATGGTGTACTGTTGAATGCGTTGAAGATGAGGCTGCCCGGAGGGTAGCAGGTATATCTTGCTCGCTCTTCGACCAGAAACTGCTTCAACTCGGCGAAGTACGGCTCTTCAAACTGCGGGCGTAGTACCTCGTACCACGAGGGGTCGATGTTCACTTTCATGACAGATATGGGTTGTATTGGCGCTCGCGGCCGATAGTGCTTGCCATGCCGTGTCCGGGCAGCACGCGGTAGTCGTCGGGCAGTGTGAGCAGGCGCTCCTTTATCCGGTTGATGAGGGTAGGGTAGTCGCCACCCGGCAGGTCGGTGCGCCCTATGCTGTAATGGAACAGCGCGTCGCCTGTCAGCACAGCCTTGTCCTGCGGCACCACGAAGCACATGCTGCCTGGACAATGGCCAGGCACATGGCGGCACTCAATTTCCATGTCCCCGACCGCAAGTTTGTCGCCATCGTCGACCTCGACCACCTCCAGGTCTCCCATGTTGTCTACCGCGAAACCCATGACCGAGCCGTATGCTTCGGCTTGTTGCAGCAGGAGTCTGCCGTCGTGGTGCATGGTCACAGGCAGATGGTAGGCTTCGCAGCACTGCCGAAGCCCCGCAATGTGGTCAACATGGGCATGTGTAAGCAGTATACAATCCACCGTCAGCCCTTCCGACGCGATGTAGGAAGCCAGCTGCTCGTCCTCATACGACGCCTCTGCTGCCGGGTCTATTATTGCGCACCGCCGCGTCTCCGAGTCCACAACCAGGTAGCTGTTCACCTCGTAATGGTTGAATGTGAATTGGTGTATCATAGTGCGATATTCTTTTCGTGATGGTCAGAACTGTAGCAGCGGCATCATGTCCCTTGCCGTCTGGCATGCTTCATTGTATCGGCTTTATTCTGGCAGCAAGGGTGGATGGCGTTTGCTCTGCTAATGATCGCGTGCTCATGCCCAGGTTCCTGCATATCCATTGCCGGCTCTATTCTCCAGCAATATGCCCCTTGACGTGCGATGCTGCGTCTTGGCACTATCCGTTTATCCAGCGTTCAATCTCTTCTTTTTGCGCGGCGGGGATGTCCAGTTTCAGTTTTTTGCGGAGGCCGCCGAGGTCGTTGAGGAGTTTGTTTGGGTTGGCGGCGCGCAGCTGCTCCAGGGTGTTGACACCGGCTTTGCGCAGTGCTGGCACCCATGCCGCGGGCACTCCATGCGCCACGAATTCCTCGTCGGTGGTGACGGCGGCCTTCTTTTCGGGCTTCATCTGAGGGAACAGGAGCACATCCAGGATGCTCTGCTCGTCGGTCATCATCATCACCAGGCGGTCGATGCCGATACCCATGCCGCTGGTGGGCGGCATTCCGTATTCGAGCGCCCTCACGAAGTCCATGTCGATGAACATGGCCTCGTCGTCGCCTTTCTCGCTCAGCCGCAACTGCTCCTGGAAGCGTCCCAGCTGGTCGATGGGGTCGTTCAGCTCGCTGTACGCGTTGGCCAGCTCCTTGCCGTTGACGAAGAGCTCGAAGCGCTCGGTGAGCTCGGGGTTGTCGCGGTGGCGTTTGCATAGGGGCGACATCTCGATGGGGTAGTCTGTGACGAAGGTGGGCTGTATGAGTTTGCCCTCGCATTTCTCGCCGAAGATGGCGTCGATCAGCTTGCCCTTGCCCATGGTGGGGTCGGTCTCCACGCCCAGCCGGGCGCAGGCTTGGCGAAGCTCGTCCTCGTTCATGGAGCTCACGTCGATGCCCGTCTCCTCCTTGATGAGGTCGCACATGGGGGCGCGGCGGAAAGGTGCCTTGAACGAGATGTCGTTGCCCCACACCTTGAGTTCGGTGGTGCCGTGCAGGGTGGTGGCTATGCGCTCGAGCATGGTCTCCACGAAGCGCATCATCCAGTTGTAGTCCTTGTAGGCCACGTAGATTTCCATACAGGTGAACTCCGGGTTGTGGGTGCGGTCCATGCCCTCGTTGCGGAAGTTGCGGCTGAACTCGTACACGCCCTTGAAGCCTCCCACAATGAGGCGTTTGAGGTAGAGCTCGTTGGCTATGCGCAGGTAGAGGTCGATGTCGAGGGCGTTGTGGTGGGTGATGAATGGCCGCGCCGCCGCGCCGCCGGGTATGCTCTGCAGCACGGGGGTGTCTACCTCAAGGTAGCCCTGCTCGTTGAAATATTGCCGCATGGTGTTGACAATCAGCGCGCGCTGCTCGAATGTGCGGCGCACCTGCGGGTTCACAATCAGGTCCACATAGCGCTGGCGGTAGCGCAGCTCGGGGTCGCTGAAGGCATCGTAAACCACGCCGTCCTTCTCCTTCACTATGGGAAGGGGTCGCAGGCTCTTGCTGAGCACCGTGAGGCTCTTCACGTGTATGGAGGTCTCGCCCATCTGCGTGACGAACACGTAGCCGGTCACCCCGATGATGTCGCCGATGTCGAGCAAGCGCTTGAATACGGTGTTGTAGAGCGTCTTGTCCTCGTCGGGGCATATCTCGTCGCGCTTGATGTAAAGCTGGATGCGCCCGGCGTGGTCCTGAAGCTCGACAAACGAGGCCGCGCCCATGATGCGGCGGCTCATGATGCGCCCGGCGATGCTGACCTGCTGGAAGAGCGTGTTGTCATTCGGAAACTTCTCCAGTATCTCCGCGCTGTTGCAGTTCACCTCGTAGAGGGCGGCGGGGTAGGGGTTGATGCCCAGTTTCTTCAGTTCGGCCAGCGAGTTGCGGCGTATTTGTTCTTGCTCGGAATATTCTGCCATCTGTCGTGTGTTTTGTGTTTTGGCTTTTGTAACTGCAAATCCGTATTTTTATTATTAATGCCGCCGCTTTTTTTTTTGCCAATTCCCTGTCCCGGCTCTGTGCAAGGCTCTGCAATATGCTGGTTTCGTGACATAAAGGTTGCCTGCAGGGCTGGTTTTTGCACCGCGAAAAAGATGCCGCCTGCAACTGCTTGTGTATCAGTGGTGACAAGGTTGTGGGGCTATGTCAACGCCGTCTGTTCTTCGATTGTTCTCCGATTGTTCTTCGATTGTTCTTCGATTTTGTATCGAAGAACAATCGAAGAACAATCGAACATCAATCGGAGAACAGGCGCTGTTTTGACGCGGCTGGTGTTGCGATGCATGGGGCTGCCTGGCTCGTGGCGCCATGTGTGCAGGCGGGAGCGGCAGACGTGGCTGGCAAAAGCCAGCTTCCACTGCCGGAACGCCCCTGGTTTGGTTGCGAAAATTGCATTGTATTTTGTGTGATGAACTGCTATTTTAACATTTTCTGTCCCTAATTTACGCTATCCTGTCCCAAATTACCTATTTTTATCACATTCAACGGCGGTGCGTTCCATTACGTTGCGAGTGATGAAAATATGGCCTATCTTTGCAGCCGAAAAATGAGCTATACACGACTGGATATGACGCAAAGCATTCTTCCGACCAGACTGTTCGACCTTGTCGATGCCGCCGCCCTCAGGGGCGACAGGCGGCCTTGTTTTACGCATGGGGACAGGCGTCTGTTTGCCTCGGCCTACAAAAAGCATGTCGACGCGCTGAGCCTGGCTTTGGTGGACTTCGGCCTGCGACGTGGCGAGGCGGTGGCGATTGTGGCCGAGAACCGGCCGGAGTGGAATGTGGTCGACATGGCTGTGATGCAGGCGGGCGGGGTGACGTTGCCGCTGTGTGTGGGCCTTTCGGCCGAAGACTACATCGAGGGAATGGACGGGGTCGGTGTGCGCCTTCTCTTCATTGAGGACGAGGCTCTGCTTGGCCGCTTCCGTACAATACTGCCGCAGGTGGCCTCGTTGCAGAAGGCTGTGCTGATGGTTGGCGACGACGGCGGGGAGACGCTTGGGGGCTGGATCGCTGACGGTTCCTCCTCCGGCGCCGGGGCCGCGCTTGAGCGACGCCGCAGCCTCACCTCGACCGACGATGTGTGCACGATGGCCTATACCGGCTGCGGCACATTCCGCAAGTACACCCACCGCCAGCTGCTTGCCGAGGTTGCCGGGCTGGCCTCGTCCGAGGGCGGCCGTCGGCGCGCGGCGTCGTGCAACAACGCCTTGTGCACCGTCTATGGGCGCACGCGCAACTATGTGTGCCAGTACGCGGGGCGCACGGTTGAGTATCCTTCCGCCGTGCTATAGCGCGGCCACGCGGCGAATGCTGTGCAGCCGGTGGGTGTAGGCCGCGGCTTTGCGGTCGTAGATGCCTGCCGAGTCGAGCGCGTCGATGCGGACGCAGCCGGAAGAGTGTATTATTGTGCCGTCGCCCCGGCATATGCCCACGTGTATGACTCTGCCCTCGGCGTTGTGGAAGAAGGCCAGGTCGTCGGCCTGCGGGTCGCACTGGCACACCTCGACGCCGCAGGTGGCTTGCTGCGAGGCGTCGCGCGGAAGCCACACGCCGGCCGCGCGGAAGCACACCTGGGTGAGCCCCGAGCAGTCGATGCCCCCTGTTGAGCGCCCGCCCCACAGGTAGGGTGTGTCGAGGAAAAGACGCTCGGCCAGTTGGTTGGCACTGTCGAAGAACACAAGCTGCTTGTTGTCGACCCAGCCGCGGTAGCCGTCGTAGTCGCATCGCACAAGGCTCCATTTCTCCTGCCGCTCCTCAACCTCCACCGTGTCGGCCTGGAGCAGTTGGTTCACCATCTCGCTGCGGTCCGACGGTTCGAGCCTCATCGGCACTGCCCGCAGGTTGCAATACCCTTTCATGTGTTTTGTTTTTTTGTAGGTGTTTCTTTTGCCGTGGTGGTTACAGTTGACCGCGTTCGATGCTGATGCAGATGCGGTCAATCAGGTCGTCCTTCTTGTCGTGCTCGGGATCAAAGCCCGATTTTAGGTTCAGCCCGAACAGTTTGGCCAGCGTCTGGTAAAGCCCTGCGCTCAGGGATCCTCGCAGCTCGCCCACTATGTTGTACGCCGTGCGGTTGGTCTCGCGGTCAATCAGCTTTATCAGCACCAGTCCCTGCGAGAATGTCTTTTTGGTGAGGTCGTCCTTGTAGTCGTCCATCAGTTGTTTTTCGGCACGCTTGATGGCCTGCTTGCGCTGCTTCTTGGGCAGGGCGGCAATCTCAATCTCAAGGGCGTCGAGGCGGCGCTTGCCTTCCTGTGCGTAGGGCAGCATAAGCCGTACGTTGCGTATGAGTTTTTGGTTTTGCCGTATTTCCTTTTGGGTGAGCAACATGCCGCCGGAGTAGATGTTCACCTCGTGGATGTTGATGAGGGGTATGGTGTCGCCGTCGACTACGGTGGCGAAAGTGAAGTGGCCGTTGGGTCTCGAGATGCTCCCGAGTGTAGACGGCATCACGCGCACCGGTTGTGCTAACCTTCTTTGCGTCGCAGTGTCGGCCTGTCGTGCCTGCCCCGATGCCAATCCGGGCAGCGAGGCCAGGGCCAGCATGAAGGCGGCGGCTGTGGCTTTGTGTGGCATTGTGCTTGTTGTCATTTGTATGTTTGCGTAACGCTACCTCATACGGATTATTGTGTGTTGGTGTATCATGGAGTTCCATGGCGACATCTCTCCCTCGTGTGCGGCGAGGAATTGCCCGGTCATGACCGTGCTCGCCGTGGGGTGTCTGTAAATGAGCCCCTTTTGCCAGGTGTTGAAAAAAAAGAGGATGCAGATGTGCTTTTTTGGCGGCAGAATAAAAAAAAAGATGTACTTTTGCAGTGCTTTTAACCTGTCGCGCAAGATATACTTTCGCTGCAAAAGGTGTTGACGCTGCGACAGGTAGGGAGCGCTGAAGCGGATATGGCGTAATTGGTAGCCGCGCAAGACTTAGGATCTTGTTCCGAGAGGAGTGGGGGTTCGAGCCCCCCTATCCGCACAGGTGATGACAACACGCAGAACACAGCCCAACCACGGTGATGAAGCGCGCCGGGGCGTGCCTGGCAAAGGCGCGGCGGCTTTGCTGTTGCTTGTTCTTTTTTTTATCGCGCACGCGCACGCAAGTTTCATCGTAATACCGATGGACGAGTCACAGCAGAACCATTTGAAGGCCTACGGTGTGGCCTACTGGGTGCTGCAGCGCGACGTGGAGGTGACGTGGCTGCTCAACTATCGCGGTGGCAGCTTCATGACGAAGTACGCCGACACCATTGAGCGCGAGTGCCGCCTGCGAGGAGTCACATGCGAGGTGATTGCCGACGGTCAGAGTACTGCAATATTGAGCCAAGTGGCTGAGCCCAGCGTCAACATGGACGCTGTGAAGCTGCTCAAGGCTCCCAAGATTGCCGTCTACTCGCCGAAGAACAAACTGCCGTGGGACGACGCTGTCACACTGGTGCTTACCTATGCCGAGGTGCCCTATGATGTCGTCTACGACGAGGAGGTGCTGGCCGGAGTCCTTCCAGCCTACGACTGGCTGCACCTCCACCATGAGGATTTCACAGGTCAATATGGCAAGTTCTGGGCCAACTACCGCAACCAGTCGTGGTATGTTGAGGATGTGCGCCTGCAAGAGGCTACGGCGGCTAAACTGGGTTACAGCAAAGTGAGCCACCTGAAACTGGCTGTTGCCAAGAAAATCAGAGACTTCGTCAGCGGCGGCGGCTTCCTTTTCGCCATGTGCTCCGCGCCCGACAGCTACGACGTGGCGCTGGCGGCAGAGGGCGTTGACATCTGTGCAGAGATGTTCGACGGCGACCCCATGAGCCCGACGGCACAAGAGCAGCTTGACTATGACAAGTGTTTTGCTTTCAAGGATTTCCGCATCAGCACCAATCCTGCTGAATACGAAATATCGACCATCGATATCGACGAACGTGCCCACCAGCGTGCTGTGAACGAGAAGACCGACTACTTCCTGCTGTTCGACTTCTCGGCAAAGTGGGATTGGGTGCCGACCATGCTCACGCAGAACCATACCCGCATAGTGCACGGCTTCATGGGGCAGACCACAGCCTTCCGTCGCCAGGTGGTTAAAAGCGGATGCGTGGTGCTGGCAGAAAACAAGGAGCTTGGCGAGGTGCGCTACCTGCATGGGGAGTATGGCAAAGGAACGTGGACATTCCTCGGCGGTCACGATCCGGAAGACTACCGCCACTTCATCGGCGATCCTGCCACAGACTTGTCGCTTTACCCCAATTCGCCTGGCTACAGGCTAATACTTAACAACATCCTTTTCCCTGCCGCTAAAAAAGAGAAACACAAGACATGATGAAACGCATACTTACCACACTGATTGCCATGACTGCTGTCGCCACCGCAATGGCGCAGGTCAATGGCACATGGACGCTCTACAACACCAAGAACTCGGCCATAAACGGCAACAACATAGCCGCCCTGGCCACCGACAGCCGCGGAGTGTGGGTGGGCACCTACCAGGGGCTGTGCCGCCTCAACGGCGACCAGTGGCAGGACTATGCCCAGTTCAACGAGAAGCTAAAAGACCAGTCGATTAATTGCTTGATGATTGACAAGCGCGGTGTGCTGTGGGTCGGCACCGACGACTACGGCGTAATAGAGTTCGACGGCACGCACTGGACTGAATACACCGCCGAGACGCGCCGTCTGAAGATGAAGTTCGTGAAGGAGATTACGCAAGACAAGGACGGCACGTTCTGGATAGGGGTGACGCTGGGCGGCATTGTCAGCTACACGGGCTACACCTGGGATCGCTACACGCCCGATGATTGCGGACTGTTGAGCGACTTCGTCCTTGACCTCGCGGTGGATCGCGCCAACCGCAAGTGGATTACCACCAATCAGGGCATCAGTGTTTTCAACGACCGCCGTTGGGTGAGCTACACGGTCGACAACTCCGGCCTGCCCGACAACATCGTGCCTGCGGTGGCGATAGACAAAAACAACGTCAAGTGGTTCGGCACCCTCAACGGCCTCTGCCGTTTCGACGGTGAGGAATGGGCTATATGGAACACCGGCAACAGCCCGCTGCCAGGCAACCAGGTGAACGACCTTGCGTTCGATGCCGACGGCAACCTGTGGATAGCTACCAATAATGGTGCGGCAGTGTTCGACGGCACTGACCGGTGGGTGGCTTTCACCTCCAAGAACAGTCAGTTGCCGCAGGGCAACATCTTCAAGATTGCCGTGGGACGCAAGGGCGAGGTGTGGTTTGGCAGCGACAGCAAGGGGCTGGCCTGTCTCAGCGGCTTTGTCATGCCTGCGCCTGTGGCCGAAGTGGCTCAGACCGAGGCCGAGACGGAGCAGGAGGTGCAGTCCGCACAGCAACTCCAGCAAGAGGAGCATGTTCGCATTGTGCCCCATTTGAGCGAGGGCTACATTACCATCACGCTTGAGAGCCCGACGGCCACTGTGACGTTCACCAACAAGAGTGGCAAGGTGGTGAAGACGGTAACCAACTACCGTACAGGACAGAAGATACAGATTGGAAAGATGCCGAAGGGCATGTATGTGGTCGGTGTGGCCACGGCCAAGGGACAGAAAAACATTAAGTTCAACCTAAAATAACGACGCATTATGAAACGTCTTGCTCTGGTCGTGCTCGGCCTTGTGCTGGCGGCCTCCGCATGGGCACAGCAGCTCGATCCCGCAAAGTGGTCCTACACTGTGAAGGAGTTGTCGGCCGATGAGGCCGAGCTTGTCTTTACTGCCAAACTCGACGACGGATGGCACCTCTATTCGCAGTTCACCGATCCCAACGGCCCTCTGCCCACTGTGTTCGAGTTTGCCAAGAGCGGCGACTACAAGCTGGTTGGCAAGGTTGCGGAGCCGAAGCCGCATGTTGAGGACGACCCATTGTTCGGATGCAAGGTGAGCTCGTTCAGCGGAACGGTTGTTTTCCGTCAGAAAATCAAGAAAGTCAGCGAGGCGGACTTCACTGTAAGGGGCACATTGTCTTACCAGATGTGCAACAACGGCAGTTGCATCGCGCCCGAAGACCATGACTTTTCCTTCAAGGTGAAGGGTCTGGTTCCTGTTGAGGCTGCTGATGAGGAGCCAGTGGCTGCTGTACAGCCCGAGGCAGAGGAGGACGAGCCACATTGTGCTGTTGTGGCGGAGGACGGAATGGCTGAGGAGGACAACGCGGAGCCTCCGGTGGAGAATCGCAAGAATGGCAACCTGCTGGTGATTTTCCTGCTGGCCATCGGCGGAGGCATTCTCACCATGTTCACCCCCTGTGTCTTCCCGATGATTCCGATGACCGTCAACTTCTTCATGCACAATGGCGACGACAAGCGCAAGAGTCGCCGCCAGGCCTGGATGTTCGGTCTCTCTATCGTTTTCCTGTTCGGCGTTCTTGGAGCAATACTGGCTCTCATCTTCGGGCCGGAGGCTCTTTATTTCATAGGTACACACTGGCTGCCTAACCTTATTTTCTTTGCCATCTTCTTTATATTCGCGCTCAGCTTCTTCGGCCTCTTTGAGATTAAGATGCCCGAGAAGTGGATCAACGGCAGCGACGCGCAGGCCGACAAAGGCGGCTGGCTTGCTCCTTTCTTCATCGCGCTAACCACCGTGCTTGTTTCGTTCAGCTGCACCGGCCCCATTCTTGGCGCGGCGTTGGTAGGCCTAACCACGAGCAGCACCGACCGCTGGGTGTCGCTCGTCACCATGCTCGGCTTCGGCATTGGTTTTGCGTTGCCGTTCACGCTGTTGGCAATGTTCCCGCAGGCCTTGAAGAACATGAAGAGTGGCAGCTGGCTGAACACGGTCAAGGTGAGTTTCGCATTCCTCGAGCTGGCCTTTGGCCTCAAGTTCCTTCAGATGGCCGACCTCTATTGCAACTGGGGTCTGCTTCCGCGCGACGTGTACCTGGCCTTGTGGATTGTCATTTTCGGCCTGCTGGGCTTCTACCTGCTTGGCAAGCTCCGCTTCAAGGGCGACGACGAGGTTAAGGAGATCGGCACCCTGCGCCTGTTCCTGGCCATTGCCGACCTTGCGTTTGTGGTGTGGATGATACCCGGCCTGTGGGGAGCCCCGCTCAAGGGCATAAGCGGTTTTCTGCCACCCATGGAGAGCCAGAGCTTCAACATCGAGAAGATTGTGGCGGAGAACACGCCTGCCGTCGGCACGGCCACAGTGCAGGCCGGCAAGTTGCCCGCCGACCGCAAGTATGCCGACAAACTGCACGTGCCGCTGGGGTTCGAGGCCTTCTTCGACCTCGACGAGGCGAAAGCCTACGCGCGCGAGCACGCGAAACCCATATTTATTGACTTCACTGGAAAGACCTGCTCCAACTGCCGAGAGATGGAGCACTACGTGTGGACCAATCCCGACGTGAAGCGCCTGCTGACCGAAGAGTTCGTCATATGCTCGCTCTTTGCAGACGAGAACACCATCGAGTTGCCCGAGAGCGAGTGGGTTACCGATGACAAAGGCCATGTGCTGAAAACCCTTGGCCGTCGCAACCTCAACTACCAAAAAACTGCCTTCAACATGAATGCCCAGCCCTACTACGTCATTGTCAATGCTGACGGTAAGGTGCTTACGGCGGAAAACTACAAGTACGACCGCGACGTGAAGAAGTTTGTGGCTTGGCTCAATGAAGGCATATCCAACAATAAATAACACATAATTCCAATTGTTATGAAGAAAATGGCACTTGCCATTATGGCAATGACGCTGGCCGCCGGGGTGGCCTGCGCCGCCCGTGTCGACCGGGCCTCCGCCGCCCGTGCGGCCGTCAACTTCTGGAACACCTACCGCCCGCGCGATGTGCAGGCCGTGCAGTCGCTGCAGCCTATGCAGTTCGACGAGCTGCGGCACCAGTACGTCTTCGCCAACGGCGAGTCAGGCTTCGTCATCATCTCGGCCGAGGACGCGGTGCGCCCTGTGCTCGGCTACTCTTTCGACACCCCCTTCCCGCAGCAGCTTCACAGCGAGGTGGCCTGGTGGCTTGGCGTCTATGAGAGCCAGCTCGCCCAGTGGGCCGATGTCCAGGCACAGCCCAATCCTGCCTGGAAGCAGTTGCTCGACAACCCGGTGCCCGAGGTACCGCTGTCGGCTGTATATGTGCCGTACCTTGTCCAGACGCAGTGGGACCAGGACAGCCCCTTCAACATCAAGTGCCCATACGACAACACCTACAAGGACCGCACCGTGGTCGGCTGCGTGGCCACGGCCATGTCGCAGATCATGAAGTACTGGAACCACCCCTATAGCGGCACCGGAAGCCACTCCTACGAGCCGTACTCCATGTGGGGCAGCTCGAGTTATGGCACCCTGTCCGCCGACTTCGAGCACACCACCTACAAGTGGTGGGCAATGCTCCCTTCGGGCAAGTACATGATCGACTCGGAGTCGCGCGACGCGGTCAGCACACTCTGCTACCATGTCGGTGTCGCTGTCGAGATGATGTACGGCACCTCGTCGGCAGGCGGCAGCGGGGCCTACTCGTCATGCGGCGGCTATGCCACGGCTTGTGCCTCCAGCGCCTTCACCACTTACTTCAAGTACGACCCCGCGACGCTCGAATATCGCTACCGCAGCACCATGTCCGACGACGAGTGGCGCTCGCTCATTGACCAGAACCTGGCGAAGAAGCAGCCCATATATTACGACGGCTCCGACAAGGATGGCGGCCATGCTTTCGTGCTCGACGGCTCGAACACCGACACTACCTACCACTTCAACTGGGGCTGGGGCGGCTATGCCGACGGCTACTTCTACATCGACAACCTGGCCCCGCAGGGCTCCGGCACCGGCGGCAACGCCACCAACACCTACAACTACAATCAGGGCGCCATCTTCGGCATCAAGCCGCTGCCCGAGGTGTTCGACACCATTTCGTTCGACGTGGAGCTCTGCGCCGGCGAGTCGTTCAAAATCTACGACTTCTCTGTTGCCGCCGCCAACGTCGACACCTTCCTGCACCACCTCGACACCGTGGTGAGTCTTCACATCAAGAAGCGCGACATCGACCATGCTCTCTTCAACTCCAATGTCGGCAGCATCGGCAAGAACATCGTGGTCGACTACTGCAGCCTGCGTGGTGTTGTCGCACCCGAGTGCACCTTTGTCCGCGAGGGACGCCACTTCTCCGGCTGGGGCGACAAGAAGGCTGCCCCCGAGAAAGTCTACCTGCCCGGCGACACCATCGCAGCCTCCGGTTCGCCCATGTTCTACGCAGTGTGGGTTGACAGCAGCAAACTTGACATTGTTGAGCTAAGCGACGGTGAGTCAGCCGTATGGCCCAATCCGGCAAACTCGGTTGTCAACGTCAGCCTACCGCAGGGCAGCGGCCATGTGCAGGCTCAAGTTGTTGATGCAGTGGGTCGTGTGCTGATTTCAGTGAACTTGGTCGGCCAAAGTGGTCAAATTGATGTCTCACAGTTGCCCAATGGCGTCTATCTGCTCACCTTGAGCAGCGATGGTGACATTCGCAAGCACCGTATTATCAAACAGTAGGAAAATAATTTTGAGAAAAATTTGGTCATATCGGGGAATGTTTGTATCTTTGCACTCGGTTTCAGCAATGAAGCGAGAGTGCGGGGTAGAGCAGTGGTAGCTCGTCGGGCTCATAACCCGGAGGTCATTGGTTCGAATCCTTTCCCCGCTACCGAAGAGGACAACCCATAGTGGTTGTCCTTTTTTTTGTGCCCCGGCCAGTCTGTCGCAATGTTTTCTCCTGCCCCCTGCATTGCTCTGTTATTGGTTGAACCTCAGTATGTTCGGGGGTTGTTTGTTTTCTAAAACTAGAAAATGCTGTTGTAAACTGTTGAATTTCAGTATCAAGTCTATGCTGGCTCCGTGTCAACACCGTCTGTTCTTCGATTGTTCTTCGATTGTTCTTCGATTATTCTTCGATTTAGTATCGGAGAACAATCGAAGAACAATCGGACATCAATCGGAGAACAGGCGGCGTAGAAATGCTGCTGCAATGATTTATGCAGCCGCAAGATGCCTATTTTTGCACTGCACAATAAAATGCCTGTCCGCACGTTGTTCTTGCCAGTGATGCGTTGCCCAAAGTGTCGGGACGCATGGCTACGGTTAAATATTCATCAAGAATGAAAAGAACAACAGCACTATTGATGGCATTGGCAGCCCTTGGCTTGTGCGCCTGCGGTGGCCAAGGCTCCAAGCAACCAAGCGTTATGCAACAAGACAATGACCTCCAGGCCTTCGACGTGCGGCAAGACTTTGCCGACAATGGTTTCACCTACTTCACAAAGAACCTCATCCTTTGCTGCGGCGACAGCACGGAGAGCAACGCCATGACCATAGGCTGGGGCGGCATCGGCAACTACCTGGGCCACGAGCGCGCGGCGGTGACGGTCTATGTGGCGCCCGGGCGCTACACCTATGAGTTCATGGAACGCCACCCGCGCTTCACCATCATGGAGTTCGACGACCCGCATGTGTGGCAGTACCTGGGCAAGTTCAGCGGCCGCGATGGCGACAAGGCGGAAGCCCTGGGGCTCCACGTGGCCTACACCGAGCATGGCACCCCTTACTACAAGGAGGCGCGCACCGTGATTGAGTGTGAGACGATGACGGCCTGGCACCAGACCGAGGCCGACTTCCGCAGCGCCACGCCGCGCCAGTGGTACGACGGCTTTGAGGCGGGCATCCACACCATCTACATCGGCGAGGTGCTGGGCGCCTGGCGCAGTGTGGGGCAACGGCCGTGATGCCACTCCCTGTCTTTTGATAGCTACATTTGAACAATCAACCCTTTAACCAAGCAGTAATATGAAACCCATTATGCCAACCGAGGGTCAGTTCGCCATGATGCAACTGCCCTACACCCAGTTGGGTGAGGCCATCAGCGCCAACACCCTGAGCTTCCACCACGGCAAGCACCTCAAAGCCTATGTCGACAACCTCAACAAGGCGCTGCCTGGCAGCCCGATGGAGGGCAAGACCCTGCAGGAGGTGGTGTGCATGTCCGAGGGTGGCGTGCTCAACAATGCTGGCCAAGTGCTCAACCACACGATGTATTTCGAGCAGTTCTCCAACGCCCCGCAGGCAATGAGCGCGGACTTCAAGGCGCGCGTCGAGAAGGACTTTGGCAGCGTGGAGGCATTCCGCAAGGAGTTTGAGCAGAAGGGCGCCACGCTCTTCGGCAGCGGCTGGGTGTGGCTCAGCGCCGATGCCGAGGGGCGGTTGGTCATCAGCCAGCTCGCCAATGCCGACAACCCTGTGCGGCATGGCCTTTGCCCGCTGCTGACCTTCGATGTGTGGGAGCACGCCTATTATCTTGACTACCAGAACCGCCGTGCCGACTATTTGGCCGCTCTGTGGCAGGTGGTTGACTGGTCGGTGGTGGAAGGCCGCCTCTGACGCAGCCTGGCCGGCCTTTCTGTGTCTGGCCTCTGTAAGGACGCATCGTGGACGCATCGCGCCCGCGGTGCGTCCCTGTCTTTCTCGCGCCGCCAACTCCGGGTGCCTGTAGGAAGCCAGCTGATTGTGCGCTTGGGCCTGATGGTGCAGGCTCTCTTTCTCCTGCTTTTGAAACTTTTTTTTATTGGTTTCAGAAAAGTTTGTATCTTTGCAACGTCAAACGTCGAGGCCCTGATGGGTTCGGGCGGGCGACAGACATAAGGAAAAGACGTTGAGTTAGACGTTATTCTTGCGGTGTACTTGAACTTCGCAACTTCAAAACTCCAACTGCACGATAACGCGATGACCGACGTCCATGGGTATGATATACGTAGGTTCCCCTATGGTATTTTCATATTGGTAGAGTTGTTTGGCATGGCCAACAGACCTACAGCGTGGGCTTCGACATTGCTTATCCTCAGTTGGAGGGCAATGCGAAGGCCTAAGTACACGGGATAAGCAAGACAGTTTAGACCCGCGCTTTTTCTATTGTGTTTACTTGAAAACGGAGGAACCCGAAAAGCCTGTAAGTGAGTAGGGGAGATATGTAAATTCTAACACAATGGAGGAGAAGAAACAAAACAAAGAGAACGAAGAACTGCAAAGTCGCCGCCAGTTCTTCAAGGAGGCCGCCAAGAAAGTGCTGCCTGTGGTAGGTGCTATCGCACTCGCCAACATGCCAATTGTTGCCAATGCTGCAACAGTATCGGAAGACTTTCCCGAAGACTGTAATGGTAGTTGCAGTTATGGTTGTGGTCGTGTCTGCTCAACGGGCTGTTCAAATTCATGTTCAGGCAGTTGTAGTGGTGGTTGCAAGGGTGGTTGTTATCGTAGTTGTAGTGGTTCTTGCAGTGGCTCATCGAAAGGATACAGGTATTGATATGAGGAACACAACCAGTTGGCAGTCTGGAAGGACAAAGAACATCACGTTCATCGTCACGAAGGACTGCCAGTTGGCTTGCAAGTACTGCTACTTGGTGGGGAAGAACATCAAGGAGCGGATGTCGTGGGAGACGGCGAAGGAGTTCATCGACTTTGTACTTGTTCATGAAGACGAGTTCCGTGAGGAAAGCGTGGTATGGGACTTCATCGGCGGCGAGCCGTTCCTCGAGGTTGCGCTTATCGACCAGATATGCGACTACCTCAAGTTGCGCATGTACGAATTGAACCACCATTGGTTCAACAGCTATCGCTTTTCGTTCTCCACCAACGGCATCAACTACCACACGCCTGAGGTGCAACGGTTCATTGAGAAGAACCACAGCCACCTCTCTATCGGCATCACCATCGACGGCACACGCCGCAAGCACGACCTTAACCGAGTGTGGAAGCAGCCTAAAGCCGACGAAAACGGCCTCACCATGCCCTCGGAGCGTGGCTCCTACGACGATGTGGTGCGCAACATACCGCTATGGCTGAAGCAGTTCCCTAACGCTGGAACCAAGGTGACTATCAGCAGTGCCGACATTCCCTATATCACTGAAAGCGTACTGCACCTCTACTCGCTTGGCATCCGTCAGGTGAACATCAACGTGGTGTTCGAGGACGTGTGGCAGGAAGGCGATGACCTGCGCTTCGAGGAGCAGCTGATGCAGCTGGCCGACGAGATCATCGACCGCGGACTGTACCAAGACTATGCCTGTTCGTTCTTCAGCGAAAACATAGGTAAGCCGCTGGACCCCGAGCGTGACAACCAGAACTGGTGCGGTGCAGGGAGAATGCTCTCCGTGGATGCGGCGGGCAATCTGTACCCCTGCACTCGTTTTGCTCAATACTCGCTGCGGAACAAGAAAGCCCTCGTCATCGGCAACATCAAGAACGGCATCAACCAAAACCTGTTGCGCCCCTTCCTCACCCTCGACCGCACCACGCAGAGCCCGCAGAAATGCATAGACTGCGAGGTGGCTTCGGGCTGTGCCTGGTGCCAAGGCGAGAACTACGATGCGGCGCAGACCAACACCATCTACGAGCGCAGCACCGCCATCTGCCTGATGCATAAGGCACGCGTGCGCGCCAACAACTACTATTGGAACAAACTCTTCCGCAAGCTGGAGTTGGAAGGCCGCCGCAAGGAGTTTGAGGCCAACCGTCCCAAGTCTAACCCCACAATCTGCTAAAAGGCCATGATGCAATATCTTGTCATATTATTGGACGACACATCGGTGAGCTACTGCCACTGTGACAATCCGCACACCGAGCGACGACTGATAGCGCTCGAAACGCTGAAGCGTGGCATCCTCTACGCCATGAAGCAGAACCTGATGATTCAGTTCGTATACCCCGACTACGACCTGCCGCAGGAGTACCTCGACGCAATAGACAGCATCGACCACCACGACATTGTACCGGCTCCACGGCAGGGCGATGTGCAGGTGCTCTCGCAGTCCACCGCCGAGCGGAGCGAGGCGGTGTGTGTGCTGCGGCTGACCAAGGCGAAACTCTTTGCCTCCGAAGCGCCGGTATCCGCCCTGCTACGGAATGTCAGTCGATTGAACGTAGTCATCACCGACATTGAGAACTTCGCCGATGCCGACTTGCCGACCTATTCCGCCTTGCTGGAGAAGTGGGCTGCCGTGCTGAAAGAGGAGTACCTTGCCGGTCGTACACCGCAGCTGAACCTGCTGACCGACCGCATGATGCTCACCAAACCAAACCACTGCAATGCAGGAGTGGAAAACATCACTCTCGCCCCCAACGGCAAGTACTACCTCTGTCCGGCATTCTACTACAGCGACCCCGACAGCAGCATCGACCCCGACGACATCAAGAACCAACAGCTGCTGAGGCTCGACCACGCGCCCATCTGTCGCCACTGCGACGCGCTGCACTGCCGTCGATGTGTGTGGCTGAACCAAAAGAGCACACTCGACATCAACACACCAAGCCACGAGCAGTGCACGGTGGCCCACACCGAGCGCGAAGCCTCACGCCGCCTGCTGGAGGCACTGCGTGAGCATGGCACGTTCATGCCCGAAGTGCAGATAGAGAAACTGAACTATAACGATCCTTTCGAGGTCAGAAAACAATGGTAAAACATGATGAAAGAAAAGATTGGACAAGTAACCCCCGAAGAGCGCAACGAGATACAGCAGCTCTTTGAACGTCGCAATGGCCTCAACGAACTGGCCAAAGTGCTCACCTCCGACAACGATACCCTCTATCAGAAGTTGGTGAGAGACATGGGCGAGACCGGAACCAGGTTTCAGATCTGGTGGGATCGCATGGCTGCCAAGTATCAGTGGAAGCGCATTGACAAAGGACACTGGGAAATAGACTTTGACACTTGTGACATTTATCTTACGGAGGAATAGCCGATGCGAATACTTGGAGTGATTGGAGGACAAGAAATAATAGTCATTGCCCTCATTGTGCTTGTACTTTTCGGTGGTAAAAAGATTCCGGAGCTGATGAAAGGTCTTGGGAAAGGCGTGAAGGAGTACAAGAATGCTATGAACGGCATTGACAGTGATGTGGATGGCCAGGTTAACGAAGCCAAATCGGAACGGCCACAGAACTGATGGCTGAGGGGAAGACCTTTTGGGGGCATGTAGAGGTGCTGCGGTGGGTGCTGGTGAGGTGCATCGGCGTGGTGCTGGCATTGGCGATATTGGCATTTGTCAACAAGGAATTCGTCTTTGAGGAGTTGATACTTGCGCCATGTGACAGCGATTTTGCAACCTACAGACTGCTGCGGACACTGGGTTTTGCAGTAGATGTCGGCAAGGTGGAAATGATCAATATCAACCTTGCCTCGCAGTTAATGACCCACCTCAGCATCTCTTTTTATTTGGCAGTCGTGGTTGCGTTCCCATACCTCATCGTGGAACTGTGGCTATTCGTGAAACCTGCGCTGTATGGCGACGAGCGAAAGCCCGCAGTGGTGGCTATACTGGCGTTCTTCTTTCAGTTCTTCATGGGAATCGCATTGGCGTACTTCTTGATATTCCCGTTGACATTCAACTTCCTCGGCACATATCAAGTGAGCCAGAGGGTGGCGAACCAAATATCGCTCAATTCGTACATCAGCACCTTCATTGGGCTGCTGTTCATGATGGGGCTGGTGTTTGAGATGCCGATTGTGGCCTATTTCTTCGCCAGAATCGGGGTGCTGAGATCTGACTTTTTGAAACGGTGGCGCAAGGTCGCGGTTGTTTTGGTGTTGGTGGCATCCGCATTTATCACTCCATCGACTGATGTGTTCACCATGCTGCTGGTCGCACTGCCATTGTGGCTGTTATATGAGTTTTCGATTCTTGTATGCGTGAAGGCCGAGCGTAAATCAGACCAGTCATAGGTGTAATTGCGGCGCGTTGCCATCGAGGACTATCTGTGATTGCATATAGAATGGTTCCCGGATGGGCAGCTGCAGGGCAATCTTCTCACGTATCTCCTGTTCTGTCAGGCCACGCATGGCTGGACGGGGACGGTGGCTTCGCACGGCGCGTCGCAGTAGGTCGTCGACAGTCATCTTGAGGTAGACGGCTGTGCCGGAGCCTACGATGAAGTCCATGTTGCCACTGTGGCAGGGCGTTCCGCCACCAGTGGCGACAACCACGTTATCCCAAACGGCAGTGGTGTGCAGCAACTGAGTCTCCAACTTGCGGAATGCAGACTCTCCGAACCGCCTGAAGAAATCGTTGACCGTATAGTGGTAGTGCTGCTCGAACACTTGGTCGAGGTCGGCAAACTCCATGCCACGCTCCATGGCGAGTTTCCGCCCAAAGGTGGTCTTACCGCTGTACATGTAACCAACCATATAGTACTTCATGGGTCAGCACAGTTCCATTAGTTCTCGTGCGGTCTGCAATGCGGCTTGGGTCGGGGCTCCACTGCTGAGCATCGAGGCGACCTCGTGTATGCGCTCGTCTGTGTCGAGTCTCCGGATGTGGCTTACCGTGCGGTCGTTCTCCACTTGTTTGTATACCTTCAGATGTTGGCTGGCCTGGGCTGCAATTTGCGGCAAGTGGGTTATTGCCACAACCTGCATACGAGAAGCCATAGAGTGCAAGGTTTTTGCCACAGCCCCGGCAATGTCGCCACTTACTCCGGTGTCAATTTCGTCGAAAATAATGGTAGGCAGCAGTTGGCAGCTGGTGAGTGTGCTTTTTATGGCCAGCATAAGTCGTGACAGTTCGCCGCCAGATGCAACCTGGCTGACATCGCGCAACTCGCCGCCACGGTTTGCATTGAAAAGCAACTGGACTGTGTCGTGGCCAAGAGGGGAGAAGTGCTCAGCCTTGTCGACTATGGCTTCGAACCGGGCCTCGGCCATGCCAAGCCTTTTCAAGGTGGGCAGCACCTGTGATGACAGCACCTGTGCGGCCTTGACACGGCTGGCAGTCAACTTCTCTGCAGCTGACTGCATTGCAGAGAACGCAATGTCTACAGCCTCCATTAGTTCGTGGATGCGACTGTCGAGCGATTCTATTGCCTGTAGCTTCTCATCAAGTGAGTGTTGCAGGCTGATTAGTGCTGCAATGTCCTGCACACCGTGTTTCTTTTCGAGCCGATAGATTAGTGCCAGGCGCTCATCCACTTGCTGCTGGTGCTCTGGGTTGAAGTTCACACCTTCAGCAGAATGGTGCAACTCGTTGCAGATGTCGTCGAGTTCAATCAGTGATGACTCCACTCTGCGTAGCAATGCCTCGGCGTCGGTATGGTATGCTGCAATGTGTCCAAGCGAGGATTTTGCAGATCGAAGCCGAGCAAGAACCGATGTGTCGCTATCGTCATCGAGAGACAGAGTCGCTGTGGCAAGTCCTTCTTTTACCGCCTCGGCATGAGACAAAAGAAGTGACTCCTGTTCGAGTTGTTCCTGCTCACCTTCGTGAAGGTTAGCCTCGGCCAGCTCATTAAGCTGGAACTGAAGATAGTCCTGCTCTTTGTGACTTTCGGCTTCGCTTTCTGTGAGTGCCTCAAGATTGTGTTTAAGGTCAATGTATTCATTGTAGGCCGTACGATATTCGGTCAGACGATCCTTTTCTGCAAGAGCGTCGAGCAGGCCGATGCGGAGTTCCCTGTTGGAAAGTGTAAGTGTTTGATGTTGCGAGTGTATATCAATGATTTTGGCTCCAAGTTGTTGCAGGAAAGACAGCTGCACTGGTGTATCATTGGCGAAAGCACGGCTTTTTGCAGAGGGGAGAACTTCGCGCCGCAGTATCAGGTGGTCGTCGTAGTCTATATCTGCTTCATGGAAGAAAGTCTCAAGGCCAAGCCCGGCTACATTGAACTGTGCTTCGACCACGCACTTTCGCTCCTTGTCGGCAAGTATCGCAGTGCTGGCTCTTTGTCCGAGCAGCATACCAAGCGCGCCAAGCATTATGCTTTTGCCGGCACCAGTTTCGCCGGTAATAACGACAAAACCAGTGTCAAATTCAATGTCGGTTTCGCGAATTAATGCGTAGTTCTCAATATGAAGATTGACAAGCATTAGTATGTATTGTATTGAATGTCATCCAAGCATTGGCAGCACGCGTTCCAGCGCGGAGAGAAATGCTGCCACATCTTCTTCGGTGTTGTAAACGGCGAATGATGCCCGCACTGTGCCCGGTATACCATAGCGATCCATCACAGGTTGAGTGCAGTGGTGGCCTGTCCTCACTGCAATGCCAAGTTGGTCGAGCAACGTGCCCACATCATAAGGGTGGGCACTCCCGATAAGGAATGACAGCACAGCGGCTTTGCCGTCCGCGGTGCCGAATATTTTGGCATCCGGAATGGCGTTTAACCCACGAGTGGCAGTCTCTAACAGATGATTCTCATGTTTTGCAATTGTATCGATGCCAATGGACTGGATGAACTCAACAGCCTTTCCGAGGCCTACCACATCGCCAACCGAGGGAGTTCCTGCCTCGAATTTATAGGGCAGCGCGTTGTATGTGGTGTGTTCAAAGGTCACGTTCTCAATCATCTCACCACCTCCCTGGTAGGGCGGAATTTGGTTGAGAAGTTGTTCTCGTCCATACATCACGCCCACCCCCATTGGGCCATACATCTTATGCCCGGAGAAACAATAAAAGTCGCAGTCCAGTGCAGAAACATCGACTTTGGTATGGGCTACAGCCTGTGCCCCGTCGATTAACACAGGTACCCCGTGCTGGTGTGCAATGGCAATCATTTCTGCTATTGGATTCACGGTTCCCAGTGTGTTGCTGACATGACATATTGCCACAATTCGTGTGTTTTTGTTGAACAGGTCTTGGTATGCATCCAAGTCCAGCACGCCGGAATCGTTGAATGGGATGACTCGCATTGTTGCCCCGGCAAGTTGCCATGGAACGATGTTGGAATGATGTTCCATTCCTGTGCAAATTACTTCATCGTTACCGCTGAAGAAACGCTTTGCAAAACTTGCCGCCACCAGGTTGATGCTTTCGGTTGTCCCTCGTGTGAAAACCACTTCCTCGGACTTTCTTGCTCCGATGAAACCCTGAACCTGCTTTCTTACATTCTCGTACATCTCTGTTGCTTTTGCAGCAAGGAGGTATGTGCCACGGTGAATGTTGGCATTGCAACCGCGATAATAACTGTCAATTGATTCAATCACGGTAAGTGGTTTCTGTGTTGTGGCGGCATTGTCAAGGTACACAAGCTCGCGGCCGTGTATCTGGCTGGACAGGATGGGGAATTGCGCCCGAATGGATCTTAGCAGGGAGATATCCATGTTTGCTGTGTTCTTGTTGCTATGCTTGATAATTATTTCGTGCCATGCTTTGTTTTCCTACGTACGAGTGCTCGTACAACGAAGAATAGTACCGCCGTGGCAAAAATAGCTACGATAATGATGCTCAACTGATGGCTGTAGCGTTCTATTACGGTTGGGTCGGCAGCTTTGTAGGCAAGCCATCCAAGCAGAGCCAAAATGCAGTTCCAGGCCAGTGCGCCAATGCAGGTGAACAGACAAAATGCACCAATGTTCATGCGAGACAGGCCTGCCGGGATGCTGATCAGTTGTCTTATTACGGGAATGAATCGGCCAACCAGGGTCGAAACTACTCCATGACGGTTGAAGTACTCCTCTGCTCGCTGCATCTTATCTTTGGACAGTTGCAGCGCGTGGCCAATTTTACTCTCAGCAAAAGCATAGATTATGGGCCTGCCCAGCCACATTGATAGAAAGTAGTTGATTAGAGCCCCAATCATTGCACCCAGCGTGCCGAACAATACCACCAACCATACCTTCATACCTCCTTGGCTTTCTGGGTTGGCTGCGACGTATACAGCGGGTGGAATTACCACCTCCGAGGGGAATGGGATGAACGAACTCTCAAGTGTCATTAGGCTGGTCACGGCGGTATAGTTCATGTGGGCATCGTACCAGTGCAGCACAGAAGCCACCCAGCCGCTGCCTGTGGAGTCTCCTCGTACAGCCTCTGCAATCCCAGATGAAGTTTGTGCAGCCATGCTGGAAATTGCAAGACTGGAGGTGACGACGAATATCAACAGCAGTTTCTTCATGCTATTTTTTGTTTATCCTTGATAGATGTGAATTCTCCGTAGTTTTTTTATATGTGGTGGGATTGGAATTGTTATCAACATTAGAAATTGAGATATTGGATTCTATCCTATTTTGAATCTATTTGGGGTGGAATCAAATAGGATAGGAGAGGGTTGCGCTCTATGGTTGGGCACAAGTGCCGTATCAGATTGGGGTCAACAAATTCAATTACTCCACTTAGACGTTTATATCGGTTAGTCATGAAATAGGAAGCAGCCAGATATGTGTAGTAGAAACTGTCTCCAGGATATAAATCCAGTGATTCTTTCGCCAACTCGGTCACTTCTTGGTAGTGTCTATTGCGGAACAGGAATGAGATGTAATACTGAAACATGCCCTCGGTGGTGTCATCGCGTTCTGCAAGCCGTTCATAATACTCGGCAGCCGCATCAGTGTGGCCAAGCGCATCGTGCACTTGGGCTGCGGCGAAGAGGGTTGTGGCCGAATCTGGCTTCAGCCTTAATGCTTTCTTCGACATCGCAAATGCCTGTGTGACATCATTAGAGGCAAGGTGGCACATTGCCAACGCAGAGAATACATCACCATTGTCAGGGTCTTTTTGTTCGCATTTCCGAAGGTATGGCATTGCCGCTGCTGGATTGTTATTTTGAAGGTATAGAGTGGCTATTTGCAGGTAGGCCTCTACTGGGCTTTCGGACAATGCTGCTTTTTGAAGTAGTGAACTCACAGCTTCTCCCAATTTCCCCAAAGACACCTGTGTCATTGCGAGGTCGTAATACACACTCGTCAATGTTTTGTCTGCGGCCAGTGCATACTCGTATGCATCCTCGGCCTCATTGAGTGCCCCCATGCTTGCGAGCACGATGCCGAGACTGTGCCAGCCTTCTGCATCGTATGGATGTTCTCCTACAAAAGAACGGAAATATGCAGCAGCGTCGCTTGCTCGTCCTGCCTGTATGGCAGTGTCGGCGTAGTTGTACATTGTGGATTGGTCGTAACTGTCAGTGTCAAGCGATAGCTGGTAATATCGTATTGCTTCATCAAAATCCTGTTTGTTGTAGTATTCCTCTGCCATGTTAGAAAATATGCGACCAAGCTCCCACCCATCCTCCGCGGCGTGCCTGAAGCATTCGATGGCTTTGTCGCTTTCTCCCATTGCTCCATAAACGACACCAAGCGAATATGCCACATCCGTGTTGTCCGGCTCACGATGTTGCAGGTCTTTCATGATGCCGAGTGCGCTGTCGTATTGCTGCTGTGTCACCATGAAGTGAGCCCGGCGGAGACGTACCTCTGTGCTGTCAGGGTACAGCCGCTCCGCATATAGTACGGCTTGCTCCAGTGGTTTCAAGTCGTTTACCTCGAGGTAGTAGTCAATGATGACTTCCATCTCGTCAACGTCGAAGAACTGGTCGCGTCCCTGAAGCACGGTGTTCTCAAAATCAATCACCAGTTCCCTTTCGTCGTCATTGAAGTTCTTGAATCTATTTTTTTTCATGCAATGTCCGTGTGGATTAGAATGAGAGTCGAAGCGACAATCCTCCTTTGGTTGTAGAGTTGGCGTATGTGTTGAAGATGTATGGATTGTTAATATTGGTTTGGAAAAAAGCGCGTGCTTTGAGGTGAGAACTCAGGTCGTATTCTGCACTCAATTCCACCATCCATATTTCGCTGCCAGAGCTGATTTGGCTGTCGCCTGTGCTTATTTTTCGTATATTAACTTTGTTGCTGGTGTATGTCACGTTGAGTTGCAGAACGATGTCGCTTTTCAGGTCGTGTTGCTGTCCGGCAAAAAGAACTGAGAATGCTACATCTTTTATCCTGTAACCCGAACCAAAAGTCACACCGTCGCGTGTTGTTTCTGTGAGTTGGTTGTTTGAGAATGATAGAAGCAATGTTCTGTTTTTTTGTAGCGAGAAGTTAAGCTGGAAACTGTTGACCATGTTGAGTGACAGCTTGATGAGAGGGTTCATCTGTTCAGTTATCTGTACAGCGTCCATGCTCATCGGTGGCACGTAATCTCCTGAAGCATTTAGGACGGTCTCAAGTCCATAGTCGTAGTTGTCCAGTCCAGACAGCGAGGGGTCAGTGTAGAAATGACCCACGCTGTATGTCGAGCTGTATCGGTGGGCGATGGCGATGTTTGTGAACCATTTGCGCAGAGCCTTTACTTTGTTCAGTCCAGTGTAGTTTACACTCCAGTTTGGCAGTGGAGCTCCAATGAATGGGGAGAAGGAATGGCGTGATGGGTCTTTCCCTAGATATGTGGCAAGAAATGCCGTCAGAAGGACTGATTGCGAGTTTGCTGAGTAGCCGGCAGGATAATACTGGCCATTCATTGTGTCAAGTACCATTTGGTCAGTATAGGGACTGGGGTTTATCTCGGCCAGTCTTTCTGCAACCACATGGCGTGCGTCAAGGAAACGCTGAAATAGGTCGTCACGGTTTGTGAATGCCGATGAAAATGCCCATACTGTGGTTGTGTAGTTGCCAGTCAAGGAATACGACATCGGCCCTTCAACTGCATCTGTTGATGACAGGTATTTGTAGTAATACTCTTCCCGCGATGTATAGTTTTGGGTGGCGTTGACCTGTACCTTGAAGTCGCGCAGTGGCTCGACTTGCGCTGTAACCGTGAGTTGGCGCATGGCGGTGGTTTCGTGCGGTGTGTTGAATAGAGAATCTCGGCTCAAAAGGTCAAGTTCGCGCATATGGTCGACAACATCATAGTCGTAACCAAGAACATAACCAACTCCAGGTGTCCATGCATTGTTTGGATCCAATCCGATAATGTGAGGCTCTCCCATGTATCCTGGAAGGCGTGAGCCAGTCGTCGACGAGTATTGGATGTTCAGTGTTCTGACGCTTGTCAAAAGACGTATTCCTGCGTACCCAATCTCCTTTAGCGTTTGCTGTATCTTCTCACGCCGCAGGCTGTCGGCTACGCGCAATGAGTCGGCTGTTGACATTTTCTTGGAACTCGCTGTGGCCTTCCCTTTCTGCTGTCTGTTTGGTGTGGTGGTGTTTTGTGACCATGCCTTTTTGAAGAGTGGTACATTGTTGTAAAGCGACTGCAGATTGGCCTGGGCTGACCCCTGCATTGTGGTGGATCCTTGCAGCACAGATCCCATTGCCGCCAGCGCCTGTGTCGTCCCTGTCTGGTTGAACGTGGTGCGGTAGGTAAGAGGTACCTTAATGAAGTTCATGTAAGGCAATTTGTCAATGGGGAGATTGTAACTTACGTTGACTGATTGCTGGAAGTTCTGCATTGTGCCGCCGTGGGCTATTGAACTCCATATTGAGTCGGTCGCTGACGGTGTGTCAATCCTCCCTATGGGTTCTTCTATTCTGGCATTGGCATTGGCGTTGTACTGAATGTTCAGCGATCTTGTCAGGTCATACTGAAGCCCGTATGTACGTTGCCAGGTGAACTGCTTGTAGTATGTGGGGCGAAGAATAATCTGCGCTGCACTCTTGTTGCGGAGCAGAGTCTCCTCAAAGTCGCGGTAAAACTCTGTTGAGAATGTCAGGTTTTTAGGAAGGTAGTAGAAATTGAAATCATTGAGTATCTTCCAGTTTTTACTGCTGAAGGCTGGTATCTTGGCAAACGGCTTCACTTCTTTTGGTTGCAGGCTGTAGTTGTAACTGAAGCCTCCGTGGTGCTGTTGTTTGCTGTAATGGTCTATGTCATCGTCCGACGAGAACTCGTTGCTGTATGCATAGTTGAAATTGAAGTTCTCGATGTCGTATATGTGCGGTTTCAAGGCGGAGCGGCCAGTACGGTCTTTGTGCACATTTGACAACGTTAGGTTGGTGGCAGTCTTTCGCCGTTGTGTCATTTGTGCTACGCTGTCGCGCTCTTCTTGTGTTTGGTATGTCTTCAAGTCGTCGTATAGTAGAACGTCTGGGTTGAATGGATTGTATTCTGGGCTTCCGATGTCCCTGCTGTGATCCAAATAGAGTGGTATGTGCATCCCCCATTCTTCCGGCAGGAAGCGCCCAAGTTCAAAGTCAAGAGTTGACTGGAAATTCAGTGTGTTGACCAGTTCTTCTTTTATCAGCGGATCTTCAAGGTTTCCGAAATTGGCAGTTGTGTATGCTCCGTAGATCGACAGGTTTCCCACGTCGGCCAGGTTGGTTTTTGCAAGCGCCATTGCTGCCCACCCCCCTTTGTTTATGTAGTCGGTGAGTCGCAGCTCGTTTACCCACACTATTGCTGACTTTGGTAGCATGTCGTTGCCGTCGCCAATCTCTTCTTTGCGAGGGTTGCGGATACCGATCATAATAACCTTGATTTTCCCCATATTCGGACTGCCAAGCACAGTGTAGCGACCGTTACGGACATTCTCTGTGTAGAGTCTTGTTGGGGCGTAGCCGCTCTCTCCGGCGCGGATATGCACATTGCGGCGGGTCTTTATTTCAGTCATCAACTGAAGGTCGATGTCAATGTTGTTTGCTGTGGGCCATATTCCATAGGGGTCGTCCACACCAGTGCCCCACGGTGTGAATGTAAGCGGCATCTCAAATTCGTAGTAGTTGTTTGTATAGTCACTGCCCAGTCGCACGAACAGTTCCAAGTCTCCATCCTCCATTTCCTTGTCTATATACTTCTTCTCGGCGTGAACAAACATTTTCAGGTGGCCATAGAAGCGGAGGTCGTAGCTGCTTGGACGGTATATTGCCCTGGCGTCGCCCGAGGTCAGTTGGTCTATGTCGAGCGACATGGCCTGCTCGTTGAGCTGGGTGTAGCTGACACTTGACGTATACCATGTTTCACGCTCAATACCGGGCGGCAGCACGTATGGCACTGGCTGTCGCGTACCGTTTTCCTCAATGTTTACAGTGCTGATGTTGAACGATGTCTCTGCCGAGCTGCCGGTGGAGTAGTCGCCGGGCTGAAGCAAATCCTCACTGTATTTTCTCCACGTTGAATACACAAGGTCTAATGTGGCGAAACGCAGTATGATTGGTTCTTCAAACTGGTTCAGGAACATGCGAATGAACCTTATTGACTGGTAACCGTTTATGCTTCCAATCTTTTGGTCGGGTTCGCGTATGGGTATTCTGAATTGGTACCATTTGCAGCTTGTCACCTCTCCGTTTGCCAATTCGACGTTCTGCGCTTCGTGTATGTCGACAATGTGGTTTTCCCCAATCACCATGCTCTCCGGGCGCAAGTCAATAACGTATTGGTAGTAGTTCTCTGACTCAGACAGGGTGTTGTCGCGGTTTATGTCTTCTACGTTAGGATACGTCGAGCCTGTGGTCTTGTAGCTTTCGGTCATGTCTTGGTCCACTGGCGAGTTTCCTTCTGGATTGTTGTAGAATTTATATCGGTCGGTCACCTTCACGTCATTCTCATCGTAGAACGTGCTGCGGAAGTAACGGAAGTCGTCGCTCGATGGGTCTGATGCCGCTTGGCGATATGCTTCGCTCGACGTTCCGAAGCGCATGGCAATCTCCGACAGGTAATCTGCGAAAAAGCTTTGCTCGTCGTCAAGGCCAAGCGTTGAGCCCAATCCATCGTAGCCAACGTCTTGGTATTTTCGGGCGTTCTCATCGTTGTCGAATGCGTTGACAATGGGCTGCATGGTTGGCACCCGCCCCCATATTGTTGTGTCCACACCCACAACCGTGGCGCTCGTGGGCAGGCCGTTCTCAAAGCTCTTCCTGCCATCTCGCAATATGTCCTCGCTGATGTCGCCCAGGTTTATGTACAGTTTGCCTCCATTGTGAGTCGGGTTGTCTATGAAGGGATCCATCATCCAAAACTCTATGGTCTCAATGTTCTGCGTCTCAAAATCGGTATAGTCCAGTTTGCGCATGATGCCTCCCCATCGGCTCGCTGGGTTGAGCAGGTCTCCTTCCTCATTGATTCCGGCGCTGTATGCTGTTGGTGCCACGTCGTAGTTGTATGGTCCTTTTTCGCTGGGGTAGAAGGCCAGGTTCATCTCGTAGAGTATGTTGTTCTCGCCTGCGGCCAGGTCTTTGTTGGGGAACACCTCCTGCTGTACAATGCGCCTGGCGTAGGGCTGTGACAGGTCGTCGTCGGTGATGTTCACAGGGCGTGTTGAGCGCTGGTGCATCTCGTCGCTTATCCGGTACCATGCCAGGCGGGCGCGGTTATAGCCATAAGCCAGGCCTGTGCCGGGCGCGGTTTCAGGGAACATCGGCATCGGCTGCATGAAGTCTTGCGGCGTGCTTGCCAGCGACCACGACACAGGAACCGACAGGCTGATGCTGCTTTCCGCCCCCTCGAAGTCGTCGATGTAGCTCACACTGCCCTCCTTGGAACCAATCGAGCTCATGCCAGGGATAAAGTGCGCAAATTCTGCAGTCAGGCTCAGTGTCGACGACTCTTTTGTGCTGATGCCTGGCAGCAGGTCTACCAGTTTTGTGATGAGCGGCACCTCGTGGCTGTAGTTCAGGTCAACTCCCCATATGGTATTGCTTGTCGGCTCGTCGCCGAAGTTGTTCTTTTGGGTCATCGGTCGCTCATTCAGGTTCATCACCGTGGCACCCAGGTTGAAGTTCGGCTCAAACTCGTAGTTGATGTGCAGTCCGAGCATGTTTTTCGTGCTCATGCTGAAACTGTTGTTCTCACTGCTGACGCTTATCGGGGTGTTTGAGGCCAATATGCTCTCGTTGATGATTCTCACCGTGCCCATGGTGTAGTCGACGGTGTAGTCCACATTTTCAATCAGTGGCATACCGCCTGCCGTCACGGTGACACTGCCTGGGCTGACGCTGTAACCCAGCGATATCTCGCCGCTTACCGATGAGGTGTAGTATCCTTCCAGGTAGAATCGGTTGCGGTCGGCATATTGTTGCGCCATGGCCTGCGTCATGGTGTAGAGAGAGTCGAAGCACAGCTGGTCGGCCATCTCGTCGTCGCCGAGGATCTGGCGCAAGTCTTTGCCGAATGGCTCGACGAGTGGGAAGAACACACGTCCGGTCGACGACTGGATGATGCCCCCCTTGACTGCCGCCGAGTCGAACCAGTCGAACACGCCGTCGGCGTAATAGTAGCTCTGTGTGGCATCCATGCGGTCCAGCCCAAGCAGTTCTATCAGTGGGCGCCCCTGCTGTGGCCCCTCGGTGAAGAAGCCAACGCCGACACCTCCCTCGGAGCTTTCATACAGCACGTTCAGTCTGAAGTTTTCGCGGCTGATTTGGCTGCTCTTCAGAAAATAAACGTTCTTCATCATCAGGTTCCACAATGGGCCGCGGGTGTTGGTGGCTGTTCCCTTGATTAACTTTACAATGAGCGTGTTCGGATCGTTGACCCCGTCGGTTGTAAGCTCGCCCACCTGGTATACAGTCGTGTCGCCTACAACCTGGTATTGGTATGCCACAGCCAGCACCTGGTCGTTGGCAAGCGGCTGGTTGAGTGTGATGAAACCCAGTTGTGAGTTGAATGTGTATTCGTTCTGGTTCAGCAGGCGGGCGCTCTGCACCTTTTCGTAGTCGGTGCCGCTCACCATTCCAAGCCCCTGCATGTAGTTGGTCACCGAATTGATGTCGCGCAGCGACGCCGGGGCTGCCAGTTGCAGCAGCGTGTTCGAGCGGTTGTCGGGCATCCTCATGCCGGTGCCCCCCAGACGGTTGTTGCTGGGGTTGGGCTCGCCAAGGTCTGTCATGGCCACCACATTGCGGTTCTGTGTGACGGCGGCCCCCACGTTTGTGCGCCACACCTCGATGCGCAGTATTTTCACGTTGGAGTTCACCACCGGCAGCGTGCTCATGGCGCGGTTGTAGTTCTCGTAGAAGTATTGCGACAGGAAGTAGTGGCGGTTTTCCTCATATTCGTCTGCCCTTATCTCGAACTCGTGGCTGCTGGCGCCGCCCTTCACCTGCAGGTTCTCGGTGCTGGTTTCTTTGCGCGACGCCACGGCGTCGATTGTAAGTTTGCCGAACTTCAACTTCGTGTGGAAACCGAACAGCTGCTGGCTGCCTTTGATGAGGCGGGTGTTCAGGGGAAACGATATGTCGGCCGCCTCAAACAACTGCAGAATGTCGTCCTCCTTGCCCTCGTACTTCAGCTTGATCATGTTCTCGAAGTCGAAGGTGGCCTTGGTGTTTTGGTTGAGGTCGAAGTTTATCAGGTCGCCAATCTTTACCCCAAGGTTGAGCTGGATGTTCTCGTCGAAGTCGAAGTTGATGTTGTGGCGCTCCGACTGCGGAATGTTGGGATCCTCGCGGTAGTGGTCCATCAGCTGGAATATCAGTTCCGCGCTGCCGCTGGCCTTGACGCTTGGCTTCAGGTTGGCCAGTGCCCCGTCGAGTTTTTGGCTGATCTGGTTGAAGCCCGGTATGTTGCTCAACAGGCCGTTGCCGGCATTGTCGAGGGCGGTGCCTTCGCTTTTGTCGTTCCAGTACTTGCGCATCAACTCGTCCATCTGCCAACGCTGGTAGTCCTCGAAGCTGATGTATTCCACGCCAATAATCATGTCGCCCACGCGGGTCACCTTCACGTAGTCGCCAGTCGCCGGGCGGTATTCCACGCTCGACGTCACGGCGGCAGGCGTGTAGCCCGACCCCATGGGCACAAACGAACCGCTGTCGGCCTGCCCCATGGCGGAGCCTGCGGCTAACAGCAGCAATGCTATCAATATGACGAGCTTACTCTTCAACTGGCAACGGCACGTTTAGGTCGGCTTTCACCTAACGTGAAAGGGGCGTGCTTATTGTTTTACGACAGTTTTTTTTAGGCCTTGTGCCGCTGTGTGCCTATAGTTTCTGAAGCCCAACTTTTATAATCTCTTCCACCGACATCGGCTTGCCGTCGGCGTCGAGCCAGTCGGTCGAGGCCAGCAGCTTCTCAACGGCGGGTTTGGCGAAGCCCAGCATCACCAGCGCCGACATGGCCTCGTCGCGAGCCTGGGTCGAGGCCTGGATGGCCGCGCCGCCAGCCTTGGCAGGCATTCCTCCCACCTTGTCGGCCAGTTCCATCACTATGCGCTGCGCTGTCTTGGCGCCTACGCCTTTGCAACGCTGCACTTTCTTCACGTCCTGCTGCGCTATGGCGGTGCGCAGCTCGTCGACCGTGAGCGACGACAGCATCATGCGCGCCGTCTGATTGCCTATGCCGTTCACGGCTACCAGCAGACGGAAGAGCTCGCGCTCGGCCATGTCGGCGAAGCCGAACAGCTGCTGGGCATCCTCGCGCACCACGTGGTGCGCGTAGAGCTTCACCTCGCCCGCGTCGCTGCGCTGCAGTGCTTGGTAGGTGTTGAGGGTTATTTCGAGCAGATAGCCCACCCCGCCGCAGTCCACCACTGCCTGCGTGGGTTCCAGGTCGGCCAGGCGGCCGCGTATGTATTCGTACATTCTTTCGGTGTCGTGTTGGTTGTTGTTGTTTGATTGTTGTCTCATTCGCCGAAGTCGTAGCCTTTGCCTGTGGCCGGCGAGTCTTCGTCCAGGTGGTAGTCGTCGCCCTGCGGGTCGACGAAGAGCGGGTCTTCGGCGTCGTCCATGCCCTTCACCACGCAGCCCTCGAAGCGGCAGTCGAAGCGGTGCACTCCGTCGTCGGAAAACAGGACTTCGCCGTCGTGGCGGCTGCCCCACACAATGCAGTCGCGAAACACGGCCTCCAGGTCCTGCGCCTCCTGCGCTTGAGGCATGTGGTTGTAGAGCAGCAGGCTGGGCACCGTGCGCGAGCTGTAGTTCCAATAGTTGGCCATAGTGCAGCGGTTGAAGCTGTAGTTGCCGCCGCGCAGCGCCGTGAAGGTGGCGAAGCAGTCGTAGACGAGGAGGTTGTCGGCTCTCAGCTCGCCGCCCTGGCCGATGAGGGCGCAGTCGCTCATGCCGGCAATCACGGTGTTGCTCACGGTGGCCTCGGCCCTGGGGTAGAGGCGCACGCCGCCGGTGCCGTTGCGCAGCACGGCGTGGTCGATGACGTTGCCGCGGCTGTCGCTGGTGAACCAGATGCACTGCCATTGCCCGGGCAGGAACGAGTACCAGCCGTCGCTTCGCAGCGAGCTGAAGAGCACAGGCTGTCCCGCTGTGCCGCGCGCCACGAGCGAGGCGTTGCTGTCCACCGCCAGCATGGCGTCGGGGCCGAAGTAGAGCTCGTCGCCCGGACCCAGTGTCAAGGTGTGGCCGTCGAGGATGGCGGCTGTGCCGAGGATCACGTGCGGGCGGCTGTGGTCCCAGTGCTCGCAGTCGACGACGCTGTAGGGCGACTCGGCCCGATGGTACACCGCGTTGCGCCCCCACGCTGTGAGCGGCACGCTCTGCCCGTTGCCGAACACCACCGCGTCCTCCACAAGGAAGGGCTGCGTGCGGTCGTCGGGGTCGATGCAGACCTGCACGAAGATGAAGATGCTGTCGCCGTCCATGATCTCCACGTGACGTGCCACCATCGAGGTGTCGCCGTCGACGTTGAGGCGGAAGCGGCTGCCGCGCCCGGCGCGCAGCGTCACGGAGGTGAGCTCCACGTCGCGCCCGGAGCGGTTGTACACGCGCAGCTGGCGCGTGGCGCTGCCCTGGGCGGTGAAGAGGGTGTCAAAGCTCAGTGTGTCGGCCGAGAATTGCAGCTCGAAGCCGTCGCGGGCATAGGAGCCCTCGCGGCCGCAGCCGCCAAGGGCTGAGGCGATGGCCGCGGCCGCCATCAGGGCCAGCACAAGTCGCAGGGCGTTCCTCATCGCGTGTAGAGGTTGATTACCGCCTCGAGGCGTTCCTTGCACACGGGGCAGAAGGGGGCGTAGTCGCGCATCATGCAGCGCATGGCCGGGCGGTAGACGCCCGTGCTGCTGTAGCCCGCGCCCTCATAGGCGCCCAGCGGGCCGCACTCGTCGCGTGGCACGCGCGGGTCGGGCGGCGTGGGCAGCACGGCATCGTCGGCCAGCATGTGGCGCCACTTGGCGGCGAAGTCGACCATATTGGTTATGTTCGGCTCCAGCGGCTCGAAAGCGGTGCGGTGCAGGTCGGCATAGCTCAGGTCCTCGTCCACATACTCGTCGGCCAGCCCCCCTATGCCGTGACCCAGCTCGTGGGGCAGCACCATCTCGGCCATGGTGTGCATCGAGCTCACGGAGTAGAAGTTGTATATCGCCCCGCCGCCGTAGACCGGGTTGTTGAGCACCACGACCACGTGGTCGCACGGGGTGGTGCCGAGGGCGTCGTGCAGCTGCCACAGCTTGAAGGTCATGGCGTAGCGGTCGGCACCGAAGGTGTTGTAGTCGACCCCTGCGTCGGCACGCAGGAAGTAGAGGTTGAAGTCGTCGCGGTGGCTGCGGAAGGGCTCTTTGCCCAGCAGCACCCCGGCCATGCGGGCGCAGGCGGCCTCGTAGTCGCGGTCGTCCACGTTGTCGAAGCCCTGCATCACGAAGGCCACGTCGAGTTTGGTCGCCGGGTCGCCGTGCACCTCCCAGGCCTTGGCCTGCGGAGCCGCGGGCATGGTGGCAAGCCGCTGCCTGCCCGGACGGAAGCGCACCACCGTCTGGTCGTGCAGGCGCATGTCGGCGTCGCGGTTCTGCAGCGCTATCTCCACCTCGCGCCGCGGCATGGGCAGCAGCATCGTCTCCTCGAACACGGCGCTCTGGGTGCGCCCCTGCGGCGTGTCCTTGTATTCGCGGAAGAGGTTGCTGTAGCCGCGCGAGTAGAGCTCGCGCCCGCTCTTGGGGTCGCGCACCACAACGCGGTAGTCGCCGTTGTCGAATGGGTCGGTCAGTTGGGTGCGCGAGCCGTGCCAGTCGGCCTGGCGGTCAATCCACCGCTCCACCCACACGCTGTCGCCCAGGGCCGAGCCACGGCGCAGGCAGTCGAGCCTCAGCGTGCCGCCAGTGAACCACCGGCCGAAGTCGCCGCCCTGTGCCATCGCCGCCGTGCCAGCGGCCAGCATCAGGGCGATAATTGTCAGTTTAGCCTTCATTGTGCATCCTTTTCGTAGTGTGGCGCCCGGCCACATGCCAGACATTGCTGAAACGCCGCCGCCGCCATTTTATTGCATGGCCCGCCCCAAAGTGTACACAAGAGCCGCGCACGCGGTGCCAAAAGCGTGCCAGCCACATATTTAGCACTTGTCATATACTATTCATCAACTTGTCATCTACTACTTTTGCAGGTGTTCATTAGGTGTTTGGTAGTAGTTGAGTAGGAGATGAGTAGGAGTTGGTATGGCCTTTGAGTTGATTTACAGTGGTTTATGTATTGAAGTTTTACTCCCTGCTCTTTTGTCTGCACAAGTGGTTGGTTTATAGCACTTTGGTCGAGTATTGCCGGTGATGGCTGGCACCTGCGGCGAGGTGTGGTGCGACTTTGGGGCTGCGAGGCTGGAAAAATGGAGCAGGGTGGGGGTGCGGTGCAAAAAAATAATGGCAACATGCGGCCATTGCACTTTTTTGTGTACTTTTGCACCCCGATTACAACGGAGGCAACCATGCTGATAAGACTATACAACGACAATCCTAATGTGCGGGAAGTGAGGCGAGTGGCCGACGCGCTACGCGACGGCGAGGTGATAATCCTGCCCACCGACACGCTCTACACTTTTGCCTGCTCGATGCAGCACAAGCACGCTGTGGGGCAGATTGCGCAGCTCAAGGGCTTCAAGGTGAAGCAGGCGCGCTACTCTATGCTGTGCTCAAGCCTGAGCATGGCCAGCGAGTATGTGCGCGCCATGGACCGCGATGTGTTCGCGCTGCTCAAGAGGTGCCTGCCGGGTCCGTTCACCTTCATCATGGAGGCCAGCGGGGCTGTACCGCGCAACTATCAAAACAGCAACAAGACCATTGGCATACGTGTGCCCGACAGCGGCATCGTGCGTGCGGTGGTCGAGGAGCTGGGCTCGCCGCTGATCGGCACCTCGGTGAGGCCGCTGGGCGGCGGCGACGAGCCGGAGTACTACACCGACCCGGAGCTGATACACGACAGCTTCGGCCACCGGGTGTGGGCTGTGGTCGACGGCGGACTGGCCGAGCCGGAGCCCTCGACGGTGATCGACTGCACCGACGGCATGGAGCTGGTGCGCCAGGGCAAGGGACATGCCGACATCTGATGAAAACAACATAAACCCATCCAATGAAACATATTGAGAAAGCCGCCGACCTGGAGTCGGCTGTGAGGCAAGCCAGGCAGCAGGGACTGCGGATTGGCCTTGTGCCCACCATGGGCGCCCTCCACGAGGGGCACCTCTCGCTGGTTGAGCGAGCCATGGGCGAGAACGACGTGGTGGTGGTGAGCCTCTTCGTCAACCCCATACAGTTCAACAACAAGGAGGACCTGGAGAAGTATCCGCGCACCATCGGCGCCGACCTGGCGCTGATTGAGAGCCTTGAGCAGAGGCTCGGTGGCGAGGGGAAGGCCGCCATGCTGCTGGCCTTCACGCCCAGCGTTGACGAGATGTACCCGCAGGGCGAGCCGAAGGAGGTGTACCACTTCGGGCCTGTGGAGGAGGTGATGGAGGGGCCGCGCCGTCCGGGCCACTTCAGCGGTGTGGCTGTGGTGGTGCGCCGCTTGTTCGACCTGGCCAGCCCGCACCGCGCCTATTTCGGCGAGAAGGACTACCAGCAGATTGCCGTCATCCGCTCGCTGCTGGAGCAGATAAAGTACCCCATCGAGCTGGTTGCCTGCCCCATAGTGAGGGCTGCCGACGGCCTGGCCTTGAGCAGCCGCAACATGCGCCTCTCGCCTGCGGCGCGCGCCATGGCCCCGGCCATCAACGCCACGTTGGAGCAGGCCGCCGAGATGGCCGAGTATGAGGAGGTTGACGATGTGAAGGAGTGGGTGCTCGACACGCTGGCCTCGTTCCATGAGGTCAACCCGCAGCCCGACGGGCTGCGCTTTGAGCCTGAGTATTTCGAGGTGGTCGACGCGCGCACCCTCCAGCCCATTGCCGACTGGGACGAGGCTGGCAGCGACGGCGCCGTGGGCTGCATTGCGGTGTGGCTCGACGGCGTGCGGCTCATCGACATTGTGAAGTTCTGACCTGCGGGGTCGCTACTTTTCGTCATCGAAGAAGACACTGGTCCACGGTGTCTTCTCTTTTTTTTCGTGCGGGTCGTGCGGCTTCACTCCCAGTCGCAGCAGGGTCTCGGCCAGAGCCTCCTCGTTGTCGCTCAGCACCATGAGCCTGTCGCCCGGATGCAGGCTGGTCTTTCCTGTGGGCACGAAGTAGCTGTCGCCGCGCTTCACCATGATGACCAGCGTCTTCTCGGGCATTCCAAGGTCCATCAGCAGCGTGCCTTTGGCCAGCATCGGGCCGGTGACCTCGACCTCGGCCGAGGCCGACTTGATTTCCTCCGGGAAGTCGATGTCGAAGTCGGTGCTTTGTCCCAGCAGGTCGGCCTTCGGCTGTTCGGCCACGCCCAGCCAGCGCGCCATCAGCGGCAGCGTGGTGCCCTGCACCACCAGGCTGACAAGCGTGCAGAGGAAGACGATGTTGAACATCACCTCGCTGTGTGGCACTCCGTTTGCGCGGCACAGTATGGCGAAGATTATCGGCACCGCGCCGCGCAGCCCCACCCACGACACGAAGAGGCGGTCGCGTAGAGTGAACTTGCGGAACGGCGCCAGCGAGGCGAACACGCCCAGCGGCCGGGCCGCGAATATCATCACAAAGCTGATCACCAGCCCGGGCACCAGCACCTGCCGCAGCTCGGAAGGGTTGACCAGCAGGCCGAGCGTGAGGAACATGGACAGCTGCATGAGCCACGATATGCCCTCGAAGAAGTTGCGGGTGGAGCGTTTGTGCACGAACTTGCTGTTGCCCACTATCAGCCCGGCGATGTAGACAGCCAGGTAGCTGTTCCCTTTCACGAAGTAGGTGGCCGCAAAGACGAAGAACGAGCCCGACAGCACCAGGATGGGGTAGAGTGCCGCGTTGTCGATGTTTATGCGGTTCACCAGCCACACCATGCCCTTGCCCAGCAGGAAGCCCGCCAAGGCACCCACCACGAGCTGCACCACAAGCATGGCCAGTGCTGCGCCCCAATGGGGTTGGCCACCCTGCAGCACGATGGTTGTCAGTGTTATTACCAACACGTAGGCCATCGGGTCGTTTGAGCCGCTCTCAAGCTCCAGGGTGGGGCGCAGGTTGTGCTTGAGGTTGAGCCCTCTGCCGCGCAGTATGGAAAAGACCGACGCCGAGTCGGTGCTGCTCATTGTGGCAGCAAGCAGCAGGCAGGGCATGAGGCCAAGCTCCAAGTGACGGTTTGCGATGGCATACAGCACCAGGCCGGTGCACAGGGCGGTAAGCAGCACTCCTGCCGTGGCAAGCATTATTCCCGGACCAAGCACCGGCTTTATGTCGGCGAACTTGGTGTCCAGTCCGCCCGAAAAAAGTATGGCGCTCAGTGCCACTGTGCCTATGGCCTGCGCCACCTTGATGTTGTTGAAATGCACCCACCCAAGGCCGTCGCTGCCGAAAAGCATACCCACCCCCAGGAAGAGCAGCAGCGCGGGCACCCCGAAGCGGCTGCCAGCCTTGCCGGCAAGTATGCTCACGAAGAAGAGCACGGAGAGTATGAGCAGTATGAGTTCTGTCTGCATGTCGTGTATATTGGTGTTCATCCGCGTGGCAGGAAGTCCACGTCGGCGGTGTCAATCAGTCCGAGCGATATTGATTTGGCCACCCTGGCCGCGCTTTTGTTCACTATGCCAAGCCTCCGCGAAAGGTCTTTTTGCCGCTCCTGCACTGCCTTGTCGGTCTCGTCCAGGCGGTCGGAGATTTCGCTTGCTGTGCAACCCGCAGCCTCCAGCAGAAGCAGGCGCCGCTCGGTGTCTGAAAGGCGGAAGGCGGCGTCGTGGTTGCTTATTATGTTGAGGTAGCGCTCGGCGGCTTCGCGCAGTGTCAGCATGACAGGGTAGTTGAAGTAGCAGCTCTCGCCACGCTCAAGGCCGGCTATGGCCCGAAGTATGTTCTCTATGCTGAAGCCGCCTGTGGCGTTTTTGCTCACGAATGCGCTGGCACCAAGCTGTATGGCTTCCATCACCACGCGGCCTATCTCGTGCACGCGCTCCAGCCTTCCCTCCTCACCGGGCATCGGGTTGTCGAAGCGTCCGGAGAAGATGATTATCCTCACCTCAGGGAAGCGCTCGTGCACACGGCGTGTCACCAGCAGGCCTCCTGTGGGGTCGCCGCGCAGCTCCATGTCGACAAGCAGGTAGTCTGGCGGTTCGGTCGAGGCGAGAGCTGCGGTCAGCGATGGGCCGTCGGCGTAGGTCTCCACCATCTCCACCCTGCGTATGATGCTGGCGTCAACGTCGCCGCTCTCCACCGTGGCGGCGCGGCTGTTCATTTCCTGGCGGACTATCTTGCGCATCAGCGGCTCGTCGTCCACCATCATCACTCGTATTGAGTTCATGTGTGGCTGTTGTTTTCGGTCATTGCCAGCCTGACGTGCATCGATGTGCCGCGTCCGGGCTCGCTTTCGGCCCATATGCGGCAGCCGCGCCTGGTCAGGTCGTCGTGTTTCTTTATTATGTAGCGGCATAGAATGAGGCCGAAGCCGTGCTCGCCGTGTATCTCCCTGTCGGCACGGAAGAGGGCGTCGAGCTGCTCTTGTGTCATGCCTTCGCCGGTGTCTGCCACGGTGACCACTGCCATGCCGTCTTCGTCTGCCGCGGCCGCGACGGTGATGCTCCCGTGTGGCGTGTGGCTGATGGCGTTGGCGAGAAGGTTGCGCAGCAGTATTGTCACCAGCAGGCGGTCGGCGTGAAGCGACAGCGGTGTCGGCTCGAACACCAGGCTCACCCCATCGGCCGGACGCATCAACTGGCCGCCCACCTCGTCGAACACCTCCTGCAGGCTGAAGCTTGAGGCGTTGAACACCAGCCCTGAGGGTATCGACAGGCGCGTCCAGTTCTTGATGTTGTCGAATGTGCGTACCAGCTGGCTGGTGACCTCGCCGCGCAGCTCGGCCGGAAGGCTTTCGTTGCCCAGATAGGCTATGTAGGGACTCACGTCGTGGCGCAGTACGCTCAGGCAGGTCTCCACGTTGGCTATGCGCTCCACGTCGCGCCGCTTGGCTGCCTCCAGCTGCTGCTTCTCGCAGCGCAGTCGGCGGGTGTTGCGCCACAGCATGGCCAGCACCGCCAGCAGCAGCACCAGCAGCGCGGTCACCACCGTGGCCGTGGCGCTCATCCACCGGCTGCGCCTGGTGGCGTCGGCCAGGCTTTGCTGCACGAAGAAGTCCTCCTTCTCGAACTGCGTCACGCGCTCCTGCAGCTCGGCGTGGCGCTCGTACCAGAGGCGCGACTGGTCGGGGCTGTCGGCCATTCGCGAGCGCAGCAGCACGTCGAAATAGCCCAGCTCCATCTTCGGCGCGGCGAAGGGCTGCCACAGCCCATGGAAACTGCGCCACTCGCCGAGCACCTGGTGGGCGAAGGCCGTGTCGCCGCAGAGCAGGGCATAGCGTGCGGTGCTCACCGTGCCGCCAAGCATTTGGTAGGGGTCGCCGTAGTCGAAGAATGCCTGCCGCGCCCGGTCGTAGAGGTCGAGCACGCTGTCGGGCGGCACGGTGCCGGGCAGGCTGCGAAGCGCCAGCGCCATCATCTGCAGCGTGTTGGCATAGTTGAAGGTGCAGAACGACTGTGGCGAGCGCTCCATTATGCCGAGCGTGGCGTCGCAGTAGTCGAGCGCGTTGTAGCTTTCGCCAGCGCTCTGCCAGGCGTAGGCCAGGGCGTAGTTGAGAGCCATGTCCTGCGCGTAGTCCACCTTCAGTTCGCCACGGCGGCGCTCCACCTCGTCAATCAGCGTCAGCACGTCGGCCTGCTTGCCCTCGCGGTAGTGGAAGTTGAGAACCAGCATGATGATGTAGTACTCGGTCTGCGCGTAGTTGTAGAGCAGGTTGTCGCGGCTGCGCGAGAGTACGCGGCGGCTTGAGATGTCGTAGAGCAGGCGGTAGGAGTCGGCTATGCGGCAGTCGCGTTGCAGCAGCCTTGCCCGCAGCAGGTTGGCAATCAGCTGCTCGATGCTGCCGTTCTTCATGCCGCGCGTTTGCCGGGCGGCGGTGCGGTCAACCAGGTCAAGGTGGCGCAGCGCCTCCTCGCGGTCGCTTTTCTGGTAGCAGGCGAAGGCCATGTTGTTGTGCGCGCGCAGCAGTCCGTCGACGTAGCCGGGCAGCGAGTCGGCAATGTAACGCAGGGCGCGCTCGGAGATGGCCAGGCACGAGTCGGGCTGGCGGTAGCGGTTCACGAAGGCCTCCTTGTTCAGCCCGTCGGCCACCGAGCGGCGCAGCGGGTCGACGGCTTCGCCCCTGCGGCAGCCGCACACCAGTGGCAGCATGGTGGCCAGCACGATGATTGTCATGACCCGGTTCACGGTGCAAAGTTACGAAAAAAAGACGACGCGCTGGCGGCATGTCGCGAAAAATATGTAACTTTGCGCCCTCGAACCGCCGGCCTGCGCGTCTGCACGGCAGTGCAAACCAGGCTTTTGCCCTGCTGCCGCCACGTGCCGCCGGCACAACAACCGCCACTCTATGATGAGAGAAGAGACCGTCTTCGGACCCATTTTCAGCCGTCGGCTGGGAAGCTCGCTGGGCATCAACCTGCTGCCCGAAAAAGGGAAAATATGCAACTTCGACTGCATCTACTGCGAATGTGGATGGAACGCCGACGGGCGCGACGACACCCTCCTGCCCACCGCCGCCAAGGTGCGCGCCGACCTTGAGCGGATGCTGCTGAAACTCCGCGCCGAGGGCACCCCGGTAGACAGCATCACCTTCAGCGGCGACGGCGAGCCCACGCTCAACCCCGAGTTCGCGCTCATAATCGACGACACCCTGGCCCTGCGCGACCTGTATTACCCGCAGGCCAAGGTGAGTGTGTTGAGCAACGCCACGCGGGCTCATCTGCCCGGTGTGCTGGCTGCTCTGCGGCGTGTGGACAACCCCATCATGAAAATCGACGCCCCCACCGACAGCCTCGCCGCCCTCATCAACCAGCCCGCGCCGGGCTACAGAGTGGCGCGTGTGGTGGAGGCGCTGCGCGCTTTCGACGGCGACTTTGTGCTGCAGACCTGCTTCCTGCGCTCGCCGCAGTTCGACTCGGCCAGCCCCGAGGTGATAGGCCCCATGCTCGACATTGTGCGCACCCTGCGCCCGCGCCAGTGGATGGTCTACACCATCGACCGCCCCACGCCGATGCAGGGCCTTGTGCGCTTCACCCCGCAGCAGATGCAGGCCCTGGTGCAGCCTGTGATTGACGAGGGCTTCGACGTGCAGATAAAGGGCGCCACGGCCTGACGCCCCGCCCCGCGAGCCACATTCCGGCCACCAAATCCCCGTCCGCCACAAATAGGCGGGCGGGGATTTGTCTTTTTTGTGTCAAAATATGCCCAATACATTGCAGGCCAGTTTTTTATGTGTGCTGGAGGACTTGTTTGCGCGTGGTTGATTTTTATCCCCTGCATAACTAACTGTAAAACAGCGTCAAGGATAGACCAACTCCTACTCAACTCCTACTCATCGCCTACCCAACGCCTTGTCAACACCTGCATTTGTAGGCGATGGGCAGGTGTTGGTTACTCGTTGGCATGTGGTTGTCACGGTCTTGAGGCTGGCGGCGCACTTTTTTTTTGCCCCCACGCAATAAAAAATGTATTGCGCTGTTCTATGGTTGTCGATTGAAGTAAAACAAAACAGACTATACGATGAAAAGGATTGTTACTGTGGCGGCTGCCATGCTTATTGCCCTGGGCGGCGCGGTGGCGCAGAATTCGTTCAAGGGTGTTGTGAAGTACAATGTTGAGTCGACCGGCTCGGTGGCCGTCGACCTGCCCGATGCCGCCCGCGTGGCCGAGATCAAGGTCTCCGGCGACGACATGTACACCAAGAGCCCCATCTTCTGCAGTGGCATGACCGAGGCAGTGCTGGTGCAGGGCATGACCATGACCAACTGCATGAACCTCAGTAACCTGCTGGGCTATCTGCGCTCAGAGGGCAACGAGTTCACCTACGAGGGTTCGGGCAAGCTGCTTGTGAAGAACACCTCGAAGGAGAGCGACTTCGACAGCCTTGCCATCAAGGACGAGGAGCCCGGCCACTTCTACTATGAGTATGTCGACGGCGAGACGATGCAGATAGCTGGCGTCACCGCCCGCAAGCTGATCCGCCATCAGTTCGACGACGAGGGCAAGGACCACCAGATGGTGATGTGGTACAGCAGCGAGATAGGCCCCGGCCTCAACCTGCTCTTCGGCGGCATCAAGGGTATGCCCCTGCAGTGCACCGTCGAGGTTGGCGAGGATCGCGCCATCACCTACACCGCCGTCGAGATTGTGAAGGGCAAGGTGAAGGAGAGCGACTTCCTGCTCCCTGCCGGCTACGAGACCCTCGGCGACGAGGACTTGGAGACCCTCTTCGGCGAAATCAACGACGCAATCGAACTGATGCAGGATTGACCGTCGGCCAGCGTCCCGCGCCGCCCCGCCGCTCCCTGCCGTGCACAACGGCCGGGTGTGTGTGCGGTGTGGCGCAGGGTGCGCCGCGACAGTGTGTCCTGCGTTGCAACTACACTCAACTCATTTGACCAGTGGCCGCCACAAAGAAGAAAAAGAAAAGCGCCAAGACTAAAGGCAAGCCCGCCCGCGGCAAGCAAGGGGGCGGCTTTGCCGCTTTCATTCGCAGCAAGAACTTCGCCCGCGTGCGCGGTGCGGTGTATGTGCTGTTCTCCATCTTCCTGCTCATCAGCATGGTGGGGTTCTACGCCACGTCGGCACGTGGCGGATGGATGGGGGCCGCAGGCTTCGCCTTGGCCGAGTTTTTCACCACGCGGCTGTTCGGCATAGCCAGCGTTGGCGTGGCTCTGCTTTTCTTCGTCTACGGCATGAAGCTTTGCGACGTCGAGGTGATGCCCTGGTGGAAGACCTTCGGCTGCTCGCTGTTCTGGATGATGTGGGTCTCGCTCACGCTGGGCTACATCGGCGGGGCTTGGGTGCGCAGTGCCGATTTCGACATCTATGCCGGCATAGGTCTTCGGCTGGCACAGCCGCTCGACCGGCTGTTCGGCTGGTGGACGCTGGTGCTTCTTTTCTTTGTGGCCATTGTGTTCCTGGTGCTGGTGCACAAGATGGAGCTGCCGCGCGTCAGGCTGCCAAAGGTCGACCTGGGCCGTGCGGTGCGCAGTGTGGAGGCCGGTATAGAGAAGGCCGTCACCGACGACGCACCGGAGAAGGCTTCGCCGCGTGCGGCAAAGGTGGCCGAGGCCGCGCCTGAGCCGGTCAGGACGGCAGACGACGATGCCATCTTCGACCAGGAGGCACAGCGGCTGTTCGCCGGGCAGGGCGAAACAACGGAGCCACCGGTCGACGACGAGCCTCCTTTCGACATTGACGCCGAGTTTGAGCGCGTGAACGACGCCGCGCGTCAGGAACAGCCCGCCCCGCAAGAGATCAGTTTCACCATTGAGGGAGAAACCGATGCCGACACCGGTCAGTCGCAGCAGGAACAGCAGGACGATGCCGCGAACCAGCCTGCCGACGACGTGGAGGAGGACCTCGAACCCGACGACTACCGTCGCCACTATGGCGTGGATGAGCCCTACGACCCGCACCTCGACTTGTCTGACTACCAGATGCCCACCACCGCGCTGCTCGACGACAGCGAGCAGAACAATGTCCGCGTCACCAAGGAGGAGCTGGTGGCCAACAAGGATCGGATTGTGCAGACCCTGCGCGACTACGGCATAGAGATTATAGAAATCTCCGCCCAGCCCGGCCCCACCGTGACGCTCTACAAGATCAAGCCCGCCCCGGGCATACGCATCAGCAAGATCAAGGGGCTGGAGAACGACATCGCGCTCTCGCTGGCCGCGCTTGGCATTCGCATCATCGCCCCCATACCGGGCGAGAGCAACATCGGCATCGAGGTGCCAAACGCCAAGCCTCAGATTGTGAGCATGAAAACCATGCTTGAGAGCGACGCTTTCCGCAATGCCAAAATGGAGTTGCCGATTGCTTTCGGCAAGACCATCAGCAACGAGTGTTTCGTCACCGACCTGGCCAAGATGCCCCACCTGCTCATGGCCGGTGCCACTGGCACTGGCAAGTCGGTGGGTCTCAACGCTGTGCTGGCCTCGCTGCTCTACAAGAAGCACCCCTCCGAGCTGAAACTGGTGCTGGTTGACCCGAAGAAGGTCGAGTTTTCGCTCTATTCCGCCCTCGACCGCCACTATCTGGCCAAGATGCCCGATGAGGAGGAGGCTGTAATCACCGACGTGAAGAAGGTGGTGCGCACACTCAATTCCCTCTGCATAGAGATGGACACTCGCTACGACTTGCTCAAGCAGGCCAAGGTGCGCAAGATCACCGAGTACAACGAGAAGTTCTGCAAGCGGATGCTCAACCCTGCCAACGGTCACCGCTACCTGCCCTATATCGTGGTTGTTATCGACGAGTTCGGCGACCTTATCATGACTGCTGGCAAGGAGGTGGAACTGCCCATCGCGCGCCTGGCGCAGCTGGCTCGTGCTGTGGGCATACACCTGATTATTGCAACCCAACGCCCGACGACAAACATCATCACTGGCACCATCAAGGCTAACTTCCCAGCCCGTGTCGCGTTCCGAGTCACCAGCGGCATAGACAGCAAGACTATCCTCGACACCGGCGGGGCGCAACAGCTGATTGGCCGTGGCGACATGCTCATCTCGTTGGCAGGTAAGGACATGATCCGCCTGCAGTGCGCCCTTATTGACACCCCTGAGATTGAGCGGCTGGTGAAATGTATTGGCGACCAGCGCGGCTATCCCGAAGGGTTCGAGTTGCCCGAGTACCTCGACGAGAACGAGGAGCCTAACAAGGAGTTCGACGCCAAGAGCAAGGACGAGTACTTCAACGACGCGGCGCGGTTGGTGGTGAGCAGCCAGTTTGGCAGCACGTCGCTCCTTCAGCGCAAGCTGCAGCTGGGCTACAACCGTGCCGGGCGCATCATCGACCAGTTGGAGGCTGCCGGAATAGTGGGTCCGAGCAACGGCTCCAAGCCGCGTGATGTGCTGATACACGACGAGGTGACCCTCGAAGAATTGTTGAGAACACTGTAAACCAGATATGCAATGAGGAATAATAAACGCAACGTAGTGCTTGTGGCTGCCGCCGCGGCGATGCTTTTTGTGCCGACGGCATGCGACAAGGCAAAGACCTGCCGCTGCTCAGTGCTCGGCACCAACAAGGTGCGTATCATCAAGATTGACGACGGCCAGTGCGAGGCTTTGCGGGTATACCGCTACCACGACATTGTCGATTCTGCCAAGGTCGATTCGCTGCTGTGCACAGACTACGAGTTTGCAATAGACTCCATCTTCAACGAGTAGACGCCATGAGAAAAAGAATGATTATCCCGGCCTTTGCGGCCATTGCCTTGATGGCTACGGCATGTGCCGACAAAGAGCACCAGTGCAAGTGTGTCCCCGAGGATGGTGACGACAGCCGCCTGGAGATTTTGTTTGTTGGCTCCGGTGTGAAATGCGAGGATATTACCGAGACTGCCTTCGAGGAGCGCTATGTCGCCGATGATGGCTCCCACTCGCTGCGTCGCTACGATGTGCACAAGGTGAAGTGCCGTGACTACCGACTGCACGACTAACCGCTTGAGGCGTGTGGCTGCCTTGACGCTGCGCCTGTTGCTGGGAGGTCTGTTCCTGGTGTCGGGCGCGGCGAAGCTTTTTGCCATCGACGATTTTGAGTTGTATCTTTTCAGCTACGGTTTCCTGTCGCTTAATTTCTGTTTCATTGTGGCGCGCCTTTGTATCGGGGCCGAGTTTCTGCTTGGAGGACTGTTGCTGGCGGGCTGGTGGAGCCGATGGGTAGACCTCGCGGCCGTTCTCATCCTTTGTGCCTTCTCTGTATTCCTTTGCTATGCAGCCTTGATTGGCCGAACCGATTCGTGCAACTGCATGGGTAGGCTGGCTTCAATGCCGCCGTCGGTGTCACTGCTCAAGAATGCGGTGCTGCTTGTGCTGCTGCTTGTGCTGGCGCGATTGCAGGGCAGTGGTGATGGCAATGGCGGCGGCAGGTTCCGCGTGTGGCTGGGGGCAGCCATGTGTGTGGTGGCATTTGTGGTGCCATTCGTGGTGTCTGTGCCCGACAACTGGCTCTATGGTGCTGATGATGCGCCTTACGACAAGGAGTTGTTCGCGCAGTTTGTGGAGGATGAACATCTTGGTGAGGGCACGCAACTGGTGGCTTTTCTCACTCCTGGGTGCCCCTATTGCCGCATGTCGCGCGAGAAGCTGGCTTCTATTCAGAAGCGTAACCACCTCGATGAGAGTCGTATGCACTACTACGAGCCCGACGACATCGGTGTGTACATGTTCTTCAAAATCACACAGGGCATGAGGCCTTTTATACTGCTCGTCGACAACGGTTCGGTGGTGGCTACCTACCACTACCGTAACATCAGTGAGCGGCAACTGACTCGTTATCTGCGTGTCTCAAAATAGTGGCAACTGCACCGCGGTGTGGGTGCAGTGCCTTGTGTAGGGGCATCCGTATGGAATGGTGCAGTGCAGGCCTGTGGCCACCAATGGCTCGCTGCCTGCCGCGATTGTCTTCATCTTGCTTATGTTCGCCTCGACAGTGGTCATCTGTTGGCGGGTGTAGTCTGTAAGGTCGACCACAACGAACTGACTCTCGGCGTTCTGCTCCGCCGAGCGGTGCACTATGCAGAACCTGTGCACGTCGCGGCAATGACCGATAATATAGCGCTGCACCGAAGCATCGTGGCGGTAGGTGTCGGTCAGTGCCGTGCCGCTTTTCACCTCGAACACGTCGAGCGAGCCGTCGCTGTTCTTCTTCACCACGTCTGCCAGCACCAGCACGCCGTCGTACTCAAAGCCAGCCTCGAAGAGTGTGACCCCACCCTTGCGGTCGAGCACTTCGGCAGTGAGGGAGGCATAGCGGTCGCGGCGCGGGCCAAGCAGGCTGCTGATGTCTGTTGCTTCGGGGAATTTGTCCTTGAATTCGCGCTCAAAGGTGCGACCATAGTCGAAGCTCATTTGTTGCTCGGCGGTGTAGTGTGCCAGCTGCGGCATGTGCATGTCAAGCCACAGAGCACGGTCGCACTGCAGTCCGCGGATGTATTTGCTTTTGCTCAGCAGGTGGCTCATTGCATTGCAAGCAGCATCATTACGTGTGTGACGCTGTCGGCCACAGCCAGTCCGCAGTCGCCACGCATCATGCCTTCGGCCTTTGCCATGTCAAGCCATTGCAGCCAGTGGTCGTAGTAGCCGTGCTCGTTGAGGATAATCAACGGTTTGTCCATCAGCCCCAGCTGGTTGGCCACCATCACCTCGCTCACTTCATCGATTGTCCCTATGCCGCCTGCCAACGCCACGAATGCGTCGCTCTGCTGCATTATGCGCCTCTTGCGCTCTGCCATCGACGCCACACGTTCCAGCCTTGTCACCTTTTGAGAATTGATGACGGCCTCGCTGAAGTGCGAGGGAATTACGGCAACCACCTCGCCACCACGTTCCATCGCGGCACTACTCACCAGACCCATCAGCCCCAGGTTCGACCCTCCGTAGACGAGTGTGCGCCCCGTGTAGGCCAGTTTGTGCCCCAACAGCGTGGCCGAGGTTGCATGGCAGGGATCTTTGGGCAGTTGCGAGCCGCAGAATACGGCCACTGTCTTTATCATCTTGTTTGTTTATATCAGTGCAACAGTTACTTTCACAGCCAGCACGATGGCGTAGGCCACCTTGGCCAAAGTGCCTGTCATCAGGCCGATGAACGCGCCCCAGGCGGCACGCAATGCGGGCTTCCATTGGCGTTGTTTCATCCATTCGCCAACCAGCGCACCCACAAACGGCCAGAAAAACAGCCCCACAAGCCCTCCGGGTCCGAATGGCACTCCCACTATGCCCACCAGCAGGCCGATGGTGCATCCCCACACGCCCCACTTTGAGCCGCCGAAGCGTCTTGTGGTGAGTATGGGCACCACGTAGTCTGCCACCATCAAGGCCAGCCCCGCCACCGCCGTCCACACCAGCCACGGCCGACCTATGCCCACGCCTGCCACGCTGGCAAGCATCAGCCCGGCCCAGGCTGCCGGAACCGCAGGCGGGAACGGCAGGAACACCGCCACCACGCCCAGCGCCAGCAAGAGGTAGGCACACACGATGAGCAGGGTGTTCATAGGCTTCCCATTATCGAGTCGAACATGCTGCGCAGCAGATGGCGGTCGGCGATTATGCCGCGCAGCTCGGCCAGCATCCCCGTGTTGGGACCGTCGTCGAGCCACAGCCTCAGGTAGCCTCTTTCGGAATACTTCTCGTCGAGGTGTTGCAGCGTGCGCTCCCATTGCTGCTTGTGGCCGAGGGCAGGGTAGTGGAGCAGGCCGTACTCCACAGTGCGGCGCACTATGAGTTCCGGATCCAGGTCGCGGTCGGCTTCGGCGAGCACGCGTCCCAGCAGGCTGCGTGGCGGGCATCCGCTCGACGCACGGTGGTCTTCCACCGCCTGCGCCACCAATTCCACCTGCTCCGGCTCGAAATGGCTGCGCAGGAAACTGTCGTCGCGCACCATGCGGCCGCCTTCGAAGTGATGGTGCTCACGTCCGGCACCGAGGCCTGCGTCGTGCCATGCGGCGGCGGCGTAGAGCAGGTCGGGGGCTATGCCGCGCGGCGTGCCGGTGAGCATCGTGCGGGCTATCACGCGCAGCGCGTGCTGCCTGTCGTGCGCGCTGTCGAAGCCGTCGTAGAGTGGCAGTATGAAGGCGTCGACGTAGCCTGCAAGGTCGCGGCTGACGGCCTGGTGGCTCCACCACTCGTAGGCCAGCCTCTCGGTGAGGTCGGCCATGTGTACCACGCCGCTGTACACGAACTGCTCGCGGCGCGCCACGTGGCGCATCGCGGCGTTGTCGCGGTGGGTGTCGAAGCGCAGGTAGGGATGCCTGCCTTTGGCGAAGGCGAAGGCCTCCCTGGCCACCCCCTCCGCGCCCTCGGCCTTTGCCAGGCGGTGCAGGGTGGCGTAGGCGCTGGACTGGTCAATCCAGTGGCCGTGCTCTATTATGGCGTAGGTGGGCTCAATGCCTGGCACCAGCGCGAAGCAGCCCACCGCGCGGTGGTTGTGCTCCACTATGAAAGCGTGCCCTTTGCGTATGTCGCCCTCCACCAGCCCGGCCGTGGGGTAGCCCACCCACTGCGTGGTGTTGCCCGACGCCCTCATCAGCGCGCGCGAGTGGTCGTACATGGCCATCATGGCCTCAAGGTCGGCCACCGTGGCTTGGCGCACATTCATGGCTATTCGTCGCGTTTGCGTTTGAACCATTCGGCGAAGCGCGGCAGGTCGTCGAGCGGCTGGAACCCCGACTTGAACGGCTCCGGCATGAGCGGCACCGTCTCTATGTAGCCCACCATGGTGGCGCAGTCGAACTCGCCAAGCAGCGCCTCAACGGTCACGTACACACCCACCTGGAAGTCCTCGTCGTCCTGCCGCTCTCCACCCTCTACTGCGATGCGCAGGCCGAGCATCTCCGGCTCCTCCTCGCACTCCAGCTGTTCGAAGTACATCTTCGCCGTCTCGAAGCGGTAGTGGTCGAAGCGAACCTTGAGGTCGGTGCCCATGGGCTGCTTGAAGGCCACGATGTCCCACCAGTCCAGGTCGGGTGCGGCGTCGGTGAGCTCCACCAGCGGGCGGAAAAGGTCGGTGTCGCCCTCGGCGGTGAAGGTCAGCGTGCGTCCGTTGGCCGTGGGCTCGCCCACCTCGCAATCAAGGCCGGGGCAGTAGGCGTGCAGCTGCCCGCGCAGGCTGCCCATCAGGGCCGCGCGGCTCTCGGCATCGAGGTCGCCCATGGCTATCAACTGCTCGTTGTGGTCGGTGAACCACTGCCAGAATATGTCGGTATTGTTCTCCATTATTTCGGGTTATATTATTATTGCCTCAGTCTCAAGCTCCACGCCGAACATGCGCCTCACGTCGTCGCTCACGGCCTGCGCCAGCGCCACCACCTCGGCGCCCTCGCAGCCGCCGGTGTTGTAGAGCACCAGCGCCTGTCCAGGCCACACCCCGGCCTTGCCGAGCGTCTTGCCGCGCCAGCCCGCATGGTCGATGAGCCACGCCGCCGAGAGTTTGCCTCCGGCGTAGACGGGCATCTCCGGGTATCGGCGCAGCAGCGCGCCGGCGGCCTCGCTGCCCACCACCGGGTTCTTGAAAAAGCTGCCTGCCGAGCCGTGCTCCTCCGGGCGTGGCAGCTTGCGCCAGCGCAGGGCGGTGACGGAGTCTATCATCTGCTGCGCCGTGAGGTGAGGCAGCGACTGCAGCGCCTGGTGCGTCAGCACCGGGCTGTAGTCACCCCCTTCGAGGAGCCTCACTGCCGTGATAAGCCACCGTCCGGCCTGTTGCTTGAAGACCGAGGTGCGGTAGCCGAAGCGGCAGTCGCCGCGGCTCAGCCGCTCGGTGCGCAGGCTCTGCATGTCTATGGCCTCCACCCATTCCACCGCGTCGCCGGTCTCCACGCCATAGGCACCGGCGTTCTGCACCACCGCGCCGCCCAGCGTGCCGGGTATGGCCGCCAGGTTCTCCATGCCGTGGCGCCCCTCGGCCGCGCGGCGGCGCACCACGTCGTCGAGCGTCCAGCCGGCGCCGAGGGTCAGCCCGTCGGCCGAGGCCGACCGGTCGGCCTCGATGGCCACAGTGCCGTCGAAGTCGCGTATGAAAAGCACGTTGCTGCCTCCGCCAAGCACCGCCATGGGCTCGTCGGCACGGCGCTCATTGAGCCATTGCAGAGCGTCGTCGGCCGAGTCGAGCCACACAACGCGCCTGGCCGTGGCGGGTGTGCCGAATGTGGTCAGCCCTTGCAGCGGGCAGTTGTTCTGTGAGCGCATGGTAGGTGCTGTTTGTTTATACAGTCAAAAACGCCGCCGCGGCGCAGATATTGCGTCGTCGCCCAAAAATAGCCCCTGTCATGGTGAAGGGCTGTTCGGCGGGTGCTGAATGTGTTGATTTATAGATACTTGGAGAGTGATTGCTGTGTATATGCTTGAAAATCAGCCAAACAAGCCATCAGGGCAATGTCAACACCGTCTGTTCTTCGATTGTTCTCCGATTGTTCTTCGATTGTTCTTCGATTTTGTATCGAAGAACAATCGAAGAACAATCGGACATCAATCGGAGAACAGACGGTTTTGGGGCATCTTTGGCACCCCCTGTCGAGGCATGAAAAGAGGCACAGCTGGCGGATTAATCCGCCAGCTGTGCCTTACGGGTTGGCTTGTGCTGCCTTGCGGTCAGTCCTTGTCCTGGTTGAGCAGGTCGAGCGAGTAGTGCAGCCCCACGTTCTCCCTGCGGGCACGCGCCATCTTGATTATCAAGTAGGCGCAGGCAATGAGGTTGCGCAGCTCGCAGAGCGGCTCGGTGAGCACCGAGCGGTTGTAGAGGTCCTCCGTTTCGCGGAAGATGAGGTTCAGGCGGTCGAAGGCTCGCTGCAGGCGCAGGTCGCTGCGCACGATGCCGACGTAGTTCCACATTATCTCCTGCAGCTCGCTCTTGGTCTGCGTGATGAGTATCATCTCCTCGTTCAGCACCATGCCCTCGGCGTTCCAGTCGGGTATCTGTCCGCGCAGGTTGCCGTGAACGGCTCTTGCGGCCTCGGCAATGGCCGACTGGGCTGCGTTGTGGGCGTAGACCACTGCCTCGAGCAGCGAGTTGCTGGCCAGGCGGTTGCCGCCGTGCAGGCCCGTGCACGAGCACTCGCCCGCCGCGTAGAGGTGGCGTATGGAGCTTTCGCCGTGGCGGTCAACCTTGATGCCTCCGCACTGGTAGTGCATGGCCGGGCGGATAGGTATCATGTCGCGTGTGATGTCGATGCCGATGGAGAGGCACTTGGCATAGATGGTGGGGAAGCCCTCGATGAGGTGCTTCTTGCCAATGCCGCGCGCGTCGAGGTAGAGGTAGTCCATGCCCGAGAGCTTCATCTCGTTGTCGATGGCGCGGGCCACTATGTCGCGCGGGGCGAGCGACAGGCGCGGGTCGTATTTCTGCATGAACTCGCGGCCCTCGCGGTCCTTGAGCACCGCGCCCGCGCCGCGCATGGCCTCGGTGATGAGGAAGGCGGGCTTCTCGGCCGGGTTGTAGAGAGAGGTGGGGTGGAACTGGGTGAACTCCAGGTCGCTCAGCACACCGCGCGCGCGGTGCACCATGGCCACGCCGTCGCCGGTCGAGATGATGGGCGTGGTGGTGGTGGTGTACACGTTGCCCATGCCGCCGGTGGCCAGCAGGGTCACTTTGGCCAGGTAGGTGTCTATGCGGTTGGTGTCGCAGTCGAGGGCGTAGACGCCGTAGCACTCGATGCCTGGCGTGTGCTTGGTGACGCGTTGGCCCAGATGGTGCTGTGTGATGATGTCGATTGCGAACTGGCGCTCCTTGATGGTTATGTTGGGATGGCGCCGCGCGGCTTCGAGCAGTGCGCGCTCAATTTCCTCGCCGGTGTTGTCCTTGTGGTGCAGTATGCGGAACTCCGAGTGGCCGCCCTCGCGGTGCAGGTCGAAGCGGCCGCCCTTGCCGTCGAGGTCGAAGTCCACGCCGTAGCGCACCAGCTCGCGTATGCGGTCGGGAGCCTCGCGTATGGTCATCTCTACCACCTCGCGGTCGCAGATGCCGTCGCCGGCCACAAGGGTGTCCTCGATGTGCTGCTCGAAAGAGTCGCTGTCGTACATCACAGCCGCTATTCCGCCCTGCGCGTAGCGTGTGCTGCCCTCGGCGGCGTCGCCTTTGGTCAGGATGCACACGCGCCCGTGCTCTGCCACCTTGAGCGCGAAACTGAGGCCGGCAATGCCCGACCCGACAACCAAAAAGTCTACTTCGTGTCGCATTGATATGTCAATAGTTTGTTTGGAGTTTTCTTCAGAATATCAACCTTGTCCGGCTCTAATCGACATGCTTGTTGGCGTAAAGTTTCTTGACTTTCTTCATGTCGTGCTTCACCATGATGCGAACCAACTCCTCAAACGAGGTCTTCTGTGGGTTCCAGCCCAGCGTCTTGCAGGCTTTGGAGGGGTCGCCAAGCAGTTGGTCGACTTCGGCAGGACGGAAGTAGTTGGGGTCGACCTCAACAATTGCCTTGCCGGTTTTCACGTCGACACCTTTTTCCATTATTCCCTCGCCTTGCCATTCAAGTTCTATGCCCACTTCCTTGAAGGCCAGTGTGCAGAACTCGCGCACGGTGTGATATTGTCCGGTGGCGATGACGTAGTCGTCTGGGTGGTCCTGTTGCAGAATGAGCCACATGCATTCTACATAGTCTTTGGCATAGCCCCAGTCGCGCAGCGAGTTAAGGTTGCCCAGATAAAGCTTGTCCTGGTAGCCTTGCGCTATGCGAGCCGCCGCCAGCGTTATTTTTCGTGTGACGAATGTCTCGCCCCGGCGCTCGCTTTCGTGGTTGAAGAGGATGCCGTTGCAGCAGTACATGCCGTAACTTTCGCGATAGTTCTTCATTATCCAGAAGCCGTAGAGCTTTGCCACGCCATAGGGTGAGCGCGGATAGAACGGTGTTGTCTCTTTCTGTGGCACTTCCTGCACCAGTCCGTACAACTCGCTGGTCGAGGCCTGGTAGATGCGGCAGCTTCCCGACAGACCGGCAATGCGCACTGCCTCAAGCAGCCGCAGAACACCCATTGCATCGGCGTCGGCGGTGAACTCGGGCACGTCGAAACTCACCTTCACATGGCTTTGCGCGGCCAGGTTGTATATTTCGTCGGGACGTATCTCGCTGATGATGCGTATCAGGCTCGATGAGTCGGTCATGTCGCCCCAGTGCAGGTTCACCAGTCGTTTCTTCTTCATGTCGCGCACCCACTCGTCGAGGTAGAGGTGTTCTATTCTTCCGGTGTTGAAACTCGAGGAGCGTCGCAGAACGCCATGAACCTCGTAGCCTTTCTCAATCAGAAACTCGGCCAGGAAACTGCCGTCCTGCCCGGTGATGCCAGTGATAAGCGCTTTTTTCATAGGGTGGGTGTTTATTGTGTTTGGTTTGTCAGTCTCGTTTGAAAAGGTCGCGAGTGTACACTTTCTCGTGCACGTCGTCGAGCGAGGAATCGTAGCGGTTGGCAATGATGGCCTGGCTGCGGCGTTTGAATTCATCGAGGTCGTTGACTATTGTCGAGCCGAAAAAGGTCGACCCATCGGCCAACGTGGGCTCGTAGATGATTACTGTCGCCCCCTTGGCCTTTACGCGTTTCATGACGCCTTGTATGCTGCTTTGACGGAAGTTGTCGCTGCCAGTCTTCATCGTGAGGCGGTAGACGCCAATCACACACTCGCGCTCCGCGTTGGCACAGAATTCCCCCTGGTTGAAATAGTCGTAGTAGCCCGCTTTTTTCAGCACCTGGTCGGCAATGAAATCCTTGCGCGTGCGGTTGCTTTCCACAATGGCGCTCATCATGTTCTGCGGCACGTCGCGGTAGTTTGCCAACAGTTGCTTGGTGTCTTTCGGAAGACAGTAGCCGCCGTAGCCGAAAGAGGGGTTGTTGTAGTGGGTGCCGATGCGGGGATCTAGGCACACGCCTTCGATGATTTGTTGTGTATTGAGGCCTTTCATCTCGGCATAGGTGTCGAGTTCGTTGAAGTAGGAGACGCGCAGCGCAAGGTAGGTGTTGGCGAAGAGTTTCACGGCCTCGGCCTCGGTGGTGCCCATGAATAGCACCGGCACATCCTGCTTCACTGCGCCTTCCTTCACCAGAGTGGCGAACATCCTCGCACGCTCGGCCAGCCGCTCGTCCGTCTGGTCGTAGCCCACGATGATGCGGCTTGGGTAAAGGTTGTCATAGAGTGCTTTACTCTCACGCAGGAATTCGGGTGCGAAGATAATGTTGGGCGTCCCGAAACGTTGGCGCACACTCTCGGTGTAGCCAACGGGTATGGTGCTTTTAATCACCATCACGGCGTTCTTGTTCACGGCCAGCACCTTACTGATGACATCCTCCACTGCTGTGGTGTCGAAGTAGTTTTTTGCGCTGTCGTAGTTTGTCGGGGCTGCAATCACCACAAAGTCGGCGTCGCGGTAGCCTGCCTCCTGGTCGAGTGTGGCTCGCAGGTTGAGTGGCTTGTGGGCGAGGTAATCCTCGATGTAGTCGTCTTGTATGGGAGACATGCGATTGTTGACCATCTGCACGCGTTCTTCCACCACATCAACGGCTGTCACCTCGTTCTTCTGCGAAAGAAGTGTGGCCAGCGACAGCCCAACATAGCCTGTTCCTGCAACGGATATTTTCATTGTTTGCTTCAATTTTGGTTAACTGGGTGCAAAGTTACGAAGATTATCCAAACCAACCAAATAATTAATGCGCCAAGTGTTTGGTTGGTTGTATATAGTGCGTTTGTTCAGGGCTTTATGAGCAGGAGTGAGTGCGTGCCAGTCGTTGTTTGTATCGTTGCCTGCACAATGCTGGCAGGACTGCAAGTCTGTCTGTTTTTCGATTGTTCTCCGATTGTTCTTCGATTGTTCTCCGATGTTAAATCGAAGAACAATCGGAGAACAATCGAAGAACAATCGAAGAACAGACGGTGTTGATACGGACTTGACACCTTGTCGGTGCTGAAAATGAGGCTGTTGTGAGGGTGTTTGCTATGGGTTGGCTGTTTCTGTGTGCTGAAGTTGCTGAACTCCAATAGCTTCACCTGTGATTGTGGGGGTCAAAAACTCATGCCGATGTGGGTGGCCTGACTTGTTCTGCCATGGCCGTCAATAGTGGCGAGGGTTTTCTTCACACAGTGGCGCAGGCCGGGCTTGAGGGCGTCTGCATCCATTGCTGACAGAGTCTGCCCCAGCTCGTTGAGCAGTTCGGGCCAGTGGTGGCACTGCTTGTGTGCCAGCTTGACGCACAGGGCTCGCACGCCGCATGGCTCGGCCGGGTCGGAAAGACGGTCGAGGCAGAAGTCGAGCAGGTTGGTGCGCACGTCGGCCGGTGTCCACTCCAGCCTTTCGAGCAGTGCCAGCACCATCCTTCGCAGCGAAGTGTCGGTTGTGGTTGTGGCTATGTCGGCGAGGTCGTTGCGTCTGGCGGCTATGAGGGTATTGTCTGATGGCGGCAGCTGTGTGAGCGCCCACGCGGCGTTGCGAGCCTCGGTCGTGTCTGCCGAGTGCAGCGCCTCGAAAAGCCGACGGCGCACGCCTGAGTCGGCGTGCGCCTGTCGGGCGGTGTCCTTTATCGCGTCGATGCGCACGGCGGCAGTTTAGTATTCAAACGAGCTTCCGCCGAGAAATTCGCGCATGATGCTGTTGTAGGGAATGAACTTGCTGTCTATCGGCTCCACCAGTTCGCTGAAGCTTAGCAGCTGCTGGGCAATGGCATATTCCTCGCAGTTCTCCGGCACCTGTTTGAGCAGAGGCTCGGCATATACCTTCAGCACGCCGAGTTCGTAGAGCAGGGCAGAGTTGAACATGACGTTGGCATTTTCCTGATAGGGGAAGATGTGCATACGCTCGCCGCGCACCACTTCGGGCCAGCGGTGGAGCGTCTCGTAGGCTCCCCAACCGCGGAAGTTGTTGTCGCGCACCAGCCGTCGCACCAGCCTGTTGTCTGTGCCGTGGATTATGTTCTGTCCATCGATGGCCAGCTGGGTGAGCGCGCTCACGTAGACCTTGAACTTCAGGCTTTCGTCGATTTGGGCGGTGAGTTTGGGGTTGAGAGCGTGTATGCCTTCGACTACCAGGATGCTGCGCGGCCCCAGCTGCAGGCTTTTGCCACTGTAGAAAGGCTCGCCTTTCTTGAAGTCGTAGGTCGGTATCTCAACCCGCTCCCCTTTGAAGAGCGCCAGAAGGTGGTCGTTGAGCAAGGGTATGTCGAGTGCTTCGACGCATTCGAAGTCGTATTCGCCGTTGGGCAGCCTGGGTGTGCGGTCACGGCCGAGGAAGTAGTCGTCGAGCGAGAGTTGGTTCACGTCGTAGCCCAGCACGGACAGCTGCACGCTGAGGCGGCGGCACGAAGTGGTCTTGCCACTGCTCGAAGGGCCTGCCAGCAGCACCATGCGGGCACCGCTTTCTTTCACCTGTTCGGCTATCTCGGCGTATTTCTTCTCATGGAGCGCCTCGGCCAGGTGTATGAGGTGCTGTGCGCCGCCGTCGCGCACGATGCGATTGTAGTCGCTCACAGTTGGTGTGTGGAGCAGGTCGACCCAGCGGTGATGCTCGCGGAAGATGGCGAAAAGTTTCGGGGTCTCCTGGAAGAGCGACAGCTTGTCGGGGTGTTCGTTGTCGGCGCATTGCAGCAGGTATCCGTCCTCGAACTGGCGGAAGTCCCAGCAGGTGATGCATCCGGTGGAGGGAGCCAGCTTGCCATTAAGCTTGTGGACTGTTCCTCCGAGGAAGTGCATCTCTATGTAAAGCTGCTTGAGGTGCTCAAGCAGATGGTGAGTCTTGGGCATGTTCTCTTTGCTTACCAGTTCGACAGCATCGTTGAGAAGCATGGTGCGGCTCTCGAAGGGTAGGTTTTCCTCCTGCAGGGCAATCATGCGGTCGCGAACCGCACGGCACACCTCAAGCTGGCCTGGCAGTTGCTCGCCCTCTATGCGGCAGTAGAAGCCGTTTTGCAGCGAGTGGTCGATGTTGAGGACGGCCGCCGGGAAGCAGTCGCGCACGGCCTTGTAAAGCATGAAGCAAAGGGAGTTGCGGTAGATGCGGAAGCCCTGGCGGTCGGTAATGTCGATGAAGCGTATCACCTTTGGGTTGTATACCCTGTATTGCAGCGGCTCCACCTTGTTGTTGACGAGCGCGCCGAGGATGGGCCAGCGGTTGTCTTCTGATGAGCGGCGGCCAGTGAAGTCGGCGGCCAGCGAGGCCAGGGTTGTTCCTTGGTCAATCTGTTTGCGCTCGCCAGTGTTGGCCAGCACTATCTCGATGGTGTTGTGAAGGTTGGTCATGGTGTGTTTGGTATTGCTTGCTTAATGTGATGGCTGCAAGGTGTCGGGGTCGAAAGCGAAGTGGCGCCTGGATGCCCCGGCAAAGATGCCCAGCGCCCCGTCAATGTTGCCCCACACTTCGCCCGGTTCGGCAAAGAAGTCGAAGCCGCCGCCCTGCTGCGCCGCGCTCACTATGTAGTTCCAGCGCGCAGGGGTGATGCTTTCGATGTCGATGAAGTACTCGTGCTTGAATGGTGCAATCTCGTTGGTGTCGACGGTCTGTATGATGAACAGCTGTATGGGGGTCTGGCGGCCGTCAATCAGTTTGTCGGTGAACATGGCCCGGCTGTAAAGGTATCCGGCCAATGGGCGGTAGGCGTTCACCTCGGACGAAGTTATTTCGGGATTGTAGGGCAGCAGGAAATAGGCTGTGCGCACAGTGTCGACGGTGTCAATACTTGCGGTCCATTGGTTGTAGCGCGCCCCGCTGTCGCGTTCTGTGACAACGATGTTGTAGTATTCGTCAAGCGATGCGTGGTCGTCGAGGCGAAAGTCGACTTTCGCAAAGTTGAATGAGGGGCTAGCGAAATAGGATGACTGGACGTCTTGCACATCGGGGAAGCGGGGCACGTAGGTGGCGGCATGCACGCTACGGTCGCCGACAGACGCATCGAATTCCAGTTCGTCGCCCTCCTGCAGCTGGTATGGGAAGCGGTAGATGCACTGGTTTGCCGACGAAGGCGTGTAAGGTGTGCCGTTGACAGTGAGAGTCAGCGTCGCCCCGTTGACAGGATGGTTGTTTGAACTGTCGAGGAAAAAGCGTGTCTGCGCGAAGTAGACGAAGGCCATGCTGTCGGCCGAGGGTATGGCGTTGAGCACCAACTGGTGATTGCCGTCGTCGTTGATGTCGAGTGTTTTCTCGCACCCTGCGGCAACCAGGGCAATCGCCACGATGCAGAGGAGTTGTCTTTTCATTACTGTAGGGTGTTAGAAATAAAGTGTGTAGGCCACAGACGGCAGTATGGGGAATATGCTCAATTGTTTGAGTGAATATGGATATGAGCGGTAGCCGTCGGTGGCGCTTTGGTAAATCATGTAGGGGTTCTGACGGTTGTAGACGTTGTATATGCTGGCATTGATGGTTCGGCGGGCATGTTTGAACTTGCGATGAAAGTTGGCACCCAAATCCATGCGGTGATAGTTTGGCATACGGAAATTGTTGCGGCCTTCGTATACGGCCAGCGAACCGTAAGCCGATGCCCCGGAAGTGTAATCATCTGGACTGTCGCCAGCCATGGGATAGCGTTGAGTGCTTAAGGTGGAGGTGTTGCCTGTGGAGAAGACCCATGTTGCGCTGACATCGAACCTGTCGCTGAATTTGTAGCTGAGCACAACTGAAATGTCGTGGCGGCGGTCATACTTGGCAGGGAACGGCTTGCCGAAATTCAGCACCTGCCCCTCGCGGTCGAAGAGGTGCATTGTGCGGCTCCATGTGTAGCCAACCCATCCAGTGAGCTTGCCAAATTCGCGCTGTGCCAACAATTCGATGCCATAGCTCCATCCACTTCCAGCATAGACAAGGTTCTCCCAGTTCTCTGACGAGCCGAAGAAAGTTGCGCCGTCCTTATATTCAATGAGGTTATTCATGTGTTTGTAATATCCCTCGATGCTGAAGTCGGCAATGCCGGACAGGGAGTAGAAGAGGCCGCCTGCCACTTGGTGGCTTTCCATGGGCTTCACCTTGTCGGTTACCGGAACCCAGAGGTCGGTGGGCAGGGTGATGCTTGTGGTGCTGAGCAGATGGACGTACTGCTTCATCCATGCGTAGCCAACTTTGAAAGACAGGTCGGGTGTAATCATGACGCGAGCCGACAGACGTGGCTGCAGTGAGGGATAGAATGAGTTCTGTACATGGAAACCGCTGAAGTGCAGTCCGGCATTGAGCTTGATGCTTTCAGTAATCGACCAATCGTCCTCAATGAAGGCCACAAACTCGTTGGCACGGGTGGTGTCGCTCATTATTGTGCTGTCGAGTTGGAAGGCTCCGTTCATCTGAATGCTGTCGTAATAGTCCACTTTGCCTTGTGCCACCTCTGGAATGAACCAGTGGCGTGTGGCGTAGGCTCCGAACCGTATGCTGTGGTCAGGGTGAGGAGAATAGTCGAAGTCGGCACGCAGGTTGAGGTCGCGTATACCAGAGCGGTAGTCGCCTTCCATGTTTGACGGCGTTGGGTCGTTGGGGCCGAGGGTCTTCTCGATGCTTCCCACAATCAGATTGTTGTATTGAGTGTAGGCCGCACTAATGTTCATGAATAGTTGGGGTGTGAGTGAATAGTTCCATCTCAATGCACCAATCATATTGCCCCATCGGTTTCGGAAGCCGAGGTACATGTCTTCGCCCAACGATGTTACTGTGTTGATTTTTCCATGCACTTCATCTTCTCCGGTGTAGAAAGTTGCGTACAGGCGTGAGCGGTCATTGAACTTGTGGGTCAGTTTTGCGTTGATATCATAGAAGAAGTATCCAGCGTCGAATTTGGCGTTCTGCGCAACATCTGGCGCGGGTTCGTCTTTGCCTCGGTCGTTGAACCACATTATTGCCGGTATCACAAAGAGTTCGGCGTAAGTGCGCCTTGCTGATATGCTGAAAGTAGTTTTGTCTTTTATAATCGGGCCTTCAAGATTGAATTTTGCCGATATGAGCCCGATGGAGGCATTGCCATGCAGTTCTTGGTCGTTGCCATTGTTTTGCGTAACATCAAGCACTGCACTTAGTCGCCCTCCAAACCTGGCAGGGAAACTGCCCTTGTAGAGTGTGACGTTCTTTATTGCGTCTGTGTTGAAGGCGCTGAAGAACCCTCCGAGGTGCGACACGTTGTAGAGAGGAACACCGTCGAGCAGGAACAGATTCTCGTCAGGTCCGCCGCCACGTACGTAAAGGCCGCTGTTCCCCTCGCTGCCGCTTTGTACGCCTGGCATAAGTTGAAGGGCCTTGATAACATCAGCCTCGCCAAAAAGCACCGGCACACTTTTTATTTTCTCCACGGGCATGTCCATTGCGCTCATCTGAACGCTGCGCACATCTCCGGTGCGTTCGCTCGTGATGGTCACCTCCTGCAGCGTCACGCTCTCGCGCAGTTCCACATTCAGCACTTGGTTGCGGTCAAGCTTCATGTTGAATGTCTGCGACTCGTAGCCAACGAATGTCACCCTAAGGGAGATGCTGTCCTTGGGGAGGGTTAGAGAATAGTGGCCGTAGATGTTGGTCACCACTCCTTTGCCGCTGCGTGTGTCGAGCACGGTGGCTCCAATCAATGTTTCGCCGCTGCGAGAGTCGGTTATTGTCCCGCTGATTGTATACCGCTGGGCTGCCGCTGCCAAAGGCAGCAGTATGATTAGTAATGCCAGTGCCTTATTTTTCATGGTGATGTAACGCCAGTGCTCAATAGTTATTATGTGGTGGAGGGCAATTTCAAGCCGAGGTGTTGTTTGTGTGTCCCGAAGTGTTCGAATTAGTAGTCCCACATGTCGTTTTCCATTTCGAACACCTTTTCTTCTATCCATTCTGCTTCCAGTACAGCATCCTCGCCTACAAGGTAGTCCCTCACTGTACGGTCGTATATGTTGCTCTCCTTTGTCACAAACGCATTGTAGTGCTGGTTTATGAATATCCAGTCCCATGAGGGTTGCCCCACCATGTTGTTTTCATCGAGGTAGGCTGTGTGCCGGGCAAGCAGCAGCCTTACGCGAGGGTTCTGCATAGGCACCCAAAACAATGGCAGCCTGCCAAGGTAGATTTCTTCCTCTGTGTTTGCAAACTTGTGATAGCTTTGCCTTAATGGCGCCAGTGCCAATCGCCGTGAGTTCATGCGTGTCTCCTCACGCCCTATGAACCATGCTTCGCGCAGGGAGAATTGCTCTATCTCGGCTCCGTCGAATTCGTGTGGCCGGATTATTGTTTGGTATTCTTCGTTGTCATCGTCGTCGTAGCCTATCTCCAACAGAATAGTGTCTGGTTTGGTATATTGCTTCACGAAGATCTCGTTGTCGATAGGCACGGTTAGCTGGTCGTCTTCGTAGACAGTAATCTCGCCTGCGGCCACTGCGTCCCACAGTGTGCAGGCCAGACTTTTCTTTCCGCTGGGGTCAGGGTTGTCGATTGGAAAGTAAATGAACTGGTTGAACTGTTCCCGCAGGTCGATTGTTTTCCACAGTGTGGTGGTCCACACAACGTCACTTTCGCGAAGGTTTGGAAAAGGCATCGGCCGCTGTTGCGAGTTCAAGGTGCTCGTGTGAAACTCGCCTGGCTTAAGGTCTGAACCAATCTGTGCGGAGGTTGTTGTCGCCACGGTGCACGCCAGCAGTAGTAATGTCACACATCTGCATACACGAGATGTGTGCGCATAACGAAACCATCGGGCTGGCTTGCCCTTGGCTGGCCTTTGCCCGATGGCTCTTTTGTCCGGTTGGTTCACTTTCGTGTGTGGGTTAGTATTCCCACATGTCGTTCTCGATATCGAATATTTTGTCCTCAATACGCTCCGACTCCAGTATGGCATCCTCTCCAGTCAGGTACTGCGTAATCTCACGGTTGTGGCGGTTAGACTCGCGAGTGACATAACTGTCGAAGTAGCGCTGTATGAAGATGTCGTCGTACGACCGTTCTGCCACATCGTTGTTCTCATCGTATGCATTGGCATTGACGAGCACCTGGCGCACGCGCATGTCGTCCATTGGAATCCAGAAGCTCCACTCGTTCACTTCTTCGCTCTCGCCGGAACGGAGTATGTTTTTGCTGAAGCGGAAGGCAAGCCCAGTGATGCGCACCTTCTGGCGTGTGTCCTGTTTGTCGATGTACCAGTATTCCTTCAATTTGATCAGACGGACGCCTGCCGGGTCGAAGTCTTCGGGTATGGTGTCGTTAAACACTTCCTGATCGCCGAACTCGTCCTCCTCGCCATAGCGCACTTTGAGCTGGCGGCCCTGCAGGTTGGCGACCGCTTTGCTCCACTCCTGAGGCACCTGCATGTCGTCGTCCTCGTACACATCGAAGTCGCCGTTGGCAGCGGCTGTCATTATAAGGTTCACGAGGTTGATGCGGCCTTGGTCGTTCTTGCCTTGCTCCACGGGATAGTAGAAGAACTGGTTGAAGCTCTCGTTGAGGTCTATCTGCCGCCAGGCAACCATCTCCCACACCACATCGCTTTCGCGCACAGGGGCGTAAGGCATGGCTTTTTTGCCAACGACAATGCCTTTCTGATAGAAGTCGTTTGGATTGCGACCGTCTTCGGCGTCGATTATGCTTTGGGCGTTTGCACCGAGCACTACCGCCGTCATGGCGAAGATGCTTAACAATACCTTTTTCATATCCGTTAGTTTAATAGTGTACTCTCTTTGTTCTTGCGTTACTTGTTGATGGTCAAGATGCAGCTGCTGGTCCGGGGAACTCCGTCAGGCATCATCACCTTTGCGTCAACATAAACCTTGTCGCCACGGTTGGCGCGTTTGATGGCACTGATCACATCGGGCTCAAGCGTGTTTCCGTTCATGTTGAATGGTTTGTTTCCAACAAACACCTCGAGGCTCATCACGCGGATGCTGCCTTTCGGAATCTTGAACTCGAAGCCCTCCTGTGGACGAGCCACCACCGTGGCGCCTGAGGCGAGGTTGGAACGCGACACCTTGGCTCCGCTTGCAAAACCACCAACGGTGATTATGGGATTGGGGATGGGGCGCACTTTGTATACGGGCGCTCCCATACGGGTCGTCTTTCCATCCACCACTGCGTCCACGCCAAGCACAATCTTCTTGCAGCCGTTGGCTGGGGTAATGTTGTATTTCCCTTCGCCATCACCTGGGGAGAGTTTGCCATTACCCTCGATAATCGACACTTTGACATTGCGTCCGTCAACGCCAGGCACACCAGCGGTGAATGGATTCTCAATGCCAGCATACATCACCTGCATGTTGTCGAGCGATACGACGGCTACGGGTTTGGCCACAAAATAACTGTCGCTGATGGGGTATTCTTTTGTTCCACCGTCTGGTGTGGTAACATAGGCTGTACCTATAATCTTTTGTACGCCCACGTTGTTGCACACGGTGCGATAGTGTACGGATCCGCTGTCGGTCGAGTTCAGTTGCTGGCCGTTCACGGTGGCAGTGAAGTGCTGCTTCGAGTCATAGGCCGCCACGTTGATGTCGGTCTCGTATGTGCCGCCTTGGATGATGTAGGTGGACTTCGGACGCGAGATCATGGCAATCTGGTCGAATGAGAAGTCGCCCTTGCTCACCTGCTTGTAGAGCATGTTGACCACGTCGAACTCGGCGTTCATCGTCTCGGCTTTCATTCGGGTCAAGGTGACTAGAGCCGCACCTGCAACGGTGTTGTTGAAGTTGAGCATCTCCCAGCTTGTCAGCTTCTTGTCGCTGTTGAGTTCCTCGCGCTCCACGTCGAGGCCAAGGCTGACGTGCACCGAGTCCTCTCCCAAAATCTGCTTCACACGCTGCTTGTACTCAATAATCTTCTTTTTCACCTCGACGGCTGCCCCCGAAGTCGGGTTCTCGCCTTCGGCTTTGCCGATGAAGAATGGTGTGCCGATGTGGTTGTTGTCCAGTTTGTTGATCCAGCTGAAGCCGCCAAGCTTCATGGCAAGCTCAACGCTGTCAAGGTTGATTGTGCCGTCGGGGTTCTTGAAGCTGATTTCGCGCACCAGCTTCGGGTTTGTGGGGTCGTAGTTAATCTTTGCTTTGCTTTCCAGCTTGCTGACGAATGTGTAGCTGACGCTGTCTATGAAGTTCTCCAGCTCTATGGATAGCTGCTTCACCTCCTGCGCCTTGTCGTACTGCTCCTTAACCTTGTCGGGGCTGTTCTTCAGAGCTTCAGAGAAGTTGGTGTATGTGTCGTCGAGTTTCACCTGCAGGTTCTCGTTGCTCTTCGACATGGCGTTGCCGACGGTCTTGAAGCCGCTGACAACCTCTGCCGAGACATTCAGAGCCAACATTGCGGTGTACACGAGATACATCATCGTGATCATCCTTTGTCTCGGGGTTTCCGGACAGTTTGTTGCACCCATTGTCTATTCCTTTCTTTTCTTACACATTGGTTAGGGATGACATGTGCTTTCTTACAGGCGGGTCTGCATGGCTGCCAGCATGTTGCCGTACACGTTGTTCAGCTCGGCCACCTTGCGGGTTAGAGCGTCGACCTGCTCCTTGTACTTCATGATGCCGTCTGCCGAATCGGTGAAGTTTGTGAGCATCGAGGCCATCTTCTCCTCGAACTCCTTGTTGAGGTTCATCTGCGACGACGCATTGTTGATCTGCATCTCGTACATAGCGTTGATGCTGCTCAGGCTGGCCGACATCTTCTTCATCTCCTCTACATAGCTCACCTCGCCGCCGAGCGATTCCGCCGTCTCGCGATAGATGGTGCTGAGGGTCGATATGGCTTCGGGCGCTCCCTGCATACTCTCAAGCAGCTTGCCTGCCTGTCCGGCCACGCCGTCCATGTTGCTGACGAACTTGTCGGTGGCGGCGGTGACACTGGCCATGTTGTTCATCGAGTTGGCGCTGTCGGCCAGATTCTGCATACCTTGACCGAGGCGGTCGATGAGTTCGGGGCTTATGTTGGCGTCTTCCAGCATCTTGTCGAGCTTGGCGCTGAGCGGATCCTTGCTTACGGGCTGCGGGATTTCCACCGGGTTGCCGTCCTCGTCGAGCACCGGTTCGGTGGGCTGTTCCTCACTCATGCCGGCCAGCTCGGGGTAGACAAGGCTCCAGTCCCACTCTTTGTGAGGCGGCTCGAATGCCGAGAGGAAGAAGATGACGGTCTCCGTGCCCATGCCTATGATGAGCAGCACCTCGCCACCAGGCCAGTGGTTAATCTTGAAAAGAGCGCCGATGATGACGACTGCGGCTCCCCAGCCGTAGAGTTTGGCCATGAAGTTCTTATACGCTTTGCTGCGGACGATGTTGTCTAAGAAGCTCATAATCTTTTTTGTTTAGTGTTTGTGTTTGCTTGTTGTGTGTGTTATTGCTTTGTGTTCTTTCTTTTAGCGGCTCACGTTGCTGGCGGTGCGCAGGTTGTCGCCCTTCACGCGGCCCAGATAGGGCTGCACGCAGCGGAAGCCGATGTAGCACTTGGCGGTGTCCATGAACTCGTAGCTGCGGGTCTGCACCTGTATGAAGTACTTTTGGTCCTTCCAGCTGCCGCCGCGTATCACCTTGCGCTTCATGGCCAGTGGGTCGTCCTCGCTGGCGTCGTAGAGGTAGACCGGGGTCACGGCGTTGGCAATCTGGTAGGTGGTCTCGTTGTAGGCGTCGAGGCACCACTCGCTGACGTTGCCCGCCATGTCGTAGAGGCCGTAGTCGTTGGGGGCATAGTGGCCCACCATGAGGGTCTTCACGCCGCCGTCGTCGTCATAGGCGCCGCGCAGCGGCTCGTAGTTGGCCAGGAAGCATCCGTTGGGGTTGCGCACGTAGGGGCCGCCCCAGGGGTAGCTCTGCGCGGCAATGCCGCCGCGTGCGGCAAACTCCCACTCGCTCTCGGTCGGCAGGCGGAAGTCGTTGAGGGTGGAGTAGTCGATGCTCTCAAGGTAGTTGTTGAGCATGTTCGAGCGCCACACGCAGAAGGCGCGCGCCTGCCTCCAGCTCACGCCCACCACGGGGTAGTTGTCGTAGGCCGGCGACGAGAAGTAACTGCGCGTATAGTCCTCGTTCATCGAGTAGGTGTAGTCGTGCACCCAGCAGAGGGTGTCGGGGTAGATGTTGATGTACTCGCGCTGTATCTGGCTTGAGCGGTTGTTCAGACCCTTCGGGCGCACGGCAAACGAGGTGCCGCGGTGCTCGTCCTTGGCCGCCACGCCGTTCTCTTTCTTCGACACGTCGGCATAGTCTATATAATAGTATTCATAGTTCATCTTCGACGCGTCGACCACACGGCGGTGGTTGATGTCGATGATGTAGAAACCGCCGTTTACGAGTGCCTCGCGCACCTCCTGGTCGGTGTAGTCAATCTTGGTCTTGTAGTTCAGAATGGGCGGGTCGAGGGGTTCGCCGTACTGGTCCTCCTCGATGAGGAAGCCGTCAATGCCAGCTTCGCCCAGTATGCGGCGCGCCACCGAGTCGCGCACGGCGTACACAAACTGGCGGTACTCGTTGTTCGTGATCTCGGTCTCGTCCATGAAGAACGAGCCAATCTGCATCTTGCGGGGCTCCTGCGTTTTGCCGTAGGTGACGCTCTGCACCCCGGCGCCCATCGAGTAGTTGCCTTGGTTTATGAAGACCATGCCCTTGAGGTCGATGTCCTCAAAGAAAGGCCGGTCGGTCACACCGACAAGTTCGCCTTTGTTCGACGAGCTGCAGGCGCAGAAGAGCGCCGCCGTCGCTGTCAGGGAAAGAACAAGCTTCTTCATATTTTTCGTAGTGTTTTTGTTATCTAAACGCTGTTTTTCTAAAATTGTTTCTTCTTTAAGATTATTTATGCCGCCGTGCCTACAGCAGGAAGCGCGTCGTGCGCGACACCGTCGGCGGCTTCTGCGGGGTGACGAGGCGGAACGTGCCGTTGAGGAACACCTCGAGCGACCCCAGGCTGCGGCCCGACTTGAACCCGCCGAAGGCCGACGTCGTGAGGTCGTAGGCCACGCCAACACGCAGCCAGTTGAGGTTGGTGAAGTTCCAGTTCACGCCCGCCAGGAAGGTCACGGCGTCGTTGATCCTGTAGCCCAGCCCGCCCCAGAAGAGGCTCTCGTAGTCGAGCAGCAGCGCCGCCTCGGCCTGGAATATCGAGAAGTCGGTCGTCTTCGCCATCACCGAGGGCTTCAGCTTGAACGAGGGGTTGTATGGGAAAGTGTACTCGTAGCCGCCGATGAAGTACACCGTGCGGGCGTTGCCCCAGTTGAGCACGTCGCTGTGCGACCCCAGCAGGTTCTTCACCGATAGGCCGAGGTAGTACTCGCCGGGCACCTGATAGTAGAGGCCGGTCGACACGTCAATCATGAACTCGCTCAGGTCCTGTCCGTTCACAAGCGGGTCGCCCGATGCGCCGGTCGTCTGCCCGGGGCGGCCGGAAAGGTCGTCGATGCCGCGCAGGTCCGACGTGTTGAAGCTGAAGTTGTAGATGTTGGCCTCGATGCCGGCGGCCAGGGTGCCGCGACCCCAGTAGATGCGGAAGGCATAGTCGAGGTTTATTGTCGTGTTGTCGTGGTAGCCGATGCTTTCAGAGTTGAAGGTGAGTCCCAGGCCGCCGTGCAGGAAGTTCACGGGCAGGTCGATGGAGGCCAGGTAGTTGGTGGGGGTCTTCCCGGCAGCCAGGTTCGCCGTCGGCGCCTGCAGGTCGAGCCCCATCCACTGGTTGTTGTAGAGCAGCGACACCGACACCGCGCCCGACACACCGGCGTAGGCCGGGTTGTAGCTCAGCTGGTTGAACATAAAATGCGAGTACTGGCCTTCATTCTGGGCAGCCGCAACCGAGAAAAACAACGCCATCACAACAAAAAGTGACGCTGTTTTGCCCGCACCGCGACGTGTTGAGTATGTGTGTTCCATTAACACAATGGTCTGTGTATTAGTCTTCTTAACTACTTTTTGCACAACCCGCCACCTCCACTTGGGGTGCGGAATTGATTGTGCAAAGATAATAATTTTTATTTATGCGGCAAAAAAAACTTTTCTTTTTTAACAAAACCAAGCCCTCGTCCCTTGCCGCGCCTTTCGCCCGGAGGCAAAATCGTGCAGCCGATGTAAGATTTTTGCTAAATACCTGAAAAACCGATTGTTGTGTAAAGATAACGGCAGGGGGTAATAATGTCATTTGCAAGTGGCTGTAAATCAGCGTTGAGGATAGACCAACTCCTACTCAACTCCTACTCATCGCCTACCCAACTCCTTGTCAACACCTGCATTTGTAGGAGATGACAAGCAGTTGAAATGTGCTTGACATGATGTTGACGCTTTCTTGACACTGCTGCTGGCTGCGCCGCGGGGAAAAAGAAAAGCCGCCCTCCGTGGCTTTGCGGCCTTTGGGGGCGGGCTGGGGAATGGCTGGGGATGTGGTTGTTGCGCGCGCTAATCGGCCATCACCACGCGCGCTTGTGGGTAGAGGGCGCGCAGCTGCCTGCGCAGGCGGTCGGCGTCGGCCCGGCTTTGGTGCAGCTCGAGGGTGAGGCGCAGCGCGGTGCCGCCCTCCAGCGTGTCTACCGTCAGGCTGCCGCTGTGGCTTTCGGGCAGGCGTTGTGCCAGCTCGAAGGCCTCGCCGTGGGTGGCGACGGTGGCCAGCAGCAGGTTGTAGCCGCCAATTGGGTCGGTGTCAGGCTCTTTGGTGGGTTTGGGGTCGGGCTTCGGGGCGGCGGCTGGCTTGGCTGCCGCGGGGGGCAGGGGCAGGCGTGTGCGCACCGAGTCGAAGCGCGCGTCCTGCGCCAGGCAGCGTTGCTCGTAGCCCGGTGGCAGCACGCGTACCGTCACCGGCTGGCAGCCGCGTATGCCGATGGCGTTGGCGGCCCGGTGGCTGAGGTCGATCACGCCGCGCTTGGGGCAGCGGTCGTTCACCTTCACAATCACCTGCAGGCCTGTGTTGCGGTTGGTTACAAGTATGTGTGTGCCAAGCTTTATGCGCCAGTGGGCGGCGGTGAACTTGTTTTGGTCGAACACCTCGCCGCTGGCTGTCTTGCGCCCCTCGAAGCGGTCGTGGTAGAAGGTGCCCTGGTTGGGGTAGACGCTCACGGTGTCGAGGTGCGAGTAGTTCTGCGCCGACGCCGTGGCGGCGGCTGCCAGCAGGGCGAGCGTAGCTATGGCGAGGCGGGTCACCATAGCACGGCGTCGTCGTGGAACCAGCAACCGTGCAGGCGCATCACCTGCTCTATCACGTCGCGCACCGCGCCGCGGCCTCCGGGGCAGTGCGACACGTAGTCTGCCGCCTCTTTTATCTCCACCGCCGCGTCGGCAGGGCATGTGCCCACCCCGGCGCGGAGCATCACGGGGTAGTCGGGCAGGTCGTCGCCCATGTAGAGCACCTGGCTGTCGTCCAGGTGGTTGGTTGCCAGGAAGCGCTCGTAGGCGGCCATCTTGTCGGCGCAGCCGGTGTAGCATTGCTCGACGCCGAGCGAGCGCATACGGTTGTCGATGGAGGCCGAGGTGGCCCCGCTGATCACGGCCACGGTGTAGCCCTTGCGCACGGCATACTGCACGGCGAAGCCGTCCTTGATGTTGCCGGCGCGTATGGTCTCGCCGCTGGCGGTGACCCACACCGAGCCGTCGGTCATCACTCCGTCGAAGTCGAAGACCAGGGCGCGTATGGGGTGCAGTTTCTCTTTGTAGTTTATCATTGTGTCTGCCTTTGGGTTAGGGGCGAGCCCATTCGAGTGTCTGCTCGTACACCCCGCGCCATTGCTGCCATCCGTCGTAGGCCGAGAGGTTCTGGTTGTGGATTATGGCGCAGTAGGTGCCGTCCACGCGCCGCACGCTGTCGATGAGCTTCCGGTAGAGGTCGAGGGCCTGGCCGGGGTCGAGCCCCATGTGGCTCTTCAGCGCGGTGTCCATGGCGCAGAAGGGGTGGATGGTGAGCTCGGTCTCAAAGTCGCGCTCGAGGTCGTAGAAAGGGTATGGCGAGCTGATGCCCGCGCGGAAGCCTGCGGTGTCGGCAAAGCCCATGGTGTAGTCGTGGCGCAGGCCGGCGTGGAGCAGGGCGCGGTAGCTTTGCGGCAGCCGCAGCCGCAGGAAGTGGTAGCGTGAGCGCACTATGTGGCGGTGCAGTATCTGCTGCAGGCGGTCGGTCTCGACGTCGACCAGGCGTGGGTTGTCGAGCGAGTTGTAGCTTGGGTGTATGCCCATCTTGGCGTAGTCGCCCAGGTGCTGCAGCAGCTGGCGTGTGTGGCTTTGGTGGTAGTTGGCCGGTTTGTCGTAGAGGTCGTAGTCGGCCAGCAGGGCGAAGAAGAGCAGGTGCGAGTCGGGCGAGCGGCGGTGTTGGCCGATGATGTAGTCGAATGTGTCGAAGGGGTCAGGCTCGCGCCGCGCCAGCACGCGCAGCCGTTGGCGCACGGCGGCCAGGTCGCGCCGCGCCAGCAGGTCGCGCCCAAGCCCCATCAGCGTGCGGTAGAGGCCTTTGTGGCGGTAGCACCAGGCTGTGTCTATGTCTACCGTCTGCACCATCTGGTAGCGCCGCTGGCCGAAGGTGAAGCCCGGATAGGCCTGCTCCACGGCGCCGCGCAGCAGCATGGCCCATTGGTCGACCACCGGCTCGGTGGCGAAGCCGTGCTGCACGGCCAGGTGGCCGTCGCTCTGGAAGCGCCCGTGCGCGTCCTGCCGGTGGGGCAGGTATTCCTCGTAGCGGCTCACCATGTAGAAGGTTGCCGCCAGCGGGTCGAAGGGGAACGCCACGCCCTGTCCCAGCACGGGGAAGAGCATCCACTGCCCGTCGTGGCAGAAGGGGCGCGGCTCCTGCTCGTCGATGCTGGTCTCGAAGAGCAGGCTGGCGGCCTTGACGTAGAGCCCTCCTGCCAGCCTCCGGCCGTAGCACAGCTTGGCGTCGGCGTGGCGGGCGTAGACCTGCTCGTCGGTGGTTATGCCGAAGGGGGTGTGCAGCACGTCGCGCAGCAGCACGTTGAGCGTGTAGCCCAGCCGGTTTGTGAGCCGTGGTGTGTAGATCAGCAGCATAAATCGGCTGCAAAGATACGACAATTATTCCGATTGTCGCAAGAAATGTTCAGGCGCTCGCCCAGCGGCAGGGCCATGTTGCCGCCGCCGAGGTGGCCGAATGGAGCCCCGAAAATCACCGGGAAGCCCAGCCCGGCGGTGGCCTGCCTCACTATCTGCACGGCGTCCATGCCGAAGGGCACCGTGTTGTCGTGCAGGTCGGTCATGCCGCCCACCAGCAGCGCCCGCAGGCCGTCGAGCATTCCGGCGCGGCGCAGGGCCTGCATCATGCGGTCGATGTGGTAGAGGTACTCGTCGAGGTCCTCTATCAGCAGCACGCGTCCGCGCGTGCGGGGCTGCGATGCCGAGCCCAGCAGGCTGTAGACGATGCTCAGGTTGCCTCCCACCACCTCCACGCCGCGCAGCTCCACGCCGCTGTCGCTGCCCTCGGCGGCCTGCCAGCCGATGTCGACCGGGTGGCCGAAAAGCGCGCGCCGCAGGCTCTCGGTGGCAGGGGTGGGGCAGGGGGTGAAGTTGATGGGCATGGTGGCGTGGAGCGTGGGCAGCCCCAGCCGCGAGGCGTGGCAGTGCACCACGGTGAAGTCGCTGTAGCCCACCAGCCACTTGGGCTTTGCCAGCAGCGGCGTGAAGTCGAGGCGGTCGATGACGCGCACCGTGCCGTAGCCGCCACGGCAGCACACAATGGCCTTGACCGAGGGGTCGTCGATGAGGCTCTGCATGATGGCGGCGCGGTGGGCGTCGTCGCCTGCCAGCTGCCCGGCGCGGGCATAGAGGCCGACTGGCACCATCACCTCCAGCCCCCAGCCGTGCAGTGTGTCGATGGCGGGCTGCATCTCTTCTGGTGTGACGGCGCGCGCCGTGGCGCACAGGGCCACGCGGTCGCCGGGCTGCAGCGGGGGTGTCTTCATTTCAGGAAGCCGTATTGGTACACTTTGGGTTCTATCGTCTTGGCCAGGCCCCGCATGGCCTCGCGCAGGGCGGCGAGGAGGGCGGTGTAGCCGGCGTCGGGGCTGGCGGGGTTCATTTGAGGTTTCCCTCCGCGGCCGGGCTTTGTGCCCTGGAAGTGGAGGCGTATGTCGTAGAACGAGGCGTCGGGGTTGGCGCCGGGCTGGCGGTGGTAGTAGCGCCAGAGCGCGCGGCCTGCCTGCATGACGGCCTGCGCCTGCGGCGAGAGGTGGTCGAGGGGGCGTACGGCGCGCCCTGCCTGCCGGGAGGAGAAGAGGTCGGCCCCGGGGTCATGCCGCGGCAGCGCGCCGCGCAGGTAGTCGGCCATCAGGTGGCTTTCGAAGCGTTCCTGCGCGCCCGCCTCCTCCTCGGTGAAGGGTATCCAGTGGTTCGCGCCGTCGCGCGACGAGATGCGGTTCTGCCCGTGGAAGAGGGTGTAGACGAGGCAGTCGGCCTGGAACCCGTGGTCGTCCTGCCAGCCGTCGGCGGGGTAGAGGAACTGGTCGCGGTCGTTGAGCCAGGTGGCCTCGATGCAGTGGCGCACGGCAAAGTAGACGCAGCAGACGTGCAGGTTGGTAAGAGTAAGAGTAAGAGCATGTCCCCTGTCCACCGAAAGCTCGCGCTCGATGCGGATGTACTTCGCGTGCTGGAAGTCGTTGCGCCCGGAGTCCATCATGCCGAGGTGAGGGGGTGCCGTGTCCTTGTGCTGCGCCAGCCATTGGCCTATGTAGCGGTCCGCGGGCCGGGCGCAGTGTATGGTCTTTACGAAGTCGAGCTCGGCGTTTGGCTTGTAGACCTCGCATGTCTCGTCGCCCAGCGGCCGGTGTGTGCCGGTGCGCCAAATGAAGAAGCCTATGGGGAAGTCGCCCCTGACGTTGTCGAAGGTCTTCGCGGGGACCAAAAAAAATCGACCAAGCTGCGCTTGGAATGCTTTTCTGAACTTCTCGAAGTTGGGTGCTTGCAGAATTTTCAACTTTGAAAATTCTGCAAGCACCGTGCCTGGAAGTTCGCACGCGATGCGGATGAAGAACTGCGCGAACAGCTCGCCCGCCGCCTTGCCGATGAGCGCCTGGTAGCGGCTGTACATGGCGGTCTCGGTGGCCACCTTCTCCTTGTTCCTGCCGGTGCCGCCGGGCTGCTTGGCGTCGCCCGCCTCGGCGTAGGGCGGGTTGATGTAGATGACCAGGCGCTTGCGCTCCTCGGGGTCGGCCAGGATGCGCTGCAGGCTGGCGGGCACCTTGCCGCGGCGCACTGTGCGGCCGTGCCTGTCGGTCTCGTCGAAGAAGGGGTCGTTGAGGAAGTCGAACTGGAAGACGTGGCTTTCCAGCAGGTTGCTGCCGCCGCGCCCGCCGCGCCCGGCGGCCTCCATGTTGTGTATGCGCTCGTGCATGACGTCGACGTCCTGCCGGTCGAGGGTGGAGGCATAGATGTTGTAGCGGTTGGTGAGGCCTGCCAGCAGGTTGCCGGTGCCGGCGCAGCAGTCCCAGATGTAGTAGCGGTCCTGCCAGTCGTCGCCGAGCTCGTCGGCGAGGTAGCGCTGCGAGAGCTCCACCCAGCGCTGCGGGGTGAAGAAGGAGCCCTTGCGCTCGCGCACGTCCTGCGGCACGAGGAGGTCGCGCCGCTCGACGATGTAGTCCCAGTACTCGCGGCGCGGCGGCCGGTCGTAGCGCGCCCAGAAGCGCCGGTGGGCCTCCTGGCCGTCGGTGAAGTCGGCTGTGAGCTGGTAGTTGAAGAGGGTGGCCTCGTCGGTGCGGCGGGCGAACTCGTAGTGGTCGGAGCGCAGGAGCACGTAGAGGCGGTGCAGCAGGGTGCTGTTGTGCTCGGCCAGTATGTCGGCCAGGTAGAAGTCGGCGGCTATGACGCCCTGCTTCTTGGCCTCCTCCCAGTTCACCTTGACGGTGGGCATCACCTCGGCGCGCCACTTCTGGTAGATGGAGGTGAAGTTGTTCTTGTTGATGCGCACGCGGCTCAGGTCGCTCTTGCCCACCACGAAGTTGTCCTTGATGAACTGCCGCAGCTCGGCGGCGTCGCTGCCGTAGCAGTAGACGAGGGTGCCGGCCCGGAGCACCTCCTCCACCTTGGCCAGCACCATGGCGAACTCTCTCGACGAGTGGTCGCTGGGCGCCACCTTCCAGTCGAAGTCGTTGGTCGTGAAGATGTCGGCCACGCGGTAGTAGGGCAGGAAGGCGATTTTCTCCTCGTCGAAGGCGCCGAGGAAGGCCGGTGGCAGGTGGTGCAGGTAGGTGCGGGCCTTGCCGATGGTGATGATGAGCTGCACCAGCGAGTGGTCCAGCCGGTGGTGAGTGCCGCGCTTGGCCTCGGCCCAGAGCAGGTACTCCGTCTCGAAGGGCTGCGTCTGCCCCTCGGGCTCGGGCACGGCCACGCTGAAGTCGATGTTGCCGAGTATGCGCGTGGTGTCGAAGGCCGCGAAGAGGCTGCGCGCCACCTCGAGCTTGGTCTGTTCTTCTCGTTTGCTTTCTGCCATGGGGGTCTGACTGTGTGTGGGTGGGGAACGTCCGGGAGGGCGGTTTTATTGCCCTGGCGAGGCCCGAAAAAAAACATTGCTTGCGGCATCGCGGCACGCCGTGCCGCCGCCTCCGGGCCGGTTGTTCTCCGATTGATGTCCGATTGTTCTTCGATTGTTCTTCGATGCTAAATCGAAGAACAATCGAAGAACAATCGGAGAACAATCGAAGAACAGACGGCGTTGATACGGAGTCAGTGCTGATTTTCATGCAGTTATGGGTGCTTTTGGCGTTTTGCCGGCCTTACTGGCCTGTGTGCCAGCGCTCAGGCGCTTGCCTGCGGGGGGCTGAATCGGGCCGGAAAGGGCAAAAAGAAGGGGAGGGCTGCCCTCGTGGCGGCCCTCCCGTGTGTGCGTGCGGCGCGGGGCTTAGAAGTGGAAGCCTATGCGCAGTGCCAGCGAGCCGGCGGTGCGGGTCTGCACGTCGCCGTTGTCGTATTCGAGCTTCTCGAGGGTCGAGAGCTTCTTGTAGGTGCCGTTGGTGTAGGAGACGGTGTGCTTGCCGAGGCCGTAGTAGTAGAGGCCAGCGCTCACGTGGCGGCCGAAGTAGGCTCCCAGCCCGATGGAGAAGCTGAAGGCGGCGTCGGGCTTGTAGGCGTACTTCATGGTGCTCAGCCCGCCGTAGGTGCACTCGCCCTCGGCGGTGATGAACATGATGTCGGTGCCCAGGCCGAACTCGGCGTAGGGGGTGATGTCGCTCCAGAGCTCGTCGTAGAGGTAGCTCACGCCGATCTGCAGCGGGATGTTGAAGTAGGTGGGCGTGTGCTTGGCGCGCGCCTGGGTGTACTCGTCGTTGAGGGTGCCGCCGATGGTGTTCCACAGGAAGTCGCCCTGCACGAAGGGGGCCACGAGGCCTACGCCCACGTCGAAGCGGTAGCTGGCGCGGTAGCCCAGGCCGAAGCCCACGCTGGCGTCCTTGCCGATCTCGGTGTAGCCGAGGGGCAGCACGGCGTGGTTGCCCACGTTGGAGGCGAATTTGCCCGTGGGGAGGTTGAAGTCGAGGTAGATTGACTGGCGGAACTGTGCCTGCGAAGCGGCGGCCATGCCCAGGGCGATTGCGCCCATGGCCAAAACTTTTACCATTTTTCTCATGTCCTTGTGTTTTATTTAGTTTTCTTTTTTGCGGTGGTTTTCTTCTTCGGCTTGGCCGGTTGCTCCTCTTCGGGTATGGTGGCGTCGAGTGGCGGTATCTCGGCGTCGAGGTACTCGGCCTCGATGCCCCGCAGGTCGTCGTCGGAGGGCTCGTATTCCTCGTCGGGGCCGTCGTCGCCGTCAAGCACCTCGTAGCTGTCGAGCTCGTCGGCGTCGGCCTCGCCCAGGGCGGCCTTGATGTCCTCCTTGTCGATGTCGAGGCTGATTTTCTTGCGGCGTTCCTCGTCGGCCATCTCGTTCTCGAAGTCGCCGTGGCGCAGCACGCGCTCGCGGTGCTGGGTGCCCTCCTCCTTCTCTATGGCCTCGCTCAGCGGGGCGAACTCCTCGCTCTTCTCCTCGTCGCCGTCGTCGTCGAAGAGGGCCTTGTCGAGGTCGTCGCCCATGGGGTCGATGCGCACGTCGAACTTGATCATGTAGGAGGTGTCGTCGGTTTCGAGGGGGACAATAAAAATGGGCTCGCCGCCCGGCTTGACAAACTTGGTCAGGTGGCTTGTATAGCCGTCGGGGTACGTTTCACGGAACAGTTCCTTGAGGTCGTCAGACAGTTTTTTATAGCTGACAATCAGGTTTTTCTTGTGTCTTCTTGTAGTAGTCATTGCAGTCAAAATTTGGTGCAATATTAGGAACAAATCTTTGATTGGCAAAATTTTTTTTAGTCGACCACAATCGACTCGTCGTCCTCCACGCGCAGGTTGCGCATGATGAAGTCGCGCCGCTCGGTGGTGTTTTTGCCCATGTAGAAGCCCAGCGTGGAGTCGAAGTCCTTCTGGTGTATCACGGGGTCGAGGCGCATGTCTTTGCCGATGAAGTTCTTGAACTCGTCGGGGCTGATTTCGCCGAGGCCCTTGAAGCGAGTGATTTCGGCCGAGGGGGTGGTGCGGATGGCCTCGACGCGCTCCTCGTCGGTGTAGCAGTAGGTGTTCTTTGTCTTGTTGCGCACGCGGAAGAGCGGGGTTTGCAGAATGTAGACGTGGCCGGATGAGATGAGCTCGGGGTAGAAGCGCAGGAAGAAGGTGAGCAGTAGCAGCCTGATGTGCATACCGTCGACGTCGGCGTCGGTGGCAATGACCACGTTGTTGTAGCGCAGGTTGTCCATGCCGTCGTCGATGTCGAGGGCGTTGTGCAGCAGGTTCAGCTCGTCGTTGGTGTAGACGTCGGCCTTCTTGATGCTGTAGGTGTTCTTGGGCTTGCCCAGGAGGCTGAACACGGCCTGCGTCTCCACGTCGCGGCTTTTGGTGATGCTGCCCGAGGCCGAGTCGCCCTCGGTGATGAAGATGGTGCTTTCCAGCCTGCGCGCGTGGTTGGAGTTGTAGTGCACGTGGCAGTCGCGCAGCTTGCGGTTGTTGAGGCTGGCCTTCTTCCCGGCCTCGCGGGCCACCTTCTTCAGCCCGGCAATCTCCTTGCGCTCCTTCTCGTTGCGGTTTATCTTGGCGAGCATGGCGTCGGCGGTGTCGGCGTGCATGTGCAGGTAGTTGTCGAGGTTGCGCTTGAGAATGTCGAGCACGTAGGTCTTCAGCAGTGGCGAGTCGTTGCTGCCGTCGGCCTTGTTGGGGGCCAGGTGAGTGGAGCCGAGCTTGGTCTTGGTCTGCGCCTCGAACATGGGCTCCTGTATCCTGACGCAAAGCGCGCACACCAGGCCGCCGCGTATCACCTCGGGGGCGTAGTCCTTCTTGATGAAGTCTTTGACCACGCGGGCGTAGGCCTCGCGGAAGGCGCTCTGGTGAGTGCCGCCCTCGGTGGTGTGCTGGCCGTTGACGAAGGAATAGTAGTAGTCGTTGTTCTGTCCCTCGATGTGGGTGAAGGCCGCCTCGAAGTCGCCCTCCTTGATGTGTATTATGGGGTAGAGCGGCTCGCCCTGCAGGTTCTTCTCCAGCAGGTCGAGCAGTCCGTTCTTGGAGTAGTAGCGCCGGTCGTTGTAGTAGAGCGTGAGCCCACGGTTCAGATAGGCGTAGTTCCAGATGCGCCGCTCCACGTATTCGTTGAGGAAGTGATAGTTGCCAAAGAGTTTGGCGTCGGGCACAAACTCCACCAGCGTGCCGGTGTCGGTGCTGTCGCTTGGTTGCGTGCCGGTGTCGGAGGTCAGCTTGCCGTCGGCGAACTCCGCGCGCCGTGTCTTTCCCTCGCGGAAGCTCTGCACGGCGAAGTAGCTCGACAGGGCGTTGACGGCCTTTGTTCCGACACCGTTCAGTCCCACCGACTTCTGGAACACCTTGCTGTCGTACTTGGCCCCTGTGTTCAGTTTGCTCACAGCCTCCACTATCTTGCCCAGCGGTATGCCGCGGCCGTAGTCGCGTATGCTCACCTTGCGCTCGGCGAAGTTCACCTTGACCTCAATCTTTTTGCCGTAGCCCGACGTGAACTCGTCGATAGAGTTGTCTATCACCTCCTTGATTAGAACATATATGCCGTCGTCGTGGCTCGAGCCGTCGCCCAGTTTGCCGATGTACATGCCCGGGCGCAGGCGTATGTGCTCCATGTCCTCAAGGTGGATGATTGATTCGTCGTTGTAGTCTTGCGGTGTGAAAAGGCCGGTGTCTTCCATTATGTTGTGTGCTAGTCTTCTTTGATTTGCATTGCTGAGGTGATGGTGTAGCCGCTGCGGTTGGCTGAGGCCGTGCTGTCGGCGGGCACGATGGCGAGGCGCCCGGTGTCCATGCCCTGCCCGGCCATGTAGGATGCTATCTGGCTCTCCAGGTCGGCCACGGCGGCGCTGTCGGCTTGCGGCGGCAGCTGCCGGTGCAGCGTGATGGTGAGCAGAGGCTCCTCGGCGGCGGCTTTTGCCAGCTGCGACAGTGTGTGGTACTGCTGAGAGCCGAGGGCTGGCTGGCCAGGATCCACGGCCAGAAAGTCGAGGTCGTCACCGCCCAGTCCCAGTGCCCCGGCCACTGCCCTGACTGGCGAGGTGGCCACCTTGGCAAGCAGGTTGCCCAGCGTGCGCCACACCAGCTTCATGTAGTTGAACTCCGGCGCGTCGATGTCGCCCTGCACGGGCATGTCTATCAGTATGCGCTCGTCCTTGTCTTTCAGCACGAAGAGGGCTGTCTTCAGCGGCACGTTGGCGCGGGGTTCCACGCCCTTGCGCTTTTTGCCGACGCTGGCGCGGTAGATGTCGAGGTGGTTCTGGTTGCTCAGCTGCGAGCGGTCGATGCGCAGGCGCGAGTTAAGTCCCAGCACCCCGTCGTCGAAGCCTCTGCCGGTGTAGGCCACCACCAGCGGGTTGAGCTGCTTCAGCTCCAGCCCGTCGATGTCGAGCGCCACGTCCTGGAACTGTTTCCAGTGGTCGATCATGCCCTGCCAGCGCAGGCGCACCCTGCCGCCGCCGGGCAGTGTGGCCGCGAGGCGGGCGTTGTTGGCGCCGCGTGTGCTAATGTTTGTGGCGTCGAGGGTGATGCCAGTGATGGGCAGCGACAGCTTGTCGGGCAGCGTGTGGTCGGTGTAGCGCAGCGCGCAGCGCCGCAGGCGCAGGTCGGCGATGCCTATGTTGAAGCCCTGCTTCTGCCCGGCGGGGGGCGTGGCCGCCTCGGGCTCTGCGGGTGGCTGGCTGGCCGTGTCGCGCCGCTCAATGTATGCCTCCAGCCCGCTCACCAGCAGGCTCTGGAGGTCGATGTTGCTCTTTTCGAGGTTGATGTTGTTGATTGCCACGTCGAGCGTGTCGAGCGAGGCCAGTCTTCCGTGCGCGGTGTGCACATCGGCGCCGGTGAGCGTGGCTCGGCCTCCTATCTGGCTGGCCAGCAGGTGACTGGCCTCGCCCTTGGCCAGCAGCGAGGCTTGCAGCGTGCCGCGCAGCCGCTCGGTGCCCGCGGCGTCGGCCACAAGCTCCTGTATGTTCTTCAGCGAGAAGTCGTCGAGGCGCAGGTTCATCGTGTAGCGGTCGAGGGTGGCGTCGTAGCGGGCGTCGACCTCCAGGCTGCCGCCGTCGGCAAAGCCCAGCGTCAGCCCGCCGTTGCTCTGCTCTTTCCCCCCGATGGTGAAGCCGGGCACGCGCAGGTTGATGTCTGGCAGGATCAGCTCTTTGCGGCTCAGGAGGTCGCTGTAGTAGAGGCTGGCGTGCGCCAGACGCAGGTTGCGCAGCTTCACGCGCCATCGCGAGGGCTTGCTCTCCTTCTTGCCGTCGGTTTGGAAATGCTCCAGCATCGAGCTGAAGTTGAAGCGGTCGCCCTGCTGCAGGGCGTTGGCGCGCAGGCCGCAGAGGGTGATGTGGCCCAGGTGCACCGTGCGCAGCGGCAGCGCCAGCAGCCGCAGCGAGAGGTCGAGCGTGTCGAACGAGGCGAACACCGTGGCGCCGTCCTCCTCCATCACGGCCAGCCCGCGCAGGTTGACGTGCCCGGTGAAGAGGTTCACGCCCGCGTGGCCGAGCTGCACCTTGCGCCCGGTGAGCCGCTCGCCGTTGCGGTTCACGTAGCCTTTGGCCACAGGCCCGGCGGCCAGCGACAGCGCCGCCAGCACCCCGGCGACGGCCAGCACCGCCACGGCCGCCACTTTGACTGTCTTTTTCATATCGTCTGCTTCTTGTCGGTAAGGTACTCGTAAACCGGTTCGGTCAGCAGGTAGCGAGGGTCTTGCCCGTTGGCGAGCATGGTGCGTATCAGTGTGGATGAGATCTGCATCTGTGGCACGTCGACAATCTTCACCGAGGGGTGCCCCGCCAGGGGGGCGGGGGCGCTGTCCGGGCGCGGGTACACGTAGACGGCGTGGTTGTCGACGATGTATTCGGCCTCGCGCCACAGGTGCAGCGAGGCCAGGTTGTCGCCGCCCATGATGAGGGCGAAGGTGTGGCCGGGGTGCGCGCTGTGCAGCGCGCGCAGGGTGTTGGCCGTGTAGCTTGGGCGTGGCAGGCCAAGCTCGACGGGGCAGGGGCGCAGGCGCGGGTTGCCGGCCGTGGCCAGGCTCACCATGTGCAGCCGCTCGTCCTCGGGCATCAGCCCGCCGCTCTGCTTGAAGGGGCTTTGGGGCGACACCACGAACCACACCTCGTCCAGCCCCGCCTGCAGCATGGTGGAGGCAATGATCATGTGCCCCACGTGCACCGGGTTGAACGAGCCGAAGAAAAGACCAACCTTAAGCCCCCCGGCGCCATCCATAGTGTCAATAGTATTTATAGGCCGTCTCTATCTTGATGTGGCGCAGCTTCTGTCCGCGGAAGGTGTAGATTTCCGCCACCTCGCCCGCGCCGCTCACCACCTTCAGCACCGCCACCTCGTCGGTGTAGGAGCGCGGGTAGCGCTTGAAGAACACGCGGAACACGTCGTCCTTGGCCATGCCCACGTGCACACCGTTGACCAGCTGCACCTCGCTGTCGGTCAGGTAGCCGCCCAGCAGCTCCACTTTCTTCGTCCAGATGCTGTAGTAGAGGTCGATGTAGCTGTCGTCGTAGCGGCGCATACGGTTCACGCTCACCTCCATCGAGTCGTAGTAGTTGCGGTAGCCCTGCTCGCGGTACCAGCTCAGCTGGTTGCCCGTGATGTACTGCTCCACCGAGACCCACTGCCCGAAGCGGTAGACCACCTGCGGCGACAGCGAGTAGACGGTCATCGTGTCGGTGTAGACCTTGATGTCCTTTATCTGGTACTCCGGGCGGCTGAACGCCATCATGCGCAGTGCCTTGGCGCGCGAGGCCACCTGCTGCGAGAATGCCGTGGCCCCCAGCAGGAGCAGCCCTGCGAGCGCCAGTGTGTGTTTGATGCGGTGCATATCTTCTTTGTCTTTACAGAGTGCCTAACGGCGCCAATGGCCTATTATTGCCCGCAGGCGCAAATTTTTGTCGCCTCCCTCTCGCCGCATGTAAAATCGCGTTTGCTGCGTTGATTTACAGTTGATTATGGTTTGTATGCGTTCTAATGTATTGAAACCCAGGTTAAAGCGGCATCAAGGCAATGTCAGGGCCGTCTGTTCTTCGATTGTTCTCCGATTGTTCTTCGATTGTTCTTCGATTTGTTATCGGAGAACAATCGAAGAACAATCGGAGAACAATCGAAGAACAAAGCCATCTGGCGCTGCCGTGAGAGCGGCCTGTCTGCGAAAAAAAATGTTAAATTGTTTGTCGGTATCGGGAAAAGGTGTATATTTGCAGCGTCGGTGTGTGTGCGGGGTGGGTGTGACGGCATTGAATGTGAATGAATTAACCAAACAGATAAGTATGAAAAAGACATTATCAGTTCTTTCGGCGCTTCTCGCTGTGGGCACCCTCATGGCGCAGGAGCCGAAGCTGGTGTCGACGACACCCAGCAACCGCAACGTGATTCTGGAAGAGTACACCGGCGTGAACTGCCAGTACTGCCCTGACGGCCACAAGCGCGCCAACGAGCTTTGCGCCGCCAACGAGGGTCACGCATGGGCCATCAACATCCACCAGGGCGGCTACGCCCAGGGCTCGGGCTACACCACCGAGTATGGCGACGCCCTCGCCAACCAGACCGGCCTGACAGGCTATCCCTCCGGCACGGTGAACCGCCACGTGTTCAGCGGCAATTCCACCGCCCTCGACCGTGGCTCGTGGGCCTCCGCAGCCAACAGCATCCTGAGCATGGCCTCCCCGGTCAACGTCGCCGCCACGGCCACCTTCGACGATGTGGCCAGCACCGTCACCATCTACATCGAGGCCTACTACACCGACAATGCCCAGAACAGCAACAACTTCCTCAATGTCGTGCTGCTTCAGGACAACGTGAGGGGCTCGCAGGTCGGCGCCACGACGTGGTATCCGGAGATGGTCGACGAGGACGGCCACTACTGCCACAACCACATGCTGCGCGACATGATCACCGGTCAGTGGGGCGTCAGCATCCCCGCCACCAAGGGCACCTTCTTCGACACCACCATCGTCTACAATATTCCCAAGGCCATCGGCGCTGTGGCGATCAACGACTTCACTGACCTCAGCGTCATCGTCTTCATCACCGAGAACCACCAGGAGATCATCACCGGCACCGAGGCTCTCGGCATCTTCACCACGCCCCTCTTCAAGGGTATTGAGGCAACGCACGACGATTGCTCGCTCGAGTACAATCTCTCTGCCTCCGTCGTCAACACCACGGCCGACGTGATCGAGGGCGTCGTCTTCAACTACGAGGGCAAGGACTACGAGTTCACATGCAACATGGCTCCCGGCGCGAAGGAAAGCTTCGAGCTGCCCTCCTACACCGTGGAGTATCCCACCACCGGCAACTACGACGCCACCACCACCAAGAGCGCCACCTTCGTGAGCTACACCAAGGCTGGCGGCGAGGTGGTTGAGCACGGCAGCGTCAAGGAAGTCTCCTTCGCCAAGTTCATGGTCTACAACGTCGAGGGTCCGCTCTCGCTGCGCTATGGCATCGACTGCTACGGCTCCGAGGCCGCCATCTCGCTCATTGAGCAGGGCTCCTGCAAGAGTGAGTTCACCCTCGGCCCCTGGTCCGATGTGAATCCCGGCAACGTGCAGTACATTTCACAGCTTCCCGGTGCCCGCGTGTTCACCGTGCAGTTCAACCCCACCGCCGGCCTGCACATTCTGCGTGCCACCGACGAGTACGGCGACGGCTGGACGTGGACCAACGACACCGATGTGTCGGGTCTGTGGCTCAGCGACGCCAAAGGCAAGGTGTTCGACGACGGCTGGGGCTACTCGAGGCAGTTCAACTTCTCGGTCTATGACATCTACCTCAATGTCCTCAACGAGGGCGACGGCAGCGTGGGCCAGCCTGTGGGCATAGCCGACGTGGCCGACGTCGAGTTCAGCGTCTATCCCAACCCGGTGCGCGACATGATGCGCGTTGAGGCCGGTCAGCCCGTGCGCATGGTCGAGGTAATCGACATGAACGGCCGCACCGTTCTGACCGCAGGCGCAGGAAGCACCAGCGTCAGCACCGCGGCCCTGGCCAGCGGCGTCTATGTGGTGCGCGTCACCACCGACGGCGGCATCGGCACCAAGCGCTTCGTCAAGGAGTAAGGCTGCAAGCCTCCGGCAATAAAAGGGAAAGTGCACGCACTTTCCCTTTTTTTTAGTATCTTTGCAGCATGAATTATGCTAGTGTGATTGCCAACCGGCTGGAACTCAACGTCCGCCAGGTAGAGAAGACCATAGAGTTGCTCGAGCAGGGAGCCACGGTGCCCTTCATTGCCCGCTACAGGAAAGAGGCCACCGGCTCGCTCAACGAGGTGCAGATAGCCGCCATACGCGACCTGCTGCTCCGCCTGCGCGAGCTCGACAAGCGGCGGCAGGCCATCGTGGCCTCCATCGAAGAGCAGGGCAGGCTCGACGACGGCCTGCGCGCGAAGATAGAGCAGGCCGGCAGCATGGCCGAGCTGGAGGACATCTACCTGCCCTTCCGCCCCAAGCGCCGCACGCGCGCCACCATAGCCATAGAGAAAGGCCTGGAGCCGCTGGCCGACCAGATAATGCGCGGCAGCCTGCCCGACGGCGCCACAGCCGACGCGCTGCAGGGTGCTCGCGACATCATAGCCGAGCGCGTGAGCGAGGATGCCTCCGCGCGCCAGCGCGTGCGCTCGCTCTTCCGCCGCAAGGCCATGCTCACCTCCGGCTTGGCGCGCGGGGTCGACGCCGACGACGAGCGAGTGGGCAAGTTCGAGAGCTGGATCGGCTGGAAAGAGCCCATCGGCAAGGCGCCCTCGCACCGCATACTGGCGCTCTTCCGTGGCGAGGAGGCCGGGGTGCTGAAGGTGCATGTGCGCCCTGACAGCGACGCCGACGGCGCGGCCTCCCTCGCCAGCCACACCAGGCCGCAGGGCAAGGCCGGCGAGCAATACGACCTGGCGGTGGCCGACAGTTACAAGCGGCTGGTGGCGCCGTCGATAGAGACCGAGTTCCGCAACCAGCTGAAGGAGCGCGCCGACCGCGAGGCCATTCGCGTCTTCGCCGAGAACCTGCGCCAGCTGCTGCTGGCAGCCCCCATGGGCCAGAAGCGCACGCTGGCCATCGACCCGGGCTTCCGCACCGGGTGCAAGGTGGTGTGCCTCGACGCGCAGGGCCAGCTGCTGCACAACGAGACCATCTATCCATTCACCTCGGTGCGCGAGGAGAAGGCCGCGGTGAGCAAGCTGGAGGCGCTGGTGGAGGCGTTCCAGATAGAGGCAATAGCCATAGGCAACGGCACCGCCGGACGCGAGACCGAGGAGGTGGTGCAGCGATGCCACTTCAACCGCAAGGTGGTGGCGGTCAGCGTGAGCGAGGCCGGCGCGTCGGTCTACAGCGCCAGCGACGTGGCCAGGCGCGAGTTCCCCGACTACGACATCACGGTGCGCGGAGCGGTGAGCATTGGCCGCAGGCTGATGGACCCCTTGAGCGAGCTCGTCAAGATAGACCCCAAGAGCATTGGGGTGGGGCAGTACCAGCACGACGTGGACCAGCGCCTGCTGGCCGACAGCCTGAGGGACACCGTGGAAAGCTGCGTAAATAGCGTCGGTGTGGAGCTCAACACCGCCAGCCGCGAGCTGCTGGCCTACGTCAGCGGCATCGGCCCCGCGCTGGCCGACAAGATTGTGGCTCACCGCAACCGCAACGGCGCGTTCAGGTCGCGCAGGCAGTTGCTCGACGTGAAGGGCCTTGGCGAGAAAGCCTTCGAGCAGAGCGCGGGCTTCCTGCGTGTGCGCGAGAGCGACAACCCCCTCGACCGCAGTGCCGTGCACCCCGAACGCTACGAGCTGGTGCACCGTATGGCGCAGTCGGTCGGCGCCAGCGTGGAGGAACTGATGCGCAGCAAGGAGCTGCGCTCGAAGATAAAGGTGGAGCAGTTTGTGGGCGACGACTGCGGCCTGCCCACCCTGCGCGACATCATGGGCGAGCTCGACAAGCCCGGCCTCGACCCCCGCGCCAAGTTCGAGGTGTTCGAGTTCGACAAGAGCGTGAGCCGCATCGAGGATCTGCGCGAAGGCATGGTGCTGCCTGGCATTGTGACCAACATCACCGCCTTCGGCGCTTTCGTCGACGTGGGGGTGCACCAGGACGGACTGGTGCATGTGAGCCAGATGGCCAACCGCCGTGTGAACGACCCTTCAGAGGTGGTGCGCCTGCACCAGCACGTGAGGGTGCGTGTGCTCGAGGTCGACCTGCGCAGGCAACGGATAAGTTTGAGCATGAAGAACGTGTAGCTGGTGCATGGATACGTGGTGGACAATCATGCGCGTGTGGCACAAAAATATTTTGCCATGTTGGCGAAAATTCATAACTTTGCAAAGTTAAAATGCTTGTAATATGACTACCATACGAGGGCATATATTGTTTGTAATCACGCTGTTTGCCGCGGTGCTTGCTGTGGCGCAGAAGCCTGTGTACGAGAGTTCGATGAAGGCTTTCGGCTATAAAAACGCCGACGGCACATGGCGCATCATGCCGCAGTACCAGCGTGCTGGCGAGTTTCAGGGCACTGCGCGGCTGTGGGCTGCCGTGAAGGTCGACGGACGCTGGGGCGTCATCGACATCGACGGCAACATGATCTGCCGCAACCTGTTTGAGGACAGGCAGGTGGCCGAGCACGCGGGTCACGAGTGGGAGGTGCAGGCCGAGCCCGGCAAATGGGTGTATCCGGCACGCAACCAGGCCGACGGGCTGTGGGGTTATGTCGATTACTATGGCCGCTGGAAGTACCAGCCTGTCTATGAGCGTGCCAACCCTCACCGTGGCAAGGATCCGAAGAGCTATGCCAGTGTGCGCAAAGATGGTCGCTGGGGCTGTATCGATGGCAGGGGCGTGTTGGTAATCAACAACATCTTCCTCACCGCCGAGCAGGCCGAGGAGGCCGGGCAGCAGTGGGCCATAGGCCGCAACTACAACACCTGGCGTCGCGCCTCCACCAACCCGAAGACCGGGCTGTGGGGCTTTGTGGACTATCTGGGCAGATGGGCTGTGCAGCCCAATTATCAGGACCAGCGTCCGTTTGGGCATGACAACAACTATGCGTACACGCAGGTGAAGCAGGACGACCGCTGGGCAAACATCGACCGCAACGGCGCGGTTGTCAGCAACGCCATCTTCTTCACCGCCGAGGATGCCGCCTACGCGCTGCGGCAGATGGAGCATGGACGCGGCCTTGACGGCTGGCGCCTGCCTGTAAGCAACCCCGCTGATGGCAAGTGGGGGTGGGTCGACTGGAGCGGCGAGTGGCAGATACAGCCCATCTTTGAGGCTGCCTCCAATTTCGCCAACGACACTGGGATGTTCGCCACAGCCAAGATAGACGGCTACTGGCTGGCTATAGGCGACACGGGCGAGTGGCTTTCGCGTCCGGTGTTCACGCTTAGCAGTGAGGCATGGCAGGCGGGCGACCAGTGGGATCGTGGCGAGGAGCTGGGTCACTGGCTGTACCCGGTGCAGGATCCAGGCACGCAGGCTTGGGGCTACGTAGACTATAAGGGCATGTGGGTTATCAGACCCACATTCGAGGATGCAAAGCTCTTCACATACGTGTGGAACGACCGTGTGGCACCGGCGAAGATGGACGACCGCTGGGGTTGCATTGACCATACAGGGCAATATGTGGTGAAAAACCAGTACCTGACGTCGGCCGAGGCGCAAATGGCAGGCCGTCGCTGGGCGGAAGGCAAGAAATTCTGATGCGCGGAGAGCTGTGGGTAGAACGTTGATACAGAATGCGGCAATCGTCAACGAGGGGCGGCTCTTCGTGGGGTCGGTCGTCATTGACGGCGAGTGCATTGACGGTGTGTTCGACGCATCCGAGGCATTGCCTGGCAGCGATTTTGCGCATGTTGTCGACACCGACGGGATGCTGCTTCTGCCAGGTGTGATTGACACTCATGTGCACTTCCGTGATGGCGGAAATCACGACAATCCTGCTGGAACTTTTTTCAGTGAAAGCCGTGCTGCCAGGGCTGGTGGCGTCACCTCGGTAATTGACATGCCCAACACCACTCCGCAGACCACAACCCTCGAGGCTCTCCAGCGCAAAGAGGACATGGCCGCGACAGACAGTGTGGTGAACTATGGCTTCATGCTTGGAGCCACCAACGACAACATAGACCAACTGCTGGCCGTCGCCCCAGAGCGTTATGCCGCCATCAAACTCTTCCTCGGTTCAAGCACAGGCAACATGCTTGTGAACAACGACATGATGCTGGACAGGCTTTTCCGGGATGCGCACAAACTCATCGTTGCGCATTGCGAGGAGGAGAGGGTGGTGCAGGCCAACATGATAAACTACAAGCACGAGTTTCAGGGCACGGCCGATGAGACAGCGGCTTTGCACCCGAAGATACGCAACAGTGAGGCCTGTTTCCTCTCGACGTACCATGCTGTGGAGCGCGCCAGACGCTTTGGCACACGCCTGCATGTGGCTCATTTGAGTACAGCCACCGAGTTGAGCTTGCTCAGCAACTTCGACCTTAAGAACAAGCTCATCACTGCCGAGGTAACCCCCAACCATCTCTTTTTCGACGACCGCGACTACGCGACGCTTGGCAACCGTATCAAGTGCAACCCGGCTATCAAAAGCAATGACGACCGTCTTGCACTATGGGCAGCGCTTGCCGACGGACTGATAGACACCATAGCCACCGACCATGCGCCGCACACTGCCGAGGCAAAGGCTCGCCCATACTTCGATGCGCCAAGCGGCATACCCTCGGTGCAGCATTCCCTGGTAATGATGCTGGAGTCTGTGTTCGGTGTAGACTGGACACGCTGGCGAGGATGCACCTCGCAGTCGCTGCTGGCTGGCGGTGTGGACTTTGAGCAACTGACCATGATTGTGGACAAGATGTGCCATGCTCCGGCCTTGCTTTTCGGCATCAAAGACAGGGGCTTCATCCGCAAAGGAAGCAAGGCCGACCTTGTGCTGGTACGCCCAGGGGTGGAACAGACAGTGAGCAAGGAAACTCTGCTCTACAAATGTGGCTGGAGCCCGCTTGAGGGACAGACCTTCCATTCCAGGGTGGAGCGTGTGTGGGTGAATGGTGACGACAGCGCGAGTTCACGTGCCGAAAGGCTTGAATTTACGAGATAACTCAATAACAGACATATGATAGCAAAAGAACTACTTAACCCTCGGAGCATCGTGGTGTGCGGTGCGTCGTCCGATGTACATAAGCCAGGCGGCAAGGCCTTGTGGAACCTGTTGCACAGCCCCTTCAATGGCACGGTATATGCCGTCAACCCCAAGGAGACTGAGGTGCAGGGCGTGAAGTGCTGTGCCAAGGTGGAAGACTTGCCGCAGGTGGACTGCGCCATCCTTTGCATTGCAGCCAAATTCTGTGCGCAGACTGTCGACGTGCTGGCAAAGGAGAAGGGCACGAAGGGATTCATCATTGTGAGCGCAGGCTTCTCGGAGGAGAATGAGGAGGGCGCGGCCATAGAGAGGCACATTGTTGAGACCATCAACAGTGTTGGAGGCTCTCTCATCGGTCCCAACTGCACTGGCTTCCTCAACACGAACTACAGCGGATGCTTCGACGCCCCCATACCCAAACTCGACCCGAAGGGTGTCGACTTCATCACTGGCAGTGGTGCCACTGCTGTGTTCATCAAGGAGTACGGCATGAGCAATGGCCTAAAGTTCAACAGTGTGTGGGCAGTTGGCAACAGCGCACAGCTTGGTATAGAGGATGTGCTTGAACACCTTGACGAGACTTTCGATCCCGAGCATTCCAGCCGCGTCATCATGCTCTACATGGAGAAGATTGGCGACCCGCAGCGTTTGCTCAAGCACAGCCGCAGCCTCATCGCCAAAGGTTGCCACATTGCCGCCATCAAGAGCGGCGGTAGCGCGGCAGGTAGCCGCGCAGCCAGCAGCCACACTGGTGCTCTGGCAACCAACGACGCCGCTGTCGACGCCCTCTTCCGCAAAGCAGGAATAGTGCGCTGCCAGAACCGTCAGGAACTCACCACCGTATGCGCCGTCTTCATGCACCCTGAGTTGCAGGGCAAGCGTTGTGCCGTAATCACCCATGCCGGCGGCCCGGCCGTAATGCTCACCGACGTGCTCAGCAACGGTGGTATGGAGGTGCCCAGCCTCAAGGAACACCCAGCCAGCCCCGCCCTTCTCTCCAAGCTTTTTGCCGGCAGCAGCGTGGGCAACCCCATCGACTTCCTGGCCACCGGCACCGCCGAGCAGTTGGGCTACATCATTGACGCTGTCGAGAACGACTACACCGACATCGACTTCTCTGTGGTGATTTTTGGCAGCCCCGGACTGTTCAGCAACCGCGAGGTATATGCCCTGCTTGACGAGAAGATGAAAACCTGCAAGAAACCCATCTTCCCCGTGCTGCCGAGCATTATCAATGTGAAGGAGGAGATTGAGGAGTTTATTGCCAAGGGCCGCATTAACTTCCCTGAGGAGTGTGTCCTTGGCAATGCCCTCTGCAAGGTCTACAATACACCCAAGCCGCAGCCCGAGCATGTGGAGCAGCCCGCCATCGACGTGGAGCGCATTCGCCGCACCGTGGAACGCTGCAAGGACGGCTACATGGAGATAAGTGACTACAACGAACTTCTCGACGCCGCCGGCATCAGCCGCAAGAAGAGCGTCGAAGTCTCCAAGAAAGAGGATGCCTTGGCCTTCGCCCGCGAGGTGGGCTGCTCGAAGGATGTGCCGCTGGTGATGAAAGTCGTAGGCCCGCTGCACAAGAGCGATGTCGGCGGCGTGACTCTCGGTGTGAAGGATCTCGACACCGTGGCCCGCGAGTTCGACCGCCTCATCGTCATCCCGGAGACCTATGCCGTGGAGATGTATCCCATGCTCGACGGTACTGACGTGTATATTGGCGCCATCCGCGACCCGAAGTTCGGCCACCAGATATTCTTTGGCCTGGGCGGCATTTTCATCGAGGTGCTCAAGGACGTGCAGAGCGCCTTGGCACCTATCACCGCCGAAGAGGCCAAGCAGATGCTCACCCAGCTCAAGGGCTACAAGATTCTGCAGGGCGTGCGCGGACAGGAAGGTGTGAACCTCGACCTCTATGCCGACCAAATTGCCCGCGTCAGCGCTTTGGTGCAGGCCGCCCCGGAGATTGCCGAGATGGACCTCAACCCGCTCCTTGGCAACCCGCGCTACGTCACCGCCGTCGACGCCCGCATCCGCCTCGAGAAATAGAATAATACTCAATAACAAACACAATGAAAAAAGTACTCACCATTGCAGCGTTGGCCGCAGCGATGCTTTTCGCTGGCAACGCAAAGGCACAGCTCAGCATCAACGCAGGCTTCGCCAACCAGAGCAAGACCTTCACTGGCCCGCAAACCAGAATCGGAACCTACACTGACCGCGACACCAGCATGGCCGGCTTCTTCATCGGCGCCAGCTACAACCTGCCTCTGACCGCCAACCTCGGTGTGGCTCCCGGACTCTACTACCAGCGTCTGGGGCACGGCACTGAGACCACCTTCGGTAGTCTGACCACCCACACCAGCAGCGTGGAGCAGGCTGTCACCATCCCCGTGATGATCAACTACAAGTACGACTTCAGCAACGACTTTGCCATGTTTGCCTTCGTCGGCCCGAACTTCACCTATGGCCTGACCAAGACCTTCAACGCATGGTTTAACGAAGACGACCACTCCGACCCCTTGTTCGACTACTATGAGGGCGACAATCCGCTTCGGAGCCACTTCAACATGTTCGTCACCTTCGGCCTCGGCGTGCAGTACCAGTCTTTCCGTCTGCAAGTGGGCTACCAGCTCGGTATGATGGACCGCACCACCAGCGATAACACCACCGAGAAGGTGAACAACCTCTTCGTCGGCGTGGGCTACGCGCTCTGACGCCCTCGCACGTGCAAACAACAAAGCCAGGCTGCCTTCTCAGCCTGGCTTTCTTTGTTCAGTGGCCGCCTGTGGTGGGCGTGGGCGCATCCTCGGCGGCCAGTGGCAGTGGCGGCTCCTCGTTGGTAGGGTAGGGGCGGGGTGCTGCGGGGCGGAAGCTGTCGAGCAGCCTTTCGTTGAGCATCAACTCCACCCGGCGCATGGTGGCCTCCATGCGGCTTGCTGGCTTCAACTGGCATTCCCACACCACAACCACCTGCCATCCGTTCTCGCGGAGCAGGCTCCACGTGTGCTCGTCGCGCTCCCGGTTGCGGCGCAGCTTGCCCAGCCAGAACTCTCGGTTCGACCGTGGTACGCGGCAGCAGGCCGAATCGGCCATCTCGCCTCCCTCGCCGGTGTCGGCGAGCCCATGTCCGTGCCAAAAGCAGCCGTTGACGAATATTGCCGTGCGGTAGCGCCGCATGACGATGTCTGGCTTGCCCGGCACTGAGCCAACGTTAAGGCGGTAGCGGTAGCCGTGAGCCCACAGCCACCGCCGCACCGCCAGTTCAGGACGCGTGTCCTTGCTGCGTATGCTCGACATGCAGCGGTGGCGCTGCTCCGGGGTCATTGAGTCGACCATGGCGCGTCGGTGTGGGCTTCAGCCCCTGCGTCCGGCATCCTCGCCGGTGAGCCCGCCATAGGAGGCGGCAGCCGCCTGCAGGGCCTCCTCGGTGGTGAAGCTCTGGTAGAGAGTGCAGCGGGTGACCACGCTCTCGGTGGAGCAGTTGTCGTCAAGTGTTCTCACTATGGCCCAGCCGCAATCATCGTCGGCAAAACGGTCGTCGACCATGGCCAGCGCGCCATCCACCGTCACCAGCGCTTTCTTTGGAAGTTCCTCCTTGGTGATCCTCACCTTGGGGGTCTGCCTTTCTACCGTCTGGCGGAAGGTGTAGAGCCACAGCCGCTCGTCGCGTCCCAGCGTCCCTGGACGCAGCGAGGTGACCAGCGCCGGATTGCCCCCGGCCTCACCCAGTTTGGCTCCGACGGCGGGCAGCGAGCCCTCGCTCACCGGCGTGCCGGGCAGCAGCAACGTGGCCTCGCCGAGCTTGCCGTCCTGCGGCAGGAACACTGCGGGCAGCTGTGCCGAAAGCGACATGAAGCGCGTGTAGGGACTGCGGCCTCCGGCAAACGTGGGATTGCACCCGTACAACTCGTGCCACAGCGACACGCAGTGCTTCATGCGCTGGCGGCCAATGAACTGCGCGCGCGAGTTGCGCCTCGGCTGCGAGCTTTTCGAGGTGCGCACCACAGTGCGCCCCTGCTTCGTGTAGAACGTCATTCCAGCCGAGCGCACACTGCCCTCGACCATGATTCCTCTTGCTTTTCCTTTTGCCATATTTTTTGAGTTTTTGGTGTTAAAATCATCTTCCAGTCGGCATTGACACCGTGTCAACACCGTCTGTTCTTCGATTGATGTCCGATTGTTCTTCGATTGTTCTTCGATTTCAAATCGAAGAACAATCGAAGAACAATCGGACATCAATCGAAGAACAGTGCTTGTTGACAGCCACTTGCGGTGCCCCACGTGCCTGCATTCCTGTTTGCAAATATACGACTTTGTTTTGACATATGCAAATTTTTTTTCAGCCGCCGCTCTCGATGCAAAATATTTGGAGCAATCCACGCGTTGATGAAAGACGCGACAGGCGCGGCATGGCAGTGACTGCAGCCTGCATTAATCCTAATACACATACATTATGAGCAATGTACTTTTAATCAACGGCAGCCCCCACGGCAAGGACGGCTGCACGCAGACGGCCCTCGAGGTTGTGGCCGGCACCTTGAACGACGAGGGCATCGACACCCGCATCGTGCACGTAGGCAACAAGGACATCCGTGGCTGCATAGCCTGCTACAAGTGCGCGGAGAAAGGCAGCTGCGTTTTCGACGACCTGGTGAACGAGACTGCCCCGCTGCTCGAGCAGGCCGACGGCGTGGTGGTGGGGTCGCCTGTCTACTATGCCTCCGCAAACGGCACACTGACCAATTTTCTCGACCGCCTTTTCTTCTCCACCCCTTTCAGCAAGCGCATGAAGGTCGGCGCGGCGGTGGTCTCTGCCCGCAGGGCTGGCACAACGGCCACTTTCGACCAGCTGAACAAATACTTTACCATCAATGAGATGCCTGTGGCCAGCAGCCGCTATTGGAACATGGTGCACGGCTACTCGCGCGAGGACGTGATGCGCGACGAGGAGGGGGTGCAGTGTATGCGCATACTTGGCCGCAACATGGCTTTCCTCATCCGGGCTATAGCCGCCGAGCGCGAGCGCAACGGCCTGCCGGCGGCCGAGGAAGTCACCTATACCAACTTCATCCGCTGACGCCGCTTCGGCAGAAAGAAGCAAAAAAAGCAGGGGCAGCCGTGGTCGGCGCCCCTGCTTTTTCGGTTGGCATACTGCCGTGGATCAGCCTCTTATCCTTGCCCCGAGCTGCGTCTCAAGTGCCTTTTGCAGTTTGGCCATGGTGGCCTCAATCTGCTTGTCGGCAAGGGTTTTGTCCTTGTCCTGCAGGGTGAAACTCACGGCGTAACTCTTCATGCCCTCGGTGATTCCTTTGCCCTCGTAAACATCGAAGAGACTCACTGCCTTGAGCAGCTTCTTCTCGGTCTGCATGGCCACGCGCTCCACCTCGGCAAAGGTCACCTTGCGGTCGAGCACCAGGGCCAGGTCGCGGCGCACCTCCGGGAAGCGGGCCACCTCCTCGTACTTTACCTCCTTGCTGGGGTAGTGCTTGAGCATCAAGTCCCAGTCGAGCTCGGCGTAGCACACCTCCTGCTTTATGTCCATCTTCTTCAGCACGTCGCGGCGCAGGCGGCCTATGCTGCCGAGGCGCTTTTTGCTGTCGCGCATCACCAGGTCCAGGCCCTCGGCCATGCACTGCAGGGTGGTGGGCATCACCTCTACACGGCTCATGTTGACGCGCATACGGCGAAGAATGTTGGTAAGGTAGGCTTTGAGCCAGTAGAAGTCGGCGTCGGGGCTGGCCATCTTCCAGTTCTCTGGCAGCATCTTTCCAGTGACGAACATGGCAAGGCGCTGTGTCTCGCAGAAGCGCTTGGTCACAGGCTGGTCGTCCTGGGCGTAAAGGTCGGTCTTGGAGTAGGTGCGGCCGAATTCGTAGATGCGCTGGTTGGGCAGTTTGTAGTTCAGGTTGCGCGCGATTACCTCCAGCCCGCTGTATAGTAGCGTCTGCCGCATGACGTTCAGTTCCTTGGAAAGCGGGTTGATAATCTGCACGCACCGCTCGGCTGGGAAATCGGCGTTGCCGTCGTAGTATTCGCTCTTGGTGAGCGAGTTGTTCATCACCTCACTGAAGCCGTTGTCGCTCAGGTAGTCGCTCACCGCGTTCTTGAGCTTCAGTGGGTTTGGCTTGCTGCCGTAGGAGAGGCAACTGTTGAGCCTCTCGTCGAAGGTGATGTTGTTGTATCCATATATACGCATCACTTCCTCCACAATGTCGCACTCGCGGGTGACGTCGCACTTCATTGTGGGCACTCGCAGGGTCATTCCTTCGGAGTCCTCTCGGTCTATCTTGATGTCAAGCGACGTGAGGGCTGTGCGCACCGCCTCGAGCGGAATGTCTTTGCCGATTAGGTCGAACATGCGTCGGAAGTTCACCTCAACCACGGCTGGCTCTATCTTCTGTGGATAGATGTCCACCATCTCGCCGCACACTTCGCCGCCTGCCACCTGGCGTATTAGGCTCACGGCACGGCGCAGAGCCCACTCGGTGATGTTGGGGTCGCAGCCGCGCTCGTAGCGGTAGCTGGCGTCGGTTTTCAGGCCGTGGCGCTGCGAGGTCTTGCGTATGCTTACCGGGTTGAAGTATGCGCTCTCTATGAAGATATTCTTGGTCTCGCTGGTGACGCCGCTCTTTTGTCCGCCGAATACACCCGCTATGCACATGCCTTCGTTCTCGTTGCATATCATCAAGTCGCGCTGGTCAAGCTCGCGTTCCACTCCGTCGAGTGTGGTGAACTTGGTGCCTTGCAGCAGACGGCGCACGATGACATGGCCGCCATCAATCTTGTCTGCGTCGAAGGCGTGCAGTGGCTGACCCACCTCCATCAGCACAAAGTTGGTCACGTCAACCACGTTGTTGATGGGGCGCAGTCCAACGGTGCGCAGGCGTTTCTGCAGCCATTCCGGGCTGTCCTTCACCTCCACCCCACGCAGGGTGATGCCCGTATAGCGCGGGCATAGGTCGGGCTCCTCGACCGTGACCCTTACCGGCGAGCCGCTTGCTGCTGGGATGAGGTCGTCAATATCTACCGGAATGAGCAGGTCCATTTGTTTGCCCTCGCGGGTATTGCGCACCGCCACCACGTCACGCGCCACTCCTATGTGCGAGCAAGCGTCCATGCGGTTGGCTGTGATGGCCACATCGAGCACATAGTCATCATCCAGATGGAAGTACTCCTTGGCGGGCATCCCGACCGGGGCATCGTCTGGCAGCACCATGATGCCGGCGTGGTCAGAGCCAAGCTGCAGTTCGTCGGCAGCGCAGAGCATACCCTCGCTGACCGCACCGCGCAGCTTTCCTTTCTTTATTTCGTAGAACTCGGTGTCGGAAGTGTATATCTTTGTTCCTATCTGTGCGCACACCACCTTCTGTCCGGCAGCGACGTTGGGCGCGCCGCACACGATGTTCAGCGGGCGCTCGCCACCCACGTCAACTGTTGTCAGGTGCAGATGGTCACTGTCGGGATGAGGCTCACACGTCAGCACTTGTGCAATCACAACATGCTCCAACCCGCCGCGCACACTCTCCACCTTCTCCATTCCGTCAACCTCCAGGCCACTGAAGGTGAGCAAGTCGTCCAGCTGTGCAGGCGTCATATCGCCCAGTTCCACATATTCTTTCAGCCAATCGAAAGAGATATTCATATTTGCGTTTTTTAGTAGTCGTTGTCTATTTTTTCAATCCTGCCGAGTGCAGCCGTTCCACAATCTCACGCTTTGTGATGCTTCCCAGTTCAGACTTGTCGTAGATGGTCACCAACACCACACGCCCTTCCTCCGCACGTGTGATTACATTGTAAGTGATCACCCTCGCGCCAGCACTCTTGCCCTTGCCTTTCGAACTGATGGCCATACGCACTTTTCGGATGCCGTCGCCCATGTCCACACCCTTGGAGGGGTTGGCTTGGAGGTCTTGCAGCAACTGGGCGTAATCATCTTTGATTGAACGATAGCGCTTGGCCAGGCGACGCAACTCCCGCTCAAACTCTGGCAGATACTCTATCCTACAACTCATTCAGCAGTTCCTCCGCACTTTTGAGTTGCAACTTCCCCTGCTCCCACAATCTCACTTCCTGCATACCGCGGCAGATGCTGTCGAGGACATACTCCTTCGTGTCGGGTTCGGGGGCAGACTTTGCCTTATGTCCACTCTCGGTATAACTTATTCCCAACCCCTTGAACATTGTCACCACCGTTTCGTAGTAGGCTGCTGGTATCTGTGCTGTTATCTGTCTTGTCGCCATAATGGGTATTCTTTTTAGCAGTACAACGCCAACATCCCTGATTTATTACTTGTGCGACGAAAAAAACATCACGCCACACGCTCTCCCTACGTGTTGCCATGCGGAAGACGGCATAAATATGTCGTTGTCAAGCAGCACACAAAAGCGATGCCTTGCACCATATACCTACCTATGGCACAAGGCATCGCTTATCTATAATCCCTTATCGCCGGGGTTACTTCACCTTTGCCCAGCTGTCCTTGAGGGTGCAGCTACGGTTGAAGACCAGGTGGTCGGGCGTGCTGTCGCGGTCGACGCAGAAATAGCCCATCCGCTCAAACTGGTAACGCTCTATGCCGTCGGCAAAGCGCCCATTGTCGCCTTCGCGCAGGGCGGGCTCGCACTTGGCTGTCACTACATTGAGCGACTGCGGGTTGAGGTTCTCGAGGAAGGTGTGCCCCTCCTCCACATCGTCGGGCGCTTCGGTGGCGAAGAGGCGGTCGAAGAGGCGCACCTCGGCATCGATGGCGTGGTCGGCGCTGACCCAATGGATGGTGCCCTTCACCTTGCGCCCGTCGGGGGCATCGCCACCGCGCGTGGCGGGGTCGTAAGTGCAGTGGATGCAGGTGATGCGTCCGTCGGCATCTTTCTCTACGCTCTGTGCCGTAACGAAGTAGGCATAGCGCAGCCGCACCTCCTGCCCAATCGCCATACGGAAATATTTCTTGGGAGCCACCTCCATAAAGTCGTCGCGCTCGATGTAGAGTTCGCGACCGAAAGGCACCTCGCGCGTGCCGTCGTCGGCGCACTCGGGGTTGTTCACCGCCGTCAGCATTTCGGTTTGTCCCTCGGGGTAGTTGTCGATCACCACCTTCACGGGGTCGAGCACCGCCATACGCCGCTGTGCCACGCGGTTCAGATGCTCGCGCAGCGAGAATTCCAGCAGGCCGTAGTCGATGATATTGTCGCGCTTGGCCACGCCGATGCGCTCGCAGAAGGCGCGTATGCTCTCGGGCGTATAGCCACGCCGACGGAAGCCGCAGATGGTAGGCATGCGCGGATCGTCCCATCCACTGACGTAGCCCTCCTTAACCAGTTGCAGCAGTTTGCGCTTGCTCATCACCGTATAATTGATGTTGAGCCGGGCAAACTCGTACTGATGCGACGGCCAAATGCCCAGCTGCTCAATAAACCAGTCGTAGAGCGGACGGTGAATGTCGAACTCAAGGGTGCAAATGCTGTGGGTGATATGCTCGATGGAGTCGCTCTGTCCGTGGGCGTAGTCGTACATCGGGTAGATGCACCACTTGTCGCCCGTGCGGTGGTGGTGGGCATGGAGGATGCGGTACATGATCGGGTCGCGGAACATCATGTTGGGGTGGCTCATGCTGATCTTGGCACGCAGCACCTTGCTGCCGTCCTCAAACTCGCCCGCACGCATACGGCGGAAGAGGTCGAGGTTTTCCGCCACCGAGCGGTTGCGGTAGGGGCTGTCGGTGCCGGGGGTGGTCACCGTGCCGCGGCCGGCGCGTATCTCGTCGAGCGTCTGGTCGTCCACATAGGCCATCCCTTTCTCTATCATCAGCTCGGCCCACTCGTAGAGCTGCTCGAAGTAGTCGCTGGCATAGTGCATCTCCGCCCAGTCGAAACCCAGCCAGTGGATGTCCTCCTGTATCGAGTCCACATATTCGGTGTCCTCCTTCACAGGGTTGGTGTCGTCGAAGCGCAGGTTGGTCTTGCCGCCGTACTTCTTCGCCAGGCCGAAGTTGATGCATATCGACTTCGCGTGGCCTATGTGCAGATAGCCGTTGGGCTCGGGTGGAAAACGAGTCTGTATTGAGGTGTGCCTGCCCTCGTTCAAATCGCTCTCGATAATCTCCTCAAGGAAATTCAATTGCCTTCCCGCATTGGTGTTCTCTTCCATAATATGCTGTGTTTTTATGTGTTGAAGCCGCAGAGGCCTATGTGTTCAAACTACAAAGATACACATTTTTTCTTTTTCAACGCCGCCTGCGTCCAAAAAATGTGCCTCCGTCCGCACGGCTGGCATCGCCCAGCTGGCACCGTGCGGAGCGGCTCCCGTAGCATAAAAATCACCCCTGCTATATGGGTGATTAACAGATGATTGTAGAGTGTTGTTGCTTGTAATATATTGAAAACCAGCTGCACGGGGTATCAAGGCAATGTCAGGGCCGTCTGTTCTTCGATTGTTCTTCGATTGTTCTCCGATTGTTCTTCGATTTGCATTCGAAGAACAATCGGAGAACAATCGAAGAACAATCGAGGAACACACTGTCCTGCCGCGCGGCAGGGAGGCGGCGCGGCGCGCCGATGCCCGAAAATTATTTCCGGTCGGCGCAATATATCGGGCTGGCGGCCGTTGTGTGTGAATGATTATGGACAAGGAGATGCAAAACGACAGGACGCGGCTCGAGGTGGAGCGCGAGGCGGCTTGCTGCCGCTCGCTCTTCGAGGGCAAGACGCGCGACTACGGCACGGCGTGGCGTGTGCTGCGCCTGCCGTCGCTCACCGACCAGATACTCATCAAGGCCAGGCGCATCAGGAGCGTGCAGGAGAGCGGCGAGAACCGCGTGGGCGACTCGCTGCGCGGCGAGCTGGTGGCCATCGTGAACTACGCGGTGATGGCCCTGGTGCAGGGCACGCTGGACGACGGCGAGCCGATGGAGCTGCCGCTGGACCGTGCCATGGAGCTGTACGACCAGCAGATGGCCGCCACGCTCGACCTCATGATGGCCAAGAACCACGACTACGGCGAGGCCTGGAGGCAGATGCGTGTGGGGTCGATGGTTGACATGATGCTGATGAAGCTTATGAGAATAAAACAGATTGAGGACAACGGAGGCCGCACCGAGGTGAGCGAGGGCGTGGAGGGCGGCTACCGCGACATTGTGAACTACGCCCTTTTCTGCCTGGTGCGCACGGCGGACGACGGGAAGGAGGCTGCGGTATGAACGGACGCAACAGCCTGGCCTATTCGCTGAATGTCATTGCCCGCTGGGTGGTGGGGCTGGTTTTCCTCTTCTCCAGTTTCGTGAAAGGGGTCGACCCGATGGGCACCACGTTCAAGGTGCAGGAATACATGCAGGTGTGGAGCCTGGGCGGCATCACCTTCGACTGGGCGCTGCCTTTGGCCGGCACGCTCAGCACGGCTCTCATCTGTGCCGAGTTTGTGGTGGGCGTGCTGCTCATCGCCAACGCCTACCGCCGCCTGTCGGCATGGTCGCTGCTGGTGCTGATGTCGTTTTTCACGGTCACCACGTTCTTCGACGCGCTGACCAACAAGGTGAGCGACTGCGGCTGCTTCGGCGACGCCATCAAGCTGACAAACTGGCAGACGTTCTGGAAGAACATAGCCCTCGACGTGCCAACGGTGTGGATTGTGCTCACGCGCAACCTGCGCCGCAAGCGCCGCTTCGAGCGCGACGGCCTGATTCTCATCGGCGCCGTGGCGGCGATGCTGCTGTTCGAGCTCTACAACACGCGCCACGAGCCGGTCATCGACTTCCGCCCATGGAAGAAGGGCAACGTGGTGGCTGTGGAGAAGGAGGCCATGAACCACATGATACTGAAGCACAAGACCACCGGTGAGGTGAAAGATGTGGCCTACGCCAACGGTGGCTGGAACGAGGTGCCGGAGGAGTATCGCGACTTTGATGTGTGGGAGGTGCTCTCGTCGCGCACCGACAGCCCGGTCGAGATAGTGCCCGAAGGCTTCGGCATGACCGACCTCGACGGCGAGGATTGTGCCGCCGAGGTGCTGCTCTCGCCCGACGGGGTGCTGGTGATGACGGCCTACAGGCTGGAGAAGATTGACGAGCGCGGCGCGGCCTCGATGCGCGCGGCCATGGCCGCCGCCGAGGAGAACGGCTACAGAGCCCTGCTCCTCATCTCGGCCCTGCCGGAGGAGGTGCAGGCCTGGCTCTACGAGCACTCGATGGCGGGGCTCGACTACTACTTCGCCGACGACACCGCCATCAAGGCCATGCTGCGCGGCAACCCCGGCTTCATGCTGCTGAAGCAGGGCGTGGTGACAGGCAAAGGACGCTCGGTGCGCGGGCTCGGGTTTGAGTGAAACGAACAAAAGATTGCTGACTATGATACAGAGAATACAAAGTTTTTGGCTGGTGCTGGCGGCGTGCTGCGTGGCGCTGATGTTCATGTTCCCGGTGGCCGAGTACCATGCCGTGGTGGCGTCGGGCGGCCAGCAGGTGCAGGCCCGCCTCGACCTCGTGGCAAAGGACAGCCCGGAGATGATGAACCAGATGCTGCAGCAAAGCCCGGTGGTGGAGTACGGACAGCGCATGAGCGGTTTCCGCACCTGGCCGCTGTCTGTGCTGGCCTCGCTGGTGATAGTGCTGGCCGTGGTGAGCATATTCCTCTACGGCAACCGTGTGCGGCAGATGCGCGTGGTGGCCGTGGGCTTCCTGCTCAATGTCGTGCTGGTGTTCCTGCTCTTCTTCTGGGCAGTCGACGCCTACGGCAAGATTGTGCTGCGGCAGATGTCGGCCTCCGACCTGCAGGTCACGTGGTTCGTCGGGGCCTATGCGCCGATAGTGTCGCTGGTGTTCCTGGTGCTGGCACACCGTGGAATAAAGAAAGACGAGGCCAAGGTGCGTGCCGCCGACAGGCTGCGCCGTTGACGTGAGTGGAGACAGGATCATGGCGGCAGACTTGACGGTTGACTTCACGATAGACGCCCTGCCCGAGGTGGCACGGAATTTGCTGCACACCTTTGCCGACGAGCGCTTCTTCGCCTTCTTTGGCAAGATGGGGGTGGGGAAGACCACGCTGATTAAGGAAATGTGCGCCGCGCTGGGGGTGGAGGACACTGTGTGCAGCCCCACCTTCGCCATAGTGAACGAGTACTCGGGGCACGACGGTGCGCCGGTCTACCACTTCGACTTCTACCGCATGAAGACGATGGCCGAGGCTTACGACATAGGCTACGAGGAGTACTTCTACAGCGGGTGCTACTGTTTCACAGAGTGGACGGAGAAGATAGAGCCGCTGTTGCCCGCGAGGCACGTGCGTGTGGAGCTTGGTGAGCGAGGCGGCGGCAGGTGCCTGAAGGCCTGCCTGATTACAGAATAGACAGAAAGAACGCAAACAATACAATGGACAGACAAGAGAAGGAATCGACAATACTGGCACGCGTTGCAGCGCAGGCCCTCGACGCCAAAAAGGCCGAGGAGGTGCGCATCCTCGACCTGCGCAAGGTGCAGGGCGCGCCGGCCGAGTTTTTCGTGATTGCAAGCGGCAATGTGCCAAGCCACGTCGGGGCGTTGAGCGACGCCGTGCACGAGGCCGTGAAGGGAGCCACCGGCCTCAACCCCCACAAGGTGGAAGGCTACCAGAACGCGGAGTGGATACTGATGGACTACTTCGACGTGGTGGTGCACATCTTCCAGCGTGAGAAACGTGCTTTCTACAGGCTCGACGACCTTTGGAGCGACGGCGACGAGCTCCCGGTCTACACAACAGATAAACAGTAGCTCGACATGGCACAGCAACCTAACCCCCAGCCACAGCGGCAAAAAAAGCCCAAGGGCAGCCGCGTGATGTATTTCGTCTACATCGCCATCATGGTGGCGTTGGCCTTCACCTTCTTCGGCAACCGTGGTGGCGGCTCGATGAAGAAAGACATCACGTGGGAACGGCTGGAACCGATACTTGAGCATGAGCAATACGAAAGCATCACGGTGGTGAACCAGCAGGTGGCGCAGATACGCATCAAGCCCGAGGTGGTGAGGCGCGACACTGCGGCCTTCCGCGACATCGTCAGCCGCAACATCACCGGCAACCAGGGACCGGTGGGCTTCTACGTGTACAATATAGGCAACTTGGAGCATTTCGACAAGGAGCTGGCCATTGTCGAGGCGCGTACCGGCAAGCACATCAGCTATAAGATAGAGACACGGTCCAATACGTGGCGCGAGCTGGCGGTGTGGTTCGGCCCGCTGATTATCTTCATGCTGTTCTTCTGGATAATGGGTGCGGTGAGCCGCAAGCAGATGGGCGGTGAAAACGGTGGCGGATTGGGTGGCATGTTCGGCTTCGGCGGCTCGAAGGCCAAGCAGTATGACGCCACCAAGCAGGTAAACGTGACGTTCAAGGATGTGGCCGGACTGGCTGGAGCCAAGGAAGAGGTGATGGAGGTTGTTGACTTCCTCAAGAACCCCAAGCGCTACACCGACCTCGGCGGCAAGATTCCGAAAGGCGTGCTCCTCGTGGGTCCTCCAGGCACCGGCAAGACCCTGCTGGCCAAGGCTGTGGCTGGCGAGGCGGGTGTGCCGTTCTTCTCGATGAGCGGTTCGGATTTTGTCGAGATGTTCGTCGGCGTTGGCGCGTCGCGCGTGCGTGGCCTCTTTGAGGAGGCGAAGAAGAAGAGCCCCTGCATCATCTTTATAGACGAGATTGATGCCGTGGGGCGTGCCCGAGGCAAGGGCGGTATCACCGGCGGCAACGACGAGCGGGAGAATACCCTCAACCAGCTGCTCACCGAAATGGACGGCTTCTCGAGCACCACCAACGTCATTGTGCTGGCCGCCACCAACCGTGCCGATGTGCTCGACAAGGCACTGCTGCGCGCCGGGCGTTTCGACAGGCAAATATATGTTGAGTTGCCCGACCTCGAGGAGCGCAAAGCCATCTTCGCGGTGCACATGCGCAATCTCAAACTCAACAAGGACAAAGGCAGCGAGGCCTACGTGGACCGTGACTTCCTGGCCAAGCAGACACCGGGCTTCAGTGGAGCTGACATAGCCAATGTGTGCAACGAGGCAGCCCTCTGTGCCGCCAGACGCAACAAGTCGGTGGTGGAGAAACAGGATTTCCTCGATGCTGTAGACCGCATTGTGGGTGGTTTGGAGAAACGCACCAAAGTGCTGACCGACCAAGAGAAGCATACCATTGCATACCACGAGAGCGGCCATGCCTCGGTAAGTTGGCTGCTGCGGTGGGCCAATCCGCTCGTGAAGGTCACCATTGTGCCGCGCGGCAAAGCTCTTGGCGCGGCGTGGTACCTGCCGGAGGAGCGCCAGATTACCACCTATGAGCAGATGTTCGACGAGATGACCAGCCTCATGGCGGGTCGTGCCTCGGAGGAGATTGTTTATGGGAAAATAAGCACAGGTGCGCTGAACGACATTGAGCGCGCCACCAAGATGGCACAGGCTTTGGTGACTTACTATGGCATGAGCCCCGCCATAGGCAACATCAGTTTCTACGACTCGACAGGCCAGAGCGATTGGGGACTGACCAAGCCATTCAGCGAGAAGACAGCCGAGGCAATTGACGCCGAGGTGAGGCGTATGGTGGAGGAGGCATACAGCAAGGCCAAGGAACTGCTGACCACCCACCGCGAACAGCTTGACGAGTTGGCGTCGCAGTTGTATGAAAAGGAGGTGTTGTTCCGCGATGACCTGGAACGCATCTACGGCCCGCGCCCATGGGAGAGTGAGGCTCCGGCCGAGCCCGCCTCCGAAGAGGATGAAGATCCGTCAGTGCATGAAGACGGCGAGGCACAAGACTTTGAGGAGGTATGAAGAATTTTTGGGTCCGCACAGTCAGCGCGGTAGTATATGTGGCATTGTTCCTTGGCTGCATCTACAGCGGACAGTTACTCAATAACAGGCTTGCGGGTGGGCTGATTCTTACAGCCTTCCTGCTGTTTGTTGCCTGTGGGTGCACGTTTGAGTTTTTCCGCATTGTGGGCAAGCAGGGATCAACGCCGTGCAGACCATTGGGTTACGTCTATACAGTAGGAACTATGCTGTTGGTGGCGCTGGTGCCAGTGCTCAACGCTGGCAATGGCTTTGCGCTCACATGGATAGCCTACACTGTTTTCCCCATGCTTTTTGCCGTGTCTGCCATAGTGCAGCTGTGGCAGCACAGCGAGCAGCCATTCCGTGACGCAGCCTACACCGTGGTTCCGATGCTCTATGCGGCGATACCACTGGCGTTGATGCCATGGTTGCATTTCAACCACAATGCACTTGTGATGGTGCTCATTATGGTGTGGATGAACGACAACGGCGCTTACATGGGTGGCTCTGTCTACGGCAAGCACAAGATGTGGCCGCGCCACTCTCCAGGCAAGACGTGGGAGGGTACAGCCACCGGTATTGTTGTAACCTTGCTGGTGGCTTGGTTCGTCGGCCCTCTATTCAATGCGGGGATAGCGCGTGTGCATTGGTTGGCATTGGGATTGATATGCAGTGTGATTGACACACTTGGCGACCTCGTGGAGAGTATGCTCAAGCGCAGTGTCGGCATGAAAGACAGCGGTAGCATCATGCCTGGTCATGGGGGCTTCCTTGACCGCTTCGACAGTCTGCTGGTGGCAACTCCCTTTGTATTCGTCTATTTGACCTTGTTCGTACAGCCATGACGCTTGCCGACCAGATACTGTTTGAAGACAATCATCTGCTGGCCATCAACAAGCTGCCTGGCCAGATTACGCAAGGCGACAAGACGGGCGACCCGCCACTGGCCGAGCTTGTCAAGGAATTCCTCAAGGAGCGCGACGGCAAACAGGGAAACGTGTACTGTGGCGTCATACACAGGCTCGACAGGCCGGTGAGCGGCGTGGTGCTGTTGGCCAAGACCAGCAAGGCCTTGAGCCGTATGGCAGAAAAGGTGCGAACCCGCGAGTTTGAGAAACATTACTGGGCTGTTGTTCGCAATGCCCCTCCGCAGTCGCAAGGTGCATTGGAGAATTGGCTTGTAAAGAATGAGGAGCGCAACAAGAGCTATGTCTTTAGTAGTGGTCGTCCCAATGCGAAGTTGGCGCGGCTTGAATACCGGGAGCTGGCTGTAAGTGAGGGTGGCTACCATCTTTTGGACATCAACCTGCACACCGGGCGTCACCACCAGATACGCTGCCAACTGGCCAATATCGGCTGCCCCATCAAAGGTGACCTGAAGTATGGTGCAGAGCGCAGCAACCCCGACGGTAGCATTTCGCTGCACGCCCACACCATCACCTTCGAGCACCCTGTGCGCCACGAGATGATTACAATTACCGCACACAATCCTTCAATCGAGAAAATGTTCAACCTATGATTAACAAGTCCGCGACTTTTTTCATTGTCCTTGCCATGACTGCCGCTGCTGCCAACGCGCAGCGTGTGGAGAAGGACGACATGAGTGGCCTCACTTTCCAGCTCCAGACTCCACGCGTGCAGTTTGCTGGCGGCGAGCGGCCGGAGTTCAAGATTGACGGCTACATGCAGGCAGGTTCGCTCGGAGCGCCTGCGCTGCCAATGAGGAGTGAGTACATCGAAGTACCATTCTGTGACAGGATTGAAGTGCAGGTGACCGATGCCGTATACGACACAGTTGCCTTGCCTGGCATCTTGTCGCCCATGCAGCCTTCGGCCAGCAAGAATCCGCGAGTGGGTCGTAGTGTGGAGGCCGACGCAGCAGCCTATGGCTTTGATGGCTTCTATGGGCACCCACTTGTCGAGGTGGAGTCGCTGGGTCTTTTGCGCGACCGCAGGCTGGCCACAGTGAGGATTTGGCCCATAAGCGTGAGCCATAAGCAGGCAAAGGCCGTTATTTGCCGCAGTGCCACGGTCAGCATCAAGTATGTCGGTGTTGATTCGACGCTCACAGCAAACCATTATCAGCGTTTCCACACGTCGGCTTTCACCCCCGTAAAGGCCATGAACAGGCTCTATGCACAGCAATGGTCGCTGCTGGCCAGGTACGACCCTGTGCGCTACACCATCGTGCTGCCGTCGCAGTTCAGGTGCAAGGCGGTTGACGACTTTGTTGCTTTCAAGCGTATGCAGGGAATGATTGTCGACACCATGGTTGTAGACAATGGCGCTTCGCCTGAGGCCGTGGCCGCGCGCCTCTCCGAGGCTTTCTTCACCAACTCGCCGGCCACTACCTACGTCCTGCTTGTGGGCGACCATGAGCAGCTGCCTGCCTTCATGTGCCAGCTGCCGTCCAACAACCAAATGCATTCCAATATGTATGAGCTCGACGACCATATTACAGACCACTACTTCTCCACCTTCACTGACGACAACCTGCCCGATTGTTATGTGGGTCGTATGCCAGCCAAGAATGTGGCGCAGTTGACCAACATGATTGAAAAGACGCTCTACTACGAGCAGTACCAGTTTGAGGACGACAGTTACCTGGGTCGTGCCGTGTTGGTGGCTGGCATGGATCAGGGCTATCAGAGCGACTACTACGACAATGCCTACCGTTGCGCAGACCCCACCATGGACTATCTGGCAGTCCATTACGTCAATGCTGACAACGGTTTCAAGGATGTCACCTACTACAAAAACAACTACAAAAAAGCTCCCGAGGGGGTGACGGTGACCGGCTCGAGCAATGACGGCACTGTGCGCGACGCTTTGATAGCGCTTTACAACAAGGGTGCGGGCTGGGTGAATTACAGTGCCCATGGCGACTGGAATGAGTGGTCTATTCCTCGCTTCACCGTGTCAAATATCTTGGGTGACACTGTGAGATATTGGACACAGACGCAGATTGTCCCTGCCATGAGCAATGTCGGCAAGCCGTCGTTCATGATTGGCAATTGCTGCCTGAGCTCGCATTTCGACAGCGAGACCTGTTTCGGCGAGGCCTTGCTGCGCCGCACTGAGAATGCAGGTGCCGTGGCGTACATCGGCGCCACAAACTCCACCTTCTGGGACGAGGACTTCTACTGGGCGGTAGGCCTGCGCGAATCGGTGGAAAACGCCATGTCTCTCGACTACGTTGAGGACGGCCGTGGTGCCTATGACCACCTGTTCCATACTCATGGCGAGCTAATCTATGGCCAGGCCTACACTGCTGGGCAGATGTTGCTGTCGGGCGTGCTTTCTGTTGTCGGCACGGGCTCGGCGAGTTTGTGGACGCAGTCTGTCAATGACTACTATTGGGAAATATACGAGCTTTTCGGCGACCCCAGCCTCATGCCCTGGCTCGGCCGTGCCGCTGACCTGCCCACCCCCAAGGTGATGTTCAAACCCAACGAGCACCAGCTGCTTGTGTCCACTATGCCTGGGGCCTACGTCGCTATGATTGACCTGTCCACAATGGAGCTGAAGAGTGCGGCCTTCGCATACGACGACGGGTATGCTTACCTCGACATGCCCTCCGGCTTCGATGCCGACAGCCTTGCCGCATTGCCTTCCACCTGCATGTTGAGCGTCAGCGCGCAGGGCTACAAGCACAGCCTTGTGGCACTGCCGGGCATAGAGGTCGGTGTGCATGACGCTGTGTCAGTGCAGGCCAGCGTCAGGCCAAACCCTGCAAGCGGCAGCGTTACCGTCGAGGCCTCCGGTCTGCGCCACGTGACTTTGCTTGGGCAGATGGGACAGACGTTGAGGGAATTTGATGCCACCGCCGACTGCGTCCAGCTACCGCTCGATGGCTTGAGGCCTGGCGTATACATGCTGCGCCTGTCGACCTCGGCGGGCGTGACCGTGCGCAAGCTGATGGTCTACTGACCTTGTTTCTGCCTATTGAGAAGCCTGGCACCGTTGTGGCGATGTCAGGCTTCTGTGTGTGTTGCTACAAGGTGTTTCTGGACTAATAGCCCAGTATCTTTAGCATCGACTTGTAACTCTGCTCTTTGGCAAAGAGCTTGGTGGTGTAGTCTCCGTTTTCGTCGCGGTCGATTATGACGTGCTTCGGTGCCGGAATCAGGCAGTGTTGTATGCCGCCGTAGCCGCCCAGGCTTTCCTGATAGGCCCCGGTGTGGAAGAACCCTATGTAGAGCGGCTCGTCCTTCTGCAGTTTGGGCAGGAAGATGGCGTTGGCATGGCTGTCGGCGTTGTAGTAGTCCTCGCTGTCGCAGGTAAGGCCGCCCAGGAACACGCGCTGGTACTCGCAATCCCAGTGATTGATGGGCAGCATGATGAACCGTTGGTTGATGCCCCATGTGTCGGGGAGGGTTGTGATGAACGAACTGTCAATCATGTACCACAGCTCGCGGTCGTTCTGTTTCTTCTCGTCGAGGATGCTGTACAGGGTGGCTCCGCTCTCGCCCACGGTGAATGATCCGAACTCTGTGAATATGTTAGGCTCCTCCACTCCGCGCAGCGCGCAGATGTTCTTTATCTGGGCAAGTATCTCCTCCGCCATGTACTCATAGTCGTATGTCGCCGCGAGGCTCACCTTGCTCGGGAACCCGCCACCGATGTTGAGCGAGTCGAGCTCCGGGCAGGCTCTCTTCAGGTCGCAGTACACGTTGACGCACTTTGCCAGTTCGTTCCAGTAGTAGGCTGTGTCGCGGATGCCTGTGTTGATGAAGAAGTGCAGCATCTTCAGTTTGAACTTGCTGTTTGGCTTTATCTGCTCCTCGTAGAACGACACAATGTCGTTGTAGCGTATGCCGAGGCGCGAGGTGTAGAAGTCGAACTTCGGTTCCTCTTCCGACGCCACTCGTATGCCCAGGTACATGGGCTCCGACGCCGCATTGAGCATCTGGTCGAGCATGTAGTACTCCTTCTTGTTGTCGAGCACCGGTATGACGTTGAGAAAGCCGTCGGCGTGCAGGTTGACTATGTTCTCAAGGTATTGCTCCTTTTTGAAGCCGTTGCACACGATTACCTTGCTCTTGTCAATCAGCCCCTGTGTGTGGAGCTCCTGTATCAGGTTGATGTCGAAGGCCGAGGAGGTCTCAAGGTTTATCTCGTTCTTCAAGGCCTCTTCCAGCACGAATGCAAAGTGGCTGCTTTTGGTGCAGTAGCAGTAGTTGTAGGTGCCCCGGTAGTCGGTTTTGGCTATGGCCACGTTGAACAGACGCTTGGCGCGTTGTATCTGCTGGCTGATCTTTGGCAGGTAGGTGATTTTTAGCGGTGTGCCGTACTGCTTTATTATCTCCATCAATGGAATGTCGTGGAAGAAGAGTTCGCCGTCCTCGGTGCTGAATTCGTCCTGTGGGAAGTCGAATGTCTGGTTGATCAGGTCGCTATATTTGTTTTTCATCGCCATTGAATGGTTTAGTTTACAATCCGTTTGTCAATCCGCGTGGTTCGGATTGATGGTGCAAATATACAACTAATTTGCTTACATTGGCCGAAAAAGTGAGAAAAATGTGCGGCGGATTGCCTTGTTACGCTCCAGAGGGATGGCTGGCGGACTGAGAAAAGAAACCCCGCCGCGCATTGCAAGCGTGCGGCGGGGCAAGGTCGAGAGGCCTGCGCTGAGGCAGGCATGTGCGCGTTAGCAGAGCTCGTGGATGACGAGGCCGGAGCGGAGCTTGGGCTCGAACCACGTGGTCTTCGGCGGCATGATGTTGCCTGTGTCGGCAATGTCGATAATCTGCTTCATGCTGACGGGGTAGAGGGCGAAGGCCACCTTCATCTCGCCGCTGTCAACGCGGCGCTTCAGTTCGCCCAAGCCACGAATACCGCCAACGAAGTCGATACGCTTGTCGGTGCGGAGATCCTTGATGCCAAGCACCTTGTCGAGCACCAGGTTCGAGAGGATGGTGACGTCGAGCACGCCGATGGGGTCGTTGTCGTTGTAGGTGCCGGGCTTGGCGGTGAGGCTGTACCACACACCCTCGAAGTACATGGAGAAGTTGTGCAGCTTGGCGGGCTTGTACTCCTGGCTGCACTCGCAGTGGCAGGGCAGCTCACACTCGCACTTGCCGCCGTCCTTCGTGCAGTCGCACATGCACTCGATGTCGAAGTTCTCGGCCAGCTTGGCGAAGAACTCTTTGCCGCTGAGGCCGTTGAGATCTTTCACCACGCGGTTGTAGTCGATGACGTTCAGTTGGTTGTCGGGGAAAATCACGGTCATGAAGTAGTTGTACTCCTCCTTGCCGGTGTGGGCGGGGTTCTGCTCCTTCTTCTCCTGTCCCACGAGGGCTGCGGCGGCCGAGCGGTGGTGGCCGTCGGCAATGTACATGGCGGGCACCTGCTTGTCGAAGAGCTCGACCAGCTCGTCGATGAGCTTGCGGTCGTCGATGACCCAGAAGCGGTGGCCGAAGCCGTCCTCCTTGGCCACGAAGTCGTAGATGGGCTTTTGCGCGGTGACCGAGGCCACGATCTCGTCAATGCGCTTCACGGCGGGATATGCGAAGAAGACGGGCTCCACATTGGCGTTGGTGATTCGGACGTGCTTCATGCGGTCCTCCTCCTTGTCCTTGCGGGTGAGCTCGTGCTTCTTGATCACCTTGTTCACGTAGTCCTCGCTGTAGGCGCAGGCCACGATGCCGTACTGCCACTTGGCGTTGGCGTCGGTGGGGTTCATACTCTGCGCGTAGACGTAGAGCTTCTCCTCCTCGTCCTTGACGAGCCAGCCCAGGTCCTTGAACATGTTGTAGTTCTTCACCACCTGGAGGTACACCTCGGGCGAGTGCTCGTCGGTGCCCTTCGGCAGGTCGATCTCGGCCTTGGTCACGTGCAGCAGGCTGTAGGGGTTGCCCTCGCACTCTTGGCGGGCCTCTTCGGAGTTAAGCACGTCGTAGGGACGCGAAGCCAGTTTCTCGACGATGTCGACGGGCGGGCGGAAGCCCTTGAAAGGTTTGATTATGCTCATAAATCGGTCTGTTATTGTTTTTTGTTGTCAATATCCGCTGGCGGCGTGCCTGCCGCCTTTGGCGTATCAACGGCGCATTGCGGGTTTTATTGTTGCCTTTTGTCTAAAGGGTGAAAATTATTTTGCCTCCTGCCATCCACGAGCCGCCGCCGTGCCAAAGCCGCCTGTTCTTCGATTGATGTCCGATTGTTCTTCGATTGTTCTCCGATGCTAAATCGAAGAACAATCGAAGAACAATCGGAGAACAATCGAAGAACAGACGGCCTTGGTATTGCTTTGATGTCGTTTTGTGTTGTTTTACAGTTGGTTACGGTGGTGTGTTATCGTAACAGACTGCTAATCAACTGTATCTGTGGCGGCTTGCGGCATATTTTTGTCGCAGGGCAATAATACCGTTGAGGCGGCGTTGTGTAGTTATTGTTGACGCTAAACGACTGTACGACATGACCATCATCATCACCGGCGCGGCCGGTTTCATTGGCAACCATGTGGCCCGCCTGTTTGTGAACAAGTATCCGGACCACAAGATAATAGCCCTCGACAAACTGACCTATGCCGGCAACCTGGAGAACCTGGCCGACCTTGAGGGCAAGCCGAACTACAGGTTTGTGCGCATGGATATATGCGATTACGACAGTGTGCTGGGGCTGATGCGCTCTGAATGCGTGGACGGTGTGATACACCTTGCGGCCGAGAGCCATGTGGACCGCTCCATCAAGGATCCGCTCGCTTTCGCCACCACCAACGTGCTCGGCACCCTGAGCCTGCTGCAGGCCGCGCGCACGGCCTGGGGCGAGCGGCCGGAGGGCAGCGAGGGAAGGCGTTTCTACCACATCTCGACCGACGAGGTGTACGGCGCGCTGGCCATGGACCGCCCCGATGGCGGCGACGGACCCGGCGGAGGCCCCTGGGGCAGCCGGCTCTTCACAGAGCAGAGCCCCTACCGTCCGCACAGCCCTTACAGTGCGGCGAAGGCCTCGAGCGACCACTTCGTGAGGGCGTTCCACGACACCTACGGCCTGCCGACCGTGGTGAGCAACTGCTCGAACAACTACGGTCCCTACCAATTTCCGGAGAAGCTGATTCCGCTGTTTATCAACAACATCTGCCTGCGCAGGCCGCTGCCCGTCTATGGGCAGGGGCTCAACGTGCGCGACTGGCTCTACGTGGAGGACCACGCGCGCGCCATCGACCTCATCTTCCACAGCGGCAGGGTGGGGGACACCTACAACATCGGCGGCTTCAACGAATGGCGCAACATCGACCTGGTGAAGACCCTCATAGCCACCACCGACCGCCTGCTGGGACGCCCGGAGGGCGCCGACCTGGACCTGATAACCTATGTGGCTGACCGCGCGGGGCACGACATGCGCTACGCCATTGACAGCAGCAAGCTCAGCAGCGAGCTTGGCTGGAAGCCCAGCCTCCAGTTTGAGGAGGGCATAGAGCGCACGGTGAGGTGGTACCTGGAGCACCGCGACTGGATGGAGCGCATCACCAGCGGCGACTACATGCGCTACTACGAGGATATGTACGGCAACCGCTGACCTGGATTTGGCCGGTTGAGAATAAATGCGTACTTTTGCAATGCGAAAACACAACACAGGTATGGACACGATAATCATATTAGACTTTGGCTCTCAATACACTCAGTTGATTGCCCGCAAAATTCGCGAGTTGAATGTGTACTGCGAAATACACCCCTTCGACAAGGTTCCCGCGCTCACTGCGGAGGTGAAGGGTGTGGTCTTCAGCGGCAGCCCCTACAGCTGCAACGCTGCCGACGCGCCGGTGCCGCGTATGGAAGGCATCAAAGGCCGCCTGCCGCTGTTGGCGGTGTGCTACGGCGCGCAGTATCTTGCCAAGTGGGGCGGCGGCCGGGTGCAGCAGAGCGCCAACCGCGAGTATGGCCGTGCCAACCTCAGTTTCGTGGACAGTGCCAGTCCCCTCATGCAGGGCATTGCCGACGGCAGCCAGGTGTGGATGAGCCACGGCGACACCATTGAGGTGCTGCCAGAGGACTACCGCACCATCTGCTCCACGCCGAGTGTGCGCTACGCCGGCTACCAGATAGAGGGCGAGCCCACCTATGCCATACAGTTTCACCCCGAGGTGCACCATTCGGTCGACGGTGTGAGGCTGCTGCGCAACTTTGTGGTCGACATCTGCGGCTGCCGCCAGGAGTGGACGCCCGAAAGCTTCATCGAGACCACCGTGGCCGAGCTCCGCGCCAAGGTGGGCGACGACAAGGTGGTGCTCGGGTTGAGCGGCGGGGTTGACAGCACCGTGGCCGCCGTGCTCCTGAACAAGGCCATCGGCCACCGCCTGCACTGCATCTTCGTCGACAACGGCCTGCTGCGCAAGAACGAGTTCGAGGGGGTGCTTGAAAGCTACCGCGACATGGGGCTCAACGTCAAGGGCGTCGACGCCAAGCAGCGGTTCTACAGTGTGCTGGCCGGGGTGACCGACCCCGAGAAGAAGCGCAAGGCCATAGGCAAGACATTCATCGACGTGTTCGACGCCGAGGCGAAGCTCATCAGCGACGCGAAGTTCCTGGGTCAGGGCACCATCTATCCCGATGTGATAGAGTCGAGCTCGGTGAAGGGACCCAGCCAGACCATAAAGAGCCACCACAACGTGGGTGGCCTGCCCGACTACATGAAGCTGCAGCTCGTTGAGCCGCTGCGGTCGCTCTTCAAGGACGAGGTGCGCCGCGTGGGTAGGCAGCTTGGCATCAAGGACAGCCTCATAGGCCGCCATCCCTTCCCCGGCCCCGGCCTGGCAATACGCATATTGAGCGACGTGACGCCAGAGAAGGTGAGGGTGCTGCAGGAGGTGGACGACATCTTCATCAGCGGGCTGCGCGAGGCGGGACTGTACGACAAGGTGTGGCAGGCCGGAGCCATGCTGCTGCCGGTGCAGAGTGTGGGCGTCATGGGCGACGAGCGCACCTACGAGAGTGTGGTGGCGCTGCGGGCTGTGGAGAGCGTGGACGGCATGACGGCCGACTGGAGCCACCTGCCCTACGACTTCCTTGCCCGGGTGAGCAACGAGATTATCAACCGCGTGCGCGGAGTGAACCGTGTGGTTTACGACATCAGCTCCAAGCCGCCTGCAACAATCGAGTGGGAGTGATAGCCCCTGCCCGGAAACCCAACCGTCGACACCTATGAGTAAAGTGAAAAGAGCAAGGTTTTTGGCGACGCTGATTGCTGTGGCGTCGTTCATGGCGTCGCCAGTACTCGCCGCGGCACAGGCGCCGGGCACCACGCCGGTCGACGTGAGCGGCGAGACCCAGCTGCTGCACGGGCGCCGCTACTATGTGCACATCGTCAAGCGTGGGCAGACGGTCTATTCCATCGCCAGGGCCTACAAGGTGGAGAGCTACGACGCCGTGACCCACCACGACATACATTTCCTGCACGAGGGCGACACTGTGTGGCTTCCAGCCCGGGGCCAGTTCGGTGCGGATGAGCCTGCCGCTCCCGCTGCCCCGCAGCAGGCACCGGCGGCCTCGCAGCCTGAGCCGCCTCGCCAACCGGCTGCCGTGCGGCCTGTGGGCAAGGTGCTGAAGGTGGCCGTCATGATGCCACTGCACCTTGACCAGCTCGACCAGGTGAGCACGTCGAAGTTCGACATCGAGCAGCGCGGTGTGAAGGTGTACCGACAGTTTGAGTTCATCGAGTTCTACGAGGGTTTGCTGCTGGCAGTCGACAAACTTAACGCGCAGGGAATAAATGTAGAACTCAATGTGGCCGATGTGTCGGCCAACAACGCGGTGGCTGCCGCCGAGGCGTTCCGAAGCCACAACATGCAGCAGAGCGACGTGATTGTGGCCCTGCTGCTTCGCGAGTCGTTTGACAAGGTGGCCGAGCTGGCCCAGCAGCACGGTGTGTACATCGTGAACCCCATGGCCACACGCGACGAGCTGTGCGCCACAAATCCCTACATGGTCAAGATCCAGCCCTCGGTTGAGGGCAGGGTGGCACTGATGCTGCGCAACATGAAGCTGGAGCGCCCCGACGCGCACCTGTACGTCATCCATTCTGGATCGAAGCAGGAGAAGGTGGTGATGGACGAGCTGAAGCGCCAGCTGACCGAGCGTGGCGACATACCCTACACACTCTTCAACTGGAGCCAAAGCGCGCGCATGGCCTCGGTGCTGAAAGCCACGCCGCGCTGCCAGGTGCTCAGCATCTACGACCAGGGCAAGGATGAGAACCGGGTGTTCTGCATCAATCTGCTCAACAAGTTGGCCGCGTTCAAGAAGGACAGCCCCACGCTCTACTCGTTTGCCGACTGGACGCGCGATTATGCCGACATTGACTATTCACAACTGCAGCAGCTGGGCTACCATACATACAGCCTGTCGTGGGACATGGCCAACGACGTGCATGTGCAGTTCCTCAAAGACTACCGCGAGCGTTTCGGCACCGAGCCCACCTCGCAGCTTGCATCCACCGCCTACGACCTCATGGTGGCCATAGGTGGCGGTCTGTCTGCCCATGGCTCCGACTATTGGAAGCAGCCGTCGGCCTTCACTCCGCCGGTACCGCTTGTGCAGCCGCTCCACCTGGTGCGCCACGGCGCAGGGCTGGAGAACGACAGGGCGTCGCTCTACCGGTTGGATGACCTGCACTTCATCAAAGCCAGGCTAAAATAACTACATGGAGAAACAACACACTGTAAACAAGGAGTTCCGCCTCACCGGGCCGGGTCTGCACACAGGCCGGACCGTGACTGTCACCGTTAAACCAGCCCCAGAGAACTTTGGCATAGCCTTCAGGCGCACCGACCGCAACAACATCATCACCCAGCAGGCCGTTGCCTATGGCGTTGGCGAGACGTCGCGTGGGACGACGCTTGGCAGCGGCCGCCACACGATAGCCACCATCGAGCACTTGATGTCGGCCCTGCACGGTATGCAGGTCGACAATGCTATAGTGGAACTTGACGGCGGCGAGGTGCCCATACTCGACGGTTCGTCGAGGCCGTGGATGCTGCAACTAATGAGGGTTGGTCTGCTCGAGCAGCAGGCCGAGCGCAAGGTGGTGTCCATCACTGAGCCGCTGCACTTCGAGTTCGCCAAGACAGGGTCGGTCTTCGATGTGGAGCCGTGCGACCACTTTGCTGTGCATTGTGAGATAGACTTTGCCGGCAGCGTCATTGGCCACCAGTGCGCCGAGATGGAGAGTTTCGCCGACTATGCCACAAACATTGCGCCGTGCCGCACCTTCGTCTTCCTGCACGAGATTGAGCCATTGCTGCACCTCAACCTGATTAAGGGCGGCTCGCTCGACAACGCCCTGGTGTTTGTCAACCGCGAGTTGACCGGCAAGCAGCTGAAGAGGTTGGCAAAGACATTCCATAAGGATGTGACCCAGTTCAAGGTGCATGACGGTGTGCTGAACACCACTGACATCTATTTCCATAACGAGCCTGCCCGCCATAAGCTGCTCGACTTTGTGGGCGATGTGCGTCTGGTTGGCTGTATGCTCAATGCGCGTTTCAAGATTTACAAGCCCGGCCACAAGGCAAACAATGCCTTTGCCAGGTATTTGGTTGATTACATCAAGAACAAAAAATAGTATGGTACTTTACGACCTGCATCCCGATGCCAAGATTGGCAGCAATGTGACAATAAGCAACTTCACCACCATCTGCGAAGATGTGGTCATTGGCGACAACACGTGGATAGGCCCCAATGTGACCATCTTTCCCGGTGCCAGGATCGGCGCCGGATGCAAGATATTCCCCGGCAGCGTGATTGCCGCGCAGCCACAGGACCTGAAGTTTGCCGGTGAGTACACCACCGTTGAGATTGGCGACGGCAACGTGATACGCGAGTGTTGCACCATCAATCGCGGCACTGCCGCCAGTGGCCGCACAGTCATTGGCAACAACAACTTGCTAATGGCCTATGTGCATGTTGCACACGACTGTGTGTTGGGCGACAACTGCGTGCTGGCCAACAATGCCACGCTCGCCGGTCACATCATACTGGGCGACTACGTAATCCTGGGAGGCAAGACAGCCTGCCTGCAGTTCATCCACATAGGCTCGCACGTCATCACGCAGGGCGGCTCGCTCATCGACAAGGACATTCCGCCTTTTGTCAAGGCGGCCCGCTACCCCATACAGTACTGCGGTGTGAACAGTCTCGGCCTTCAGCGCCGTGGATTCTCGCGCGAGAGCATTAACAACATCAGTGACATATACCGCTACATCTTCGTCAAGGGTCTGCCTTTGGCCGATGCTTTGGAGCTGGTCAAGGAACGTTACGGCAACACCGACGAGGGCAAGCAAGTGTTGGCTTTCGTGGGCAACGCCAACACCGGACTCATGAGCGGCTATCGCAGCACGAGGAGCAAGGAATAACCTTGTGGCACGTGCTGTACCGAATGACAAAGCCCCGACGATGTTGACCGCCGGGGCTTTGCTTTTCTTCGGGTTCCAGAATTACTGCTTCTTCTTCCACAGGCGGGTCATGTCCTCAAGTGTCTTGCCCTTGGTCTCCGGTACCAGCCTCCACACGAACACTGCCGCCACCAGGCACAGGACACCGTATAGGCCGTAGGTGAACCAATGGCCGAAGTTGTCGCCTGCCGACAAGTGCATGTTGAACATGGGAACGAATGTGCTGCTGACAATGAAGTTGAACACCCACTGCGCCGCTACGGCTATTGCCACCGCCGCCCCGCGTATGGTGTTGGGGAAAATCTCCGCGATGAGCACCCAGCAGATTGGCCCCCACGAGAACATGAACGACGCGCTGTAGAGCATAATGCTGACCATTGTCACCAGTTGCAGGCCGTCGTGGCCGAATGTTAGCGCCACCCCAAACGCGCCCAGCGCCATGCCCAGCGAGCCAGCGATAAGCAGCGGCTTGCGTCCCAGCTTCTCCACCGTGAATATGGCCACGAGGGTGAATAGTATGTTCACCACACCCATCATCACCGTGTTGAACATCGGGTTGGTCATGCCCATGTCGCCGAAAATGCGCGGCGCGTAGTAGAGCACCGCGTTTATCCCCACCACCTGCTGGAATACGCTCAACATTATTCCTACAAATACGCAGAGCCAGCCGTAGGTCATCAGCCTTTCGGTGCGCACGGTTATGGTGCTCTTAATGTCGGCCAGTATGGCCTGGGCTTTGCTTTGGCCGTTTATTTTTGCCAAAGTGGCCAGTGCCTTGTCGTCGCGGCCTGCCATAACCATATAGCGCGGCGATTCGGGCACCAGGCATATCAGCACCGTGAACATTGCCGCTGGTATGGCTTCCGAGCCGAACATGTAGCGCCACCCGGTGCTTATAGTCCAGAGGTCACTGCCGGGAGCCACCGCGTTGAGGCCTTGCCCTATCTGCTCAATGATGGGGTTGGTGTGCCTGCCCAGTATCATGAAGTTCACAAAGTAGACCACCAGCTGGCCGAAGATGATGGCAAACTGGTTCCAGCTCACCAGCATACCCCGACGGTCAGATGGCGCCACCTCGCCAATATACATCGGGCAGATGGCCGAGGCCAGACCCACTCCCATGCCGCCAACTACGCGGTAGAAGTTGAACATCCACAGCAGTCCCAGCGACGGCTCGCCGCGGTGGAAGAAAAGAAACTCAGGGTTCATCGACCCCAGCGCCGACACGAAGAACAGCACACCCGCCAGCACCAGCGACTTTTTGCGCCCCCAGCGCGAGGCCAGCAGGCCGCTGAGCATGGCTCCAACCACGCAGCCAATCAAGGCGCTGCTCGACGTGAAGCCGTGCATCATGTCGGTGTAGTTGAAATCAGTGGCGCCGAGGAAGAAGGCCTGCAAGCCTTTCTCGGCGCCCGATATTACGGCTGTGTCGTAGCCGAACAGCAGCCCTCCAAGCACGGCCACCAGCACAATGCCGTACAGGTAGCCTTTGTTGCCTTTGTCGTTGGTCATCTCTGTGTAGTGTTTGTTGTTGCGACGACCTTAACGACGCAGGGCGTGGTTTATTGTGCCGCCAGGTACATGTTCTCAACCACGCGGCGCATTTCTTCCGGCAGGTGGGCCATGGTCTGCTCGCGAATATCGTCGGGCACGCCGTAGTATGCCTCGGCCATGCCGCCGGCGATGCAGGCTATCGTGTCGCTGTCACCTCCCAGGCTCACCGCCAAGCGCAGGCAGTGCTCGAAGCTCTCGCTCTCCAGGAAGGCCACAATGGCCTGCGGCACGCTGCCTTGGCAAGTCTCGTCGAATTGGTAGGTTTTGCGCAGCCGCCCAATCGTGAAGTCCAGCCGGTAGCCGTAGAGTGCCTGCACCATGCTGCGTATCTTGTCCTTGTCGGCCTTCTGTTGAGCCATCAGTATCACGTCGGTCGTGGCCAGTGCTCCTTTTATGCCCTCGGGGTGGTTGTGGGTGCACACCGCGCTCGACGCTGCCAGGGTCAGTGCCCGCTCGCGGTCGCCGTGTGCCAGCAGGGCGCATGGCGACACCCTCATGGCCGAGCCGTTGCCAAACGAGTCGTAGGGCTTCGGCTCGTCGCTGGCAAGCCATCGGCGGAAGCGCCCGCCGTAGCCGCGCCCTTTGTAGCGGCGTCCGTACTCGTGCATCGTGGCGCCGAAGGGTCGGCCGCTCATTATGGCGTCGGCCACGGCCACGGTCATCACTGTGTCGTCGGTGAAGGTGCAGTCGTTGTGGAAAAGCTCGAAATCGGTCGAGCGGTGGTTGTTGAATTCAAAGCGCGACCCTACGATGTCGCCTGTTATCGCTCCTATCATGACGGGTGGATCATTTGTTGAGTATTTCCCAGAATGAAGCCGGCAGCCACACGTTGTCCAGCTCTGCCGCGCTGGCGAAGAACGGCGCCACCTCCTCGTCGGTGTAGCCCGCTATGCCGCACCCTATGCGAGTCACCAGGAAGGTCAGTTCCGGGTGCAGGCGGGCGAAGTCTGTGAAGCGCCTGACGTTGGCCTGCAGCGCCTTAAGCCCCTCCATGCTCGATATGGCGTAGCTTTGCCCTTGCAGGCCGTCGCCCTGTCCCATCACGGCTCCGAATTTCTTCACCGCTGTGCGCGCGGCGCCGCCGTAGTGCATTCCATGCGCGTTGCTGCCGAAGACGAACACCTCGCCCTCTTTCAGCGTGTCAATGTGCTCCGGAGTGGTGCGCATGGCAGCCTCCTTCTTCGTTGCCAGGCCGTCGCTCCAGCCTTGGCCTTGCTTGTTTGCGTCTGTCATTTCCTGTTTTCTTAGTCTACATATGTTGAGTGTTTACGGCTCAGCCTTTCATGGAAGATGCGCGACAGTGTGCCGTCGTCAGGGGCGTCATGTGGCGCATTGTCGAAGTTGCGGCGTGTGCGCAACATTTCGTGTATTATAGACATGCGCTTTGCGCGGTCGTCGGGCATGGCTTCAGACATGGCGTGCATCTCGGCGATCATATGCAGGCGGGCCTCGCGGTCGGCACGGAATGCGTCGCTTGCGCCTGTGTCGCTGTAGTCGAAACTCATGTGGTTGTCTATTGACAGGCCATGGCTCACCTCGTTGACGTTATGGTTGGCCCCGAGGTAGGAGAAGTTCCAGCCATAGTCATTCTTCATGCGCTCCACCAGCTGCCGTGCCTTGGCACTGGTGAAGGTTTTCGAGCTGTTCTCCATGCCGTCGGTGATGACGGTCGCAATGACCGCCGCTTGCCGCAGGTCGATGTCGCTTGTCAGCATGTCGCTGATGCTGCGGCCTATGGCGTCGTAGAGCGGCGTGCCGCAGCATGGACGGAATTCGAGTGGCGACAGGTTGCGGACTTTGTCGATGGGCGTGCGCTCGTACACATACTCCATCTTGCACCCGCAGAAGAGCAGCAGGCTCACATAGTGCTGCTGCGTGGTGCCGTATTGCCGCTGTGCCTGTCGCACGGATTCCAGCGTCTCGTTGAGGCCGTTCACGGTGGCTTGCCGTATGGCTGACATCGAGCCGCTGCTGTCAAGCACAATGATGTTGTACACGGCGTCCTTCTGTGCGCTCATGCCGTCGTTCTCGCTGAAAACGCGTTCCATAAAGCCCTTGAACATTTCTCCGATGTTATTTTTCTCCATTGCGATATGTGTTGTTTGATGTTTGTTGCCGTCTTGGTCAGAATTCTGTCTTCATGTCGTCGTCCTCTTTCATGCGTGCGTAGGCTTCGGCGTCGAATGAGAACTGCCGTCCCCGCCTGCCTGGCTGGCTGTGGGGCTCTTCGCTGGCGAAGAGGTCGCCGATGTCCATGCGGCGCATCGTGTGGCTTTCCACGGTGGCGGCGCTGTCTGTGGCGGCGGCGTGCAGCACCCCGGCCTGCAGCATCTTCTTGTTGAAATTGCGGCGGTCGAACTGGCGTCCCAGTATGGCCTCGTAGAGGCGCTGCAGCTCGGGCATGGTGAAGCTCTCGTCAAGCAGGCCGAAGCCCACCGGCTCGAAGCGTATGTCGCGCCGCAGCCGCAGCAGTGCCTCGTGCAGAATGGTGTCGTGGTCGAAGGCCAGCGGCGGCAGGCTGTCGATTTCGACCCATCGCGCCTTGGCCGCGTCGTTGCCCCCGCGCACGTCGCGCTGCCGCGCCAGTGCGTAGAAGGCAATGCTCACCACCCGCTCGCGCGGGTCGCGGTGCACCGCTGTGAAGGCACCCAGCTGGTGCAGGTTCGACAGGTCGAGGCCGGTCTCCTCGGCCAGCTCGCGCCGCGCGCACTGTTCGGCGGTCTCGTCGATGCGCATGAAGCCGCCGGGCAGCGCCCATGCCCCCTTGTATGGCTCCACCCCACGCTCCACGAGCAGCACTTTCAGGCTCTCCCCGTCGAATCCCAGCACCACGCAGTCGGTCGCCACGGCAGGGTGAGGGTAGTTGTATGTGTAATTTTCCATTTCGGATGTTTTGTGTAATCAGGACGCAAAATTACACACTTTTCCAAATACGGCAAAATAAAATGTGTAAAAATGACACATGTATTCTGCAATATGCTAATAAACAGTTTTGTGAGCGGCGGGAAATTTTTGTAGATCTTGTTTTGTACCGTAGACTTTAGAAGGTGAAACAGCTCTTGAGGGTGTAATTTTGACACATTGGGATTGCGCTTCCAGTCTGTGTGCTCGCAGCCAGTGCAGTCACCGCACTGACTCCATGTAAACACCGTCTGTTCTTCGATTGTTCTCCGATTGTTCTTCGATTGTTCTTCGATTTTGTATCGAAGAACAATCGAAGAACAATCGAAGAACAATCGGAGAACAATCGAAGAACAGACGGCCCTGGGACGGTCCTGGTGCTGGTTCGTCGCTGTGCCGCCATGTCTGCGTGCGGTGGCTGGAACTGCGCCGGGGTGGGGTAGGAGGGGTCTGAGAAGAGTGGCTAATGGTTTTTGTTTCAGTTTGTTTGCTGCGGAGTGCCGGCATTGTGGATAACTTTTTTTGCGGCACAGGTCACCTATGTTATATTTTTTGCGTAAATTTGCGCCTCAAAAGTAAACGCGAAATGAAGCAGAAAACCTTTGCAATAATGGTGCTGGCGCTGCTGGTGGGCGGCGTGGCCGCCGCGCAGGAGAGGGCTTTGCCCAGCAAGTACGCCGGTGCGAAGACCATCACGCTCTTCGATTCGACCGGCGTCTACATGGAAGAGAGCGGCCTGAGCCATGTGTTGACCCACAAGCGTGTGAGGATGAACTCCTTCGCAGGTTGCGCGCAGTGGAGCACCTTCAAGATTGACTACGACCCGCTGTCGGCCTACTGCGAGGTGAGCCACCTGCTTGTCAGGCGTGCGCGCACCGGCGCGGTGGACACCCTGGTGTGGCCTGACGGGGTTGGCAGCCGCGAGGTGTACGACTACATCGCCCCGGCGCGCATGATCTACTGGGGGGCAAGCCAGAAGATGGTCGAGATTGGCCACCTCGACATCAACGACGAGGTTGAGGTGTGGACCTACAAGAAGGGCTACACCTACGCCTTGCTGGCCGACGAGCGCCAGTCGCTCGGCACCACCTTCGCCTCGCTGCCCGAGGGCGACGACCGTTATGTGCCGCCCATGCGCGGCCACTTCTACGACATCGTGCCTTTCTGGAGCACTGAGCCGGTGAAAAGCAAGGTTTATCAAGTCAATATCCTCGACAGCAAGCAATTGCAGTATCAGGTCTACAATGGCGATGTCGTCGTTGGCCGTATGCCTGCCGACGAGCAGGGACGCACCATCTACACCTTCAGCAAGAGCGACATTGAGCCGCTGGTGCGCGAGCCCAGGGCAGTGGCCGGCAACGACATCGGCTGCAAGCTGCTTCTCTCCACCAGCCCCGACTGGCAGGCCAAGAGCCGCTGGTTCTACGGCGTGAACGAGGACTACGGCAGCTTCAAGCCCACGGCGGCCATGAAAAAGAAGGTCGACGAGCTGCTGCGCGGCGCGAAGGACGAGATGGATTCCATCGGCAGACTCACCCACTGGGTGGCCGACAACATACGCTACGCGGGCATATCGATGGGCGAGGGCGAGGGTTTCACGCTGCACTCGGCCGAGATGAACTTCACCGACCGCTGCGGTGTGTGCAAGGACAAGGCCTCGACGCTGGTGGGGATGCTCCGCGCGGCGGGCTTCACTGCCTATGCCGCCATGACCATGGCGGGCGAGCGCATTGACCGCATTCCCGCCGACCAGTTCAACCACTCGGTGTGCGCCGTGCAGCTGCGCGACGGCACCATGCAGATGCTCGACCCCACCTGGGTGCCCAACGTGCGCGAGTTGTGGAGCAGCGCCGAGCAGCAGCAGGGCTACCTGATTGGCACCGCCGAGGGCTGCGACTTGATGGAGACCCCTCTTTCGGCACCTGAGAACCACTACGTGCGTATCAGTGGCGTGAGCCACATCGACGAGCAAGGCACGCTCGAAGGCACCATCACCATCACCGCCGAGGGGCAGAGCGACGCCGCCGTGCGCGGTGTGTTCAGCGCCAGGCAGAGCGAGTGGTGGGGCAACCTTGAGCGCGAACTGCTCAAGATAGCCCCCAACGCCGAGATAATTAACATTGATTACACCGACCCCGACCGCTACCTGGAGCAGCCGGTGCGCATCTCGTACATATACAGCATACCCGGCTACGCCACCGTGAGCAAGAACACCGTTGAGTTCATTCCGCTGACGGCACGCAACTTCTACCAGCGCGCCATGGGCCACCTCTACTTCGACCTCACCCAGGCCGAGCGCACACAGCCCTTCGCCGACCGTTGCTCGAGGATGGTGCAGATTGAGGAGGAGATATTCCTCCCCTTCGAGCCCAAGCGCTTCCACTACCCCATGGTTGACGGCGTGGCCGACCCGGCCGCCTCGTTCGGCTGCGGCTTCCAGCTCGAGGGCAGAAAACTCACCTTCGGCGAAAGCCTGGTCTTCAGCAAGCGCCGCTACGAGGCCGCCGACTGGATGCCTTTCCGCGCCTCGGCCCTGGCGCAGCAGAAAGTGGCCGAAACACCTGTCATTGTCACTAAATAATGAGAAAGCACACCGTCATGAGAAAGATAATTTGCGCCCTGTTCATAGTCGCGTCGTCCCTTGCCGCGGCGGCACAGCAGCCCGACGCGGTTTACAAGCTGGTGCGCCAGCAGTGGACCGTAAACGACGACGGCACCAGTGACTACCGCTACCGCCACGAGGTGCAGATACTGCGCAACCGCGCCCTCACGGCCTATGCCGACAAGGGCGAGACCTTCGTGGTCTACAACCCCGAGCTGGAGGAGGTGACCGTGAACGAGGTCTACACCCTGCAAAGCGACGGCACGCGGGTCGACATGCCGCAGAACGCCTTCATCTACCAGTTGCCGTCGCAGTGCGCCAGTTGCGCCCGCTTCGTGCACATGCGTGAGCTGGCCATGGTGCACACTGGCATGGAGCTGGGTTGCACGGTGGTGGTCGACTACACGGTGCACCGCCGCTACGACATGGTCAACGAGACCCTGACCCTGGCGAAGGAATGCCCTGTTGAGCAGTGGGAGGTCAGCGTCAGCCTGCCTGAGGGGCAGGAGCTTGGCGTGCAGCTTAACGACCCGGAACTGAGGCCGTTCTCGCACACTGTGGGAGGTTCGGCCACGGAGTACACGCTCGTGGCGCGCAATGTGCCGCAGAGTTTTGACGAAAACTACATGCCGCCTGCGCAGCTGCTTTACCCCACGCTGCACTTCTACAACGGCACACCCGCATTCTCGCCCGCGTTCAACAGCCTCGGCCTGAAGGAGAGCGACAATATCGGCAACCAGCTGTGCGGAGGCAACCAGCGCGAGAATGTGCTGGCGCTGCGCGACTATGTGGTTGACAACATCCACCTTGACGACATCGAGCCCGCCCGCCTGGGCTACACCCACGCTACGGCTGCCGAGGTGTGGCAGAGCGGCTGCGGCACCGCCACCGACAAGGCAGTGCTCCTGGCGGCCATGATCAACCAGATGGGTTATCGTGCCCGTGTGGTTGGCGACAACTTCGACGAGGTGGGGGTGATGATGGACACGCTTGAATACCGCCTCAATGTGCGCGAGAAATCGCCCATGACACTCTATGGCAAGGCCGAGGACGAGGTTTACAAGGTGAATATCGAGCTTAATAACGTGGAGCCCGATCTCGACACTCTTGAGGATGGATTCTTCCGTCTGTTGGTCCCTGCCCTGTACGACAACCCATTGCCAAACGCCCGCAACCTGACGCTGGTGCGCGAGGCTCCGATGCAGGGCACGCCATGCGATATTGTGGTCGACCTCACTTATACCCTGCCCAAAGGCATGAAGATGGTTGGCAAGACTGTCGATGTCAAGCGGGACTTCGATGGTATGGGCAGTGTGACGCTCAAGGTGAAGCAGAGCGGAAGCAAATTGCGTGTCGTACGCACCTTGAAACTTGAGCAGGCTGTGGTGCCTGTGAACGACTATAAATTTGTGCGTAAACTTATCGCACTGTGGCAGAGCTTTGAAGGCGTGCTGCTGCAAGAAAAATGAAAAAAATACAATGTGGCGTGCAATAAATGTCGCACGCGACGCACATAATAAGCGACGACAGGCCGCAGAGCCAGTCTGGCGGCAAGAAAAACAAACAAATAAACAACAATATCATCTGAAATGAAACGGATAGTCTACTCTATCGTGGCGATGATGCTCCTGGCCGGAACAGTGACGGCGAGAAACATCGATGCCGATGAGGCGCTCGAAGCCGCAGTGTATTACATGCAGAACAACACCGACTTCACGCGGTTTACCGCCCGCGACTACACTTTGGCCCGCACGTGGATGAACGACGAGCTGGGTGTGCCGTCGATGTACCTCTTCACCACACCGGCCCATGGCTGGATCATCATGGCGGCCTGCACCACGATGGATCCTGTGGTGGCCTTCTCCGACGACTCTGACTTCGACACCGAGAATGTGCCGCAGCAGGCCGAATGGTGGCTCGAAGGCTACAACTCTATAGTGTGCGAGGCGCAAAAGCGTGGGCGTGGTGTCGACAACGAGAAGTGGCTCGCACTTGAGAACCACTCGCTGAAGAGCAGCACCAAGGACACCCGCGTTGTGCTCACCCGCGTGCGCTGGGGTCAGGGCAACGACAAGGGCAACACCTACAACATGTACTGCCCGCAGATCAACGGCGTCTACTGCGTGACCGGCTGCGTCGCCACCGCCATGGCCCAGTTGTGCTACTACTACAAGTACCCGAAGCAGCCCACCGGCTTTGTCGGCTACACCACTGCCAACACATACCTGTCGCTCAGATTGCATGATTCGGTTCCCTTCGACTATTCCATCATGCCGGAGCGCGTCTATTCCGCCCAGACCTCGCCCGAGGCAAAGCGTGAGGTGGCCAGGTTGAGTTACTATATCGGCGTGGCCTCAAAGATGAGCTACGGCACCAACGCGCAGGGCGGCAGTGGCGCCTATACCCCGAATGCGGTCAGCGCCATGGCCACTAACTTCAAGTACAAGAATGGTGAGATTGTCACCCGTGGCTATGTCAGTGAGAGCACGTATATGAGCCGTCTGCGCGGTGAACTGGAGAAAGGCTACATCTGCTATATGAACGGCACCAGCCCCGTTGGCGAAGGCAACGACGCCGGCGGCCATGCATGGCTGGTATGTGGCTACCGTACCGACGATGAGGATCAGTATTATATGAACTGGGGATGGGACGGCACCTCCAACGGTTTCTACAACCTTGGCAAGAACGATATGCCCATCGAAAGCCAGGGCTATAACTTCATCGAGCACCAGGGCTATGTGGTCGGACTTGTGCCTCCTGCCGACTCCATTGTCGGAATACGTGAGGTTGAGACTGACAATGCCGCCCTCGGTTCGGCCTATCCCAATCCTGCCACTGTAAGTGTTGAGCTCCCATACAGCACCGTCAGCGCCGCCGAACTCACTGTGTACAGCGTTGATGGCCGCAAGGTCAGCACGAAGACTGTGCAGCCCGGCAGCGGCTCGGTACGCCTGGACGTCGCATCCATGCCCGCCGGCATCTACATCTACCGCATGGGTAATGCCTACGGCAAGTTTGTGGTGAAGTAATCAGGCAGGAAACTGCGTAAAAGAAGGGATGCCCCATGTGGTGGCATCCCTTTTTTGTTGGTCGTTCTCAGCCGATGAGGCTCACTGTGAATGTGGAGCCATTGCCAGGTTCGCTCTCGATGGAAATGCTGCCATGATGCAGGTGCACAACCTGCGCCACGTAGCTTAATCCTATCCCGAACCCTTTCACGTCGTGCACATTGCCGGTTGAGACACGGTAGAACTTCTCGAACACGTGCTTCTGCTCCTGCTTGCTTATCCCTATTCCATGGTCGCGCACGCTGATTATGAACTTGCCGTCAGCGCGGCTTGTGGAAATAATGATATGCGGTGCTCCAGGTGAGTACTTGATGCCGTTGTCTACCAGGTTATAAATAAGGTTGGTCAGGTGCAGTTCGTCGGCCAGGACGGTTGGCGGCTCAGCGTCGAGCCTGGTCTCTATGCGCCCGCCACGGTTCTTGATAGTAATCAGAAAACTCTGAACCACTTTGCCGACAATGGCGTTCACGTCGATTTCGCGCAGGGTAAGGGCGAAGTTCTTGCTTGCCATCTTCGAACTTTGCAGTATTGTCTCGACCAGTATTCGCATACGCTGGTTCTCGTCGGCTATTATGCCGACAAAGTTGCTGCGCATGGCCTCGTCCTGCGCCACACCGTTGTCTTGCAGCATCTCGCAGGCGAGCGATATTGTAGATATGGGGGTTTTTATTTCGTGCGTCATGTTGCCGATGAACTCATTCTTCATGCGGTCCAGTTTGCGCTGGTTGTTGAGGGTGCGCATTGACACAATGAACATGGCAGCAATAATCAGTACCAGAAAGATGCTCATGTAGAGGTAAAGGCTGCTGTCGATGATGGTAAGCAGCGACCTCTTGAACGCCAGGATAATGAACAGTTGTCCGCTGGCGGTCACACCGGCGGGGCTGAAACTGTAGCGGTATGGCGACACCTCCAGCATATCTTCCATTCCGGGGTCGGAACTGTAGAGGAACGAACCCTGGCTGCCGTCGTACAGCCCCACGGCAGGGTGCAGGTCGATGCCCACCATGAGCAACTCCTCGGCAATGAGCGAGTCGAGCGCCTGGTTGCGTATGTCGCCCTGCATCTCTACCCCAAGCTGGCGTATTACCTCGTCCATGGCCGTGGACACGCTAACGCTGAACATATTGTCGTTTACGGAGAAGGTGCGTCGCGTCTGCAAAAACTGGATGACCACCAAACTAACCGCCGCCAGCGCGAAAATGGAAATTATGAATCCCCTGAACCAACGTTTCATTGCACGTGTGTATGCTTGTAATCGGTTATTATAACGATTGTTAAAAAAAAATATTGTGCACCGCCGCACGGTATGGGAAAAAAGTAGTATCTTTGCAGTCAGAAACAACACATTAAGTCATCATGGCTACAAAGTATATTTTCGTAACGGGCGGCGTGGCGTCGTCGCTGGGCAAGGGTATTATTGCCGCGTCGCTGGCTCGGCTGCTCAAAGCTCGCGGTTATTCGGTAACCAACCAAAAACTTGACCCCTATATCAACATCGATCCAGGCACCCTAAACCCATATGAGCACGGCGAATGCTACGTGACCGAGGATGGCGCCGAGACCGACCTTGACCTCGGCCACTACGAGCGCTTCACCGGAGTGCCCACGTCGCAGGCCAACAACGTCACCACCGGACGCATATACAAGAATGTCATCGAGAAGGAGCGCCGTGGCGACTTTCTGGGCAAGACCGTGCAGGTCATACCCCACATCACCAACGAAATCAAGGATCGCATCACCTCGCTCGGCAACACCGGCGACTACGAGTTTGTCATTACCGAGATTGGCGGCACTGTGGGCGACATCGAAAGCTATCCGTTCATCGAGGCTGTGCGCCAGCTCAAGTGGGCGCTCGGACGCTCATGCATTGTAATCCATCTCACTTACATACCTTATATCGCTGCTGCGGGCGAGCTCAAGACAAAGCCCACACAGCACAGCGTCAAGGCTCTGCAGCAGCAGGGTGTGCAGCCCGACATCATCGTCTGCCGCACCGAGAAGCCCCTCACCCGCAGTGTGAAGGACAAAATAGGCCTTTTCTGCAACATCGACGGCGACAGTGTCATCGAGGATGGCGACGTGGCGAGCATCTACGACGTGCCGCTCAAGATGCGCGACGAGAAACTCGACCTGCAAGTGCTGCGCAAACTCGACGTGCCGGTGAAGCAGGAACTCGACCTCACCAACTGGGAGGCGTTCCTCTACAAGCTCCACAACCCCGAGCGCGAGGTCAGCGTAGGTCTGGTGGGCAAATATGTGCAGCTGCAAGATGCCTACAAGAGCATCACCGAGGCCTTTATCCACGCTGGGGCCGAACTGCGCTGCAAGGTGAAAGTCAGCTATGTCAACTCTGAGGAACTCACCGCCGACAACGTGTCAGAGAAACTGGCCGGCCTCACCGGCATACTCGTTGCCCCGGGCTTCGGCAACCGCGGCATCGAGGGCAAGATAGAGGCTGTGCGCTATGCCCGCGAGCACAGGGTGCCCTTCTTCGGCATCTGCCTCGGAATGCAGTGTGCCGTGGTTGAGTTTGCCCGCAATGTGCTGGGCTACAAGGACGCCCACAGCGTCGAGATTGCCCCGGCCACACAGCACCCCGTGATTGACATGATGGAGGAGCAGAAGAACATCAGCAATATGGGTGGCACGATGCGGCTCGGCGCCTACCCCTGCCGTCTGGTGGAAGGCAGCAAGGCCCGCGACATCTACGGCCAGTCGACCATCAGCGAGCGCCACCGCCACCGCTACGAGTTCAACAACGCCTACATCGAGGAGTTCCGCGCCGCGGGCATGGTGCCTGCCGGCCTTAACCCCGACAGCGGCCTTGTCGAGATTGTGGAAATTCCGTCGCACCCCTACTTCGTCGGGGCACAGTTCCACCCGGAGTACAAGTCAACCGCCATGCATCCACACCCCCTCTTTGTGGCTTTCGTTGAGGCAGCCTTGAAACACCGCCAGCAGCAGTCATGAAGATAGGCGTAATAATAGCGATGGACATCGAATACCAGCAGATGCGCACTCTGCTGGGGGGCGACAGTGGCCGGTTGGGCGGCAACGAGATACAGCTTTGGCAGTGTGGCATAGGCAAGGTGAATGCCGCCGTGGGGACTATGCGGCTGGCCGCCGAGCACGCACCCTGCGCCATCGTCAGCACTGGGCTGGCAGGTGGCATTGACCCGACGATGAGGGTGATGGACGTTCTGGCAGCATCGCAAAGCCTGCACCACGACGTGTGGTGCGGTATGGGCTGCGAACGGGGACAGGTGCAAGGACTGCCCACCCGCTTTGATGCCGACCCACACCTGCTTCGGGCGGCCGAGGAGGCTGGCAAATCGTTCGACGGACGCCTCGTTACGGGGCTCATCTGCACGGGCGACCAATTCATTACCGACCGTGAGGCGCAGGCCACCATCAAGCGCAACTTCCCCGACGGAATGGCATGTGACATGGAGAGCGCCGCCATAGCCCAAACGTGCCACCTGCTCCACATTCCCTTCATCAGCCTGCGCGTCATCAGCGACACCCCTGGCCACACCGACAACCATGCCCAACAGTGGGAGGATTTCCTCGCTTCGATGTGTGGCACCTCGTTCCGTTTCGTGCAACATTATCTGACAATCATTTAAGCAATTGTCAAGTTATGGAAGTCATACAGAGTTTTACCATTGACCACACCCACCTCAAGCCAGGCATCTACGTGTCGCGCGAGGACAAGGGTTTCACCACTTTCGACCTTCGCATCACCGAGCCCAACCGCGAGCCCGCCGTGGCAGCGGCGGCCATGCACAGCCTGGAGCACCTGATGGCCACCTGGTTCCGCAACTCGGAGGCCAAGGACGACGTGGTCTACGTGGGTCCCATGGGCTGCCTCACCGGCATGTATGTCATCATGCTGGGTGGCTACACTGTGGAGCAGATGCGCCAGCTCACTATGCGCTGCCTGCAATGGGTGCTCGAGCAGGCCGAGGTGCCTGCCACCACGCCTGAGACCTGCGGCAACTGTCTGCTGCACGACCTGCCCATGTGCCAGTGGGAGGCCAGGCGCTATCTGGGCCGTCTGCGCGACGACTTCCACAGCGAGTACACCAAACTGCGCGTTGTGCTTGACGACGGCAGGGTCTTCGCCGACGCATGACCGGCGCCATACAAAACGGCGAGCGGCCCGCGCAGTGCGCGGGCCGCTCGCTTTATGCCGCAGGGATGCGTTAGTTCTCCTTCGGTGCCATGACCTTGTAGCACAGACCGGCCAGGGCCGCGCCCACGAGCGGAGCCACGATGAAGAGCCACAGCTGCGAGCAGGCGTTCCACACCTGGCAGTGGCTGAAGATGGCCTGGCTTATAGAGCGGGCGGGGTTGACGCTGGTGTTGGTCAGCGGAATGCTGATCAGGTGTATGAGCGTCAGCGTCAGGCCGATGGCCAAGCCGCCAAACTTGCCGTTCTCGTGGCGGCTGTCGGTCACGCCGAGAATGACCATGAGGAACACGAAGGTGAGCAGGGCCTCGACCAGGAAAGCGCCGCCGCAGCTGATCTGCAGGTAGTGGCGGCCTGCCTCGCGGGTAAATGCCTCGCCGTAGCCGTTGGCCGCGAACACGCCGGTGTCGCCGTTGCCGACGGCTTTCCAGATTACGAGCAGCACCGCGCCTGCGATGATCGCGCCCACTATCTGCGCCACCCAGTAGAGCAGCATCTCCTTGAGGCTCATGCGGCCGTTGATCCACACACCCATCGACACCGCCGGGTTGAGGTGCGCGCCGCTGATGTGCCCGAGGCCGTAGGCCATGGCAATGACTGTGAGGCCGAAGGCAATGGCCACACCGATGAAGTTGACGTGCCCGAACAGCGCTGTGCCGCAGCCGCCGAACACCAGCACGAATGTACCCAGACATTCGGCCATCATCTTGTTGGTGATTTTCATAGACTGTATTTTTTTAGGTTAATTTAACTGCATACACAACGCGGCGCCCGCCCGATTATTGCCACCGATGGATGTTTTTATTTGTACTCTGCCGGCAAACCGCTGTCACACAGGCTTCATCAAGGCATCATCGCCGCCTGTTCTCCGATTGATGTCCGATTGTTCTTCGATTGTTCTCCGATACAAAATCGAAGAACAATCGAAGAACAATCGGAGAACAATCGAAGAACAGACGGCCTTGATATTGCCTTTGTGTTGTTTCTGCCTGGCTATCAGTGTGATATGGAGGATGTTATTCTGTAATGGTCTGTCATTCAGGCTTTGAGGTGTTTCTTTGCATGTGGAGACAACCCCAAATTTGTCATTTGGCCGATGTTTTTGTGCCGTTTGAGCAATTTATTCCTTGTTTTTCGGGGGGGGTAGTTGATTGTCAGGCAGTTAGCGTTTTGTGGCAAAGTTTTTTTTGCAAGTTGGCGTGGTTTTGGTATCTTTGCCCTGAGAATGACGGCCAGGTGCCGTTGCCTGGATATTAATTTGATAACCAACAAACATGATGATTATGAGGAAACAGATGATGGTGCTTGCCCTGCTGGCCATCGCGGGCTCGGTGGCGGCGCAGCAGAAGGAGAGCAAGTTTGAGTTCGGCGCCAATATTGGCATGGATTCTTATGTGAGCCATCCGGCGGTGTCGCTGTTGGCCGACGAGCAGTCGTCTTACACCACTCCGCGCTACGATTTGCGCGTCGGCAAGAAAAGCGGCAACATGGTGTATGGCCTGCGTGTGGGCTTCTCGATGTTGAACACCTCGCATGTGGAGCTGGGCGAGGTGGCAATGTGCTGGGACATGGTGTTCGAGTCGCGTGGCTACAGGCCGCTTTCTGAGCGTTGGGACCTTGTGGTGGGCTATTACATTGGCGCCAGGCTCACCGGGAATTACTGGGATGGCTATAGCGAGACCCGCTATGGCATAAGCATGGGCACGGAGTTTGGTGTGTCGCGCCGCTTCGACGATGGTAAGCGGGTTGGGCTCTTGCTCAACGCCTCTGCCCCCAATGGCCACTTGACGGTGCCCGACCAACTGCCCAACGGGTTGCAGCCCACCAAGCTCAGGACGATGAACGAGTTCCGCCTGGTGCTGGACGTCAGCTTCCCCTTGTGAGCGGCCGCGGGTCGTGCATCGCAACAATGGGCACCGCCTTGCGAGGGTAGGTGCCCTTTTCGTGCAGTGGCATGGCGGCGGGGGAGGCGTGCCGCAGCGGCTGGCTGTTGCTAAAAATTGCAAAAAATGAGGAAGAGTGTGCCGGTATCAAAAAAAAGTTGTATCTTTGTGCATTAAAATGTATTGTTGGATTTTGAGTAAACAATTAATATACTGTAATATATGAAAAGCAACAAAGTACTGATTGGCTTATTTGCAGGCTTTTTAGCTTTGGTTGGAGGCACTGCGCGGGCTCAATTTTACGAGCTTGGCCCGGCAAATATCGGTGGCCACGTCACCAGCCTGGCCATCGACAGGCAGGACGGTGAGAACATCACGGTCTATGCCGGTGCTGCCACCGGCGGCCTGTTCCTGCGTACGAACAACACCGATGTGCTGGAGAAACTCTATGCCGGTGTGACTGACAAGGACTTGGCCGAGAAGATGATTGCCAACACGGATATTTGGCACCGCGTGAAGTTCGTCGACGAGAGCGGCCTTGAGACCAGCCTTCCCATCAGTGCCATGGCCATTCTCACCGACGGCTCGCTTGTGATTGGCACCGGCCAGGACGTCTACGGCTGGGGCAGCACGTACTCCAAGATGTCGAGCAAGGGTCGCGGTGTGTACCACTACAGTCTGGCCGACGGCAGCTACAAGATGCTGTCATACACCGACCCGGAGCGCAACTCGCTCTTCGAGGCGGTGCACGACGTGCAGATTTTCGCTGCCAGCGAGGCCACCTACGTCTTCGTCGGCACGCCCAACGGCCTTTTCCGCTGGACCATCACCGACGAGGCCTCGTGGAACAGCACTCCTGTGCGCATCAGCAACGCCAACGTTGACCAGATACTGCCCATCCGCCAGCTCGGCATTGCCTACTTCACCAGCGGCAACAAGCTGTACCGCATCAGCGACATGGCCGCTGCTGACAATGCCGTGGTGTGCACCGACATCTCGTCGTCAAACAAGGCTTTCGGCGGCAGCAACAAGGCCATCAAGCTTGCTGTGGCTCCGTCGGACAACAGCTACCTCTACGCCATGGTGATTGACACCCTGGGCGGCCTGGAGGATGTCTACCTCACCACCACCGGCCAGGTTTGGACCCCTGTGGCCACCGAGTCGGTGATGCCTTTTGTGGCCAACAGCGGCCTTGAGTGCGGCGCCATCTATGTCGACCCGCTCAACGAGAAGCGCATCATCATCGCCGGCACCAACATCTGGATTGGCGAGGGTCACAGCGATGGCGCCCGCTACCAGTGGACCAAGCATTCATACAGCGAGATGGAGCTCAACGGCGGCGACTACATGTCGAATGTCTACAACAGCGTCGTGTTCGTCCACTCCGGCATACACCAGATTGCTTCGGTCTTCGTCGACGAGGCTCCGGTGTCCGCATACGACGAGTACTACTTCGCCACCGACGGCGGCGTGTACAGCACTGTGAACTTCTACAGTTTCACCAACCTCAACCTTGGCATGAACAACGTGCAGGTGAACGGTGTGGCTGTGTGCCCCGACGGTTCGGTCATCAGTGGCGCCAACGCCAACGCCAACCCCTTCATCGGCTCGCGTATGGCTCACAACGGCGGCAATGCCGACATCAGCTGGTTCGACGACGGCTCGCTCGGCAACCTCAACCACAATGCCAACGTCCTCTACAGCGGCAACGGCGGCAAGGTGGCTGCCTCGCAGTTCCAGCGCATAGAGCCCAAGGTGCAGCGCAACATCTTTGTGTCGTCGTCCAATGGCCGCATAGGCCGTTCCTACGACGACTACTTCGACTACACCAACACCACCACCTGGACCACTGGCGGCCAGTTCCTCACCAATGCGGTGAAGTCCGGCCCCGCCATAGGCAACATCTGCCTGTGGGAGAGTGCCAACGACAGCCTGCTTATCGACAGCATCGATGTCGAGATTGACCTCTACGGCACCATCACCCGCGCCAACGGTACGATCGACAGCCTGCACGGCGACGGCAATGTGGTGGTTCGTGCTGGCGACCGTGCCATCTTCCTTGACCGTGGCAACTCCGACTACCCCTTCGAGCATGTCTTCACCAAGGCCGAGGACGGCAAGAAGGCTGGTTCGACGTTCCGCGTGAAGAGCCCGGTGGCATCGCGTATGCTCGCCGTCGTCGGTACCGGCACCAACAGCAGCTCGGTTCTGTATTCGTGGACTGCCAACGACTTCAGCAAGATTTACGATTCGGTTATCGACAATGACATCGCCCTCGACGCTACCGTCAAGAGCGAGGCTCGCAAGAAGTTCATGTGGTGGGCTCCCATCTTCACTGTCGACCGCCTGTCGCTCATGGGCACCGCCAATATCTATCCGCGCAATGCCGTCATGTCTGCCGATGGCCGCACGGTCTATGTCTCCACTTACAACACCAGCACCCACCGCTCGCAGCTCTACCGTGTGCATGGTTTCGACAATGTCGACTTCACGGAGTATCCCACCGAGATCAGCCGCAAGATTGACGCCAGCAGCGGCCCCGCTGTGAGAAAGGTTAAGCAGAGTGTCTTCTCGCGCCGCATCAACTATCAGGACGAGGAGTGGTTCAGTCGCCCGATAAGCAGCATCGCTGTCGACCCGCGTCCTGGCATGGACCGCATCGTCCTCACCTTTGAGGATTACGATGAAAGCTACGACAATGTGGCCATCATCAACAAGGCCAGCACCGACGAGTGGGAGATTGAGGGCATTGCCATCGACCAGCAGCTTGGCCTGCCGGCCTACTGCGCCATGATTGAGCAGGAGAGCGGCGACATCTATGTTGGCACGGAGAATGGTGTGTATATCTACAATGGCACCGCGTGGAGGCACTACGAGGAGATGCGCGGTGTTCCCGTGACCTCCATTGTGCAGCAAACCGCCAACCTTGCCGTGCAGCGCGTAATTCGTAACTCGGCTGTGGATCACGACAAATATCTTTGGGCGAAGACCAAATGGCCCAATGCCATATACTTCGGCACCTATGGCCGCGGCATCTTCATGGATATGAGCCATGTCACTGACACTGTAAACGAGATTTCCGACTCGGTCGACTACAATCCCCCGGTCGACATTCCCACCGTGGCCGGTAACGGAAAGAGCAGCGTGAGCGTCTATCCCAACCCTGTGGCTGGCGATGCCAACATCAGCATTGACGTGGTCGAGGAGGGGGTGGCTGCAATACGCGTATACGACCTCAACGGCCGCTTGGTTGCCAGCCGCTCGCTCGGTCGCCTCGGTCAGGGCAATGTCAACGTTACCCTGAGCACCGAGGGAATGGCCAAGGGCATGTATCTGGTCAATGTTATCATCGGCGGCCACACTTCCGCCACCAAGATGATTGTGCGCTGACCGGGCTCAAGCGACAACAAGTAATCACAAGGAGGTGCCGCCCAAAAGAGCAGCACCTCCTTCTATTGTGAAAAGAGAGTTATTCAACCAACACAACCACACGATGAACAGCAACTTAGTGCAAGAACTGAAGTGGCGCGGCATGATACACGACATAATGCCAGGCACCGAGGAGCAGCTTGCAAAAGAAGTAACCACAGCCTATGTCGGCATCGACCCCACAGCCGACTCGCTCCATATCGGTCACCTTGTGAGCATAATGCTTTTGAAGCATCTGCAAATGGCCGGCCACAAGCCACTGGCCGTTGTAGGCGGTGCCACAGGCATGATCGGCGACCCCTCGTTCAAGGCGGCTGAGCGCAAACTGCTCACCATTGAGGAGGTGCAGCACAATGTAGACTGCATCCGCCGCCAGCTTGGCCGTTTCCTCGACTTCGACAACCCTGTCAACGGCGCGGAGATACTCAACAACTACGACTGGATGAAGGACTACCTGTTCCTGGATTTCATACGCGATGTCGGCAAGCACATAACGGTGAACTACATGATGACCAAGGACAGTGTCAAAAAGCGTCTGGAGACCGGCCTCTCATTCACCGAGTTCAGCTATCAGCTGATGCAGGGCTATGACTTCCTCACCCTCTATCGCACCAAGGGCTGCAAGTTGCAGATGGGTGGCAGCGACCAGTGGGGCAACATCACCACCGGCACCGAGCTTATCCGCCGCATGGAAGGGGGCGAGGCGTTTGCCCTTACCTGCCCGCTCATCACAAAGGCCGACGGCACAAAGTTTGGCAAGACCGAGGGCGGCAATGTGTGGCTCGACGCCGAGAAGACCTCGCCGTACAAGTTCTATCAATTCTGGCTCAACTGTTCCGACGAGGACACTGCCCGCTACATCCGCATCTTCACTCTCATGAGCCGTGAGGAGGTGGAGGAGCTTGAGGCGCGTCACCGTGAGGCACCTGAGCAGCGCCTGTTGCAGAAAGCCTTGGCCAAGGATATTACCCTTCGTGTGCACGGTCAGACGGCTTACGACACTGCAATAGCTGCCACGGAGCTTCTCTTTGGCAAGGCCACAACCGAGCAGCTTGGCGCGCTTGACAGGCCGACGCTCCTTTCGGTGTTTGAGGGTGTGCCGCAGTTCACGGTGAGCCGTAGCCGCCTTGAGGAGAACCCGACACTTGTCGACCTCGCTGCCGAGACAGGAATGTTTGCCAGCAAGGGAGAAATCCGCCGTGAGCTGAAGCAAAACAGCATATCGGTCAATAAGCGCAAGGTGGCCGAGGACTGCACCTTGGGGACGGACGATGTCCTGGCCAGTGGATGTATCCTTGTGCAGAAAGGCAAGAAGAACTATTATCTGCTCAACGTGGAGTAGGTGTCAAATACACGAAAAAGGGCTCGCCGACAGAAATGCCGGCGAGCCCTTTGTGTTTTCGTGCAGTGCAGCCTATTTCTTTTTCGGTTTGCCTTTGTTGCCGTTTGTCGCCTGCGGCTCGTCGCTCACCACGGTGGTTTGGTAGCCAATCTTTTGCATGGCAGCCTGCAGCGCCTTAACATTGGTCTTCCTGGCGTCGTAGTTTATTTCCACGGTCTGTTTTTCGCGGTCGGTCTCAATTTTCACAACGCCTTTCTCGAAGCGCATGTTGCTCTTGATTTTTGTCTCGCAGCTGTCGCAGTGCATCATCGGGGTGGGGGTGAGCACCAGTGTGCGCATGTCCTTGCCTCCGGCCAAAATCATGATGGAGGCCATAATGGCCATAAGAATCTGTTTCATTTGATTGATGATTTGTTAATGTGTTACATTCTCCAGAAGTTCATTCTGATGCCAGCATAGGCCATTATGCCAAGCACAGGCCCCCACACCATTGTAGGGTCGAATGTTGTGCTTTGGGGATTGGCCGCATCGACCACAGGCACAGGCTGGCGGTAGTTGGTGAGATTCTCGCCCCCGATATACACCGAGAAGTGGCGGAAGTCGCGGGTGATTTGCATGTTGAGTTGAGGACAGGCAGGGAACCTCTCGTCCCATGATGGGCTGCCGTCAGACAGTGGATACGGTGTAGGCATACGTCCCGGTCCGTTCAGTTGCAGGGTGACGTCTACGTGCCACAGTGCCATCAATGGCTCCCATCCAATGGTGAGCAGAGCCTTGTAGCGGCTTTGCAGTGGCTTCTCCATAAGCACGCCGCCGTAGGTGCAGCGCACGTCGTTGAGGCGTAGGGCGGCAAGTATTGACCACTCGTCCGACGGCTCGTATGTGGCGTCGACCTGCAAGGTGTGCGAAAATGACTTGCCGTCAAGCGAGGTTATGTGCAACTTCGATGGGTCGCTGTCGAAGTCCAAAATCACCTGTTGGTTGAAGTTGGTGTAGAAGTATTCTGCCGACAGGGTCAGCTGTCGCCCTCCGAGCGGGACGTAAAACACCGCGCTTGCCCCGGTGTTCCAAGCCTCCTCCAGTGGCAGTGAGGGGTCGATGAGCAGTGTGCGCCCCGAGGTCGCCAGGTTGTGGTGCTCGGCCAGCGGATGGGCAGTGCGGTAGCCTTTGCCAATCGAGCCGCGAAGCGTCAGCCAGTCGGTTGGCAGCCACTTCACGTGCAGTCTGGGGGTGGCGTAGGTGCGGCTGTGCAGACTGCTGTGGTCGGCTCGCAGACCTGCCATGGCGGTGAACCTGTACGACGGCTTGTAGGTGTATTGTGCATATATGCCTGGCGTGATATCGTCTGTGGTGAGATTGCTGTATTGTGGGATGCGGTTGTAGTTCTCGTCCATCCACTCGCCAGCAAGGCTCAATCCAGTCGAGAGCATGTGGGCCTCGGTGAATTCATGCTCAAGTATCAACTGCGTGTTCATGTGCTGCTGACCCACCGTGTAAAGCTTCTCGCCGATGGCGTCAATGCCGAGCCTGCCGTCGAAGTCCTGTATGCCGTAGTTGCCCATAAAGGCTAAGTTGGTGTTGTGCTCAGGATCGAGAAGGAAGGCGTGCTTCATGTATGCGTCCAGACCATTCGACTTGAGCTTTATGTCTGGATACGAGGCCATGTGGCCTGCCATTGTGCCACCGTGGCGCTCTTCGCCGAACATCGACACCCCGGCGTGCATTATATAGCGTCCGTTGGTGTACTTCCAGCGATTGCTCGCGTTGTATTGCTCCACGGTCGGCAGGTCTATCCATCCATCCCCGTTCTCGTCATGGTGCATGAAGTCTTTCTCGTAGTGCGCCATAATCTCGGTGCTCAGCCTTTCGTTGAGGTGTATGTTGCCAACCACGTTGCCTTCCATTTTGCGATGGCTGTCGCCGTAGATGTTGACCAGCAATCCCTGGTCTTCGTCAGGCTTCATGTATTCTACGTCAATCTGCCCGGTGATGCCTTGCGGGCCGTTCTTCACGCTTGATGCTCCTTTGCTCACACTGATGCTGCGCATCCATGAGCCCGGCACGCGTCCCAGCAGGTAGGGCTGTGCCACACCCACCGGCAACGGCAGCCCCTCGCAAAGCATTTGCACATATTGGCCGTCAAGCCCCAGCAGTTTGATTTGCTTCGCGCCAACCGACGCGTCGTTGTAGTTCACGTCGACTGAAGGGTTGTTTACGAAACTCTCGCCCAGGTTGCAGCAGGCGGCTCGGAATAGTTCGTCCTGGCCAATCTCGGTGCCGTTCACCGCTCCGGCCATTCTCTTCACTCCTTCGCGTGTGGTGCTGATACTTATTTCTTGCAACACCTCGATAGTGTCGGTGGTTTGCGTGTGGGCAAGTGGGGCTACGCCCATCATGGCAAGCAGCAGGGTCAGTGTATGTCTTGTGTCCATTTGGCAGTTGTTGTGTTTGTGAACACAGATTAGTACACCGACCCCGCTGTTTATTGCACAGGGTGCTTTTTTCAGATGATGATGCCGAACTTCACAGGGAAAAGATCCTCGCTGTCTTTCTTGAATGCACTCAATGTTGACACTTGCAGGTATGCTCCTATCCAGTCGTATTTCACCGCCAGCCTGACGTCAAATTTGTATGGATTGAGGTGTTTGTTGACAGTGTAGTCCTTTGTCGAGTAGTCTACAAGCCCCTGGCTTGCTTTTTGCCGCATTCCGGTGTTCTTGCCCGTCCATGCCAGTCCGGGCAGCGCGGTGAGGCTGATCTGCCATCCGTCAGGGTTGCCGAACTTCAGTTCAATTGGCAGAACAACATAGCGTGTCTTCAGCCATGAGCGCTCTGCCGATGCCACTCCTGTATTCTGGAACGTCATGGTGCTGCCTGTGGCGACGAAGTCGACCGCGCGCTCGGTGAACTTGTACTTGTCCCATTCCAGCCCAAGCCCGGCGGTCAATGCGAAACCACGCACGTTGATCAAGGGCACCGAGTAGCTTACCAGCCAGTGGTTAAGGCTTGTCTTCACCGAGGCGTCGCTCTCCACGCCTCCCAGTCCGTTGCCGATTGCGTTGCCCCAGTTGTGCCATCCGAATGCAACTGTGAAGTCCGACGACCACGGGTGCACCGCGTATTTTGTCCACTTTTTGTGTACAATTTCCGGCACCGAGTTTGCCAGCGTCGACACAATGCCCACGTAGCTGTCGATACCGTCTTTGTTCTCGTAGTTTTCTCTTATCAGCGTGCCGTCTATCGTGTGCCGTCCAACGTACAGCCCGGCCGTCTTTGCGCACGATGACTTGTTCTCGCTCGTCATGTTCTCGCCCGCCGAGTCTGCATTGCCGAGTCTGTTGGCGTTGGCGGTGGCCTGGAGCGCTATGCGGCTGTAGTCGTCGGCTGTGAAATCGCTTTCGAAGAATTGCACCGCGATTTTGCCGTCTATGCGAGAAAAGTCCTCGGCTTTGAGAACGAGCTTCCTTGCTCTCAGGGTGTCGCCCTCGGTGCCGTCAATCTCCACGCGGGCATAGTCTTCGGCGTGCAGGGTCAGTTGGCCGAAGGGCTTGAAGTCGCCCTCTATGGTCAGTCGGGTGAAGTCCTGTGCGTTGAGGGTCAGTGTGCGACCGGGTGACAGGTAGAGTGTGGCGCCGTCTGTCATGTCGCTGATGGTGAGCAGCGAGCCGTTGATGCGGCCTATCGCCTGTTTCTTGTCGGTGCCGCGCACCTCGATGCGGTCTCTCTCTCCTTGGCGCACGGTCAGGTAGGCATTGTCTTCAAGCCTCACCTCCTTCACCACGGCTGGCAGTTCCTGTGTGTACTGCGCTCGCATGGTTGCCGGCACGGCCAGTGCAATGGCCAATGCGGTTGTGATAATCTGTGGTTTCATAATGTTGGTGTTTGTGTTGATTATTTGTTCAGTGCAAGCAGGGCGTCGACCGTAACGAGCACCCCTATTGGTGTGCGTGCGCGTCTTTCGCGCATCATGTCGGCCAGTTCCTCGTCGGCAGGCATCTTCCTGGCAAGTCTGCGCCCCAGGTAGCTGCCTTGCAGTGCCTCCTGTGTGGCGTTTTTCAGCGCAATCAGCTGCTGGTCAGCCTTTGGCAGCGTCTCTTCCACCAGCAGGAAGTCCACGTATACCGGCTCATCCTGGCTCTCGGTTTTGTCGGCGGCAGGCTCGGCGGTGGGCTCGGCCTCTGCTATGGTCTCCTCTGCTGTGGTCGGTGCTGGCGACGTGGCTTCGTCGGCTTCTGTGTCGACCGCGGCTGGCTGGGCTTGTGGTGCGGGCATGGCCATGCGTGCCTTTCGGTACGGCTGCGTGGCTGGCTTGGCTGCCGGTTGCAGGGTTTCGACCACCTCCTGGGCCGGCACTATTGGCTCATCTTCGGCGACTGCCACCAGCTGCTGGCGGTTGCCGTCGTGACTGTTGTGCAGTGCAAGCGGCATGATGGCCAGCGCCACGACAGCCGCTGCCGCAGCCCAGCGAAGTGCCATGGCGCGCGGCTGCCTGCCTGTGCCCGGCAATGGGCCGGTGTAGGTCGTTGCGGTGTCGGCCTCAAGCCTCGGCGCGTCGTTGTAGAGCCGAAGCTCTGCCGCCGCTTCGGGATGCTGTTCCAGCCAGCGCTCCACCTCCCGGCGCGAGGCTTCGTCGAGCTCGCCGTCGGCGTAGCTCACCAGCCATTGCTCATAGTTGCTGTCATTGATTTTCTCCATAGCCCATTTCGTTCAGTTGTTTGCGCATCTTCACCCTTGCCCTGAAGAGGTACACTTGCACTTGGTCCACCGTGAGTCCGGTCAGCTCGCCTATCTCGCGGTAACTGTATCCCTGCACGTCGCGCAGTTCGAGAATGGCACGTTGCTGTGGTTGCAGGGTCTGCATTGAGCGTTGCAGGGCGTCGCGCAGGTCGAATGACTCGTTGGCTGGTGCCACCGTGTCGGCAGGCAGGCTTTGCGTGTAGCCGCGCTCGGTGGTGCGGCGGCGGAAGAGCATCATCAGCTGGCGCCATGTGGCGCCGAGGAGGTAAGGCTTCGCCCCTTCCGGCTCCACCTCGCCGTGCTTCTTCCACAGGGCGGCCAGCGCCTCCTGCACGGCGTCCTCGGCGTCGGCCTGCGAGCCGCACACCCTCACCGCAAAGCGCGTCGCTTCGTCGGCCAGGCGTGGTGCCATCAGCGTATATTCCTTCGAGGTCATTCGGCTAATAGTTGCGCAAGGGGGCTTTTTTCTTACAGGAGGGCAAAAAAAAAGTGGCCTCGAGGCCACTTGCGGGGTTATTCCGCCCAGCGCACATAGTCTGGTTTGCGGGGCAGTGTGCGCGGCATCGGGCCTGCGGGGAAGCCTAGCGCCACGTGGTCTATGCCCACATACCGCTCGTCTATGCCCAGCTGGCGCAGTATCTCCTTGCCTTCGGGGCTTTCGAACTCCTGCCTTGCGCGGTGCACCCAGCACGAGGCCAGGCCGCAGGCCTGGGCTGCGTTGAGCAGGGTGGTGATCACCGAGCATCCGTCCTCCAGGTGGGTGGTTATCTCCGGGTCGGCCAGCACCAGCAGCACCACCGGGGCTCCGTAGAAGGGGTCGAACCCCTCGGCCGGGCGGCGCGGCGAGAGCGAGTGCCACACCTCGGCGTTCATGCGGCTCAGGCGGTCGCGCAGCTCGCGGTTGGTCACAGCCACTATCAGGGGGCTCTGCTTGCCGTGGCCGGTGGGGGCGTAGGTGCCAATCTCGCACACGCGCTCGATGACCTTGCGCGGCGGCATCTCCGGGCTGAACGAGCGGCACGAGCGGCGGCTCATCAGGCATTCTGTTGCTTCCATCGCGGCTTATTGTTTTAGGATTTGAAGCAGGCTCACTATGGTCTGCACGGTCGAGGCCGTCTGTGTTACCTTCTCTGCCGTCAGCCCGCCAAGGCTGCTGGCGCTCAGCAGGCTGCCGATGAAGGAGTCGGCGTTGGCCGAGGTGATCAGGCCCGCGCTCGATGCGATGAGGCCGCTGGTGAACGACTTGCGGTAGTCGGCGTTGTCCTTGTTCTGCTGCAGCTGCGTGTAGGCGGTGGCCAGCGCAAGCGCGTTGCTCAGGTTGTTGCCCGTGGCAAGGTCGAGCTTGCCGTTGGTGTGGTAGCTGCTGTAGAGGCCCTGCACCGCCGTCCCGCAGGCGCGGCCCGAGGCGTTGGCCACCGAGTTGGCTCCGGCGCCGCCGAGAATGGAGCACGAGGCCGCCGTAAGCATCGCGGCCACACACACCAGGATCACTGATAGACGTTTCATAATGCAATCTGTGTTTGTTGTGGTTAACAGGGTGCAAAAGTACGAAAAAAAATCCACTGTGCGGGAATTTGTGTATCTTTGCACTGTCGAACATAAGCCGATTAACGAATGTAGACCATTGTCGCACAGGGCTGTGCCCTGCAAGAAAGGAGGTGAAAAATGATAGAGAAAATCGAATACCGGTCGCTTCAGTGGCTGGACATCACCAATCCGAGCGAGGCCGATTACAGCCTGCTGCTCGACGAGTTCCACTTCCACCCCCTCGACATTGAGGACTGCCGCGGCACCAACCAGCGGCCAAAGATAGACGAATACGACGACTATTACTTCCTCATCCTCCATTTCCCTTACCTTGACAAGGGCAACAAGTTCATCCGCATACGCGAGGTGAAGCTCTTCTGGGGCCGCGACTTCATCATCACCGTCGGCAAGGCCCACTGGGTGGTTAAGAAACTCTTCGACGAGATGCGCGACGACCTTGCCGAGGCCGACGAGGACGCACGCCTCATGATGGCCACCAGCGACCAGCTGCTCTACCACATCCTCAACCGCCTCATGCTCGAGACCAACACCCTGGTGCAGCGTATCGGCTCGGAGGTCGACGTGATCAACTACGACATCTTCAACCGCAAGGCTCGCAACATCATCGAGCAAATATCGGTGACGCGCCGCAACATCATCATGCTCAACACCACCTTCCGCCCGCAGCTGCGTGTGCTCCACCTGTTCGAGAGCGGCGGCATCAAGGGCTTCGTCGACCCCGAACTGATTGAGATGGACGACTACTGGGGCAACATCCTCGACCAGTACCAGAAGATGTTCGACTCCATCGAGGACTACGGCGAGCTCATCGAGGGACTGTCGCAGACCTTCGACTCGCTGCTTACCAACCGCACCAACGAGATAATGCGCGTGCTCACCTACTTCTCCACCATCATGCTGCCGCTTACGGTGGTGACCGGCTTTTTCGGCATGAACGTGGACTTCCCGTTCCCGATGGGGCACGCCACATTCTGGGTAATCCTCGGGGCGCTGGTGCTGATGACAGCCGCGCTGATTGTCTTCTTCCGCCGTCGCACGCGGCAGTGATTTCCCCCGTCCCGGCCAGCCATGCAGACGGCGATGACTCCGTGTCAACACCGTCTGTTCTTCGATTGTTCTCCGATTGTTCTTCGATTGTTCTTCGATTTAATATCGAAGAACAATCGGAGAACAATCGAAGAACAGACGGCCCTGGTGCGGTGTTGGCGCGCTGTGCGGGGGTGCCGATTGGCGGCCTGGGGGCTCGCCACGGCAAAAATAATTGCGCCGCCGGGCAATAAGCGGGCTGCCGGAGCGTTTTAACAAACATTGACAAATGAAGAACACACACAAATATCACAAAGCATGAGAAAACTGATCACCGCGCTGCTTGCGCTGCTGCCGCTGGCCTTGGCGGCGCAGACCGTGAGCGGCACCATCACCGATGCCTCGACCGGCGAGACGCTCATCGGGGCCACCGTGCTCGACCTGGGCAGCGGCAAGGGCACGACGTCAAATGTGCACGGCCGCTACACGTTGACCCTCAAGGCCGACAGCGCGCACCTGCGCTTCAGCTTCATCGGCTACCGGCCGGTGGAGCACACGGTGGCGCTTGTGGGGAACAGCAAGCTCGACGTGAGGCTGCAGCCCTCGGTCGAGCTGCAGGAGGTCACGGTCACCTCCGAGCGTGTGGCCTCGCCCACGGCCAGCCAGATGAGTGCCATCGAGGTGCCGGTGGAGCAGCTGAGGATGGTGCCGGTGATTTTCGGCGAGGCCGATGTGCTGAAGGCCATACAGCTGCTGCCAGGCGTGCAGGGCGGCACCGAGGGCATGAGCGGCATCTACGTGCGCGGCGGCGGGGCCGACGAGAACCTCTTCCTGCTCGACGGCGTGCCCCTCTACAATGTGAACCACCTGGGCGGCTTCGTGAGCGCGTTCAACGGCGACGCCATCAAGAACGTCACGCTCTACAAGGGCTCTTTCCCTGCGCGCTTCAGCGGGCGCATATCGAGCGTGCTCGACATCACCACCATCAACGGCAACGACAAGGAGTGGCACGGCGGCTTCTCGGTGGGTCTGCTCTCGGCCAAGGCCAGCGTGGAGGGACCCATCATCAAGGAGAAGACCACCCTGAGCCTCTCGCTACGGCGCACCTACGGCGACCTGCTGCTGCAGCCGTTCATCATGGCTGCTGTGTCGAGCGAGAGCGACGGCAATTCGACCGCCAACGCGGGCTACTACTTCTACGACCTCAACGCCAAGCTGACGCACAAGTTCAGCGACCGCTCTCGGTTGTACTACATGTGGTATTCGGGCGACGACGAGGCGTACATGCGCGTGCGGACGAGGTATGACATGAGCGAGTCAGAGCACATCAGCCTCGGCTACCGCTGGGGCAACATGGCCACGTCGCTGCGCTGGAACTACGAGCTCACGCCGCGCCTTTTCATGAACCTCACGGGCTCCTACGCCCGCTACCGCCAGACGCTCAGTACGGGCATGGAGGAGCAGTGGCGCGAAATGGGGCGGATAGAGGAGATTAACGTGGACGTGAAGATGAACTCGGGCATCAGCGACCTGGCCGCGCGAGCCGACTTCGACTATGCCCCCTCGCCCGACCATGCCGTGAAGTTCGGCGCGAGCGCCACGCACCATCTGTTCAAGCCCCAGGTGCAGTCGTTCAAGGCGTCGGCCACCGGCGACTCCGCCTTATCGAGGAGGATAGGCGAGAACAACATTCCGGCCATGGAGTTCTCCCTCTACGGCGAGGACGACTGGAGCATCAGCCCCATGTTCAAAATCAATGTGGGCCTGGCGGCCACGGGCTTCAGTGTGCAGGGCAAGTTCTACCCCTCGCTGCAGCCGCGTTTCAGCGGGCGCGTGCTGCTGACCGACGACCTTTCGGTCAAGGTGGGCTACAGCTACATGACGCAGTATATGCATCTGCTTTCGAACAGCAACATTTCGCTGCCGAGCGACCTGTGGGTGCCGGTGACCGCCCGCATCGTGCCGATGAACAGCAACCAGGTGGCCGCGGGCATCTTCTACTCGTGGCGCTCGATTGTGGACTTCAGCGTGGAGGGCTACTACAAGACCATGGACAACCTGCTCGAGTACAAGTCGGGCGCCACCTTCCTGGGTGGCTCCGCCGGATGGGAGGACATGGTGAGCATGGGCCGTGGCTGGGCCTACGGCGTGGAGTTCCTGGCTCAAAAGACAGTGGGCGACATCACCGGATGGGTGGGCTACACCTGGAGCCGCACCATGAGGCTCTTTGACGCCCCAGGCGAGGAACTCAACAACGGCAATCCTTTCCCGGCCAAGTACGACCGCATACACGACATCTCCATCTCGCTGCAGTACAAGCCCTCGTCGTCGTTCGACGCAGGCGTCACGTGGGTGTACAGCACCGGCAACACGGCCACCCTTGCCATGCAGTCGATAAGCAACGGCGGAGCCAACCCCAACGGCCTCCTGTCTGTGGACTTTGTGGAGAGCCGCAACAACTTCCGCCTGCCCGCCTACCACCGCATGGATGTGAGCGTGAACTTCCACAAGCAGAAAAAGCACGGAATACGCACCTGGAGCGTCAGCGTTTACAACCTCTACAACCGTCAGAATCCGTTCATCGTCTACCCGCGTGAGACCTACGACTACAGGAACGGCGGCAGCTACACCGGGCTCTACCAGCGCTCGCTGTTCCCGATACTCCCTTCTGTGGCATACATTTACAAATTCTAAACGGCTATGAAAAAGACAACAATAACCATAGTGCCACTGCTGGCGGCCATGCTGCTGGCGGCTTGCGAGAAAGAGATACACATCGACCTGGAAGACCAGCAGCCGCTGGTGGTGGCCCACTCATTTGTGGAGGCCGGCAAGCCGGCCTCGGTCGTACTCACGCTGAGCAGCCCCATATTCGGCTACCATTCCAACGATTACTACTCAGCAACGGAATTCACC
>JAFVBB010000015.1 GCA_017480225.1 Bacteroidales bacterium
GAAAAAAATTCACGCCCGCCCATCGCCGGCCACCCGGACAATGCCCCCCCGGGCACCACGCGCCACGCAAAAATCCAACAAATCCACACACCCGCACACCGCACCACAACACCATCCACAGCCGCAAAACCCTGTAAACCAGCCGAATAAACGCAGACAAACAGCACCCACACACAGCGCATCGTCCTGTTCCACAGGCATTTGCGCCACAACACCCCAACCTACGCGACGCCACTCTCCCACCCCGCCAAGGCAACACCCCACAACCGACTGTTCCCCGATTGATGTCCGATTGTTCTTCGATTGTTCTCCGATTATAAATCGAAGAACAATCGAAGAACAATCGGAGAACAATCGAAGAACAGACGGCCCTGACACGGCGGCAGCACAGTGACGGCACGGTGCCGGCTGCCACTGCGGGCAGCCTAAGCGCGCGGACATCAGCAGATATGGGCGGGTCATATTCCTACTACCTGTGAACCACGGACTTTCAGGGGTTGGAGATAATAATGTTGCGTCGGTTCAAAAAAAATGCTTACTTTTGCACCCAGTTAGCCGACGCGAGACACTGTCGGCTGGCAGGAAAGCATTTGTGAGGTCCGAAAACTGAAATTTCGCCAAAATTGAACTGAAGGACACTGACAATGTAGTCTTTTGCTTTGCCATCATGTCAAGGCCGAGGAGGCCGCAGGCATATTGGGGGCATAGGATGTACGGTTCAATCAGTTACTATTTCAGTAGGGCGTTTGGCGATGCCTCAGTTTCGTAGCGACTGCACAACACGTGTTCTATGCTTTTTTGTTGCACAACAGAAACGGCCGGCCATGGGGGCACGACGGCCACGAAAAGACCAATCATCATGATGGCGATACAGGAATATACATATATAAAAACGTTGGGGGCCAACCAAATCACGCAGGCGGACAAACAGTAGGCTGAAGACCAAGCTGCATGGCCCAGAGGGTTGATTTCGGCGCGATGATCGGCGAGGAGCTGAGGCGCAGGGGGCTGCCGGTGGCATGGTTTGCCGAGCAGATGGCCTGTGACAGGAGCAACATGTACCGCCTGCTGCGCCGCGCCGACCTGGACAGCGGCTTCATTACGCGCGCCTCGTTGCTGCTTGGCAAAGACTTCTACGCCGAGGCGTCAAAACAGCTTGCCGCCGAGCGTCCGACAGTGGCTGACACTGTGGTAAATGTTGCAACAAACGGTGCGGGGCAATGTGTGTAAATTTGCAAGCCGATAACCAACACCCATACAAATGCCAACATTCAATAAATCAACAAAAAAGGCAGGAGCCTCACCAACGCCTGGAAGTTCCCCGCGCCGAAACCAGAGAGCTGGCCGGGGCGGATTTGAGGAGCGCGAGCCCCGCTGGGGGCTTGACGGCATTGTGCTGCAGGAGACGGTAAAAGCCGAGGTGCAGGCCGCCATCGACTTCTGCAAACACCAACAGGAACTTATTGAGCGGTTTGAGCTTGACGAGCGCTTTCTGAAAGGACGCGCGTCGGTGGGCATAAACCTTTACGGCCCTCCGGGCACAGGCAAAAGCATCACAGCGGAAGCCATAGCGAAAGCACTGGACAAGAAACTGATAGTGGCGAACTACGCCGACTTGCTTGACAGCCAGTGGGGCGGAACCGAGAAGCAACTGAGCGCGGTGTTCGAGCAGGCCCAGGCCAGCGGGAGCATAATATTCATGGATGAGGCCGACGGCATCATGGGACGCCGGACCTCGCAGGGCGCGAACTCTGAGACAAACAATCAGATAAAGTCGCACCTGCTCACGCTGACAGACAGCAGCAACGTGATCGTGATTTACGCGACCAACCTATTCGAGAACATCGACAGGGCGTTTTTCAGACGTATCCTCTTCCACATCAAGGTGCCGATGCCGACCAAAGAGGAGCTGGCGGAACTGTGGAGACTGCACATCGGCAGCGAGAACCTGCCCAAAAAACGAGGAGAGTTCTCGTATGAGGAACTGGCAGCGATGTCGGAAGGCCAGCTGGCAGGCGGCGACATAAAGAACATTGCGCTGAAACTGTGCGTGAAGATAGGCTGCGGCCACGTCGATGCGATAAGCACGCAACTGGTGAGGCAGGAAATAGACAAGTACAAGCAAAGCCTCGCCGACAGCCGGGGTGAGAAAGGATTACAAACAACCTAAAACACACAAATTTATGTTAACACTATCTGTTATTCTCGGCATCATTGCCGCCGGAGCAATCTCCGCACTGCTGATTATCTTCTGGAAACAGATTGCCCAAGCAGTTCTGCAATTCGTCAAGAAGGGCTGCGAGGGGCTGCTGGAGTACGAATGGGATCCGGACACTGGCAGACTTATCTGCCTGGTCTACAACTCTGTGAACGGATTGCTCAGAAAAGTCCACGACATGATAATGATCGAAACGAAGGAGGACCTGGAGGCACAGATGAGAGAGGGGCTGTTCTCTGAAGAAGAACTGGAAGACCTGGTTGCGCACCGCAAGGTGCAACGCACCGTCTACAACGACGTCGACGCATAAACCACACCTCGAAAACGATCTGGACACATGATGACGATTGCATACCTGCTGTGGGCGCTGGTGTTCCTCTCAATCGCTGTTGCCATGTTCTGGAAGAAGATAACAAGCCACGCAGAAGAAGTGCTGCTGCAAAAATGCAACGCCCTGCTTGAGCTGAAAAGGGTGAAACTGCCCAACGGAGCGTGGCAACTGATATGCATTGTGCGCAACGCACTTCAGATGAAAGCTCTGAACAGCGCGAAGAACCTGCGCTACTCGCTGAAGGAAACCGGCAGAGAGGAGGTAGAGATAAGCGAGAGTGACGTTGCCGAGATGGTGGAACAGGAACTGTTGAGCCAAAGTGAGGCAAACTCGCTGATGCAAGGCAAGATTGTGTACAGACTAATAACACGCTGAGATGTGCATAAACAAAATACTGAACAAAATGCCAAGTTTCATAAAAAAACCAATAGAAACCGTCAAGTCTAAACTTGGGGAGATACGGCTGATGGCCTCGTTTGCCAACGATGCAGACCTGATAATGAAGGAAATCGCAAACCACGGCGCGGATGAGGCCAGCAGCATAAAGATGAGGTTCGAGCAACAGTCGGAAACGATTGTGAAGTACATTGCCTCCGCCGATTTGATTGTGGGCGGAAGAACCGTCCACGTGGACGACTTCATGGACAGAGCCTACGTGATGGAGGACTTGCCGCAATACCTGGCCGAGAGAATCAAGTCGGGCGACGACACGATAGACTTCAATGCCGACGACCTGCGCCAGCTGAAAGATGAAACCCAATACCCCATGAGCAAAAAGGCCGAGTGGGAGAATATTGTGAACAGCTACATCGGCAAACGTCTGCAACTAACCGACCGAGTGTTCTACACGATGGTGAAAGTGTACAACCCCGACGGAATGGCAATAATCGAGAAAAGGATTGGCAAGATAGCCGGTATCCCACAAAAGATTGCCGACCAGGTGTATCCTTTCAAAGAATACACACTGCAGCTGTAACCGACATGGCTCTGAAGGGTGAGTTCTCAAAGCGGACGTCGGTAAAGCTTACCACAGCTGGGCTGTACTCATTCACGCTGACCAACACAGGGTGGCTGGGAAGCGAGACGCTTGACTGCATGTTGAGCGACGAGGGAATGACGGAGCCGCACGTGATACGCGGCCTTCGGCTCAAGGCTGGAGAAGCAGCAGTGTTCAATGAAGAAACGTGCCGATGGATGTGGTGCCAAGGCGACTTCTTCGCCATACTTGGCAGCAGGGACAAGATTGAGAAGAAGTGGCAACTGCGGCTCAAGGCGTACCGTCCTGGAGAATGCCCGGAATGCCGTGGAAGCAGACGCTGCCAAGGATGCCGGGGCGAGGGCGTCATGTTCAACACCTACGCCGGTTTGAGCATCTGTAGCAGGTGCGGCGGTTCGGGTGTATGCACAACATGCGACATTCCCACCCGCACACCACACAGCGCGTCAGGCACACCTCACAGCCACAGACCACCTGCGGTGATTCAGAATGAGATCAACGACGTGCAGCGGCAAATTGACAACATCGAGTGGGGCTGGAAGATGCGCGACATCGGACACTCGCCCGACGTGGGATACGCCCTGCAAATGGAGGAAGCGCGGCTGAAATCGGCCCTGCAAAAACGGCTAATAACCTTGCAGGATGAACTGAGCCGCGCCTACTGACACCACATCACACCAGCAAAAAACACCGAGGGGCGTCCATACGGACACCCCTCGGATTGTTTTGTAGCCTTTAAGCGGAGTGGACTATTTCCACATTTCCTCGTCGCTCGGCACCACAATCTTGTTAGAAAGCGGAGCGATGCGGGTGATGTTGAGGAGGTGCTTGTAGGTGAAGTTCTCGCTGATGGAGTTGTTGCCCCAGCTGCCGCAACCAAGGGTGTTGGTGGTGGCAAGGCCGTTCTGCACGTGACCACCGGCGGTGGTGGCGCTGACGGCGTTGACGACAACACGGCTCACAGTGAGCTCCTCACCAGCCTGGATGATGTGGCTTTGGTTGTTGGAGTGGATAGCCACGGAGTGACCGTTGCCCTCGTACTGGAGGTTGGTCTCGGCGATGAGGATGGCCTCGTCGAAGCTCTTGTAGGGGAAAGCGCCCATGACGGGGCACATCTTCTCCTTGCTGATGTCGTCGGCACGACCATAGCTGCCGTTGCTCTCAACCACGATGACACGGGTGCCTTCGGGGATGGTGATGCCAGCCTTCTTGGCGATGAAAGCGGGGCTCTGTCCGACGACGTCGCGGGCGGTGTGGCCGTCCTGGAAGATGGCGGCGATGACTTTCTCGCGCTCTTCCTTGTTGCAGACGTAACCACCGTTGGCCTTGACAGCTGCCATGACCTCGTCGTGGCACTCTTCGGGGTAGATGAAACTCTGCTCACCAGTGCAGATGATACCGTTGTCGAAGGAGCGACCAGTGATGAACTTGTCGGTAGCCTCCATGTAGTCGATGTCGCGGTCGAGGATGACCTGCACATTGCCGGCGCCGACACCGTAGCTGGGCTTGCCGCTGCTGTAGGCGCTCTTGACCATGGCCATGCCGCCGGTGGCAACCGTGACGTCGCACTTTGCCATCAGCTCCTGGGTCTTCTCGATGCTGGGGTCCTGCACCATCTGGATGAGGCCTTCGGGAACTCCGAGGGGCTTGAGAGCCTCAAGGATGTACTCGATAGCCTTGCCGGAGCACTTCTTACTCTTGGGGTGCGGGCTTATGATGATGGCGTTCTTGGTCTTCAGGGCGAAGGCAATCTTCGACATGGGGGTGACGATGGGGTTGGTCATCGGGGTCACACCGGCGACGACACCCATGGGCTTGGCCACCTCAATGAGGCCGGTGACATCGTCAATCGACAGGATGCCCATCGACTTCTTGCCCTTAAGGTTGAAGTAGACGCCCTTTGCCTTGTTGCGGTTCTTGGCCACTTTGTGCTCGTAGACACCCATCTCGGTCTCCTCGACGGCCATCTTGGCCAGCTCCTCGGCGTGGTCGAAAATGGTGCGGGTGGTAGCCTTCACAGCCATGTCGGCGCGCTCCTGGTCAAAGGTCTTTGCATAGATAGCCTGTGCCTCGCGGGCCTTGGCAATCATTTGTTCAATCTCGGTCATTTCTGTTGTGTATGATTTGTTAGTTTGTGTCTGTCATTAATAGAGTGCACGGTAGACGGCGACAATCTCCTCGCGCGACATCGGCACGTAGTTGTTGTTGAGCAGGCGCTGCTGCGACACGAGAACGCTGTCGGCAAAAGCCTCGCACTCCTCCTCCTTCATGCCGAACTCCTTGAGCGGACGGCGCGAAGCCATGGTGTCGAGCACCTCCTCGAGCTTCTTGTAGACCACCTCGGCCTTGGCCTCGCAGCCAAGCAACTCGGCATAGAGCTTGTTCAGCTCGACAATGGCGCCGTTGGAGTTCTTCTGCACATAAAAGTTGAGGATGTGGGTGAAGAACTGGTAGTTGCTCTCACCGTGGGCCACGTGGTAGGTGCCGCCGAGCGGATAGCTCAAAGCATGGACGGCCGCGCAGCCGGCGTTGCCGAAGGCAATGCCGGCGTAGTTGCTGGCGCGGAGCATCTCTTCCAGATACTGGAGGCGATAGTCGGGACCCTCCTTGGCGATGCCGCAGAAGATGGGCATGATGAGCTTGATGGCCTCGACCGAGAACATGCGCGAATAGGGCGTGGCCTTGGGCGAGAGGTAGCTCTCGGTAGCATGGATGAGGGCGTCGATTGCGCTGAAAGCATAGGGCTTGAACGGCAGGGTCTTCAGCAGCTCGGGCACCAGCACAGCGTCGTCGGCCAGGATGTTGTTGTCGGCCAGACCGAGCTTGGTGTGCTTCTGCTTGAGCTCGGCAATCGAGATATTGGTAACCTCGCTGCCAGTGCCGCAAGTGGTGGGGATGATGACGAGCTTTTTCTTCTTGACGATGGGAATCTTGCGCTCGAAGGCGTCGGTGACGTTCTCGAGGTGACCCAGCGAGAAGATCTTTGAGATGTCAATCACCGTGCCGCCGCCGACGGCCACCACGCGCTCGTACTCCGCACCGGCGAAGTCGTTCATGATGTTCTGAATCATCTCGTCGCTCGGCTCACCAAGGCCGTACTTCTCCTGCATGACGAAAGTGCACGGCAGGCCAAGCGGCTTGATGTAGGGGTCGTAGATGAACGACTGGGTGATGACCAGGTCATTCTTGCCCAGCTCGAATGCCTTCGCAAACTCGGCAAAGGTGCCAAACTGGTGTATGTTTGTTTTTACAGTGAACATTGATTGTTATTTTGGTTTGTTTACTTCTTCATCATCTCTTGCAGCTGCTGCTCATACTCATCCTGCAGCTGCTGACGGAAGTCGGGGTGGGCTATGGCGATGAGAGCCTGCGCACGCTCGCGCATGGTCTTGCCACGCAGACGGGCCACACCGTACTCGGTGACGACATAGTCGACGTCATTGCGCGAGGTGGTCACAGCCGCGCCAGGAGCAAGCCTGCTGACGATGCGGCTCACCTTGCCGTGGGCTGCCGTCGAGGGCATGGCCATGATGCTCTTGCCGCCCTTCGAAAGAGCCGCGCCACGCACATAGTCGACCTGGCCACCCGTGCCGCTGAACTGCTTGAGGCCCATGCTCTCGCTGGCCACCTGGCCTTGCAGGTCGACCTCGATGCACGAGTTGATGGAGACCATGTTGTCGTTCTGGGCGATGACATAGGGGTCGTTGACGTAGTCCACGCCGTAGAGCTCCACGTCGGGGTTCTTGTCGACAAAGTCGTACAGCTTGCGGGTGCCCATGAGGAACGTGGCCACAAGCTTGCCCGGATGCAGCGTCTTCTTCGCGCCGTTGATGACACCGGCGTTGACGAGGTCAACCACGCCGTCGGAGAACATCTCGGTGTGAATGCCGAGGTCGTGCTTGTCCTTGAGCTCGGCCAGCACGGCATCGGGTATGGCGCCGATGCCCAGCTGCAGCGTAGCGCCATCCTCGATGAGCGAGGCGCAGTTGCGGCCTATGGCCTGCTCCACCTCGCCAATCTTGGCGGGCTGGAGCTCGGGCGGGTTGTAGTCGACCGCCACGATGTGAGTCAGCTCACTGACGTGCAGGCGTGTGCCACCGGCGGTATAAGGTATCCTGGGGTTGCACTCGGCAATCACCACGCGGGCCTTCTTGGCGGCGGCCACGGCATAGTCGCACGAGAGGCCGACCGACACGTAGCCCTCCTCGTCGGGAGGAGCCACCGTGAGGACAGCCACATCGCACGGAATCTCGTTGCCGAGCATGGAGGGGATGTCCTTGAAAAAGGCGGGGAAGAAACTGCCCTCGCCGCTCCACACAGCCTGGCGCGAGTTGGCCCCGACAAAGTTGGTCAAGTGGCGGAAGTGGCCGTAGCATTCGGGCGTGAAGCACTCGCCCTCGCCGAGGGTGAGCATGTGGTATATCTGCACACCGTTGTAACGCTCGCGGTTGGCCGCCAGGGTCTTGATTATCTCGCGGGGAACACCGGCGCATTCGGACATCACGACGGTGTCGCCGTCGTGAATGTCGCGAATGGCCTCTTCGGCTGTGGCAAGACGCTTGTTGTATTCGGTCTTCCAGTCCATGTGATTATTCCTCGATGTGGGCAATGGTCTTGGCAAGGGCCTTCTTGCTCTCCATGTCGCACTGGCGCGAGATCATGATGCGCTGAGCCTGGGGCGAGCCGGCGCCGTGCATACTCTCGGTGCGGTAGCCGACGGCGGCGGTGCCGAGGGTGAGGTTCTCGATGAGGCGCAGGATGCGCATACGGTTCTCGGTGCTCACACCGGCCACACCGCGCAGGTATTTCTCCACGTAGTGGCCAATCTCCTTGCTGCGCAGGTCGGCCTCGCTGGGCATGGTGACCATCAAGCCACCGGCGATGTCCTCGGCCAGGCGGGCGATCTCGTAGGGCAGGCGGGTGACGTTCTGCTTGCAGACGTTGGCCAGCAGCAGGTCAATCTGGTAGTTGCCGGCAGCGGTCTTGCAACCCTCGGCCGAGCAGGCAATGCCGCAAGCGTAGAGGGTCTCGTTGAGGTGGTTCATCTCGATGAGCTTGTCCTTGATGTGGCTGGCCTTGGCGGCGCCGTTGTAGTCGGCGGCCAGTGCGGCGGCACCAATCAGGACATCGCCCACGCCGACCTTGCAGCCGCCATAGCTCTGACGGTGGTAGCCCGAGAAGCGCTCGACGAGCATACCGGCGAAGTCGTACTCCTGGCACATGAACACGCGGTCGTTGGGGATGAACACGTTGTCGAAGATAACCAGAGCCTCGTGGCCACCGAAGGTGCTGTTGCCGAGGTCCATGTCGTGGTACTTCTCAAGCTTGCGGGTGTCGCAGCTCTGACGGCCGTAGATCATCGTGATGCCCTCGGCGTCGGTCGGGACAGCGAAGCTGACGGCGTAGGCCTTGTCCTCCTCCTTCATGGCCTGGGTGGGCATGATGAGGTGCTCGTGGCTGTTGACAGCACCGGTCTGGTGAGCCTTGGCGCCGCGCACGACGATGCCGTCGGGGCGGATCTCGACGATGTGGAGATACATGTCGGGGTCAGCCTGCTTCGAGGGCGAGAGCGAGCGGTCACCCTTCGGGTCGGTCATTGCGCCGTCGATGGTGAGGTCGTTGTCCTGCACATATTTGAGGTACTCGACGAAGCGCTTGTGGTACTCCGTGCCGTACTTCTGGTCAATCTCGAAAGTGGTGCTGTAGATGGCGTTGAAAGCATCCATGCCGACGCAACGCTGGAAGCAGGCACTCGTCTTCTGGCCGCAGAGGCGCTGCATCTTCACCTTGTTCACGAGGTCCTCGGTGTTCTGGTGCAGGTGGCAGAAGCGGTTGATGCGCTTGCCGGTGAGGTTGCTGATAGCGGTCATCACCTCCTGATACTCAGGCTTCTCGGCCAGCTCATAGGTCATGGCCACAGAGTTGAGCGACGGACGGATCATGGGGTGATCGACGGGGTTCTCAATCTTCTCGCCCATGTACCACACGTTCATCTTCAGTTTGCGAAGACTCTCGATGTATTGATCTTTTGTCATCATAAAGGTTGGATGTTTTAGGGGTTAATATTTTTTGTTTGTGTTACTCTCGTTCATGCCGTATGCGTTCCAACACACACATGCCCCCCGACACCGGCGCCCTTTTCGGCGACGCCTCCGGGTGGCCTTCCTGCACTGCTGCCAACTCGCCCACTCGCATTCGACGGTGCAAAAGTACAAAAAAAAACATACTCACCAAACAAAACTTTGCCCACATACCGCAAGCCGCTGATTGATTGTGTAATAATTTTTGCGCGCACCGTTTTTTTCGCGCGCACGCGCAAGGCACGCTGCCCTGCAGCGGGCAGCCTGCGGCGCGGGCCACACAGCCTCCGCGGAGCGCTTTGACACCGTGCCAACACCGTCTGTTCTTCGATTGTTCTCCGATTGTTCTCCGATTGTTCTTCGATATTAAATCGAAGAACAATCGGAGAACAATCGAAGAACAATCGGAGAACAATCGAAGAACAGACGGCCTTTATACGGCTTTGCCGCCGCCGGTGAGGGTCACCGGCGGCGGCAAATGAAGGGCCTTGCGGCAGGCGGTCAGAGCGAGTCGCCGGCCTCCGACGAGCCGTCCTTGGCGTCTTTCTCGAGCTCCATCTTGCCGAAGCGGAAGGTGACGCCGGCCGAGATGTAGCGGCTGTTGGCCATCTTGTTGGTGGTGCTGCTCAGGAAGTAGGGGTTGGTGTTGCCGCTGCCCGAGCCAAAGCGGCCGCCCCAGTTGAAGATGTCCTGCACGTTGACGAACACCGAGAGCTTGCGTTTGAAGAAGTCGCTGCGCACACCCATGTTGAGGAAGTAGCGCGCCTTGCTCTCGCTCATGAGCCCGATGGTGGGCGAGGTGTAGTTGGCCGAGAGGTGCACCTGGTACTGGTTGAACACCTTGGCCCACGCGTTGAGGCGCACACTCCACGAGAGTTTGTCCTGCTCGGCCACCTGGTGCAGCCCGCCGCGGTCGTACTCCATGTGGTAGCCGTAGTCGTAGACATTGGCGTAGAGGCGCACGTTGAAGAAGCCGCTGGGGCGGTAGGTCATGTTGAAGGTGGCTCCGTAGCGCCACGACGAGCCCATGTTGTAGGGCATCGAGAAGGTGACAATGCGATCGAGCCACTGATCCTCCTCGGCATCGGTGAGCGAGCTTATCTCGTTGGTGCTCAATCGGCCGTAGCCCTCAACACCGACGTTGCCGAAGCGCTCGAAGTACTTCTGCCACCCTGCCTCGACGTTGTGGGTGTAGGAATCCTTGAGACCGTTGGGGTTGCCGGTGGAGTAGCTGTCCTCGCCGTAGCGACGGAACTTGCTGAGCTGGGTCGCGCTGGGGGTTGTCATGCGCATGGAGTAGTTGAGCTTGAAGTTGTGCATGTCGTCGGTGCGGTAGGTGAGGTGCACCGAGGGGCGCACCACCGGGTTGACCGTCGGGTCGGGGTCGGGGTCGGCGAAGTCCATCTCGCTGCCGTAGGCCACCCTCTCGTACTCCAGGCCCACGCCGAGGCCGCTGCTGAGGGTGAAGCCGCCCCAGCGGTGGGTGAGGTTGACGTCGGCGTTGACCGTCGCCTCGTCCTGGTCAAAGGTGTAGGAGCGCAGCCTGTCGACGACGGTGGCCTGCCAGTCGCTGTAGCGGTTGAACTCGCTGCTCGTGTTCGACCAGTCGGCACGCAGTCCGTAGCTAAGCTCGCCGTCCTTGGAATAGGGGCGGTTGTAGCGGGCGTCGAGGCTGGCGCCCAGCGAGCTGCTGTGCGAGAGCAGGTAGCGGTTCTCGTCGAGGTCGTTGTAGACGGTGTAGTCGCGGCTGTACCACTCGCTGCTGGCGTCGCGCGAGAAGCGGGCGTTGACGCCCAGGCGCAGGTTGTGGCCCTCGTTGTCGAACTTCTTGGTGTAGTCCGCGCCCACATGGCCGAAGCCCGAGGGCGAGCGTGTGCTGTCGAAGATGCTGTAGTCGAGCGTGCTGTCAATGCTCAGCGGCCAGTAGACCTGTTCTGTGTGGCGGTCGGAGACGTTGTGGCTGAAGCGGTACATGCCGCCCATGTCGAAGGATAGCTCGCTCGTGGAGTCGATCTCATAGTTGAGGTTGGCGAAGAAGTTGCCGCTGTACGAGCGGTTGCCTGTGGTGGAGGTGTCGGTCTGACGCATGACGGTGTCATAGCCGTCGGCGGCAGCGTTGTCGCGGCGCTGCACCGACCAGCCGCTCGACTCGTTGTCGCGGAACGAGTAGCGGCCCGAGGCAAAGACATTGAAACTCCACTTCTCCTTGGCCCACATGTAGCTGATCCACGGGCTGAAGAAAGGCTGGTTGCTGCCGTTGAGGCCAAACGACACGAACTGGTTGCTCTTGATGTGGGCCGATGTGATGATGTTGATCACGGCCTCGGCGTCGGTGGCATATTTGGCCGAGGGGTTGGTGATGGTCTCGATGCGCGCCAGGGCGTTGGCAGGAAGCGTCTGCAGGTAGGTCTTGAGGTTCTCCTCGGTGAGCTTGGAGGGCTTGTCGTTTATCCATATCTCCACCGAGCTCACACCGCGCAGTGTGACGTTGCCCTCCACGTCGACCTCGACGCCGGGCGCGTTCTGCAGGGCGTCCTCGGTGGTGCCGGTCTGTATGGAGGGGTCTTCACTGACGTTGTAGACCATCTTCTCGCCGTCCATGGCGTAGAGGGGCTTGTCGGCGCTGATGGTCACCTCGCCCAGCGTGGTGGCTCCGGGTTTGAGCCTGATGGTGCCCAGGGCTGTGTTGTTGGCCACGGTGAAGGGAATCATGACGCTTGAATAGCCTATGGCGCTGATGCGCAGCAGATAGGCACCCTGCGGCACATCGGTCACCTCGAACAGGCCGTCGAAGTTGGTCGTCGCGCCCTTGACAAAGCTGGAGTCGACCGAATCGAGCACTGCCACATTGACGAATGGCAGGAACTCGCCGCTCACAGAGTCGCGCAACGAGCCCACGACCTTGAATTTGTCGCCTTCGCGCACTTTCTTCTTCTGCCTCACCTGGCTTGCCTGCTGGCTGTCACCCATGCGGCTCCAGTCGCGGTTGCCCATAGGAGGCCTTCCTCCCGGACCGCCGCCCATGGGTGGGCGCCCTCCTGGGCCGCCAGGCTGCGCCGCCGAATAGGATGCCGAAAACAACATGGCCGCCAACAGCACGGCCACTCGCGCCAATGTTCTGCTCTTCATGTCACTCTTCTGTTTACGTTGTTTGGCACTTTAGTACACCAAAAGCGCCATTTATTGCATTGTTATGTTAAAAAATTAAAATCATTCACTACTTCTCCTTGTCGCCGCGTTTCCGTTTTTTCAGCATCAGTTCTATGCCCTTCAGCCCCCAGTTCACCAGCAGCACCGCGGCGACGGCGATGGCAGACTCCTTCCACATTCCATAGCCGCACAGGCAGCCCACAGCGGCCGAGCACCAGATGGTGGCCGCCGACGTGAGGCCGTGGATGGTGAGCCCATCCTTCATGATGACGCCCGCGCCCAGGAAACCTATGCCCGTGACCACTTGCGAGAGGACGCGCAGGTTGTCGTTGTTCACAGGGCCGCCCGAATTCATTGCGCCCATGATGATGCTCTCGCTGATGAGGATGAACACACATGCCCCGACCGACACCAGGGCGTTGGTCGTAAGCCCGGCCTGATGGTTGCGCATCTCGCGCTGGGCGCCGATGGCCACTCCTGCCAGCAGGCCGCATAGCAGGCGGAAAACAAATATCTTGATTGGCATTGGTCTACTGTTCTTTGCCACCCACCACCACCACAATCTCGCCTTTCACCTCAGACTGCCCGAAGTGTGCCTCCAGTTCGGCCAGCGACCCTCGGGCTGTCTCGGCATGGAGCTTCGTCAGTTCGCGGCACACACAGGCCTGACGCTCACTGCCCAGCACTTCTGCAAGCTCGCCCAGCAGCTTCACGAGGCGGTAGGGGCTCTCGTATATTATCATTGTCCGCTCCTCGTCGCGCAGTGCGGCCACAGCCGACTGCCGCCCTTTCTTGTGGGGCAGGAAGCCGAGGAACACAAACCTGTCGCACGGCAGCCCGCTCTGCACCAACGCAGGCACGAAGGCCGTGGCTCCAGGCAGGCACTCCACCCCCACCCCGGCCTTTACAGCCTCACGCACCAGCAGGAAGCCCGGGTCGCTGATGCCCGGCGTGCCGGCGTCGGTCACCAGCGCCATGTCCTCGCCCGCAATCAGCCGCTCAACCAGCGTGGCCACGGTGCGGTGTTCGTTGAAGATGTGGTAGCTCTGCATCGGGGTGTCGATGGAGTAGCGTTGCATGAGCACACGCGAGGTACGCGTGTCCTCAGCCAACACGAGGCTGGCCGACCGCAGCACGTCCACCCCGCGATAGGTCATGTCGCCAAGATTGCCCACCGGTGTAGGTACTAAATAAAGCATTGCGCGACAGTAAAAACGGCAAGGCAGGCGGCGCACCGCCGTCCGCCTTGCCCTGGTTGGTTAAAAAAAGCCGACTATGCCTCCTCGTCGAAGTCGTCGGGTATCTCCATGTCGTGGTAGACGTTGGTGACGTCCTCGTCCTCTTCCAGTATGGATATGATGCGGAGCACCTTGCGCATGGAGTCGGGGTCAATCTGGCGGGTGGTGTTGGGTATGCGCTGAAGCTCGGCGCTCTCCACCTCTATACCTTTCTCCTCGAGCATCTTCACCATGTTGCCAAAGTCCTCGTAGGCAGTGTACAGGGTGAGGTACTCATCGTCGGCCTCCATCTCCTCAAGGCCACCGTCGATGAGCTCCATCTCAAGCTCCTCAATGTCCATCTCAGGCTTGCGGGGCACCACGAAGACACCCTTGCGGGTGAACAGGAAGCTCAGGCTGCCGTTGGTCTCGAGCGTGCCACCGTTCTTGTTCATGATGCTCTTCACATTGGCCACGGTGCGGTTGTTGTTGTCGCTCAATGCCTCGATATACAGGGCTATGCCGTGGTTGACGTGGCACTCGAATGTAAGCTCCATCATCTGGGCTGCGTCCTTGTCGTTGGCCTTGTTGATGGTGCGCTGAAGGGTATCCTTGGGCATGTTGCATCCACGCGCGTTCTGCACCAGAAGGCGCAAGCGGGGGTTGCTGTCGGGATCGGGACCGCCCTCACGGACGGCTATGGCGACCTGTTTTAGGATGTTGCTCCACTGCTTCGAGCGTTTGGCGTCGGCTGCTCCTTTGGCTCTCTTGATTTTAGACCATTTGTTGTGTCCTGACATAATACTTTGGTTATTTGGTTTGTTACTGATTGTTTTTCCACTGGATATATGTAATCGGCTTGCCTTCGGCGAGGAACATGCGCTCGTAGAAGGTCTGCGTCAGCCTTGCCTCCTCAAACCCGCCTGCCTCGCCGTAGAGGTTGTCGGTGTTGCAGAGCACGGTGCAGTCCTCACCGGGCAGCACCTCGTGCAGGGTGTAGTCGTAGAGTTCGCGCGAGTCGGTCTTCAGGTGCACTATGCTGCCTGCGGCCAGGAAGCGCCGGTAGGTGGCAAGGAAGCGCGGCGACGTGAGCCGCTTGCCCGGTTTCTTCGGCTGCGGGTCGCAGAATGTGATCCACACCTCGTCGACCTCGCCCGGAGCGAAGAAGCGGTCTATCAGTTCAATCCGAGTGCGGATGAAGGCCACGTTGGGCAGGGGCTCCTCTGTGGCCGTCTTGGCACCACGCCACAGGCGCGCGCCCTTGATGTCGACACCGATGTAGTTGCGTTCCGGGTGTATGCGAGCCAGGGCAAGGGTGTAGTCGCCCTTGCCGCAACCCAGTTCAAGGGTGACCGGATTGCCGTTGCCGAAATGCTCCGACCAGCGTCCGCGCAGCGCGAAGCCTTCGGCCTCAAGCTGCTCGAACCCTATCTGGAAAAGGTTGGCAAACGTCAGGTTCTCCGCGAACCGCTGCAACTTGTGATGTCCCATCGGCCTACCACTCTTTGATGGCTATGTCGCCGTCGTACCAGCCCTTGATGTGCTTGAACAGAGCCTCGGCGGCGGTGCGGCTCTTGGCGCTGCCCATACTGACGTAGAACATGTTGTTCTTCTCGATGATGTAAGCGTCGCTGCCGAGGTCGTGCAGGCGGGCTGTCATGCGGGCTGCCTTGGCGCGGTCAATGTAGAACCCCGCGATGATGTCGAAGCCCTGCTTGCTCGATTGCTCCACGTTCACCCTCGTGGCAGGCTCGGCCGGAGGGGTCGCCTGCGGCTTCGGCTGGCGCACCTGCTGCACAGGCGCGGTGGCCACCTGCCTGTCGGGCTCAATGCCAAGCTCGGACACGAGGGCGTTGAGGATGCTGTCGAGCAGGGCCATGTCGAGCAGCTCGCCCTGCACCTTGAAGCGCTGGCGCTGGGCGAAACGGTCGCGCATGTGGGGCTCACAATGGTCGTAGACGTAGTCGGCGCGCGGTATCAGGCGCTGCACGGCGAAGCGGTCGGCCAAAAGCTCGCCAAGTCGGCGGCCAGCATAGTCGCGCACGCGCTCCATCATGGGCGTCTGGGCACCGGTGTAATGGCGGTAGGCCAGGAAGCTGTAGATGTAGTCGCGCATATAGTTGCACACACGGTCGCGGTTCACAGCCACGGCGCGGCCGTCGTACTCAAGCAGGTCGGTGTTGTAGGTGAGGTCGTTGGTCACCGGGGCATCGACGTGCGAGCCGCTTGCCGACGACGAATGACCCCTCTGCGGCAGCAGGCCGAAGTGCCAGCACGCCGCGCCTCCCAGCAGGAGCAACAGCAGCAAAAGCAGCAGCCACAGCCACCAGCGGTTCTTTTTCTTCTTCCCGTCATCCTTCTTTTTGCCAGCGGCGGCCTTCGCCTTCTTGTCTTTCTTGCCCTTTTTCGCAGCGGCCGGTGCCACAGGCTTGTCAGCCTCACTGCCCGGCTCCACCTTGTCAAGCGCGGCAAGCCGCTCTTCTTCTGCCTTGCGGGCCTCGGCGGCCATGCGCTCCTCCTCTGCCTTGCGGGCCTCGGCGGCAAGCCGCTCCTCCTCTGCCTTGCGGGCCTCGGCGGCCAAGCGCTCCTCTTCTGCCTTGCGGGCTTCGGCGGCCATGCGCTCCTCTTCCGCCTTGCGGGCCTCGGCAGCAAGCCGCTCCTCCTCTGCCTTGCGGGCTTCGGCGGCCATGCGCTCCTCCTCCGCCTTGCGGGCTTCGGCGGCGAGCCTCTCCTCCTCCGCCTTGCGGGCCTCGGCAGCGAGCCGCTCCTCTTCCGCCTTGCGGGCAGCTGCAGCGGCAGCCCCGGCAGCAAACCGCGCGAAGGGGTCGGGCTTCGACGAGTGGTCGTAGGTCTTGACGCCCTCTATTGGTTTCTCGCCATCGGTGCTGAGCACCGCGCCATCGTTGGCATCGAAGGAATACTCACCGTCCGCGCTGCGGCGCAGCGTGCCCAGCTCGCCGAAAGAATGGCCGCCGGTGCGCTGCAACTTGTCGGTGAGGGCGTCGATATAGTTCTTCCACATCTGGCGCGCCACCCCCTCGCCCACGCACTCGCGCTCGGCCAGCGCCTCGACAATCGAGTTGTCGCCACTGGTGGCTGTGTCGAACTTGAGCGTGCGGCTGGCGGGGAAGTAGACGCCCCGCTCCGCGTCGTGGTGCGGCGGGCGCGTCTCTGAGCCGAAGGTGCCTATGCCCTCCAGCTCCACCTGCCTGCCCTGGCGCAGCAACTCAACAATAAGGTCGGTTATGCTCATATCTCGTTTTTCTTTTTGTCTTGTTCGATGAAGGCCTCGGCAGCCGCCAGGTCCTCGGGGGTGTCGATGCCGATGTTGGCGCGTGGGGTGACGCGCACGGCGATGCTGTGGCCCGCGGCAAGCCAGCGCAGCTGCTCAAGCCGCTCGGCCTGCTCGAGCGCGCCCTGCGGCAGCCGGCACACGGCCTGCAGCACGGACGCACGGTAGGCATAGACGCCCACATGCTTGTAGTACACGCCCAGGTCGAGCCACCGCTCCGGCTCGGCGTCGCGGCGGTAGGGTATCGGCTGGCGGCTGAAGTAGAGCGCCTGCCCCCGGTCGCCCACCACCACCTTCACGTTGTTGGGCGACATCAGCTCGCCAACCGAGCGTATGGGAGTGGCCAGCGTGGCAATCTGCACCGACGGATCGTCGAAGCAGTCCACCAGCGCGCGCAGCTGGACAGGGTCGACAAACGGTTCGTCGCCCTGCACGTTGACCACCACGTCGTAGCGCAGGTCCTCCTCGCGCTCCAGCGTGCGCAGGGCCTCGGCGCAGCGGTCGGTGCCGCTCTGGCAGTCGTCCGAGGTGAACACCACGTTGGAGCCCCACCCCTCGGCGGCGTCGGCTATGCGAATGTCGTCGGTGGCCACGAAAACGTCCCACTCGCGCGTCGACACGGCCTCGGTCACCCACCGCAGCACGGGCTTGCCGCCCAGCATGGCCAGCGGCTTGCCGGGGAAGCGCGACGAGGCGTAGCGCGCCGGAATCACAACGGCCACCTGGAGTTCGTCAACGAGCGTCACCCTCAGCCTCCTTTCCCCCGAAAAGCCCGTTGAACTGGGCGTCTATTTTCTCGATGATGACACCCAGGTCCTCGCGCCGCTCCACAAAGTCGAGCACGTCGGTGTCGACCACCAGCATGTTGCCCTCATACTGCTCCGCCCACTGCTCGTAGCGCACATTGAGGTTGGTGAGGTAGTCGAGGCGTATGCCACGCTCAAGCTCGCGTCCGCGCTTCTGTATGTGGCGTATCAGTGTCGGCACGTCGCCGCGCACATAGATGAGCAGGTCGGGCTTGGGGATGAGGCCGTAGGTTAGTTCGAAGAGCTTGGTGTAGGTGGCAAGGTCGCGCGTGGTCATCACGCCGATGCCCTGCAGGTTGGGCGCGAAGACAGCCGCGTCGTCGTAGAGCGAGCGGTCGCGCACGAAGCTGACGCCCTCGGCGGCCAGCCCGGCCAGCTGCTTCACATTGGCGTAGAGCATGTGCACCATCATGTTGAACGACCACCGCCGCTGGTCCTCGTAGAAACTGGCCAGGTAGGGGTTCTCCTCCTCCGGCCCATAGACCGCCCTGTAGCCGTAGTGCCGCGCCAGAAGGCGCGTCAGCTCGGTCTTGCCGGCCCCTATATTTCCCGATATTGCGATCTGCATATACTTTTCCATACGCCATGCCGACCCTTACCCATTGAGCACAAGCGGCATAGCGGTTCAACATTGCTTGCTTTAAGACCGCAAATTTACACATTTTTCCGCAATCTATAAAAATTATTTTCACCCAGGCCGCACTTTCAATACGCAGCGTGCCGACAGCAGGCATGGCTAATTACCAGACAGTTACGAGCAGTATTCCAACATACAGCACTGATAATCAGCCTCGCGCGGCATCAAGGCAATGTCAACACCGTCTGTTCTTCGATTGTTCTCCGATTGTTCTTCGATTGTTCTTCGATTTAGCATCGGAGAACAATCGAAGAACAATCGGAGAACAGTCGGAGAACAGAGCCTCCTGGCATGGCGCCACAGCGCGGGCGGGCGCTTTTTTTGGCGGCGAATGCGGAAAAATGCGTATCTTTGCACAACGCAACGACCCGACGGAAGGGCGTTCAAATCATTCTACAAATCGAAAAAACAGGCTGTTATGACGACACTACCTGACATTGACAAGCTGATAGAAATGGCCCTCGGCGAGGATATTGGCGACGGCGACCACTCGACACTGGCGTGCATTCCGCACGACGCCACAGGCACCGCCAAGATGGTGGCCAAGCAGGCCGGCGTGCTCTGCGGAGCCGAGGTCGGGAAAAGGGTGTTCGAGCTGGTGGACGGCGGCCTGGAGGTGACCCTTGCAAAACACGACGGCGACAGCCTGGCGCCCGGCGACACGGTGATGACCGTGGCCGGACGCAGCGGCTCCATTCTCACCGCCGAGCGCACCGCGCTCAATTTCATGCAGCGCCTTTCGGGCATAGCCACCGAGACGCGCCGCATGGTGGCCATGCTCGACGGGTTGCACACCCGCCTGCTCGACACGCGCAAGACGACGCCCAACATGCGCCTGCTGGAGAAGTACGCCGTCAAGTGCGGCGGCGGCACCAACCACCGCATCGGGCTCTACGACATGGTGATGCTCAAGGACAACCACATCGACTTCGCCGGAGGAGTGGAGCAGGCCATCGACCGCACGCACGAGTACCTGCGCCGCACAGGGCGCGGGCTGAAGATAGAGATCGAGGTGCGCTCGCTCGACGAGCTGCGCCGTGTGCTGGCACACGGCGGCGTGGACCGCATCATGCTCGACAACTTCGACGTGGCGACCCTCGGCGAGGCCGTGCGCCTCATCGGCGGGCGCTTCGAGACCGAGGCCAGCGGGGGCATCACCGACGCCACGCTGCGCTCCTACGCAGAGACGGGGGTTGACTTCATCTCGGTGGGCGCGTTGACGCACCACATCAAGAGCCTCGACCTGTCGCTGGTGAAGAAGTAGGTGGACGTCAGGGCATATACCAGGCTCCTGGCCGGCAAGCTGCGCAGGCTGGCGCGGCGCACGCTCTATTGGAGGCCGGTGCGCTCGTCGCTCTACTTCCTGCAGCACGTGTCGCTGCCGGGCAACCGGGGGGTGCCTGTCTACGACGTGCTGCGCTTCTTCCTGCGCGGCATATTCAACGGCGACCTCAACCAACGCGCCAAGGGGCTGGCCTACAGCTTCCTCACCGCCATGCCGCCGCTCATGATATTCTTCTTCACGCTGGTGGCCTACTTCCCGGTCGACGGCCTGCAGGACGAGCTGCTGGCACAGCTGGGCGAGGTAATCCCGGCCAAGATAATGAACCCCATGTCGAACACCGTCAACGACGTCATGGGCCACCGCCACTCGACGCTGCTCTCCGTGGGCTTCATCTCGTCGGTGCTGCTGGCTGCCAACGGCCTGATGGGCATGATCACCAGCCTCAACTTCGCCAACCGCAGCGTGGAGAAGCGCCCTTATGTGCAGCGCTACCTGCTGAGCGTGATGATGGTCTTCGCGCTCTACGTGGTGGTGGTGGTCACGCTGGCGCTGCTGCTCGGCCACAAACTGCTGCTGCAGCTGATCTTCAGCCAGGGCTGGCTCACCAACACCAAGGCCAACACACTGCTATTCAACGCCGGCAGGTGGACGCTGATGATAGCCGCCACGCTGCTCACCGTGTCGTCCATCTACTACTGGGCACCCGCGAAGAAGATGCGGGTGGGCTTTTTCAGCGCGGGCAGCGTGCTGGCCACGGCGATGTTCTTCGTGCTGAGCTGGGCGCTGGGGCTCTACCTCAACAACTTCAGCCGCTACAACCTGGTGTACGGCTCCATAGGCACCCTGCTGATGCTCATGTTCTGGGTGCGCTTCAACTGCATAGTGATGCTGGTGGGCTACGAGCTGAACATCAGCATATACAACGGCAGCATCATAAAGCAGAACCGCGACAGCAAGCGGCAGCTGCGACAGAGAATACAATACCAACGCAATGATAATACAGAAAAGCCACGGACGGGTGGTGAATGAGCCCGTCGACGAAAGCAAGAATTTCAAGATGGTGGCCAAGACGATGGTCAACCTGGAGGAGGCTCTGGCCGACGAGCTCACCGCCATGGGCGCCAAGAACGTGACGGTGGGCACGCGCGCCGTCGAGTTCGAGGGCGACATGCGCCTGCTCTACCGCGCCAACTACACCAGCCGCACCGCGCTGGCCATACTGCGGCCCTTCGCCGAGTTCGACGCCGACGACGACCAGCAGCTCTACGACCAGGTGTACCGCATCCGCTGGGAGAAGCTGATGGACTGCGACTGCACTTTCATGATCGACTCCACCACCAGCGGCGAGGTGTTCACACACAGCTACTATGCCGCTCTCAAGACGAAGGACGCCATCGTGGACCGCTTCCGCCGCAACTTCGGCAAGCGCCCCTCGATAGACACCGAGATGCCCGACTACAAGTTTAACCTCCACATACGCGACAACCACGTCACCCTGCTCATGAACTCGAGCGGAAGCTCGCTCCACAAGCGAGGCTACCGACAGGGCGTGGGTGTGGCGCCCATCAACGAGGTGCTGGCCGCCGGGCTGCTGAAGCTGGCCGGGTGGGACTGCACCACCAACTTCTACGACCCCATGTGCGGCAGCGGCACCATGCTCATCGAGGCAGCCATGGCGGCCAACGCAATACCCGCACAGTACTACCGCACAGAGCCCTTCGGCTTCATGCGCTGGAAAGAGTTCAACAACTCGGAATGGAAGAGTGTCAAGGCCGAGGAAGACCGCAAGATAGGCAGCATTGACTTCGAGGGCGAGATATGGGGCAACGACATCAACCCCACGGTAATCGACCAGTGCGAGAAAAACCTCGTCTACACCAAGCTGCACCACGACGTGATGCTGCACGTGGGCGACTTCGCCGAGCAGGACCCGCCGGCAGGACGCACCCTCATAGTGACCAACCCGCCCTACGGCGAGCGCATCAAGGTTGACGACCTCAACGCCATGTACGAGAGGCTTGGCGACACCTTCAAGCAGCGCTACGGCAAGGACTGCCAGGTGTGGCTCATCACCAGCGACTTCGAGGCCATGAAGCACATCGGACTGCACCCTTCGCGCAAAATACAGGTGCAGAACGGCTCGCTCGACTGCCGCTTCCTGAAGTTCGAGCTCTACGAGGGCTCGCGCAAAGGCAAGCGCCGCGACGATGATCAGTAGCGCCGACGTGAAACGCGCGGCAGCCGAGGCAGGCTTCGACGCCTGCGGGGTGGCACGCGCGGCAGCGCTGGGCGGCGCGGGGGCAACACTGCGGCAATGGCTGGACGAAGGGCGCCACGCGGGGCTTGGCTACATGGAGCGCAACGTGGACATGCGCCTCGACCCGCGCCTGCTGGTGCCGGGGGCGAAAAGCGTGGTGAGCGTGGCCCTGGGCTACAACCCCTCGCGCCTCATGCAGGGGCCGGGCCGGGTGGCGCGCTACGCTTACGGCGACGACTACCACGACACCATACGATCCATGCTGCACCGCATGAAAGACGCCCTCGGCATCGAGGCCAAGGTGTGCTGCGACACAGCCCCCATCAGCGACAAGCACTGGGCGGCGCAGGCCGGGCTAGGCTGGATAGGCAGGCACACACTGCTGGTGACCCCCGACTGGGGCTCGTGGGTGAACCTGGGTGAACTGGTGACCACCGAGGAATGCGACCATTACGACACCCCGGCCGCCGCGCCATGCCAGGCCTGCCACCGATGCGTCGACGCCTGCCCCAACCACGCCCTCGCCGCCAGTGGCCCGCCAACCATCGACCTGCGCCGCTGCACAGCCTACCACACCATAGAAAGCCGCGCCGACGACCTGCCGCCCTCGCTCGTCACCGCAGGCTACGCCTTCGGGTGCGACCTCTGCCAGCAGGCCTGCCCGCACAACACGCGCCCCGGCCTGCGAACCCGCGAGGTAGACGCCAGCCGCATTGCGACCCTGGAAAGCATGGGCTCGATGGACGAGCAGGCTTTCCGCAAGGCGGTGAAGCACACCTCGATGAGCCGCATCAAATACCCGCAATGGCAGCGCAACCTCAACCGCGCCGCACCCCACGGTGGCGGAGAAAACAGCGCGCCAGGCTCCGAATGAGCAAAACACAACCAACAACACAATACAACAATGTACAAACAAACAAGCAAAAGCACAGCAGTGCGCTTCCGCCGGTTCTGCCGGGCGAAGTGGGCGGCCTACCGCTCGATGCACCGCGAGGTGACCATCGGCCGACTGGCAGCGCGCGTGGCCGACCACAGCCTGGCCAAGGCTGGCACGGCAGCCACACTATGCCTGGCGCTGGCCGCGTCGCAGGCACAGGCGCAGACCCTCCGCGAGGGCGAGACACGCACACTGGACGAGGTGCAGGTCACCATCCTGGCCGACACCCTGCTCGGCACCCCCGAGCCTGCGGCGGTTCTCACCGCAGACCAAATCAAGCAACACAACATTCATTCCATCGCCTCACTGGCAGCCCTGCTGCCCGGCGTCGACGTGCGCACACGCGGCGTGGGCGACGCGCAGGCCGACCTCTCCATGCGCGGGGGCACCTTCGACCAGACGGCACTGCTGCTGGGCGGCATCGACCTGACCGACGCGCAGACCGGGCACCACACCCTCGACCTGCCGCTCGACCTCACCATGGTGCAGCGCGCCGAGCTCCTCTCGCCGGCCCAGATGATGGCACGCGGCATCGTGGCCTTCTGCGGGGCAGTGAACCTCGTGGCCGACGAGGAGCACACCAACCGCCTGCGGGCCGAGGCCAGCGGCGGCAGCCACGGCACCGCCAACGCCAGCCTGCTGGCCACTCGCACCGCAGGCCTGTGGAGCATCACCGCGGCGGCGGCCTACCACCGCAGCGACGGCTACATGCAGAACACCGACTACCGCCACGGCAGCCTCTTCCTGCAGGCCTCGCGCCACAGCGACAACGACGACCTGCACCTGCAGCTGGGCGGCCAGGCGAAGCAGTTCGGCGGCCAAGCCTTCTACAGCACCACCTACCCCGACCAGTTCGAGGCCACCCGCACCCTCGTGGCCTCGGCCTCCGACCTGCACCGCTTCGGCGCCCTGCGGCTGGAGACCTCGGCCTACGGACGGCTGCACACCGACCGCTTCGAGCTCTTCCGTGAGGGGCGCGTCGCGGCTCCCGCATGGTACACCGGCCACAACCACCATCTGGGCAGCCTGGCAGGCCTGCGCACCCGCGCCGTGGTGCCGCTGCCCTGCGGCGAGCTGGTGGCCGGAGCCGCGCTGCGGCGCGAGGGAATACGCAGCAACGTGCTTGGCCACAATGACTCCACGCTGCCCGAGCCCTTCACCAAGAGCGACTGGCGCACCTCGGCCACCCTCTTCGCCGGGTGGCACTACGCCGACCGCCGGTGGAACGTGCAGGCCGTGGGGCTGGGCCAATACAACTCGCGCTTCGGAGCCGACTACGGCCTGGCCGCCGACGCCGAGCGTGTGCTGGCAGGCGCCGGCGCCACAGGCCGTCCGCTCACGCTGCGCCTCTCGGCGGCGCGCACCTTCCGCCTGCCCACATTCACCGACCTCTACTACCAGTCGGCCAACCAGCGCGCCAACCCAGCGCTTGAGGCCGAGCACAGCGCCACCCTCGACCTGGCGCTGCGCGGCGGCACACGCCACACGCTCCTCAGCCTGGACCTCTTCTACCGCGCCGGACGCGACATAATAGACTGGTGCCGACGCGCCAGCGAGGACATCTGGTACTCGATGAACCACACCGAGGTCGACGCCCTCGGCTTCGACGCCGGAGCCACCCTGCAGCTGCCGCACGCAAGCATAGGCCTGTCGTGGTCGTTCTGCCACGTGGCGCAGGACGCGGGCGAATGGATCAGCGGTTCGGCCCTTGACTACCTGCGCCACCGCGCCGCGCTGCGCGCCGAGTGGAGGCCGCTGCCGAGGCTGGCGCTGCGCGCCGGGCTGGTCTACCGCCAGCGCGAGGGCGAGTGGGTCGACGCCGACGGCACGGTGCAGGCCTACGGCACCGCTCTGCTGGCCGACGCCGGAGTGGAGTACAGGCTGGGCAGCACCACCCTCTTCGCCGAGGGCAACAACCTGCTGGGGGCTGAATACCGCGACCATGGGGGCGTGCCCATGCCAGGCCGCACCGTGCTCGCCGGTATCCGGGTCGGCTTCTGACCCCAAACAACGGCTTCCCGCGCCGCCAAGACCGTCTGTTTTCCGATTGATGTCCGATTGTTCTTCGATTGTTCTTCGATACAAAATCGAAGAACAATCGGAGAACAATCGAAGAACAATCGAAGAACAGACGGTCTTGATATTGCCTTGACACCATTTCATGCTGATTGTCAACATTATACAACAAATATAATTTACAACAACCTATATATCAAGGCATTAAAACAGCATCCGACCCCAATTCCTGAGCCAACGCGGGCAGGCACAATAAACCGGCACGAGCGGCGTTGTTAGGGCTGGAAATCAACAAAACAAACCAACTATATGAGCGAAAAGAAACCGTTATCGTTTGGAGCCACCCTGCTGGCATCGGCGCTGGGAGTGGTGGCGGTGTCGGTGGTGACCGGCATTGTGATGCTGATAGTAATGATTGGCACCGTGGCCTCGTTGAGCAAGCTCGACAAGAAGGAGGCCGCCGCCACGAAGCCGCAGTCGGTGCTCGACGTCGACCTGGGCCGCATTGCCGGCGACCGCACCCCCGGCGGCCTGGAGCAGTCGCTCGGCGACGGCAAAACGGTGGGCTTGGTCGATGCCTGCCGTGCCATACGCGAGGCGGCGGGCGACGCGCGCGTGGTGGCGCTCCGGGTGACCGACCCCGGCACGTCAACCCTCTCGTGGGGCTCGCTCACCGAGCTGCGCGACGCTATCGAGGAGTTCCGCCAAAGCGGCAAGCCGGTGGTGAGCTTCGCCACGATGCACTCGCAGGGGGGATACTACCTCTGCTCGGCAGCCGACATGGTGTGCCTGCACCCGAGCGGCATGGTCGACTTCAGGGGCATGGGGGCACAGGTGATGTACTACAAGGACATGCTCGACAAGCTGGGGGTGGAGATGCAGCTCATACGTCCGGAAAGCTGCACCTACAAGAGCGCTGGCGAGGTGTACACGATGAACCACATGAGCCCCGACAACCGCGAGCAGATACGCGCCTACATAGGCAGCATCTGGCGCACAGCCACGGCTCGCATTGCAGCCTCGCGCGGGCTGACCGTGGAGCGGCTCAACGCCACGGCCGACGCCCTGGAGGGCTGCATGGCCGGCGACGCGCTGCGTGCCGGGCTGGTCGACACGCTGTGCTTCGAGACCGACGTGCACCAGCTGCTGCGCGAGCGGCACGGCGGGAGCCAGCTGCTGCCGCTGGGGCAGTATGCCTCCGCCACGAAGCACAACCCCGCAGGCACCCGCGACCGCATAGCGGTGATCTACGCCGAGGGCAACGTGGTCGACGGCTCGTCGCGCGGCTTCGCCGACGGCGTCTACGGCGACGACATCGTCAAGGCCCTGCGCCAGGCGTCGGACAACGACCGTGTGAAGGCAATAGTGCTGCGCGTCAACTCGCCCGGAGGGCAGGCCACAGCCAGCGAGGCCATGACCAACGCCGTGCGCCAGGCCCGCGAGAAGAAGCCCGTGGTGGTGAGCATGGGCGACCTGGCCGCCTCGGCCGGCTACGAGATCTCGTGCCTGGCCGACTGCATTGTGGCGCAGCCAACCACCGTCACCGGCTCCATCGGCGTGTTCGGCACCGTGCCCAGCGCCGAGAAGTTGCTCGGCAAGAAACTGGGGCTCAACATCGACACCGTGCTGACCAACCGCAACGCGGCCTCGATGACGATGACCAGCCGCCTGTCGCCCGCCGCCCGGGCCATGATGGAGCGCAACGTGGAGGACTTCTACCGCGTGTTCCTCAGTCGCGTGGCCGAGGGCCGGCACATGACCGTAGACGAGGTGCACAAGATAGCCCGCGGGCGTGTGTGGACCGGAGCCGACGCGGTGGGCATCGGGCTTGTCGACACGCTGGGCGGCATCGACCTGGCCCTGCGCATCGCGGCCGCGAAGGCAGGCTTGGAAAGCTACGGCGTGACCGAATACCCGCTTGAGAAAGACACTTGGACGCAGCTGTCGGAGCTGCTGGGCGGCGGCGCTGCCGACACCGACCTGCGGCTGGCCGACAAGGCGCGACTGGCGCTCGGGGTGCGCTCGCTGCCAGCCCCGCTCACGCAGACCGAGCTCGACCTGCGCTACGCGGCCACGTCGGAAGGGCTGCAAGCCAGGCTGCCTTTCGTGGTGCTGGGCATGTAGCAAAAGCCTATTGGGCGAAGAAACTGTCGGCGGTGGCGTGCAATGCGCTGTCGCCGACTTCGCATAAGGAGAGCTCGCCGTCGCCGCCCAGCCTGCGAAGGCGGGGCAGGATGTACTGCGCCGAGTCGAACTCGCGCCGGTAAATCTCGTCCTCGACAATGATGTAGTCGAAGTCGAAGCCCAGCGCGTGGGCCACCACGCTGCTGTCGTTCCACATGACGGCATAGCCTTCGCGGTCCATCATGCAGAAGGGCAGGTTTTGCGGGTAGCTGAAGAGGGTCATCAACCGGGCGTCGCCATCCACGCCAAGCCCGGCGAGCATGGCGTTGGCCTGCTTGTAGCGTATGGCCGTCTGCAGTGCGTCGAGCCCCTCGGTGCGCCGCCACTGCTGGCTGCGCATCGCGCCGGAGGCCATGAACACCGCCATCACAGCCACCGCGACCCACTGTGCCATGCGCGCCGACCTCCGCTCCGCCCGTGGCAAGGCGGCCAGCATGAGCACCAGCAGCAAGGCCAGCGGCACAAAAAGGCTGTCGAGGAAATAGTAGTCATGGTCGTGGTACTGGCGCATCATGGCCACGGCGAACATGGCCTCACCCACAGCCAGCACCGCAAGCAGCCACCAGGGCGAGGTGCCCTGCCCCACCCTGCGGACACGCCGCATGGCGGCCGTGACGGCCAGCGCCACCGCGAGCAGGGCGAAGAGCCAGTGCTGCAGCCGCCCGAAGTACTGGAACCACCAGCGCTGGTGCACGTAACGGAAGATGTCCATCGCCTCGCCGGCCGAGCGGGCGGGCAAAAGGCTGCCGAGGAACATCGAGCCGTGGGTTGCCCGCAGGTGCGCACTCCACACCTGCCAGACGGCAAAAACCAGCGCACCGGCAGCGAAGGGCAGCCACGAGCTTTTTAGCGTTGCCTCGCGCCTAATCACCCTCAACAGCTGGAACGCGGCCACAGCCACCCACAGCACAGCCAGCGAGGTGCGCTGCATGGTGGCCAGCGTGAGCAGCAGCACGCTGGCGGCAAGCGCCGACGACGACCGCCGCTGCACATGCAGAGTGTAGGCCAGCCCGGCACACATGGCAAGGGCGAGCGAGGGCGCGGTGGGCAGGAATCCGCCGGCGTAGTAGGCAAAGGCGGGCGACGTGGCTACAACGGCGGCGGCAAGCAGCGAGCGCGCCCGCGAGCGGGTAAGCAGCCACGCCATCAGGTAGAACGCCCACAGTCCCACTATGACCACGGCAAGCGTCATGCCTCTGAACACCCAGGCCTTGCGGCATCCGGTGACGGCCATGACCAAGGCCACCAGATAATGGTGCAGGGGCAGGTCGCAAGCCGTCACCAACGACGGCTCAGTGATGAAGTCGAACTGCTGCTTGTTGTAAATGAGGGTCTGTGGATGCAGCGGATCCAGGCCGTTGTGCAGGAAGCCCAGCGCAAGCGAGTAGTTGTCGGCCTGCGCCCACCCGTGTATGTAGGCCGGTGGCTCGCCCAGGTGCTTACCGTTGAGCACAAGGCAGATGGCCGCAATGGCCAGCATGGCCGGCAGGTGGCGTCGAAGATGCCGCGCTGCAGTCATAGGCAGGCTTCGGACTCCTGCTCCACACGCCGCTTCCAGCGCTCATAGGCCTCGCGGCAGGGCTCCACGGCCTCCGGCAGGGGTTCCTCCACAGACACCTGCCTCAACGACGCGAAAGCCTCGCCCGCCGAGCTGTAGATGCCGGCGCCAAGACCCGCGCCACGGGCAGCCCCCACTGCGCCGTCGGTGTCGTAGAGCTCAACAGTCGCGCCGCTGGTGGCGGCCAGCACAGAGCGGAACACTGGCGACAGGAACAGGTTCGCGCGGCCTGCATGGATGCTCTCAATGCGCATACCCAGTCCCTGCATGACCTCCATGCCAAGACAGAGCGAGAAAGCCACGCCCTCCTGCGAGGCCCGCAGCAGGTGGGCTTGCGAGTGACGGTTGAAGTCCAAGCCATGCACAGAGCAACCGACGGTGCGGTTCTCCAGCACACGCTCGGCGCCGTTGCCGAAAGGCACCACCACCAGCCCCTCGCTGCCAGCGGGCACACTGGCAGCCAACTGGTTCATATCATCGTATGTCGGGCCTTTGGCCACGTTGCGCCGCAGCCACGAGTTGAGTATACCGCAGCCGCCAACACAGTGCATCACCCCCAGCCTTGGGGCGGAGGGAGTGTGGTTGACGTGCAGGAAAGTGTTCACGCGCGACAGCGGGTCGCGCACCACGCCGCCAGCGATGCCGTAAACCACCCCCGAGGTGCCTGCCGTGGAAGCCACCTCACCAGGTTCGAGCACCGCAAGCGAGAGGGCGTTGTTAGGCTGGTCACCTGCGCGATAGGTGACCGGCGTGCCGGGCTTCAGACCCAGCTCGGCAGCAGCCCCGGCGGTGAGCACGCCCTGCTCGCCGAAGGTAGGCACCAGCGGTGGCAGCAGACCAGGGTCGAAACCATAGTGACTCATCAGGAAACCGGCGGGCGCCTCCTCGCGGTAGTCCCACAAGGTCATCTCGCTCAAGCCACATGCCGTGGTGGCAGCGACGCCGGTGAGGCGCAAGGCAAGATAGTCGCCGGGCAGCATGAAGTGGCGTATGCGCTCGTAGACACCGGGCTGGTTGGCCTTGACCCATGCCAGCTTGGCTGCGGTGAAGTTGCCGGGCGAGCCCAGCAGGCGGTCGAGGCACAGAGCGCTGCCCAGTTCCCGCCACGCAGCCTCACCGAAAGGCACCGCGCGCGAGTCGCACCATATTATGGCGTCGCGCACAGGCTGCATGGCTGCGTCGAGGCACACAAGGCCGTGCATCTGGTAGCTGATGCCGATGGCCGACACGTCGGCAGCCCCGGCCCCGCAGGCTGCCATGGCCTCGGCCACAGCCATGCGGGTGTAGAGCCACCAGTCGTCGGGGCTCTGCTCGGCCCAACCTGGCCTGGGCGAGGCAATGGGCGCCTCGGTCTTGGGATAGTGGGCCGAGGCGGCGCAGCGTCCGTCGTCGGCATCAACCAAGGCCACCTTCACGCTGCTGCTGCCGAGGTCTATGCCAAGCAGGTAACCCATGGCTAACGGGCGTAAAGGGCCACGAGGGTCTCGCACTTCTCCTGCTTGCCGCTGCGCATGGCTGGCTCACCCACTTGGCGGCCATACTCATACACCTGCTCAAGCGTCAGCTCACCGCGCTCGAACCGGCGTCCCATGCCGTCGTCGAATGAGGCGTAGCGGTCGCGCTTCATCTCGGCCAGCCCGCTGTGCTCCAGCAGGTCGGCGGCGCAGAGCAGGCCACGCGCCATGGCGTCCATGCCACTGATGTGGGCAATGAAGATGTCCTCCGGGTCGGTGCTGTTGCGGCGCAGCTTGGCGTCGAAGTTCACGCCGCCGGTGGTGAAACCGCCGCCACGGATGATCTCGAGCCATGCCTGCGTGAGCTCGTAGTTGTCGATGGGGAACTGGTCGGTGTCCCATCCGTTCTGGGCGTCGCCACGGTTGGCGTCGATGCTGCCCAGCATACCGGCGTCGACCGCGCAGGCCAGCTCGTGCTCGAAGGTGTGCCCGGCCAGGGTTGCGTGGTTGACCTCGATGTTCACCTTGAAGTCCTTGTCAAGGCCGTGGGCACGCAGGAAGCCTATCACCGTCTCGGTGTCGACGTCGTACTGGTGCTTCATGGGTTCCATGGGCTTGGGCTCGATGAGGAAAGTGCCGCCGAAGCCGTGCGAGCGGCCGTAGTCGCGCGCCAGGCGCAGCATGGTGGCCAGGTGCTCCTTCTCGCGGCGCTGGTCGGTGTTGAGCAGGCTCATGTAGCCCTCGCGGCCACCCCAGAAGACGTAGTTCTCGCCGCCCAGCTTGATGGTGGCGTCAATGGCGGTCTTGATTTGCACAGCGGCGCGTGCCACGACATCGAAGTCGGGGTTGGTGGCCGCGCCGTTCATGTAGCGGCTGTGGCCGAACACATTGGCCGTGCCCCACAGGCAGCGTATCGCCGGGTGCAGCCTCATCTGCTCCAGCGCATAGTCGGTGATCAGCCCCATGCGCTCCTCGTATTCCTGCACCGTCGGGGCCTCCTCGACGAGGTCGACATCGTGGAAGCAGAAATAGTTGATGCCGAGCTTCTCCATCAGCTCGAAGCCGGCGTCCATCTTGTCGCGTGCGCGCTGCATGGGGTCGTCGGCGGTGTCCCACTGATAGCGGCGCGTCTGCCCGCCAAAGGGGTCGGCGCTTGCCTGTCCCAGCGTGTGCCACCACGCCATGGCGAAGCGCAGCCAGTCTTTCATGGCGCGACCCATCACCACGCGCTCCGGCTCGTAGTAGTGGAACGCCATGACGTTCCTGCTCTCTGTGCCCTCAAAGGCTATCTTGCCTATGCCTGGGAAATACTCTCTTGCCATATTCCGGTAGTGTTGCTTGCCTATGGTTAAAGCTTGTTGTTGGAGCCAAGCACGTTGACAATCTTGTGGACATACATGCGCCTCATGTTCTCACGCGCGGGCTTGAGATACTGGCGCGGGTCGAAGTGGTCGGGGTGCTCGGCCAGGTGCTTGCGCACGGCCGCAGTCATGGCCAGGCGGCTGTCGCTGTCTATGTTTATCTTGCACACGGCGCTGCGCGCGGCCTTGCGGAGCTGCTCCTCGGGTATGCCCACCGCCGCCTTGAGGGCGCCGCCGTAGGCGTTGATGGTGTCAACCTCGTCCTGGGGCACCGAGCTCGAGCCGTGAAGCACTATTGGGAATCCCGGCAGCTGCTTCTCTACCGCCTCCAGCACATCGAAGGCCAGTGGCGGCGGCAGCAGGCGACCCGTGGCGGGGTCGACGGTGCACTGCTCGGGCGTGAACTTGTAGGCGCCATGCGAGGTGCCGATGGAGATTGCCAGGCTGTCGCAGCCGGTCTTGGTGACGAAATCGACCACCTCCTCGGGCTTGGTGTAGTGGCTCTCGGCGGCGCTCACCTCGTCCTCCACACCGGCCAGCACGCCGAGCTCGCCCTCGACCGTGACGTCGAAGCGGTGGGCATACTCCACCACGCGGCGCGTCACGGCCACGTTCTCGTCGTAGGGCAGTGCCGAGCCGTCAATCATCACGCTGCTGAAGCCGCTGTCGATGCAGCTCTTGCAGGTCTCGAAGCTGTCGCCGTGGTCGAGGTGGAGCACTATCTGCGGATTCTCGCAGCCCAGCTCCTTGGCGTAGGCCACGGCACCCTCGGCCATGTAGCGCAGCAGCGTGGCGTTGGCGTAGTCGCGCGCGCCACGGCTCACCTGCATGATCACCGGGCTCTTGGTCTCGACGGCAGCCTGCACAATGGCCTGCATCTGCTCCATGTTGTTGAAATTGAAGGCGGGTATGGCATAGCCCCCGCTCACAGCCTTGGCGAACATCTCGCGCGTGTTCACCAACCCTAAAGTCTTGTAGTCGACCATCTTTGTATTGCGTTTTTCGTTATTTCCGGTTTGGTGCATCAAAAATGCAAAGATACTAACATTATCCCACGTGGCCAAATTTATTTTGGGCGCCACAAAGAGCACCTCAACCCGCCCCCGGAGGCAACCGACAGGAAGGCTCCCGGAGGCATCAGACGCCATTCATGGGCAACATACTGTTAACCAGCATATTGGCACATATTTTACACCCCGCAGCAAGACTGCAACATAACTTACTAATAATCAGCATTAAAGCCAGACCAACTCCTACTCAACTCCTACCCATCTACTATCCAACACTTAGTCATCGCCTACATTGGTAGGTGTTGTATAGGCGTTGAGCAGGTGAAGGCAAGTGATTGACAGGGCGTTGACGCTGTCCTGACACCGCCTGCAGCCATGGACAGTGGTGGCGACGGCCTGCGGGGTGGCGGAAAAATTATTCGGCGGGTTGCGGTTTTTTTCGTAATTTTGCCGCATGAACGACAACCTGAGCACCCGCACCGTATCGGCGCAAGAGAAAGACATAGAGCGGGCTTTGCGCCCGTCGGCCTTCGACAGTTTCGCCGGGCAAAGGCAGGTGGTGGAGAACCTCAAGGTCTTCGTGGCGGCCGCCAAAGAGCGCGGCGAGCCGCTGGACCACGTGCTCCTCTACGGCCCTCCGGGCCTGGGCAAGACCACGCTCTCCAACATCATTGCCAACGAGCTTGGAGTGGGCATAAAGACCACCAGCGGCCCGGTGCTCGACAAGCCGGGTGACCTGGCGGGCCTGCTCACCTCGCTGCAACCCAACGACGTGCTGTTCATCGACGAGATACACCGCCTCTCGCCGGTGGTGGAGGAGTACCTCTACAGCGCCATGGAGGATTTCCGCATAGACATCATGATCGAGAGCGGCCCGGCGGCGCGCAGCGTGCAGCTGAACCTCAAGCCGTTCACCCTCATCGGCGCCACCACCCGCAGCGGTATGCTCACCGCCCCGCTCCGCGCCCGCTTCGGCATCAACAGCCGCCTTGAATACTATGACGCCGAGACGCTGACCAAGATTGTTAACCGCTCGGCCTCGCTGCTGCGCGTGAAGATAACCAGCGAGAGCGCCATCGAGATTGCGCGCCGCAGCCGCGGCACCCCGCGCATTGCCAACCGCCTGCTGCGCCGTGTGCGCGACTTTGCGCAGGTGAAGGGCGACGGCACAATCACGCTCGACATTGCCCGCTATGCCCTGCAGGCGCTCAACGTGGACCGCAACGGGCTGGACGACATGGACCTCCGCATTCTATCCACCATCATCGACAAGTTCAGGGGCGGACCCGTGGGGGTAGGCACCATAGCCACCGCCGTGGGCGAGGACGCCGGCACGGTGGAGGAGGTCTACGAGCCCTACCTCATACAGGAGGGCTACCTCATGCGCACCCCCAGGGGCAGGGAGGCCACCCCGCTGGCCTACCAGCACCTGGGCAAGATCAAGACAAGCGGCAGCCAGCAGGAGCTGTTCTGACGCAAGGGCGCCGCGCCCTGCAGGAAGCAAAAGAAGCGAGGGGTGGCAGTCAGCACTGCCACCCCTCGCCTTGTTGGCGGGCACTGCCCTGGGCTACATCTGCCCAAGCAGCTCGGCCGCGCCCTCGTGGCCTGCCTCGGCGGCGACCCTGAGCCAGCGCTTGGCTTCTTTCTTGCTCTTCTTCAGCACATCACCAGCGGCATAGAGTTGCCCCACAACGAAGGCAGCCTGCGCGTCGCCAGCCTCGGCGCTGCGCAGCATCCACTTGGCAGCCTCGGCCATGTTCTCCTCGACATATATGCCCTGCGCGTAGCATATTGCCACCAGCCTCATGGCCCAGGCCGACCCAGCCTCGGCCGCCTGCATGTAGAGGTTGTAGGCGCGGCGGCTGTTGAGCGTGACGCCCTCGCCTTCCGCATAGCACAGGCCCAGCCTGCACATGCCGTCAAGGCTGCCGCGGTCCGCCGCCATCTGGTAGAGCTCGGCCGCACGCTTGGGGTTGTGCGGAGCCACGCGGCCAGACATGTAGCTTCCTGCCAGCTGCAGCGTGGCAGCCTCGTTGCCAGCGGCCGCTGCCTGCTCGTAAAGCTCGACGCTGCGCACCGTGTCCTGCCCGACCATTATTCCAGAAGCATACAGCAAGCCCAGTTGCGTCATGGCCCGGGTGTTGCCCATTGCCACAGCCCGCTCTATCAGGTTGAGCGCATCGGTGCTGTCGGCGTCGGGCACATATCCTTTCACGATGGCCATGGCAAGGTAGAGACAAGCGTTGCCGCTTGAGTCAATGTCGGTCTTGGAGCGAAGGATGTCAACCCCCCGATCCACCGACGCGTCGATGCCCTGCCCCGCAATCAGAGCCCGCGCGAGCAGCACCTGGGCGTCGACCGAACCGTTGGAGGCGGCACTGACGAGGAAGCCTATGGCGTTGTCGTAGGCACCATTATCATACAGGTAGGCGCCCATCATATAGTCACCACGCGGGTGGTCGCCCATCGAGGCAATGTGGTAGTAGTGGAGCGCGGTGTCGCGGTTCACCGGCATACCGGCCAGCCCGTCCCAATAGAAGTCGCCCAGGGTGGCCGCGGCGGCATACGACCCGGCCTCGAACGCATCGTACAGGTATGCCAAAGCCTTGGCGGTGTCGACGTGCGTGCCCACGCCTTTCATGTAGCATTCGGCCACGTCGTAGAGGCCGTAGGCATTGTCCTCGTCAATTCCGGCGGCCTGGTTGTAGAACACGAAGCCAATGGCCGGGTTGGCCACAAGGCCGGCCTGCCCGTAGCGGTAGCGGTCGCCCAGTATGTCGCAGGCCAGGCTGACCCCGTTGTCGCAGGCCAGGCGGTAGTAGTCCAGCGCCTGCACGCTGTCGACCTCCATGCCGAGACCCTTCTCGCAGTAGCGGGCCATGTGGAGCATGGCCGGGACATAGTTGTTGTCAACCAAAAGGCGCAGGCGGGGCAGCACACTGTCGTAGGCCTCCTGGTCCTCAAAAATGCCGGCCATGTAGAAAACGGCCTCGCTGTAGCCCGCGTTTTCAGCCTTGCGCAGCAGCGACAAGCCCTTGTGGGTGTCGGCCTCGCCGCCGTTGCCCACTTCGCCCTCCCAATAGAGGCGGCCCAGGCCGTAGTAGCCCCGTGGGTCGCCGGCCTGCTCGTAGCAGCGCGCGGCCTGCTTGTAGTTTTCCTCACCGCCATAGCAGTCGCCCAGGGTGTTGAGGCAGGCGGAATTGCCCTTTTTTGCACCCTTCTTGAGCCAGTCTGCCCAGCGGGCGTTGCCTTGGTCATAGTCAAGATCGGCCAAGTTGACACAGGCGTCGTAGTAGCCCAGGTCCACGGCACGCATGAACACATTTCTCCCAGCCAGCGTGTCGCCGAGATAGAGGTGCAGCTTGCCCGCGTGCACCAGTTGCTGCATGTCGCCCCTGCGCCCGGCCTCAAGGGCATAGGGCAAGGCCTTGGCATAGTCGTGCTCGAAGTCGCCCGCCCCGTAGGTGTAGGCGCGGCTGTACATGCTGTTGGCCTCATTGGAGCCGTTCGCGAGAGCCTTGTCGAGCCAGTAGCGGCAGCTGTCACTATTGCCCAGCGACAGCTGGTACGCGGCCAGCGCCTCCATGCTTTTCACATCGCCCTTTGCCGCGCCGCGCATGAGGTAGCGGTAGGCCTTGGCAGAGTCCTGCCCAGTGAATTGGCCCTCCAGGTAACTCTCGCCAAGCCGGGCATAGTTGTCGATTGACGGGGCGTCGCCAATGCGTTCCAGCAGGCGGCGCACCTCGGCGGTGTCGTGAATCAATGGGTCGCGGCTCTGCCAGCGCATGATGGACTCCATCAACAGGATTCCTGGGCTGTCGTAGAAGCGCGTCCTGCACTCGGCCAGCGCCTGCATGGCGGCGTGTTCATCCTCAGCGGTTCCGATGCCATAGAACTGGTATAACACGTGGTTGTACCACGCATTGGCATCGCCAACAGCCAATCCTTTCTTCAAATATCGGTAGGCTGCCGCCCTGTCGCCCATTACATTGCTGGCAAGCGCCAGTATACTATACTTAGAAGTGCCGACATAATCCTTGGTCTTCGACGCCAGCTCCACCGCCTTCACGGGGTTGTAGTCGCAACTGTCGGAACCCTCAACATACAACCAGCCAAGCGAGAGGGCTGCCTGCTGACAACCATCCTGCGCGCACTTCTCGAGCATCATTTTGCCCATGGCACAGTTTTGCTGGCAACCCACACCGTCCAAGCGGTGTATGGCCTGCCTCCACCGTCCCAACTGCGACCCTGCGGCAGCGGCCTCGTCGGCCAGTCGCACGGCTGCGGCGGTGTCCGCGCGCGAATAGAGCATCAGCCTCGAAAGCCAGGCCTTCGCGTCGTGGTTTCCAGCAGCCGAGGCCCGCTCCAGCAGGTCTATGGCCTGGTTGGTGTCAACCGCCGTCTGGAACCCGAGCAAATAGTAGTGGTGCAGTTCCACCATGGCGTCGGCATTGCCCGCGTCGGCACGCTTTTTCACCTTGTCAAACCCCTGCGCGGCTGCCACCAACGGCAACAGCAACGCGACAATCATCAGGAATCTTCTCATAATATTGTTGTTTTACAGATTATTACTTCAATCACCAAAAATGGGTATTGGCCAGTTTGCTGAATGGGCGTATCTTTGCACTGAAAAAATGGAGTTGGTGTACATCATAAAGCATTGCCCATTTTTGTTTTAGGATTAATGGCATAGAGGTCGCCCTGGGGCGGCCTCTTTGTTATTGTGTAGAGGCGGCACACGCCAAAGGTCAGCCTCCGCTCACGGCAGTCGGCGTCCAGTTTCCGCACAATGCGGCCAAACGCCTCGCCCTTCGGGAAGTCCCTTATGCTTCGCGGCAGGTACGTGTACGCCTGGCGGTTGCCGGCCACCAGCCCGCCAAGCAGCGGAATGAGGCGCTCGGCATAGAGGCTGTAGAATGGGCGCACCAGGGGGCTGTCGGGCGTGGATAGTTCCAGCACCACAAGCATCCCGCCCGGCTTCAGCACACGCAGCATCTCACTCAATCCACCCTCAAGGTTTGCGAAATTGCGCACCCCGAACGCGCAGGTGACGGCGTCGAACATGCCGCTGGCGAATGGCATCTGCATGGCATCGCCCTGCACCAACTGGAAGTCGCCCTTTTGCCTGGCTACAGAGAGCATCTCACGGCTCAAGTCAATGCCCACCGGCGAATGCCCCTGACGCGACAACTCCACCATCATGTCGCCCGAGCCGCAGGCCACGTCGAGCACACGCTTCGACCCACCACCCAGCTGCCTCACGGCCAGACGCCGCCAGCGGCGGTCGAGCCCGGCTGTCATCAGGTGGTTCATGCGGTCGTAACGGGCGGCTATGGTGTCGAAGTCGTAGGGCATACGTAGGAGCCTGTCTTGTTATCTTATTGGAGAATACGCTATATTGACGGCATATAGCACCGCCAGCACAAAGGAGGTGAGCACCAGCAGCGGCAGCGCGGGGTCGAGCCGACGGCCATGTCCACGCCACACGATGACGAGATGCCACGCGAAGAACGGCAGGGTGACGAGCATAATGTAAGGGCGAATCGGGGCATAGAAGAAGCAGCCCACCCCCAGCACCACCAGTGCGGTCTGGTACCACTTGGCGGCCCGCTCACCGATGCGCAGGGGCGTGGTGGTGCGCGAGCCACGGTCAGTCTCCATGTCGCGGATGTTGTTCACGTTCAGCACCCCCACGCTCAGCAGCCCCATGCCCACCGCCGGCAGCAGCAGGTGTGGGGCAAGGGCTACGGTGTGTGTTACCACGAAGTAGCTGCCCAGCACACTCACCAATCCGAAGAAGATGAACACGAAGAGGTCGCCCAGCCCACGGTAGCCGTAGGGGTTCTTGCCGAGCGTGTAGTGCGTGGCTGCCCAAATGGCCGCAGCGCCGAGCAGAAGCAGCGCCACAGCGCGCCAATCGAGCAACGTGCCGAAGGAATGCCATGTCATCGCAAGGCCGAACACACAGCAGCACACGGCCGTGATGCGGATGGCGCGCACCATCTGCCGCTCCGTGAGGCCTCCTTCGAGCATACTGTAGACAGGCCCCTGCCGCACGGAGGTGTTGTCCACGCCGTTGCGGTAGTCGCCAAGCTCATTGCTCAGGTTGCTCAATATCTGAAGCGAGCAGGCTGTCAGAGCGATCTCGACCAAAAGCAACGTGCTGGCCGGGCTCGCCGACCCCTGAAACCATAGCCCCGTCAGCCCGCCACACAGCACCCCTCCGAGCGAGAGGAGATTGGCGCGGAAGCGCATCGATTTTATGAGGCTACTTAACATCGACCTTTATTTGCAGTTCGTCGAGCTGCTCCTGGCTTATCGGCGAGGGGCTGCCGCTCATCACGTCGCGGCCAGCATTGTTCTTCGGGAAAGCGATGAAGTCGCGAATGCTGTCGGCACCGGCGAAGATGCTGCACAGGCGGTCGAAGCCGAAGGCCAGGCCGGCGTGGGGCGGCGCGCCGTAGGTGAAGGCGTCCATCAGGAAGCCGAACTGCGCGGCAGCCTGCTCGTCGGTGAAGCCCAGCGTGTGGAACATCTTGTTCTGCAGCGTGCGGTCGTGTATGCGGATGCTGCCTCCGCCCACCTCGCAGCCATTGATCACAATGTCGTAGGCATTGGCGCGGATGTCGCCCCAGCGGGCGGGGTCGTCGAGCAGAGCCTCGTCCTCGGGCTTGGGGGCGGTGAAGGGGTGGTGCATGGCGTAGAAGCGCTGCGTCTCGTCGTCCCACTCAAGCAGGGGGAAGTCCACCACCCACAGCGGCGCGAACTGCTGCGGGTCGCGCAGACCAAGACGGCTGCCCATCTCAAGGCGCAGGGCGCAGAGCTGCACGCGCGTCTTCATGGCGGGGCCGCAGAGGATGAGCATAAGGTCGCCCGGCTTGGCTCCCATGGCGTCAGCCACAGCCTTCAGCGCGTCGGCGTCGAAGAACTTGTCGACCGAGCTCTTGAACGTGCCGTCGGCGTTGTATTTGACGTAGACCAGGCCACCGGCACCCACCTGCGGGCGCTTCACAAAGTCGGTCAGCGCATCGAGCTGCTTGCGCGTGTAGTCGGCACAGCCCTCGGCCACGATGCCGACGACCAGCTCGCTGCTGTCGAACAGGCCAAAGCCACGGCCCTTAGCCACGTCGGTGATTTCCTTGAACTCCATGCCGAAGCGCATGTCGGGCTTGTCGCTGCCGAAGCGGCGCATGGCGTCGTGCCAGGTGATGCGCTGGAACTGGCCGAAGTCTATGCCCTTCATCTCCTTGAACAGATGGCGCGCCAGCCCCTCGAACATGCAGAGCACGTCCTCCTGCTCCACGAAGCTCATCTCGCAGTCAATCTGCGTGAACTCCGGCTGGCGGTCGGCGCGAAGGTCCTCGTCGCGGAAGCAGCGCACTATCTGGAAGTAGCGGTCCATACCGGCCACCATCAGCAGCTGCTTGTACTGCTGCGGCGACTGCGGCAGGGCGTAGAACTCGCCGGGGTTCATGCGGCTGGGCACCACAAAGTCGCGAGCGCCCTCGGGCGTGCTCTTGATGAGCATCGGGGTCTCAATCTCCAGGAAGTCGCGGTCGGAGAGGTAGTTGCGCACCAGCATGGCCATGCGGTGGCGCATCTCAAGGTTGCGGCGCACCGGCGAGCGGCGTATGTCGAGGTAGCGGTAGCGCATACGCAGGTCGTCGCCGCCGTCGCTCTGCTCCTCGATGGTGAAAGGAGGAGTCTTGGCCTCGTTGAGCACACGCAGCTCCGCGACCTCAATCTCGATTTCGCCGGTGGGGATCTTGCTGTTCTTCGACGAGCGCTCTATCACCACACCGGTGGCCTGCACCACAAACTCCCTGCCCAGGCGGCGAGCCTGCTCGCATAGCGGGGCGTTGGTCTCCATGTTGAAAGCCAGCTGCGTGATGCCGTAGCGGTCACGCAGATCCACAAACGTCATTCCGCCCAGGTCGCGCGAGCGCTGCACCCAGCCGGCAAGGGTCACTGTTTGACCCGCGTTGGCGAGCCTCAACTCGCCGCAAGTATTAGTGCGATACATATTTATAATGTTTTATATTCACTCTTTTGCTATGCAAATATACAAAAAAAGCACCACAGACAGAACGAAAAAGTCGCACTTCGCGCAAAAAAACGCCAGCCCCGCAACGCCACAAAACCGCCTGTTCTCCGATTGATGTCCGATTGTTCTTCGATTGTTCTTCGATTTATAATCGGAGAACAATCGAAGAACAATCGGAGAACAATCGAAGAACAGACGGTGTTGACATTGCCTTTACACCCCGACAGACTGGCTTACAGTACGTTACGCAATAAATTATTCATAACTACCTGTTATACAGGGAATATAGAGCAACCATTGATGCTCCCTCCGCATCAGCTGGCGGGCACTGCCCCCTGCCCTGCCGGGCAAAAGAAAAGAGCCTCCAACCACCGGTTGAAGGCTCCTGCTCATCGAGGTCGCTTCCGGATTTGAACCGGAGTAGCAGGTTTTGCAGACCTGTGCCTAGCCCCTCGGCCAAACGACCCTCTTTCGCTTTCACAAAAGCGAGTGCAAAATTACACCTTTTTACAGTTCTGACCAAATTTTTTTGGTCACTTTTTCGCAAAGGCCTGATTTTGCACTCGTTTAATTTGCCATTGGCAGTGCGCCACCTGCGCCACAACGCGCCACGGCGCCCGCAGCGGGGCTTGTTTCGGCGCAGGGCTATGCCATCAGTTTCTTGTAGCGTATGCGGTGCGGGGTGTCGTCGCCGAGCCTCTTGCGGCGGTTCTCCTCATACTCGGTGTACGAGCCTTCGAAGAAGTAGACCTGCGAGTCTCCCTCGAAGGCAAGGATGTGGGTGCAGATGCGGTCGAGGAACCAGCGGTCGTGGCTGATGACCACGGCGCAGCCCGCGAAGTTCTCCAAGCCTTCCTCCAACGCGCGCATGGTGTTGACGTCGATGTCGTTGGTCGGCTCGTCGAGCAGCAGCACGTTGGCCTCGCTCTTGAGCGTCAATGCCAGGTGCAGGCGGTTGCGCTCACCGCCGCTGAGCACGCCGACCTTCTTGCTCTGGTCGGTGCCGCCGAAATTGAAGCGGCTGATGTAGGCGCGGCTGTTCACCAGCCTGCCGCCCACCTGCAGGTTCTCGTTGCCACCACTGATCATCCCGTAGACGCTCTTTTCTGGGTCGATCTCGGCGTGCTGCTGGTCGATATAGCCTATCTTGACCGTCTCGCCCACCTCGAAGGAGCCGCTGTCGGGCTGCTCCAGACCCATAATGAGGCGGAAGAGGGTGGTCTTGCCGCAGCCGTTGGGGCCGATGACGCCCACGATGCCCGCCGGGGGCAGCGAAAAGGTGAGGTTCTCGTAGAGCAGCTTGTCGCCGAAGGCCTTGCTCACTCCCACAGCCTCGAGCACCTTGTTGCCGAGCCTGGGGCCGTTGGGAATGAATATCTCAAGGTTCTGCTCCTTTTCCTTCACATCCTCGTTGAGCAGGCGGTCGTAGGCGGCCAGTCGCGCCTTGCCCTTGGCGTGGCGTGCCTTGGGTGCCATGCGGACCCATTCCAGCTCGCGCTGGAGGGTCTTGCGGCGGCGGCTCTCCTGCTTCTCCTCCATGGCCAGGCGGGCGGTCTTCTGCTCGAGCCAGCTGCTGTAGTTGCCCTTCCAGGGTATGCCCTCGCCGCGGTCGAGCTCAAGGATCCAGCCCGCCACGTGGTCGAGGAAGTAGCGGTCGTGGGTCACGGCAATGACCGTGCCCTTGTACTGCTGCAGGTGCTGCTCCAGCCAGTCGATGCTTTCGGCGTCGAGGTGGTTGGTGGGCTCGTCGAGCAGCAGTATGTCAGGCTCCTGCAAGAGCAGGCGGCACAGCGCCACGCGACGCCGCTCGCCGCCGCTGAGGTTGCGCACCAGTTGGTCCTCGTCGGGGCAGCGCAGGGCGTCCATGGCTCGCTCCAGGCGCGCGTCGAGGTTCCAGGCATCGTGCTGCTCAAGCAGCTCGGTGAGCTCGCCCTGACGCTCAATCAACTTGTCGAAGTCGGCGTCGGGGTCGGCGAAAGCGTTGTTCACCTCGTCGTACTCGCGCAGCCACCCAACCACGTCGGCCACGGCCTCCTGAACCACCTCTTTCACCGTCTTGTCCTCGTCGAGCCGGGGCTCCTGCTCCAGGTAGCCAACCGAGTAGCCGGGCGAGAAGACCACCTCGCCCTGGTAGTCCTTGTCGACGCCTGCTATTATTTTCATCAGCGATGACTTGCCGGAGCCGTTTAGGCCGATGATGCCAATCTTTGCCCCATAGAAGAAGCTGAGGTATATGTCTTTCAGTATCTGCCGGCTGGGCGGTATCAACTTGCCCACGCCCACCATTGAGAAGATTATTTTCTTGTCGTCTGCCATAGTGTTGTGAATAAAAAAAGACCCGCGCCATCCTCCGTCGTGAAGGCGGTGATGGGGGCGGGTCGATGAGTGGTGCTAATGAATGCTGCCCAAGGTCAGTTCTTGAGGGCGTTGCCGCTGTTCCAGGCCTTGCCCACGCTGTCGCCCAGGGTGAAGTAGTTGAAGCTGGAGGCGTCCCAAGCCACGGGGTTGAGTTTGCGGATGTCGATCTTGCCGTCGGTCATCACGCTCTCGTCGGCCGTGGCGTTGACAACTTCGCCAATGACGAAGGCGCCACCGCCCTCGACGTCGTCCATGCTCACAACACGGCACTCCATGGTGACCGGGTACTCGTTGATAATCGGGGCCTTGACGTTGGGGCTGGGCGTCACGGTGAAGCCTGCGCGACCCACCTTGTCGGGCACGTCGTTGCCGCTGACCATGCCGAAGTAGTCGCTCTGCACGATGGTGCGCGCGTCGGCATAGCTCAAAGTGAACGCCTTGTCGCGGCGCAGGTTGTCGGTGGTGCGATGCTTCGACAGTTTGAAGCACACCTGGTTGCTTTCGCACTGGCCGCCCCAGGCTGCCATCATCACGTCGGGGGTGCCTTCCTCGTTGTAGGTGGCAATCATCAAGGCGGGCTGCGGGGTCACATAAAGGCGTGCGCCCATGTTGACACGGCCTTGAACTTCTTTGGTCTCCATATTGTTGTTGCTGTTGGTTTGCTGTTGCTGGCTCACATCCTTGCCTCCGCAGGCGGACATGAGCATGGCGGCGGTGGCGAGCGTAAGAACGGTGCGTTTCATACTGGTACTTTGTTGTTTGTTGTGTTGACTAATGGAGTGCAAAGTTACAAACACTTTTGCGACTGTGCAAATTATTTCCGCAAACCACAGGCAGACAGTGCAGTTCACAGTGCAAGGTACAAAAAAAGCGCGAAGGTTATCCTTCGCGCTTCTTGGTTGTCGCCGCGCTGAAATGCGACGCAGGCAGGACTTTTACTCGGCCACGACCTCGATACCGAGCTCAGCCTTGATGTCCCTGTAGATGTTGACCTTGGCGGTGTAGGTGCCGATGGTCTTGATGGTCTCGACAACAATGTCCTTGCGGTCCACGTCGTAGTTGTGCTGCTCCTTGAGGGCCTCGGAGACCATGATGTTGTTGATGCCACCGAAGAGCTGGCCGTTCTCGCCGACCTTGACGATGAGCTTCACCACCTTGCCGTTGAGGGCAGCCTGGCGGGTCTCGGCATTCTTGCGGAGGGCTTCCTCCTTGTGGGCGCGCTGGCGCATGTTCTCGGCGTGGATTTTCTTGTTCACCGGAGTGGCCATGATAGCGTAGCCCCTGGGCAGGAGGTAGTTGTTGGCATAACCGTCCTTAACCTTGACGATGTCGTCCTTGTAGCCGAGGTTGGCCACGTCTTGCTTGAGTATGATTTCCATCTGTCTTTCCTCCTTAATGCTTTATTTGAGACAATCGGCCACGTAGGGCATGAGGGCGATGTGGCGGGCGCGCTTGATGGCCTGCGCCACCTTCTTCTGGTACTTGTTCGAGGTGCCCGTGATGCGGCGGGGCAGGATTTTGCCCTGCTCGTTGACGAACTTCAGCAGGAAGTCGGCATCCTTATAGTCGATATACTTGATACCGAGCTTTTTGAAACGGCAGTATTTCTTGCGCTGGGTCTCCACTGCGATGGGAGTCAGATATTTGATTTCGCTTTCGTTAGCCATTGTTTGCAGTCTTTTTTTTATTACTGTTTAACGACATTTACGCCTCGGCGGGGGCTTCGGCTGCTTCGGCCTTGGCGGCCTCGGCCTTCTTGGCACGCTTCTTCTCGTTGTAGGCCACGGCGTGCTTGTCGAGGCTCACAGTAAGGAAGCGGAGCAGGCGCTCGTCGCGCTTATAGGCGATTTCCAGGTCGTTGATGACGCTGCCTTCGGCGCGGAACTCAATGAGATAGTAGAACCCCGTGGTCTTCTTGCGGATGGGGTAGGCCAGCTTGCGCATACCCCAGTTGTTCTCGTACACGATTTCCGCACCCTTCGAGGTGAGGAGGTCGACGTACTTCTTGACCGTTTCCTTCATCTGTTCTTCAGACAAAACGGGAGTTGCAATGAAAACGGTTTCGTACTGTTTTACCATTACTTTGTGTTTTGTTGTTGGGTTAGTAAACAAAAAAAGGCAGAACACCATGTTCTGCCTTGAAAGTTTTGAGCCACTTCGCGGACTCGAACCGCGGACCCACGCATTACGAATGCGTTGCTCTACCAACTGAGCCAAAGTGGCGATTGCGGTTCTCTTGTCGGGGTGAGAAGACTCGAACTTCCGGCCTCCACGTCCCGAACGTGGCGCGCTAGCCAACTGCGCTACACCCCGCGGTTTGGTGTCCTGGCAGGGATTCGAACCCTGGACCCATTGATTAAGAGTCAATTGCTCTACCAGCTGAGCTACCAAGACATTTCTCTCATTTCGCTTGTGTCTTTTGGACAATCTCATCGGCCTTCCTGATGAAGGCGTTTGAACATGGACTTTGAGTTTGTCGCAACAACATGTCAAACTACTCTCTTATTCTTGAGCGGAAAACGAGACTCGAACTCGCGACCCCGACCTTGGCAAGGTCGTGCTCTACCAACTGAGCTATTTCCGCGCTTGCCTTTAGTACTCCGGGTGGGACTTGAACCCACACGCCCTTGCGGGCAAGGGATTTTAAGTCCCTCGTGTCTACCATTCCACCACCAGAGCTCTTCACTCCGATTTTGGAGCCTTTTGAGCGGAAAACGAGACTCGAACTCGCGACCCCGACCTTGGCAAGGTCGTGCTCTACCAACTGAGCTATTTCCGCATTCCGTTTGGCACTCTTTCTCTCTCGAAAGCGGGTGCAAAAGTACAAACATTTTGGATACTGGCCAAATTTTTTTTCACTTTTCCCCGATTATTTTCTTTATCTCATTAAGTTTAAGCAATGCCTCAATCGGCGTAAGTGTATCAATATCAATATCCATAAGTCTGTTACGAATATCCAGCAGTGTCGGGTCGTCAAGTTGGATAAAACTCATTTGTATACCGTCCGCAACCTCTGTTTTTTTGCCTGACAAGACATCCTTTTTTTTCTTTTTTCCGCTTTCCCGTCCTTTGGACTCGAGCACTTGCAGCATCGCGTCGGCACGGTTCACCACCTGCGGGGGCATACCCGCCAGTCTGGCCACATGTATGCCGAAGCTGTGTTCACTGCCGCCAGGCACCAGTTTGCGCAGGAAGATCACCCTGCCATCCACCTCCTTCACGCTCACATGGTAGTTCTTGATGCGCTGGTAGCGCTCCTCCATTTCGATCAACTCGTGGTAGTGCGTGGCGAACATCACTTTCGGCCTGGACTTCTTGTTGTCGTGCAGATACTCGGTTATTGCCCAGGCTATGGAAATGCCATCGTAGGTCGATGTGCCGCGGCCTATCTCATCAAGCAGTACCAGTGAACGGTCGCTTACATTGTTCAGGATGGAAGCCGTTTCGTTCATCTCGACCATGAAAGTGCTCTCGCCACTACTGATGTTGTCGCTCGCCCCCACACGCGTAAACACCTTGTCAACCAAGCCTATGGACGCCTGCTTTGCCGGACAGTAGCAACCCATCTGCGCCATAAGCACAATCAGCGCAGTCTGACGCAGCAGTGCCGACTTGCCGCTCATGTTTGGACCCGTGATTATCATTATTTGCTGTCGCTCACGATCCAAATCGACGTCGTTGCTCACATACTGCTCGCCAGGTGCCATCTGTGTTTCTATTACGGGATGACGTCCCTCCAGTATGCGTATCTCGTCGCCCTCGGTGAGCTCCGGCTTGCAGTAGTTGCCAGCCAAAGCCACCTCGGCGAAGCTCTGCAGGCAGTCAAGATTGGCCAGCATACGTGCGTCGTGTTGCAGCGGCTGGACATATTCAGCAACAGCCGCCACCAGCTCGGCATAGAGTTGCACCTCAAGCTCTATCATTCGCTCCTCGGCACCAAGTATTTTGTCCTCGTACTCCTTCAATTCGGCGGTGATATATCGCTCGGCATTGGTCAGCGTCTGCTTGCGCACCCATTCCTGCGGCACTTTGTCGCGATGGGTGTTGTACACCTCGAAATAGTAGCCGTAGACATTGTTGAAGCCAACCTTGAGTGAGGTGATGCCCGTTGCCTCAATCTCGCGCCGTTGCAACTGCATCAAATATTCCTTGCCACTGCCAGCCATGCCTCGCAGCTCGTCGAGCTCCGGGCTCACACCGGCTGCCACCACACCGCCCTTCTCCACCCTCGCGGGCGGCTCGTCGAGCAGCGTGCGGCCTATGCGCTCTGCAAGCGACGGGCAGGGGTTGATTTGCTCCGCCACATGGCACAACGCCTCGCTGCCGCTCCCTTCGCACACCTTCTTCACCTCGGCCACAGCCACCAGTGCACGCCTCAACTGAAGCATCTCGCGGGGATTGATGCGACCCACCGCAGCCTTCGTGACCAGTCGTTCAAGGTCGCCCACCTCCTTGATGTGGCGGGCCAGCGCCTCGCGGCGATCGCCCTCGCGCAGCAGCCATTCCACTACCGCCAGCCGCTCCTCTATCGGCGCACGTTCCTTCAGCGGCATCAGCACCCACCGCCTCATCTGCCTGCTGCCCATTGGAGTGAGGGTGCGGTCCACCACGTCGAGCAGCGTGCGGGCATTCTCGTTTGGCGAGGCCACCAGCTCCAGATTGCGCACCGTGAAGCGGTCGAGCCACACATAGCGGTCGCGCTCCACACGGGCAATGTTGCAGATGTTTGCCGTGCGGTCGTGCTGCGTGTCTTGCAGGTAGTAGAGCACTGCCCCTGCGGCAATCACACCCATCTCCATGTCGTCAACCCCGAAGCCCTTCAGCGACGCCGTGCCGAACTGCTTTAGCAGCAGCTCGTGTGCAAAATCGGGCTTGAACACCCAGTCGTCGAATGTGTTGCAGTAGTACCGCTCGGCCTCGTGCTCCTGGAACCAGCGCAACTTCTTGCGCTGCAGCACCACCTCGGAAGGATGGAAACTGGCCAACAGCTTGTCTATGTATGCCATGTCGCCCTCAGCCACGAAGAACTCACCGGTCGACACATCGAGAAAACTCACTCCGTGCACATTCTCACCGAGGTGCAGTCCGCAGAGGAAGTTGTTCTCCCTCACCTCGAGCACCATGTCGTTATAGGCCACCCCAGGGGTCACCAGCTCGGTGATGCCGCGCTTCACCAGCCCCTTGGCCGTGCGCGGGTCTTCCAGCTGCTCGCAGATGGCCACGCGCAGCCCTGCCCTCACCAGGCGTGGCAGGTATTGCTCCACGGCGTGGTAGGGTATGCCAGCCAGGTCGCAATAGGTGCCGTGGCCGGCGGCCTTGCGAGTCAACGTAAGTCCCAGCAGGCGCGAGGTGGTGCGGGCATCCTCGCCGAAGGTCTCGTAGAAATCGCCCACGCGGAACAGCAGCACAGCGTCGGGGAATTTCTTCTTCATCTCCGCGTGCTGCCTCATCAGGGGCGAGGTGTCGTCGTTGCGCTTTGCCATCGGGGTGTGTACTTTCTGATAAACAACATGATGCCGCCGGGCTGTGCAGCCCGCTCGGCAATGCAAAATTACTCATTTTTTCCGTACATCTGAAAAATATATGTACCTTTGCACCGTAAAAACAGCAACAAGACGTCAACGATGATACACAAAACCAACCTGTTGCACGCGGTGCTGTGCCTCGTGGCGTGCATTGCGGCGGTGTCGGCCACCGCCCAGACAGGGCTTTACGTGCCGTCGAAGAAACCCATACGCAACATGCAGAAAGCCTTGCAGAACCCGGAGGTGTTCCAGTTGCTTGTGGCCTTCCCCGACGGCGAGGCCGACTACAGCGACCCCGACCTCGACATGCTCGACTCGGCCTACCGCATCGCTTTCGACCAGGCCAACCCTATGCTCTACACCATGGTGATTGAGAGCTATGGCACAGCCGACCGCGACGTGGCCACGCGCCGCGCCGACGCCATCTACCGCTACTTTGCCATGCGATGCCACGCATCCTTCCCCATCCGCATGGCCCGCAACCCCATCCACTGCTCGTGCCACGGCGACACCGCCGAGGTGCTCCGCTTCGAGGTGCCTGTAAGCACCGCCGTCTACGACTGTGCCGAGCTCACCGGCGAGCGGCTGCGGCTCGACGGCGGCCAGCAACTGGAGAACACCGTGCTCGTCACCTTCCGCAACGACCCCGACCAGTGCGTCGGCGCCGCGCGCGGCTGCTACGTGCCGCAGGCCGACTCCACCGTCTACGGCTACTATTCCTCACTCGTGTTGCCCAAAGGGTCAATCCGCTCTGTGCTCAACACCAAGGACACCTGCCCCTCGGGCTTCACCGTCGACATCGAGGATCACCTCGACTACCGCGAGTTCATCGACCAGTACCGCCTCATCCCCCACCGCCGCCAGCTGCTGGCCATGGCCGGCTACGTGGTGATAAAGGCACACTGGCAGGCCGACACCGACACCTGCACCGAGCCCTTGCGCGACAGCATCATACTGCGCGTGCCCATGACCCAGGAGCAGATGGAGGCCAAGCTCAAGTTCTATGCCAAGGTGCGCACGCCGCGCGGCGTGGAATACCGCGCAGTGCCCACCCGCAAGACGCCCGGCAAAGGCTCCATGTCGATGCAGGGACAACTCAACATCGGCCAACTTGACACCATCTACATCGGCAAACGCATCGAGGACAAAGAGATTGACAAATACTTCCACCGCGTGGCCACCGACACCGAGGCGTCGGCCTTCGAGGCCGGCGGACGCTACTACGTGGCCTCACGCCCCGGCCGCGACGGCCAGCCGGAAATAAAGAAGCCCCTCAAGCAGCTTTTCCGCACCGTGTTCGACCAGGAGGAAGACTCCCTGCCTGAGAAGTCAAAAACGCCAGTCGGCGAGGAGATTGCCGACTAACCGCACACACAGCATCATAGAAACAACAGCAAACCCTTCATTATGCCATATCTGCAGACCGACGTGACAAAGGTGACAACACACGTCCTTCAAAACATGAAACTGCGCGGCGAGAAAATATCCATGCTCACCGCCTACGACTACTCGATGGCCTCGCTCCTCGAAAGCACCAAGATCGACGTGGTGCTGGTGGGCGACTCGGCAGCCAACGTCATGCAGGGCCACAAGACCACCCTGCCCATCACCCTCGACGAAATGATAGTCTATGCCACCAGCGTGGTGCGCGCCATCAAACGCGCGCTGGTGGTGGTCGACATGCCCTTCGGCACCTACCAGGGCAACTCCAAGCAGGCCCTGGCCAGCGCCATCCGCATCATGAAGGAGACCGGAGCCGACGCCATCAAGCTCGAAGGAGGCGAGGAGGTGCTCGAAAGCGTGCAGCGCATACTCTCGGCCGGCATTCCCGTGATGGGGCACCTGGGGCTCACCCCGCAAAGCATCAACAAGTTCGGCACCTACGCCGTCCGCGCCACCGAGCAGGATGAGGCCGCGAGGCTGAAGAAAGACGCCCTCATCCTGCAAGAGGCCGGCTGCTTCTCACTGGTGCTCGAGAAAATACCCGCACGGCTGGCCGCCGAGGTGAGCGAAAGCCTGAAGATACCCACCATCGGCATCGGTGCCGGCAGCCACACCGACGGGCAGGTGCTCGTGCTTCAGGACATGCTCGGCATCACCCAGCAGTTCAAGCCGCGCTACCTGCGCACCTACGGCACCTTCGGCGAGGACATCGCCAACGCTGTGCGCCGGTACATCGGCGACGTGAAAAGCGGCGACTTCCCCAACGACGGCGAGCAGTACTGACCCTCGCCCACGTGCCGCACAGAAAGAGAGGGCGCCCCGCAAGGGCGCCCTCTTCTGTTTCACTCACTCCGCAACATGCCCCTTCCGCTTCCCGAATAGGCCTTTGAACCAATGGAAGAACAGATCGACCGACACGAATATCGAAACCAACGACACGTCCACAAACAGACCCCGCCACGTAATCGGATTGCCGAATAACATATCGACAAAGTCGACAAGCAGAAGGAACACAAACAAACCAATCCACTCCAGGCGCATCCTCTTCTCGAAGCTGATGACCCTTCCTCCACGGTGTGGCTTCTCTAACAGGAAGCTAAAAACCGTGGATGCCCCTGCCGCCAATGAGAACGCGACAATATATTTGATAGACATTGCTGACAGTATTTAACATTAACCGGCCGCAAAATTACATATTTTTTCAGACATAGCCACTACACAAAAATGTAGTTTTATCAAAAGTAGCGATTTTCTACATTTTTGTGTAGTGTTTTTTTCGTACTTTTGCACTGCATCAACAATGAACCATTATGGAGTATGGGCAATATATTGAGATGGAAAAAGCCTTCGCCAACCTGTCCTATCAAGGGGTCTACCTTATCGACCTGCCTGACGACAGGATTATCTACCACTCCAATTCACCAGTACTGTGGCCTGGTTTTTCTGATGAGGACTGGGAAAGACCAGCATCATACATATTCCAGCACGCTGTACCTGATGAAGAAATCATCCTTTTCGACAGGATGGCAGATACGCTGCGTTCCTCCTACTCCATGGTGAAGAAAGAAATCCACAATCAATTTGTTGTCACCTTCAACTTCCACATCAATAATGGCAACCGCCTGACGGCGGTAAACCTCAAACTCACAATGATTGATTCCAATGAAGAGTCACGTCTGCTTCTTGGCCTGATCTCACCACCAGTTGAGAGCGACAACGCCAGCATCATTGCAGGTGACAGAGGGGCAGGCCACTACTACCGCTACAATCCCAGAACCGGAGTTTGGGAGGCACAGAATGTCGCCCCACTCTCCGAAAACGAGCTGACCATGCTTCGTCTCTCCATGCAGGGCTATTCCATGGAGTCTATCAGTAAATTAATGCGCAGGTCTCTTGACACTGTACGATTTTACCGCAAACAGGTCTTCAACAAACTCAACGTGAAGAACATCTCGGAGGCCATCTCCTACGCATTCCACTATGGAATGATATGAACGCCACTTTCGGGCATTGTGCCATTCTGCCACAAGCACAGCACCCACCGCGGCACCGGCCATCCAGGCACCTTATTGCCCAGTGTCAATGACGGCACAGGAACACACATTATATCTGATTGCCAACACATTGCAACCAACCATCACCATAACACGCTGAAATACAAGCGAACAAAGCATACAGGCAATACCAAGGCCGTCTGTTCTTCGATTGTTCTCCGATTGTTCTTCGATTGTTCTCCGATATTAAATCGAAGAACAATCGAAGAACAATCGGAGAACAATCGAAGAACAGACGGTGTTGATACGGTGTCAGGGCTGTTTTTCCGGGACGATGCGGGGCAGGCTACCGCTGGTTGGCCGCAGCAGCACGCTCCATGGCCTGAAGCTCCTCGCGCAGGTAGCGGCCGGTGAAGTTGTCGGTGATGGCGGCCAGCTGCTCGGGCGTGCCGCTGAAGACTATCTGCCCACCGCCACGGCCGCCGTCGGGGCCGAGGTCCACTATCCAGTCGGCCACCTTGATGACGTCCATGTTGTGCTCTATCACCAGCACCGTGTTGCCCTTGTCGACCAGTTGCTGCAGCACGCCCAGCAGCACTCGTATGTCCTCGAAGTGCAGGCCGGTGGTGGGCTCGTCGAGGATGTAGAGCGTGCGTCCGGTGTCGCTGCGGCTCAGCTCGGTGGCAAGCTTCACCCGCTGTGCCTCGCCGCCGCTGAGGGTGGTGCTTTGCTGGCCGAGCGTGATGTAGCCAAGGCCCACCTGCTGCAGTGTGAGCAGTTTGCGGTAGAGTTTGGGCATGGCGGCGAAAAAGTCGACGGCCTCGTCGACCGTCATGTCGAGCACATCGCTGATTGACTTGCCTTTGTAGCGTATTTCCAGGGTCTCGCGGTTGTAGCGCTTACCGCCGCACACCTCGCACTGCACGTACACGTCGGGCAGGAAGTTCATCTCGATGGTGCGCAGGCCGGCGCCCTTGCAGTGCTCGCAGCGGCCTCCGCTCACGTTGAACGAGAAGCGCCCCGGCTTGTAGCCCCTTATCCTGGCCGAGGGCAGCTCGGCGAAGAGGCGGCGAATGTCGTCGAAAAGGCCGGCGTAGGTGGCCGGGTTGGAGCGCGGGGTGCGCCCGATGGGCGACTGGTCTATCTGTATCACCTTGTCGATATGCTCCAGCCCCTCGACCGAGGTGTAGGGCAGCGGGGTGCGCGTGGAGCGGTAGAAGTGGCGGGTGAGTATGGGCAGCAGGGTGTCGCCGATGAGGGTGCTCTTGCCGCTGCCGCTCACCCCGGTGACGCACACGAACATGCCCAGCGGCAGGTCGAGGTCTACCCCCTTGAGGTTGTTGCCCGAGGCGCCTTTCAGCAACAGGTGCGCGCGCCCCTCGGTGCCGCGGCGCTGCGGCAGGTTGATGTCGCGACGGCGCGAGAGGTAGCTCAACGTCATGCTGCCCTCGGCCGGAGCCTGCGCGGGGTCGCCCGCGAAGAGCACACGTCCGCCGTGCACCCCCGCGCCGGGGCCCACGTCGACCAGGAAATCCGCCGCCTGCATCATGTCGCGGTCGTGTTCCACCACGACGACGCTGTTGCCCAGGTCGCGCAGTTGCTTCAGGCTGTCGATAAGGCGCCGGTTGTCGCGCTGGTGCAGGCCAATGCTGGGCTCGTCGAGGATATAGAGCACGTTGACCAGTTGCGAGCCTATCTGCGTGGCCAGCCTGATGCGCTGCGCCTCGCCGCCGCTGAGCGAGCGGGCGCTGCGGTTCATGGAAAGGTAGCCCACGCCGACGTCGGTGAGGAAGCGCAGACGCTTCAATATCTCGGCCAGCACGTCGTGCGCCACGGCGGCATCGCGGCTGTCGAGCCGCGCCTCGAGCCCCGACAGCCACTGCTGCAGCTCGAGCAGGTCCATGCCGGCCAGTTGGCCTATGTTCCTGTCGAGCACCCGGAAGCAGAGGCTCTCGGGCCTCAGCCGGTGGCCGTGGCAGTGGGGGCACTCCACGGTGTCCATAAACTGCGCCGCCCACTTTTGCAGCGATGCCGGGCTGTCGTCGGAAGCCATGCTGCGAATGTAGTTCACAATGCCCTGAAACTCGCCCAGTAGCCCCGGGTCGCCGGGCTCCTCGATGCCGGCGAAATGGTTGCTGCCGTAGAGGATGGCGTTCACAGCCTCCTCGCCGAGCGAGCCGAAGGGGTCGTCAAGCGTGAAGTCGTAGTGCCGCCCCATGAGCTCGAGCTTGCGGTAGATGTAGTTGGAGGGGCTGTATTTGCCCAGCACCTCAATCGCGCCGTCGCGGATGGAGCGCTTGGGGTCGGGCACCAGTTTTGACATGTCGATCTGCGCCACCTCGCCCAGGCCGTTGCAATGGGGGCAGGCGCCATAGGGCGAATTGAACGAGAAGGTGTTAGGCTCCGGCTCGGCCATTGAGGCGCCGGTGTCGGGGTCCATAAGCATACGGCTGAAGTAGCGCACCGCGCCGTCGGCGTCGTTGTCGAGCACCATGAGCACCCCCTTGCCGTGGCGGAAGGCGGTCTGCACGGCCTCGCGCAGGCGCGTGGCGTTGCCGTCGGCACGCAGACGGTCCACCACCAGCTCGATGTCGTGCACCTTGTAGCGGTCCACCTGCATCTTGTAGGTGATGTCCTTCACCTCGCCGTCCACCCTGACCTTGAGGAAACCCTTCTTGCCCACCTGCTCGAACAGCTCGCGGTAGTGCCCCTTGCGTCCCTTCACCAGCGGCGCCAGCACCACTATGTCGTGGTGGCCGTAGCTTTCGCGCACAATGTCGAGTATCTTCTCCTCGCTGTATTTCACCATGGGCTTGCCGCTTTCGGGCGAATAGGCGCGGCCAATCCTGGCGAAAAGCAGGCGCAGGAAGTCGTAGGTGTCGGTGATGGTGCCGACTGTGGAGCGCGGGTTGTTGTTGGTGCTTTTCTGCTCGATGGCTATCACGGGGCTGAGCCCCTCAATCAAATCCACGTCGGGGCGTTCCATGTTGCCGATGAAATGGCGCGCGTAGGCCGAGAAGGTCTCCATGTAGCGGCGCTGTCCCTCGGCATGGATAGTGTCGAATGCCAGCGACGATTTGCCGCTGCCACTCAACCCGGTAAAGACCACCAGTTTGCCACGGGGTATCTCAAGGTCGATGTTCTGCAGGTTGTGCTCGCGGGCACCGAGAATCTTGATGGCGTCTGTCATAATTTCTCAATGAGTGTGGTGTCGTGCTTGCCGCGCACCATGGTGTTGTACTCGGTGCCTTTCTTGACCGGCACGCTCACCATATAGGTCTTGCCCAGCTTGTTGCGCAGGGTGCTCGATGTGAGCCACGGGTTGAGCATACGCAGCACCTTGTAGGTCGTGCCGTGCTCAGTCGCGAAACTCACCAAGTCCACATTCTGTCCGCTCAGCTCAACCTCCTCGGTGAGCGGCGTGGCATAGGTGTCGCAGTGGCGCACGAAGAACCCATAGTCCTGCGGGTGCTGCATGATCAGCTTGATGGCAAGTATGCGGTATACATAGCGCTGGGTCTCGCTGTTGAGCAACAGCTCATAGTAGCTGTCCTGCCGTTGTGACGACAGCTGGCGGTTGAGCCCGCCCTCGCCGCAGTTGTATGCCGCCGCAGCCTCTGGCCATCCCCCCAGTCTCGACTTCAAGTTTTTCAGGAAGCGGCAGGCCGCGCGCGTCGATGCCTCAAGGTGGTTGCGCATGTCGATGTCGTCGCCCACCTCCAGCCCGTACTGCAACGCCGTGGGTTTCATGAACTGCCACCACCCCTGCGCGCCCGCCGGCGAGCTGACGCACTGCAAGCCGCTTTCGGCCACACAAAGGTACTTCATGTCGTCGGGCACCCCTTCCTGGCGCAATATGGGCTCAATAACCGGGAACACTCGCGCCGCGCGCTTGATGTAGAACAGGGTGTTGCTCTGGTAGTACATGTTCGACACCAGCTCACGGTCAAGGCTCTCGCGCACATAATACAGGTTCAGCGGCACACGCTCGCCGCAGAAACTCAAGCTGTCGGGCAGCGGCGGGGCATAGACGCGGCAGTCGGAGCGTATGGCCTGAGTGTGCAGGGCGTCACTGTCGTCCTTGCGTGTGGCGAAAATGAAAGCTTCGCCGACCAACGCCAGCGAAGCCAGCACTATGGCTATTATGCTTATCTTTTTCAACTGGCAACTGTTTTGACTATTAATCGCGCCACGTCGTGCTTGCTCATCAGGCCGCTTTCCTCACGCGCGCCGTCGGCGGCAAGTATGGTCACCTTGTTGGTGTCAACACCGAAACCCGCCCCTGCGTCGCGCAGCGAGTTGAGCACGATGTAGTCGAGGTGCTTGCGACGCAGCTTCTCCTCGGCGTTGGCCACCTCGTTGTCGGTCTCCAAGGCGAAGCCTACCAAGCGCTGGGAACCCTGCTTCATGCGCCCCAGTTCGGCCAAGATGTCGGGGTTCTGCACCAGTTTTAGTTCAAGACCTTCCCCACCCTGCTTCTTCAGCTTGTGGTCGGCCACATGCTCAGGCCTGTAGTCGGCCACCGCAGCCGAGAGTATGGCACCGTCGCAGCGCGGGAAAAGGCTTGTTGCAGCGTCGTACATTTGGACTGCGCTCTCCACGTCGGTGCGCGTCACGCCGTGACGATTCATGGCCAGCGACGTGGGGCCGCATACGAGCTCCACCGCCGCTCCTGCGTTGGCCAGCGCCTCGGCCAGGGCGAAACCCATCTTGCCGCTGCTGTAATTACCGATGAAGCGCACGCTGTCTATGCGCTCATACGTGGGGCCCGCGGTCACCAGCCAACGCTGGCCGTCGAGCCTCGGCAGGCCGTCGCCGTCGCGCAATGCGGACAGCATTCTGTCGGCCTCGGCCACAATGGCCGACGGTTCGGCCATGCGACCGCGCCCCTCGGTGCCGCACGCCAGCTGCCCCTCGTCGGGTCCCACCATGCCCACGCCCCAGCCACGGAGCATGGCCACATTGCGCTGCACGGCGGGGTGAGCCCACATCTGGCTGTTCATGGCCGGTGCCAGCAGCACACGGCGCGGGTCGACCGCCAGCAGTAGGGTGCTCAAGGCGTCGTCGGCAATGCCCGACGCCAGCTTGCCCAGGCAGTTGGCCGTGGCCGGAGCCACAACCACCAGGTCTGCCCAGTCCTTGATGCTGATGTGTTCGGTGGAGTGGCGGTTGCCTTCGAACAGGTCGCAATAGAGCGGGGCCGCGCTCACCGTCTCGAGCGAGCAGCGCGCCACGAACCGCAGCGCGTGCTCTGTGGCCGCGCAGCGCACCTCGTGACCCATCTTCACCAGCTGCCTCACCACCTCGGGCGCCTTGTAGGCCGCTATGCCGCCAGTTATGCCGACAACGACGTGCATTTACATCTCCTTGATGGCCTGTTCTTCCAGTTCTTCCAGACGGCGCTCCTGCTGGTTCTCACGAGCGGGGTTGCGGTAGTAGAGCTCGCCGTCAAGGTACTCCTCGGTGGCCTCGAGCACAGGCTTGGGCTGCTTCTCGTAGCGGCGCACCATGTCTACCTGCTCACGGTTCTCAAGGATCTCGTCGAGCGAGTCGCTCACCGAGCGGAACTCGTCGATGCGGCCGTGCAGCTCCCTCTTCTCCTCGGCGGCAATCTGGTTGGCGCGCTTGGTGAGCATGGCCACCGTCTCATAGATATTGCCCGTCATGTTGCTGAAGAGGGCGGTGTTGCGGGTGATGGTGGTGTTGCTGATCTTTTTCTTCTTCTCCGATGCCTCTGGGGCTTCCTTTGCGGTTGCTTTCATCGTCGTTAAATCGTCGTTATTTGGATTTAGAGTAATTGTTGTCTGTTGTCTACTGGCGGCGGCTTACAGCGCGGCCAGCGCGGCGCGGGTCTTGGTGTAAATCTCCTGCGCCGAGGCCAGCCTGGCCGGGTCCTTGATGGAGGCGCTGTATTTGTCGAAGTCGCCCACCACCTGCTGCAGCCGCTCGCGCTTCTTGTCCTCACGGCTGCCCTTGGCGTAGCGGTAGCCTGCCAGCAACTGGTAGTACATGGCCTCCTCGCGGAACGGCGAGTCGGGGTAGAGGTCGATGAAGCGGCGCATCTGCTCGTAGGCGGCGTGGTACTCCTCAATCACGTAGTAGCCACGGGCTATCTCGAAGTCCTTCTTCATCAGCTTCTCGTACATCTCGTCGAGGCAGCGGTTCACGTCGGGCATGTGCACGCTGCGGGGCCACCTTTCGGCAAACGACTCGAACTCCTCCACCGCCTCGCGCGTGAGCGACTGGTCGAGCGTGTAGGCTGGCGCGGCCATGTATTTGCAATAGGCCGACATGTAGAGCCCCTCCTCGGCGTTCTCGCTGTAGGGGAACTGGCTGGCGAAGCGCTTGAACTGGTAGGCCGCCGCGTAGTACTCCTGCTGCTTGTAGAGGGTCTGCGCATAGCACCACGCCACCTGCTCGGCATTGTCGCGGCCGCGATAGTGCAGCGTCAGGTTCTCGAACAGGCGCGCGGCCTTAGTATAGCCGCCGCTGTTGTAGTAGCGCATGGCCGCCTCGTACTTCGCATCGTAATCATTGCTGTTGAGCAGCTTCTCGTAGCCGTTACAAGAGGTTGCAAGCAAGCCAATTGCGCTGAAGAGTGCAATTATTTTAACCCATTTCATAGCCTGCAAAGATACAACTTTTTTTTCAATGCAGGCCATTTTTCTTGCCGCAGGCGCCACTTTTCGGGCGCGGCCGCGGCCACTATGCCTCCAGCAGGCGGCGGCGCACGTCGTCGGGCACCACAGCCGCGGCGCCGGCGCTGCGGCTGTAGCCTGCCATGACGGTGCGGCAAGTGGCGTAGGCGAGGCCGTCGGCGCTGCCCACCACGCGCTGCAGCAGCGTGAGGCTTTTCGTGCCGAAGCGCTCAACCGAGGTCTCCACGCTCACCGCGTCGTGGAAATGTATCTGACGCTGGAAGTCGACCTCGTAGTGCACTATCATCACGGTGAAGTCGCCCTCCTCGGGCGGCAGTCCGGCGCTGGTGAAGAAGCCCTCCTTGCCGAGGTCGAAGTATTCCATGATTACGGCGTTGTTCACATGGCCCATCTGGTCAATGTCGTTGAAGCGAATTTGTACAGGTAAAGTGTGCATATAGAGTGTTGGTTTTCAGTGCGTGCAATAGCGGCCACAGGGGCAGGCCCGGTGGCTGCCAGGGGCGTCTGTTCTCCGACTGTTCTTCGATTGTTCTCCGATTGTTCTTCGATTATAAATCGAAGAACAATCGGAGAACAATCGAAGAACAATCGAAGAACAGACGGCCTTTATACGGTGTTTATGCCCCGCGGGTGCAGGCATGGCTGACGGCGGCGCGGGAGACGGCCCTGGGGTGGAGTATGAAGAGGCGGCCTTCACTGGCGGGCTGGTGTTTTTGCGGTCGACGCGGCTGCGGGCGCTGGCTCGCGGCGGAGCGAGAAATAGAACTCGAGGCCGCCGCCCTCGCGGTTGCGGGCGTAGATCTCGCCTCCGTGGAAGAGGACGGCGTGCTTCACAATGGAGAGGCCGAGGCCGGTGCCCCCGTCACGACGCGAGCGCCCCTGGTCGATGCGCACGAAGCGGTCGAAGAGGCGCAGCAGGTACTCGTCGGGCACGCCGACGCCGGTGTCGTAGAAGCGCAGGTAGTAGTGGCCTGCGGCGGGCTTGTATTCCTCCACGGCCACCCGCGCGCCGGTGCCGGCGTAGCGCACGGCGTTCTCCGCCAGGTTGCGGAAGATGCTGTAGAGCAGCTCCGGGCTGCCCTCGGCAGGCATGGGCGGCAGGTTGTTCTCCAGGGTGATTGAGGCCTGCGCGGCCACATCGGCCAGGTCGCCGAAGGCCTCGGCGGCCGTGGCGGCCACGTCGACCCGGCGCTTGGGGAAGAGGTCGGCGCTCTCCTCCAGCTTGTTGATGAGCGACACGTCCTCGATGAGGTGGCTCAGGCGCATCGTCTGCTTGAAGCAGCGCTCCAGATAGCGCTGGCGGCTCTCGTCGGTGAGCGGCACCACACCGCCGAGCATAATCTCGAGGTAGCCGCGTATGGAGCTCACCGGGGTTTTCAGCTCGTGGGCTATGTTGGAGGTCATCTCCTGCTTCAGCTGGCGGTTGCGCTGCTCGGTGGCCTCGGCCTGCAGGCGCAGCCGCTCGGCCTCCTCGGCCAGGCGGCGCAGGCGGCGGTTCTTCGTGGCCAGGCGAGCGTAGAGCAGCGCCATCACGGCCAGCGCGGCGAGGAGGAGGCAGCTATACCAGGCCATAGCCAAACCCTGTCTTGCCCACTATGCGGCCGCCCTCGCCACCCAGCTTCTTGCGCAGGCGTGCAATGTGCACGTCGACCGCCCGCTCGCCCACCAGGGCGTCGCCAGGCCATACGGCGGCCAGTATCTCGGCACGGCTCAAGTAGCTGCCCCTGTGGCTGCGCAGCAGTTGCAGGATGAGGTGCTCGCGGCGCGTGAGCGCGGCGGCCGGCGGCTCGTTGACGGCGCAGCGGCGCAGCACCGCCCTCACCCTGGCAAGCACGGCCTCGAAGGAGAAAGGCTTGCCCACATAGTCGTCGGCGCCCGCCTCGAAACCAGCCAGCAGGGCAGCCTCGTCGCTGCGGGCGGTCAGGAAGATGACCGGCGTCTCCACCCCCCGGCCGCGCAGCAGGCGCAGCAGCTCGACGCCGCTCATACCGGGCATCATGACGTCGAGCAGCACGAGGTCGGGCGCGGCCTGCGAAAGGGAAGCCCCCTCCAGGCCGAAGTATGGCAGCGCCTCGTCGGCGCTCATGGCGGTGCTGACGATGAAGCCCGCGGCCTCAAGGTTGAGCCGCAGGATCTCGCAGAGATCCTCCTCGTCGTCGACCACCAGTATGTGTTGGTTGCTCATTGCAGGTTGTCGTTTTGGTGTCAGTCGCGCAGCACCTCGACCACGCCGTTGCGCTTCACCACTCCGTACTCGCCCTTGCCGCTGAAGCGGTAGTAGTAGGTGCCGTCGGGGCTACGGGTGGCCTCGGGGTCCCAGAACTGGTCGTGGCGGCGAATGTTGCGCGCGTGGAACACCAGCGCGCCGGTGCGGTCGAAGATCCAAAGCTCGTTCTCGGAGTAGTTGCCGAACTCCACCAGGTTCACCACCTCCCACGTGTCGTCAACGCCGTCGCCATTGGGCGTCACCAGGTTGGGGAACTGCAGGAAGTCGTTGGTGATGGTCACCGTGTGGCGGGCAGTGTCGGTGCAGGTATGCACAAAGGGGTCAATCTTGAACTGCGCCTCCAGCTGCCGCGGCAGCCACGTCACATCCTCGGACCTCACCGTGTCGAGCGAATGCACCCACAGGGCCACGAGCGAGGCCTCGTAGTCACCGTCGATGTCGGCGCCGTCGTCGCCCCAGCGGTGCAGCGGGCTGAAGGCGCTCGAAGTGTCGTCGGCAGCGGCGGGCATCTGGAAGCGCCACTTCCATTGCAGCGTGTCGGGGCGAGAAAGGTTGATGAAGCGAGCCACCGGGTGGTGCACCGCCGGGAAGTCGGGCTCCCACCAGAAGTCGGCGACCGGCGAGCCAAAGACGAATACCGGCCAGGCCACGGTGTCGAAGCAGCCCAGGAGGTCGGTGACCTCAAGGCGCACATAGGCCTGCACGCTGTCCTCTCCCCTGCTGAAAGGCAACTCGAACGACGACGCGCCGAAGAGCATGACGGTGTCGCGCATGGCCACCGTCCACAGCCACGACGACGCGCCCACGGTGGTGTCGCGCATGTTGAGCACCGCCGGGGCGCAAGCCAGCAGCATGGCGGTGTCGGCAGGCAGCCAGTCGAGTGTGTCGAAGCGGTAGGAAGGCGCGAGGGCGTATGAGTGGCTGCGCTCGAAGAGGACCACGTGCACCAGGCTGTCGCAGCCCTGCCTGGTGATAAGGTGGGCGTCGAACTCGGCGGGGCCTCCATAGTCGACACCGCGATACTCAAAGCTGCGGCCGGGGCATATCACAATCGAGTCGGTGGTCTCGGCAGAATGGTTGACCGTGAGGTGCAGCACCGTCGAGCTGTCGCAGCCCACGCTGTTAGGTCCCTCGCCCACGGCCGTGTAGTCGCCGCTGGCGGCGTAGAGCGTCCCCTTCCAGTAGAGGCTGTCGCAGACTACACGGTCGACATGGCCCGTGGTGGTGGCGCGCACATCGAGCTGCAGCACGTAGAGGCTGTCGCACTCCTGCCCTTCGACCGGCACGTTGTGGTAGTAGGTGCCGGGCTGGTAGTAGACGTGGCCGAAGAAGCTTATGCCCGGCTGATTGTCGCAGATGCTCACGTTCCACGTTGAGGTAGGCGCAGGCTCGCCCGGCAGAGAAAGGTGGAGGGTGACGTAGGCGGTGTCACGACAGGCGTCGAGGCCGATGCCGCTCACAAGGCGCACCGTGTAGTCGCCCGGCAGGTAGTAGACGGCATGGCCGTGGTAGGCGGTCGACGAGGTGCCGTTGCCGAAGTCCCAGTAGGCCGTCTCGCAACGCTGGCCGGGTATGGGTGTGCGGCCATCGATGCTCACCGAACTGCGGTTGATGAAGTCGACGTAGAAGCGGCAGTTGCTGACCGACACCACGTAGTCGAAGTCGGCCATGGGGTAGCGGGTGCCGCCATAGGCGCTGATGGTGAAGTTGCAGGCAGGGTTGTCGAGCTTGCTCACCTCGCAGTAGTAGGTGATGTCCTCGCTCGGAACGGTGATGACGCGCCCGGTGCTGACCGTGGCAGGGCTTTGCGAGGTGTACCAGCGGTAGTGGAAGCCCTCGGGGGCGGAGAGGGTGTTGCTGTCGACGTCGCCGCACGAGGCGGTGTTCATGTTCTTGCGCATACACTCGAGGGTGAAGTAGGCATAGCCGTAGTGCGAGCCCTCGTTGCAGTCGTAGGTGGTGAGGCGCAGGTAGACCTGCTCGCCGGCATGACTGGAAAGGTCGATGCCCACCGCCGTCCAGTCCTTCCAGAGCACACCGTCGTCGGCGCTGTTCCAGCCCAGGCTCTGGTCGGCAATGAAGTCGGCGCTGGTGCAGGCCGAGTCGATGATGTTATAGTTGGTGTCGAGCAGTTCCATGCGGAAGCGGGGCTGGTCAGAGTAGGCGTGTATGGGATCCTGCAGCACAGCGGCGTAGCGCAGAAGCAGAAGCTCGAAGCTGCCGGTGTCTACATAGAGGCTGTAAATCACCCCCTCGGCCTCGGGCTCAAAGTAGTTGGTACTCCAGTTGCCCAGGCGCACACTCGAAGTGTAGCCCTCCGGTATGGTGCGCAGCAGGTTGTCGGTGCGTGGGTCGCGAGCCGCCGTGTCGTAGCACACGGTGTGGCGACTCTCGGAGTGGCGCGGACCATAGTCAACTGCCCCGGCAGCCATGTAGGGGTTGTCGTAGCGTCCGGTGAAGAAGACCGCCTGCGACGAGTTGAGGTCGGTAGCATTGACGCACCCCACGCCCGGAGCGGGGGTGATGATGCTCAAGGTGTCGCGGTAGGAGGTGTTGCAATAGCCCGCACTGTCGTTGCCAGCCTCGAAGACGAAGGTGTAGTAGTGCAGGATGCTCAACGGCTCGATGGTGAGCGGGGGGGCAGCGGGGTTGTACTCGGCGATCACGCCATCTTCGTCGCTGACAGTGACCTTCACGTCGGGCGTTCCCCGTTGCCGCCAGTCGAGGGTGATAGAATTGCTGGTGATTTCTTTTACACGGAGGTCGAAGGCCACGCTGGTGTCAACGTATATGTCATCGACCAGAATGCTGCGGCCTTCGGAGCGATGGTTGCTGCGAGCACGCAACACAACGAAGAAGGGGTCGCCAGGCGTGCTGCTGAACTCGACCAGGCCATGCTGCCACACGTCGGCCTCGGCAGGCGCCAGGGTGCTGATAGGGTGATAGGTGGTGAGATCCTCGGGATTACTCATGACGCCCACCACCAAACGGTCGGACACATCGCCCACCCGGTACCACAAACTCATGGCAAGACGTTGTATGGAGTCGATGTTGGCGTCGGGGGTGACGACGTAAGCCTGCGTGCCTATTGGCATGAGGAGGCTGTGCCCGCCGCTGTGAGCCAGCGAGTCGGTGACCATAATGCCGGTGGTCATGGCGTTCCAGCCTCGCGGCAAGTCGCCGGTGACAATGGAATCGAAGTCGATGCACGACGGCACCTCAAGCGGGGCAGCCAGCGTGGTGACCACTTGCGGCAGACGGCAACTGACAGCAGCACTGTCGCACCTGAAGTAGAAATCGTAGGTGGTCTCCGGCTCGAGCGTAATCACTGCCGGCACAGAATCTATGCGCACCACCGTGTTGGAGGGGCTGCCCTGCGTGGACGTGGAGGAGGGGAAATACTCAGCATAGAAAGGCACCGCAGGGGCATCGACTTGAACCCTGTTCCAACGCTTGAGCGACACCACGGCACCGGCAGCGCCTGCACAGCGCTCGGTGTATATGCCGTTGATTTTGAACTTGTCACTGCCACGCAGGTAGTGGATGGCCACCCAGCGCCCGGTGTCGGCATAGTTGCTGAAGTCGACAAAACTGTTCTGGAACTTGCCATTGGTGATGGAGTAGGTCAAGGTGTCGAGCGGCACGAAGGACAGGGTGTCGTAAGCGTCGGTCATTATTCCAACCACCAGCGAGTCGTCGGCTTGGCTGGCGGAGTAGACTATGCTCATGCCGACATCGCGGACAGAATCGACCATAAGCTCGGGCAGGACGCACCAAGAGCCGGGCGAAATCCCCATGTAGCCATGTTCATCGTCAGTACTGTAATAGTTCGTGTATGAGACTGAGCCAAGCGTCAGGCGGCCGCTGAAGTAGGAGTAATACGCGTCGTTGGAGCGGTCAAACTCAAGACAGAAAGGTACTTGAAGAGTGTCGCCAAGGTAGCGATAATCCTCAGTCTCACACGTATTGCCCAACGAGTCGGAACCGACACTGAGATAGTGGTAGCCGAGATCCAAATGAAAATCGGACAGGGTGTCGTTGACGGCAAACGTGGTGATGTCGGAATTCTTACGCGCAGAGAGCCAGTAAGGGTGCCTGTGATTGGCCTTTGCCCGAAGCAGGCCTGCATGAGGCAGACTGTAGCCAACACGTGGAACCCCGTAAACACGGACGCTATACAAACTAATCCAACTAATGCCATTTTTCCTGATGGCAACGCGCTTGCCAATATAATTTGAGATGTCAACATTAGCATCGATAGCTCCTTCCCAATCCGTTGATGTCCAAAGCGGGATGAACGAGGCAGTGTCGGTTTCATTATCCATCACGCCAATCTGTATGGTTTGATTGGTACGATTACTAAAGAAATTAGCCATCATGGTGAGGACTGAATCCGCGTCGAACTGCGGCAGGACGGCATAAAGCCAACCCTCGCTGGAGTAAGAGCTGAAAACCAACGACGGACCGCTGGTGGAGGGATTCACAGACTGAGATGTCGAAGACTTGATGACAGTCCAGCCCACGGGCAATGCGATGGAAGTATAATTCTTGTTGAAGAACTGGCAATAAGGCAGCGGAACCCGGTCGTGGGTACGGACAACAGCCTGCTGGCGGCATATTGCATTGCTAATGGCACCACAACTGACGCTGATCTCATACGGCATATCGAACTTCAGCCCTTCAATGCGGAATGGGCTCTCGTCGATGTGAAGCACGCGGTAGTCTCCGGTAGTGTCGAGCAGAGAGAGATTGTAATCAGGGAAAGATGTTCCCGGCATAGTGCACTCTATCACATTTCCATCGACATTGAACTGCACTACAGGGCAATCAGTCACAGAGATATTGTCGAGAAGCACATCGCTGCCGCAGGCACGGAAAGCCATCCTGAAACCCGACGGCATACCAAAGGGCAACGTGAGGGCGAAGCTGCCCTGCACACTGTCGAGCACAAGAGTGTCGAATGCGACGAAAGGCACCGTGTCGAGGCCAAAGGACGAAGATGCAATCGGAATGGTGTCGCCGGGGGCAATGTAGCCCAAGATCAGGCTGTCTCCATAGAACTCTGCCCTGGCGCGCAAAAGCAGCGTGGCGCCGGAAGCGAAGGCATACATGGGGTGCATGGCGATGGCGGAGCCAGCCTCGACGCGCATCTCGTCATCAGGTGGCTCGACGGCATGGGCACCGCTGGCAGCCCAACAGGTGGGCAGCTCGTCGGTGAGCAGCGTTGAGAAATGGAAACACGATTCATACTTTACACCAACATCGCCACCGTTATAATCGTACTTGGTGTGGACGTTCATTGCGAAGGAACGGCAGGCCTTACCGAGCGGGGTGACATAGACGCGGTAGGACGAACCTTCTTCCAGCGACCCAAACTCAATGCGACTCATATCGGCTGTGTGCACACGGCGCGTAATCTCCACGCCATTACGCTCCAGTGTAACGTCGGCGCTGTCGGTGCCATACAGGGCGTCGAGCGAGAGGCAGCACGTGTCATATCCCACATACAGCAGATTAACGTTGCCATAGGTGGCACCACCGACCTGCATCTCGTCAATGTAGCCACGATAGAAGATGAACTCCTGCGGATGGTTGTACCACAAGGCCAGCACTCCGTTGAACAGGGTGTCGCTGGGACGGAGAGGAACAACATAGTGGTGCCTGGAGTCGCCGGCGCCCACCTCAACGGTGTCGAGAGGAAGAAAGTAGCCAGATGAATAACCTTCACGTATGGTGCCCACATGCACCTCAGCAGAAAGGTGCGTGCCCATCATATAGAAACTGAGGTAACTGTTGCTGTCAACCTCCACATCGGGCAAGCCAACCATAGAAGAGTAACCATACATACCCCACGAGGCAAACTCCAGCGTCTGCGTAGTTCCTCCCGACTCATACAGCGACGACCACCGCGACGTGAATCTGGGCGAGTTGTTGACGGAACGCTTGTCCCGCCAGTCGCCAAATACTGTTGACCAGGGGTTGGTGCCCACATTATCCGAAGAGAAATCCCAGCACGACGGCAGCGTGTAGTCGCGCGTGGCGGTGCGCACGGCGAGACGTCTGTCTATACACGGCGATGCCCCTGGTCGGTAGATATAGAAATCGTAGTCGACGGAGGGTGACAGGCCCCTGACGGTACCGCAGTGAGCATTGTAGAAGGTGTCGACCGTGCCTGTCCCAGGGGCATAGCCATCCAGGACATGCTCCACCAGCACAGTGTCGAGCACATCCGTCCAGTCGAGCTGCACCGACGTGCCGCGACGATGTACCAACGACTGGTGACCCACAACACGATTGGGCAAATCCACCTCGATAGAATGAATTACAAGCCCCGCAAAATAATGGTTGACAGCCTCGATTGCTATGTAGCGGCCCGTGTCGGAAACAGGAATGTCGCACATGAACGTGTGGCGATAGCCATCGACGGCAAGAGTGGTAGTGCCAACAAGGGAGAAGGTCGAGGTGTCGTCGGCATAGCTCATCGTACCTACCCGCAGTTGGTAAGAACTATTAGAAGTGTAGGTAATCACAACCCTTTTACCCGCCAACCCTAAAAGCCGCTGGCTGACAAGGAATGTAGGTGAATAGACATAACTCGGTCCATTGAGTCGCACGCCGTTACCGTTCAAGCCGAAACTGCGCCCGGCATAGTCAATCTGAGTCCAGTCTTCCAAATAGTCATTCATGCCAAGGAAGCCGGAGCAAAACCCCTCGGCAGACATGGGTGGAGCAGTGGTGGTAACCACCACTCCGCGCCCTATACTCGATTGTGCGGCACACTGCGGATAGACCGTGGCAACGTATGTGCGCTGGGCATCGAGACCTTCAATAACCAATGGAGGAACAGCGTTGTCGAAACTCAAGGTATCAGAGTGCTGGCCTAACACCCTCAAACCAACACGACAGACCGGCGAGCCGAAGGTGCTCCAATCAAGTGTGAAACGGTCGTAGTCTACGTGCGACGCGCTTACAGAATCCACACCGCACACCTCGACAGCAATCTCCTCAATGTAGATCATGCAGCCGGTGGAAGGCTGCATCGACTGCAACATACGCAGAGCAAGGCGTCGCGAGGGGGCGGTCGGGAACCAAGACACTGTGGTTGTCTGCCACTGCGCATCGAGTGTCAGCGTGTCAAGAGGTGTAAATCCATAGTAGTTGTATTCAGACCCTGTGCTGTCGCACGTGCCAACCACCACACGGGTGTTGGCGTGGCTGGCACGCAGAGTGAGTCGCAAACGACGCAAGCCGGTACCCTCAAATGGAGGAGTAGCCACCATGCCAAAGTGGTCTGGTGTCGCATTGTTGCCGCAACTGAGCATGAGCGACCTTTGGCCTGTGGAGTGATGAGCCGCATCAATCTGCGGCACATAATCCTCATCATCAAAGTTGTACTGCAGAAGCCAGCAGTCAGGGAAGGCTCTCTCCTCCAAACCCTCAAACCCTTCGACGAAGGGCATTACCACATTGCCGCAACGAGTACGGAAACTGACTATTGAACCGCAGCACAGGTTGTCGCCTGCCGACTGTGGCAGCACCATAACACTGTAGCGCGACGAGGGATTGAGCCCCACAAGCGTTGCGGTAGTGGTGTTTGAAGTGGCAACCTCTTCATCTCCGACGAGAAGCCGGAAGGGGCCAGCCCCCGATGCTGTCCATGAAAGCGTGGCAGTGGTGGCCGTGACGGAGACCGTGTCGACCTGCGAAACAGCCACTGGGCACGTTGCAGCATTGCCATCTATACTCCACTGCAGAACGAAGCCGTCGTCGACACCGCTGCCATTGGTCTGGAAGCGCACCGTCAATTCCCCACTCGTCGAGTTGACCACCAGAGAGCCCTCCCCTCCAATATAGTTCTCAATCAACTGGTCGCCATCCCACACGGTGAGGTAATCTGTGCTGGCTCCATAGGTCTTATAGTCGCCCTGAAGGGTGATGGTAATGCCTGGCACGGCCTTGATCACCGCCCAGCCCCTGAAATTGTTGCTGTACGGCCCACCCCCTCCGTCATCGACCAATACGCCTGTGGGCTTCTGGCACACGTTGATGAAGATTGTGTCGGCATTCTTCATCAAGTATTCTTCCTGGGCAGTCACCCCTCCAGCAAAAAGCATTGCCAAAACAATACTGCAATATTTCAGTACTCGTCTTTTCTGCCTTGTATTATCTTTTTCCATAAATAATATAATATTGTTTCCAATTAATATTTATGTCAGTCGCGCAACACCTCTATCACCCCATTGCGCTTCACCAAGCCATTTTCTCCCTTCCCACTGAAGCGGTAGTAGTAGGTACCGTCGGGGCTGCGAGTGGCCTCTGGATCCCAGAACTGGTCGTGGCGGCGTATGTTGCGCGCATGGAACACCAGTGCGCCGGTGCGGTCGTATATCCAAAGTTCGTTCTCAGAATAGTTACCGAACTCTACCAATCCTACCACCTCCCAAGTGTCATCTATTCCATCCGCATTGGGGGTCACCAGATTGGGGAAATGCAGGTAATCATTGGTAACGGTGACAATGTGACGCGCAGTGTCGGTACAGGTATGTATGAACGGATCTATTTTGAAATCTGCATACAGTTGTCTTGGAAGCCAAACTAACTGGTACGACTTAACAGTGTCAAGAGAATGCATCCACAGTGCAACAAGGCTGACCTCATAGTCGCCTGCCACATCGGCGCCGTCGTCGCCCCAGCTATGAAGCGGGCTGAAAGCACTTGATGTATCGTCAGCGGCGTCGGGCATCTGGAAGCGCCACTTCCATTGCAGCGTGTCGGGCTGCGAGAGGTTGACGAACTGTGCCACCGGATGGTGCACTGCTGGATAGTCTGGCTCCCACTTGAAGTCTGCAGTCGGTGTGGCGAACGCAAACACCGGCCACGCCAGCGTGTCGAGACAGCCTATGGTATCTGTAGCCACCAGTCTGAAATATGCAGCCACCGAGTCGGAGCCATGCAGAAACTTCATCTCCACCATTCGCTCGTCAGAACTGTAAAGTGTGTCGGGTGTCGCCACATCCCATTGCCATGCCACCGAGGTGGGCGTGGAGTCAACCAACTGCAACAGTGCCGGCACACAGGTATGGAGCATCGTGTCGGTGGGTACGAAGGCAGATGTATCGAAGCGGTGTAATGTCCGCAACGTGTAATCAAGACTGCGACGCGACAGGGTAACATGCACCAGGCTGTCACAACCGAACGAAGAGATGAGCGTGGTGTCGAAGGACAATGGCCGGGGATACTCCACACCATGATATGTCAGCCGTTCATACGGGCAGAACACCTGACTGAAGCCTGTCTCAAATGTAGGCTTGACTGTCAACACAAGGCTCACAGCACTGTCTGCCCCATGTCGGTCGACAATGGTGTAGGTGATGCTGTCCTCCCCACTGAACAAATGTCCGAACCAGTCGTATGGCAACTGGTTGTCGCACACGGTGTCGTACAGTGTATGATGGCTGTTGTGCCACACGGTGAGAGTGTAATTGACTATGCTGTCGCACACGTCGGCTCCATTGACGAAGAAGCTCGTGTCTACAGCGTCGTTGAACACTATCGTGCGGAAACTGTGTGGCAGCTCATTCTCAACAATGGTGTCGTGGTAGGAGGCCATCGGGTTTGCCCGCACAGTAAGGTGCACGCTAACCACACTGTCCGCACCGTGTGTCGTTGCCAGCAGATAGTCGAACATGGTCAGACCCACCGAAGGGTTCAACGTGGTGTCATGGTAAGTGAACGGCAACTGCGAGTGGCAGGTGAGCGTGTCCAACACAGTGTCACGGTTCATCCATACATGCAGTTTCAAGGCTATGGTACTGTCGCACTGCTGGTAGGTCGGCAGCATGTAATCAGCCTCGCGACGCGAATAGGCAGGCGTGATTGCCGAAAGGTCGGTAAAGGTCACCATATCATTGCCCACCTGATATGGCAACTCATTCTGCACAATGGTATCCACAACCGTGGCATTGTGCGACCAGTGGAGGGTGAGGTGGAGGATAGCTGAGGTGTCGCAGCCTGCGGCGTTTAGTCCCAAAGGTGCCGACAGGTGGTTGCCACCAGTTGTGTATAACTCTCCGTGCCAACGCAGACTGTCGCATGCCACGGCCGTAGTGTCGCCTCTCGAGGTGGACTTGACAGACAGGTGAAGAACATGCAGACTGTCGCACGACTGACCTGCCACTGGCAAAGTGAGCATGTAGGTTCCCGCAACGGCGTAGTCATGGCCGAAAAACGAGTAGGTTTGGTTGTCACATATGCAGGCTTCGGTTGTGTCGGTAGGCATCGCGCCCCCCGGCAGTACGAGGTGAAGAACCATCTCGAAGGTGTCAAGGCACGCATCGGAAGCCAGCCCGCTTACCAACCTCACCGTATAGTCGCCTGGCACATAGTACACTGCACTGCCGTTGTATGTAGTGGCGGCCGTGCCGTTGCCGAAGTCCCACCGCGTGCTTTCACACTGTATGCCGGGCAGCGGAGTCACCCCATCGTTGCTCACAGCGCTGGTGTTGAGGAACGACACATGGAAGCGGCAGCTGTCAACCTCAATGCTGGCAACAAACGACGACATCGGGTAGCGCGTGCCTCCATAGGTGCTGATGGTGAAGTTGCAGTCAGGGTTGTCGAGCTTGCTCACCTCGCAGTAGTAGGTGATGTCCTCACTTGGAATGGTGATGCTCTGGCTGGTGCTGACAGTTGACGGATTCTCCGAGGTATACCATCGATAGTTGAAACCTTCGGGGGCAGAAAGCGTGTTCTCGGTCACCGCACCGCAGGCTTCAGTGTTCATGTTCTTGCGCATACACTCGAGGGTGAAGTAGGCATAGCCATAGTGCGAGCCCTCGTTGCAGTCGTAGGTGGTGAGGCGCAGGTAGACCTGCTCGCCGGCATGGCCGGAAAGGTCGATGCCCACCGCCGTCCAGTCCTTCCAGAGCACACCGTCGTCGGCGCTGTTCCAGCCCAGGCTCTGGTCGGCAATGAAGTCGGCACTGGTGCAGGCCGAGTCGATGATGTTATAGTTGGTGTCGAGCAATTCAAGCCTGAAGCGGGGCTGGTCGGCCGCGGCGTGCATGGGGTCCTGTAACACGGCGGCATAGCGCAGCAGGAGCAACTCGAAGCTTGCCGTGTCGACATACAGGCTGTATATTACTCCCTCGGCTTCGGGCTCATAGTAGTTGGTGCTCCAGTTGCCCAGCCGCACGCTTGATGCGTAGCCTTCCGGTATGGTGCGCAGTAAGTTGCCAGTGCGCGGGTCGCGGGCAGCAGTGTCGTAGCACACAGTATGGCGGCTGTCCGGATGGGAGGGTCCATGGTTGATTGCCCCTGCGTGTGAATATGGGTTGCTGTACGACCCGCTGAAGAACACAGCCTGCGGCGAGGCCAGGTCGGTGGCATTGACGCAGCCCACACCCGGCGCCGGCGCGACAACCGACAGGCTGTCGCGATAGTCGGTCGAACAGTATTCCGAGGCAGCGGATCCACATGTACTAACAAACTTGAACGAGTAGTAGTGCAATGCGTCGAGCGGCTCTATGTGCAACGGTGACGAGGGGTTGGTGTATGTTCCCACCACGGCATCATCGTCCATCATCGTGATTGTGACATCGGGCTGGCCCACCTGCGTCCATGTGAGGTCAATGCTGGAGTGGGAAAGTTGCGACACCGTGAAGTCAAACGCGGCGCACTGCGACACATGCATGTCGTCCACATAGATGCTGCGTCCACCCGGCTGGCCGTTGCTGCGGGCACGCAGTGCAATGAAGTGGGCATCCTGCGGCGCGTTCTCAAAAAGCACAAGTCCGCGCTGCCATGTGCCTACCTCTACCGGCGCCAATGTCTTCACCGGGTGGAAGGTCGCCAGGTCGTATGGGTTGCTCATCACCCCCACCACAAGACGGTCTCCCAGGCTTTCCACCTTGTACCAAATGCTCAAGGCCACAGTGCCTATTGAATCAACATCAAGGTCGGGGCTGATGGCATAGCTTGTCACCCCTATTGGCATCCGCAAGCTGTTTGTGTCGCTGTGAGCCTCGGCGTCGGTGACGCCAATCTCACTGTTGCGCAGGGTCCAGCCACGCGGCACACTGCCTTGCTCCAACGTGTCGAAATCCACGCACGACGGCACATCCATCGGGGCGGCCAGTGTTGTCACCTGCTGGGCAGGCACACATGTACTGCCCAGGCTGTCGCAACGGAAGAAGAACTCATAGCGTGTTTCGGGCTGCAGGGTGAGTATCATCGGCACAGTGTCCACGCGCACCACGGGGTTGCTGCTATTGCCCTGATACGATGTGCCAGCCGGATAGTATTCCATGTAGAACGGTGTGTGCGGGCCGTCTATCTTCACCCGGTTCCATCGCCACAGCGAGGCCTCAGCGCCCATCGAGGCCGTGCACGAGTCAAAATAGACACTGGCGATGTCGAAATACTCCGACCTTGCGCGCAGCATGTGGTGCATCGCAACCCAGCGGCCATCACCTGTGTAGCGCGACAAATCCACATAAGCCGATTGTATCGAGCCGTCGCCAATGGTGTAGACCAGCGTGTCGAGCGGTGTAAATGTGGATGTGTCGTAGGCATCGGTCATCACGCCCACCTCAAGGCTGTCGGCCTCGCTGGGGGCATAGTAGTAGATACGCATACCGGCGTGGCGGATAGAGTCAATATTGACAAAATCGGGCGCCAAGACCCATGTCGACCCATTGCCGTCGAGCCTCATGTAGTAGCGTCCGGCATTGCCATGCCGCATCATTTTGACACTACCATAGCGGTTTCTGGAATAGTACACAAACCTGTACCACGGATAGCTGTATCCCTCCTGGGCATCATAGCAGTAGGGCATGTTTTTGGTGAAGCCGCTGAGGTATTCACGCTCACTGTCGCAGGTGTAACCCAAACTGTCGCACGCCTGGTAGAATCGCAAACTGTTGTCGTTGTATACAATCTGGAACAAAGTGTCGCTGATGGCAACAAGCGTGTCGAGCGGGTTCACATGCAGCCAATACGGTGCCTTTTTCGGGGTAACGGCCTGCCATGTGTTGTTTCTTACCAACCTGATGGTCGCCATAGGGATGTTGTAAACGTGCAATCTGAAAATACGGCATTCTTTTCTCGCACGCAATGCCACCCGCTTGTCTGCATAATTGCTCATATCGACGGCCGGGTAGTTCCAGTCGCCTTCCGACCGCCACAAGGTGATGAACGTCGAGGTGTCGACACCACTGCCGAGCACACCAATCTCGACGGCTCCCTCCTCCCAATTGTACAGGGTCGCAGTGAGCGACATGACGCTGTCGGCATCCAGTGGGGGCAATATGGCATACATCCAGTTGCCCGACGGGAGCATTGCCACCGAGGGCCCCCACATATCAATACTGACATGGTTGCCTCCATCGGGGCTGACAAAACTCCACGTGGGCGGCACCTTGACCATGCCTGAAGGCAACTCGAATTCCTCACAATAAGGAAGCCTCACAGTATCCCCGGTCCTCACCGTGACCGCCTGCGGGCAGCCATTGGTAGTGTAAAGGCACTCCCACTCCACCGTGTACTCCGTGCCCATAAGTAAACCCTCGACCACGTATGGGTTCTCGTTGACGTAAATCTCACGGTGGTCGGTCCCGGCCGCGTCGTCGAGGTACAGGCGGTAGTCATGGGCAACATCCTGAATCAGCACTATACGGTTGCCCTCCACGGCCATATCCATCTGCGGGCAGGAGCTGACGCCCACATCATCGAGGCGCAGGGTGTCGTCGCCAGCGACGAAGGTGACGTACGCCGTGTCGCCATCGAACGTCGGCAGGGTGTAGGAGTAAAATCGCCACACGGTGTCGAGCACTATAGTGTCGATCATTTCCATCACTGCACCATGTTTGCCCGCGAGCAGCAGCGTGTCGCCCTGCGTGTTGGAGCGTGCCTTGAACGAGAGGGTCTGACCACCCCAAAACTGCATGGGGTGCATGGACACTGCCGAATGCGGCGCCACATGCAGGGCATCGTCAAAGCCGGTGCCTGCCACACCGGTGGCGGTCCAGTCGAGTGGCAACTCGTCGTAGAGCAGGTCATCAAACGGGAAGCAGAATGCGTGGCCGCGTCCGAAGCCGGTGAGATAGAAGGCATAAGTGTTGCAGCCCTCCTCAAGCGGCCGCACCAGCACACGGTAGTAGTAGCCCCCCGTGTCGAGACCGCCAATGCCCACCTTGTCCATGTCGTCGGGGCCGCAGCGATACACCAACGAGTCGCCCATGCCCACAATGGCCACCTCAACGCTGTCTGCACCCACAAGCGCGTCGATTTGTATGTTGATGCTGTCGAAGCCTATGTGGGTCGCCGTAGCGTTGGCATAGGCCATGTGGCTAAATTGAAGCTCGTTGATGTAGATGCCATAGTAGCTGTACTCGTAGTCGTGCATGTAGCGCAGAGCCAGGCGCGCCGAGAAGATGCTGTCGGCGGCAGGCACCTGCCACACATAGTGGCGCCTCTGTCCGAGAGCCTGCACGTCAATCGTGTCGATGGGGCGGAAGTGGAGCCCGCCGTACTGGGGATTGGCGATATTGACGCACTCCTCGTCAATGATACCCACCACCAGCTTCGACTGCGGGGCTTGGTCGAAGGCGTAGAAGCTGAGCACTGTGTTGCCGTCAAGCTCCACGTCGGGCAACACTGCGGTGGTGTAGTAATCCCAGTTGAAGCCCCACGAGGTCAGGTGCAGCGACTTGGGCTCATCGGCATAGTAGCCCACGGCAAAATCGGGCGCGTCATTCAGACTGTTGAACTTTTTCCAGTCGCCGTCGGTGTCCGACGCCCAATCCTGCTCGTCCAGCGCCTTGAAATCCTCGCAGTAGGGCAAGGGGTAGTCGCGCGTGGCCGTGCGGATGGTGCGGCGGCTGTTTCCGCATGGTGCGGTGCCCGGACGGTAGAAGACGAAGTCGTAGTCGGTCGAGGGGAGAAGCCCCGCCACCGTGCCAGAGGCGGCATTGAGGAAGGTGTCGACAACGCCGGTGCCCAGCTCGAACCCTTTCAGGCCGTGCTGCACAAGCACCGTGTCGTAGGCTTCGGCCCAGGCGAAGGCCATCGTCGTGCCGCGACGGTGCACGAGGCGGACGTCGTCGACCAGGGACGTGCCGCAGATGACGGAAAATATCTTCAGCGAGACGTACCACGTCGGGTTCTCTACCAGAATGGCTATGTGGCGCCCTGTCGAGCCTGCCGGCACATTCACCACGGCGTTGTGGCGAAGTCCGTCGCTGACGAGGGTATCGAGGGGGACAAACGAAGCCTTGTCGTCGGGGTAGTATGTGGTGCCAACGATTATTCGGGCATTGTTGTTCTCGCCCCAATAGGCAATTCCCACCTGCTTGCCGGGCAGTCCCAGCAGCCGCTCGCTGGTCAGGAAGAAGCTGGAGCCTGACGCACCGTCCCACATGGACAGCGCGCCATCCTCTGTGGTCAGCCAGTTGTCGTACCTCGCCGCAATGACGCGTGAGGTCCACGTGCCCTGCTCAAACTGCGAGCAGTAGCCGTCGGCCTGCTCCGGCAAGGCGGCGGTGCGCACATTGACGCTGTGAGCCACGCTTGGCACCGCGCCGCACGAGGGATAGACCGTGAGTGTGTACTGCGTCTGCGGCGACAGGCCTGTGACGAGCTGCGGCGAGGCGGCAGGGTCGATGGTCACCGAGTCGACCGACTGCGCCGTTCGGCGCACACCCACCTTGCACACCGGCGAGCCGAACTCGCTCCACGAGAGCAGCAACTGGTCGTGCTCCACCTGCGAGGCCTGCAGCGACTCCACGCCGCAGCCCTCCATCTCCAAGTCGTCAATGTAGACGCGCACCCCCACGCCGGGCTGCTGGCTTTGCACCATGCGGAAAGCCAGTCTGCGCCCCGGAGCCGAGGGAGTCCACTGCAGTGACACCACCTCCCAGTGGCTGACTTCATCAACGACGATGGTCTGCAGCGGCGTGAAGCCGTAGAGGTCATAGTCGCTGCCTGTGGCGTTGCATTCGCCCATCTCCACCACAGCGCCGGCATGGCTGGAGCGAAGGTTCATGTGCATCGTGACGGTCTGGACCGACGCGAAAGACGGCGTGGCCACGAGGCTGAAATGGTCGTCGACAGCGCTGTTGCCGCTGCTGATCATCAGCGAGCGGCGTCCGCTTGCGCGATGCGAGGCCACAGCCTGCGGCAGGTATTCCTCGTCGTCGAAGTTCACCACCTCTATCCAACATGGCGGGAAGGCGCCATCGTCCAGGCCCTCGAAGCCCTCGACATAGGGCTCGGACACCTCGCCGCAGCGGGTGCGCACCGTGATGCCGTCGGCACAGCAGTTGTTGCCCTCGTTGGCGGAGGCCGTCACAGTGATGTCGTAGGCCGACGACGGGTTGAGGCCTGTCAAGGTGTAGCTGGTCGCGGTGATGCCGTCGACACGCTGGTTGCCATAGGTCAGGGTGAAGGGACCCGCGGCGTTGTCGGCCGTCCACTCCAGACCGATAGTCGTGGTGCCCACGCTGACGGTGTCGAGCCCGCCCACCGGGTTGGCGCACATCGACGAGCCGCCCGACACAGTCCACTCAAGCTCAAACCCGTCCCTGGTGACGGAAGGGTCGGTGGTGAAACTCACCACCAGCAGACCCGTCGTGCTTGAAACATCGACAGTGCCCGAACCCGACACCTGGTTCAACAGCAGCGTCGTGCCGTCGCTCACCGTCAGTTTGTCGTAGCCATTCTCTGTGTTATAATTGCCAATCAGGGTGATGGTGGTTCCGGGCGAAGACTTGATGGTGACGCTGCCGCTGAAGTTGACACTGTAGGCCCCAAGCAGGCCACCGTCGTCGTAGATGACACCACTCGGCGAAAAGCAGCCGTCGACCACCAGGCTGTCGGCATTCTCCATCACGACAACATTTTGAGCCACGGCGCCGAAAGCCACCAGCACAAAAAGGGCAAGCAACAGCCGTTTTAGCTCCAGTATACGTATCTTTCCAGTCATTTTCATCACTTTGTCAAATAGTTAAGCCTGCGGCATCGCTGCCGCGAAAAGTGCAAATATACGCATAAAAATTCAGTGAACAAAAAATAAAATCACCATCGCCACGCCGGTCGCCGGCTCCCGCGCATCGGCTGCTTTGGCCATCCGCACTGTATCCGGAAGCGCAAGGAAACACCCGCCACGCCGCAGGCCGGGCATAACGTCGTGACAACCATATAACAACACCTGTACAACACCTTATCATCTACTACCGATGTAGTGCTTGACAAGGTGTTGGGTAGGCGATGAGTAGGAGTTGAGTAGGAGTTGGTCTATCCTTAATGCTGATAATCAGCGCTTTTCATTTCAACATATTACCCCCTGCCTCCTTTTGACGCAACAAACTCTTTATCAGCATGTTATAAATTCCAACCTTACTCCGTCCACCGCAGGCGTGGCGAAAGCCGCCGATGGTGCGCCGACGTCACCGGGACCCTTGGCGAAGGGCGGCATCAACCGCAGCGCGGCCACCGGCGCGCCACGCCAGCGGCATAACCCACCACCACCCGGCAGCCACCGGCAACAGGCTGTGTATCTGCCGTCTTATGGCGGCACGCGGGCGGCAGCCGGGAATTTTATTTTGCCGAATAAGGAAAAAGTAGTAACTTTGCACCCTAAAAACAAAAGTGACGACAATGAAGAAAATAGCACTTCTAATTGCCGCTGTGGCAGTTACGGCGACGCTCAACGCCCAGGTGGTGGTCGGGCTGCAGGGCGGCTACCACAGCACGGCCTCGGTCAACAACCTCGACACCAACAGCACCGCAGCCCTCAACTGGCTGGGTGGCGCACAGCTGGGCTACATGGTGACGCCGCGGCTGTACATCGGCGTGAGCGGTCAATACAACCACTTCCGCAACGACACCATGATGGCGCACAAGGTGATACCCTACGGCGGGCGCATACCCGACCCGACTGTCGACAACTTCCACACCGTGGTGCAGCGCGACGGATGGAGTGTGAGCCCACAGGTGAAGTACGAGTTCTTGAGCTACGGCAACATGCACTTCCACATCATGCTGCAGGGCACCGTGGGCCAGACTGGCTACGCCACCATAGTGCAGAGCTTCTACACCCCGTTCCTCAACAACGGCGAGTACCACGAGCTCGACGCCGTGCAGGACAGCGTGCGCACCTTCTACTGGGGTGTGAGCCTGCGCCCGACGATCACCTACGAGTTCTCGCGCCACCTGAGCGCCGAGCTCTCGCTCGACCTCCTCTCGGTGGGCTTCGCCAGCCACAAGACGATGTATGACAACCTCGACATCACCAACCGCGACGGCGAGGCCGACGTCTACACCGAGTCGGCCACCACCCTCTATGCCGGCCTCAACAGCCTCATGGAGACCCTGCGCTGGGAAAGCCCCATGCTGCGGCTTGGCTTCAACTGGACATTCTAACACACACCGACCATGTACGACAGCGAACACGGACTGTACATAGCCCACTGCGACGAGGGCGACCTCTCGCTCGTGGGGCGCATGGCCAACCGCCATGGCCTCATTGCTGGAGCCACAGGCACCGGCAAGACCGTCACACTGCAAGTGATGGCCGAGACGTTCTGCCAGGCAGGCGTGCCATGCTTCATGGCCGACATGAAGGGCGACCTGAGCGGCATCAGCCAGGCCGGGCAGATGAGTTCGTTCATCGAGAAGCGCAAAGACGCCTTCGGCCTGCCCGACCCCAAGTTCCAGCCCTGCCCTGTGCGCTTCTACGACGTCTACGGCGAGCAAGGCCACCCCATCCGCGCCACGGTGAGCCAGATGGGGCCGCAGCTGCTGAGCCGCCTGCTCGGCCTCAACGACACGCAGGACGGCGTGCTGAACATCGTCTTCCGCATAGCCGACGAGAACGGCCTGCTCCTGCTCGACATGAAAGACCTGCGCGCCATGCTCGACTTCGTGGCGCGCCACGCGAAAGAGTACACCACCCTCTACGGCAACATCTCCACCGCCACCATCGGCGCCATACAGCGCTCGCTGCTGCAGCTCGACAACCAGGGGGCTGACCGCTTCTTCGGCGAGCCCGCGTTCGACATCTTCGACCTGCTGCAGACCGAGGGCGGCAAGGGCGTGATGAGCGTGCTGGCGGCCGACAAGCTGATGCTCCAGCCCAAGCTCTACAGCACTTTCCTGCTGTGGCTGCTGAGCGAGCTGTACAGCACCCTGCCCGAGGTGGGCGACCAGGAGCTGCCGCGCCTGGTGTTCTTCTTCGACGAGGCCCACATGCTCTTCGACGACACCAGCAAGGCGCTGGTCGACAAGATAGAGCAGGTGGTGCGCCTCATCCGCTCAAAGGGCGTGGGCGTTTACTTCGTCACCCAAAGCCCCACCGACATTCCCGAAAGCATACTGGGACAGCTGGGCAACCGCGTGCAGCACGCGCTGCGCGCCTACACCCCCAAAGACCAGAAAGCGGTGCGCACAGCCGCCGACACATTCCGCGCCAACCCCGCCTTCCGCACCGACGAGGCCATAATGGGGCTTGAGACCGGCGAGGCCCTGGTGAGCTTCCTCGACGAGAAAGGTGCCCCCTCGGTGGTGCAGCGCGCAAAGGTGCTCTTCCCCCTGAGCCAGATCGGAGCCGTGACAGCCGAGCAAAGGCAGGCCATCATACGCGGCAGCCGCGTCTTCGGCAAGTACGACACCATGGTCGACCGCGAGAGCGCCTTCGAGGTGCTGCTGCGCCAGGCTGAGGCGGCTGCCGAGGAAGAGGAAGCGCTCGAGCCGGCAACACAGCACGACACCCCAGCGCCAAAGGCGCAGCCCAAGGAGAAGACCACTGCCAAGAAAAGCAACGGACTGGGCAGCAAGATACTGAAAACTGTGCTTACAGCCGCCACAGCCACACTGGCCACGGCGGCAGGAACGGCGGTGAGCGACGCTGTGAGCGGCAAGAAAACCAAGAGCAAGACCAGCGTGGGCCAGAAGATAGTGAAGAACGCCACCACCTCGGTGACACGCACACTTACACGCGACATACTGGGCAACCTGCTGAAATAAAGCCTTGACCGACTATCGCACACACCACCTCGACAACGGACTGACGGTAATCACCCACCGTGCCGACGACACGCCCATGGCCAGCGTCAGCCTGCTCTATGGCGTTGGCTCGCGCGACGAGCATCCCTCACGCACCGGCTTCGCGCACCTGTTTGAGCACTTGATGTTTGGAGGCACACCATCGGTGCCCGATTTCGACAGCGTGGTGAGCTCGGCAGGCGGCGAGTGCAACGCCTTCACCACCAACGACTACACCGACTACCACATGACACTTCCGGCCTCAGCCCTGGGCACCGCCCTGCGCCTGGAGGCCGACCGCATGGCCAACCTCGACATATCGCAACGCGCACTCGAGGTGCAGCAGCATGTGGTGACCGAGGAATACCACCAACGCTACCTCAACGCCGCCTACGGCGACCTGTGGCTGCTGCTGCGTCCACTGTGCTACACGACTCATCCCTACCGGTGGCCAACCATCGGAGCCGACATCAGCCACGTGGGCGAGGCGACGCTCGGCGACGTGCGAGCCTTCCACAGCGCGCACTACCGCCCCGGCAACGCCATCCTGGCCATAGCCGCGCCGCTGGAGCACGACGACATGCTGGCGCAGGCGGCCAGTGCATGGAGCTGCGGCGTGGCGGAGGCAGGCATCACCCCGACGGCGGCAGGCAGGCCGGCTGTGCCCGCCGAACCTATGCAGCGCGAGCCGCGCCACCTTGACGCAAGGCGGCAGGTGCCGTCGACCAAGGTGTACCTGGCCTACCACATGCCCGACCACTTCCACCCTCTCTTCCGCGCCTGCGACCTGATAACCGACCTTCTCGGCAGCGGTGACAGCAGCCGGCTGCACCGCAGCCTGGTGCTGGAGAAAGAGCTCTGCACCAGCGTCAACGCCTTCATCACCGGCGACATCGACGCGGGGCTGCTGGTGCTCAGCGCAACGCTGAAGCAAGGCGTGGAGGCCGACCGTGTGGCCGACGAGCTGCGCGGCGAGGCCAGCCTGCTGGCAAGCCGCGAGACCGACCCCTACGAGCTGCGCAAGGTGCAGAACCGCTACGAGAACACCTTCGTCTTCTCGCAATACAAGGCCGCCGACCGCGCTCTGGCGCTGTGCTATTACTCTTTCCTGGGCGACGCTTCGCTCATAGACCGCGAGCCGGAGCTCTACCACGCCGTCAGCGCCGACGACATACAAACAGCAGCCCGGATGGTGTTCGACGCGAACCGCGAGAACTCACTATTTTACATGAAGTCATGACGTTGAGGGAAAACATCGTGCAGCTGGCCGACCGTGTCGTGGCGTGGTTCAAATCCGTCAACTGGGGCGGCATGGCACGACGGACAATCAACTTCATTGGCCGCGTGATGCACAAGTTGCTCTTCTCGTGGCTGCTGCCGAAGAAATGGCGCAACATCGACAAGCACCGCATCTTCGAGGTCATATTCAAAAGCGACACCCCGGCCGGCAAAAAGTTCGACGTGTGGCTGCTGGTGATGATAGTGCTCAACATCCTGGTGCTTGTGGCCGACAGCCTTTTCGGCTCCACCAGCACCATCACCTCATCGGCCCACCGCTCGCTCTCCTACTGGCTCATCAAGGCCCTGGAGTGGATGTTCACGCTGATTTTCACCTTCGAGTACTACCTGCGCATATACTGCCTCAAGCAACCCTGGAAATACGTCTTCTCCTTCTGGGGCATAATCGACTTCCTGTCGATATTCCCCTCCTACCTGAGCATCTTCATTCCGGCCACGCAGGCACTCACCGTGCTGCGCCTGCTGCGCGTGATGCGCGTGTTCCGCATATTCCGCCTCGACCGATTCCAGACCGAGGCCCGTCACCTGATCAACGCCCTGCGCAACAGTGCGGTGCGCATCATCATCTTCATGCTCTTCGTGCTCGTGGCAGCAATCATACTCGGCACCATGATGTACAGCATCGAGGGCAAGCACAACCCGGCCTTCGACTCGGTTCTGACGGGCATTTACTGGGCTGTGGTGACCATCACCACGGTGGGCTTCGGCGACGTGACGCCGATAACCGCCGGCGGCCGCTTCCTTGCGGTGCTGATCATGCTCCTCGGCTACAGCGTGATAGCCGTGCCCATGGGCATCATCGCAGGAGAGACCATCATGGAGAGCAAGCGCGCCAAGAAGAAGCGCAACCGCACGATAGTAGGCTCCGAGTACGACGAAGAGGAAGAGGCCATCAAGAACTGACCGCCTCCCTACCCCACCCATTTTCCCACCTGAGCAACCCGCGGAGGCTGCCAAAGCCGTCTGTTCTCCGATTGATGTCCGATTGTTCTTCGATTGTTCTCCGATACTAAATCGAAGAACAATCGAAGAACAATCGAAGAACAATCGGAGAACAATCGAAGAACAGACGGTGTTGACACGGACCTGACACCTCATCAGCACTGAAAACCAGCCAGTTACACTCATTTCCTTATCTTTTCTAAACATAACAGCCTGGATATTAACCATTGACAGCCGCTTTGCAGGGGGCATAAGGTGCCATGACACGGCCTCGCCGCTTGCGCTTTGCCGACAAGAGAGAGGTTTCGGTCGCGCGCGACCTTGTGTTAAATATTCATAAATCGGCTGTTGACACATCTTTGAATTGAAATATTGTCGTAATTTTGCGTCGTGGACGACAGAATGACTGATTAACATAAAACACTATTGATATGGATTTTACAACTTCAAAACAGGTATCCCAGATGATTGTTAGCGAGCTCAGCGGCAGCTCGTATGTGCACAAGATGCAGGGTTTGCTCTTCAAATCGATGGGTTTTGAGAAACTCGGACAGAAGTACCTCGGCCACTACGACGAGGAGATGGCATGGGTGGAGAAGTACGCCAACCGCCTGCTCGACCTGGGCGGCGAGCTTAAGGTGTGCCTGCACCAGGAGGCAGACCTCGTGGCCGACCCCAAGGCCTACATCGAGGCCGACCTCAAGCTGCAGCGCGAGGGGGTGGACCAGCTTTACAAGCTCATGCCCGCCCTGGCGGCCGACCCCACCACCTACGACATCACCAAGGCCTACCTGCTCGACGAGGAGGAGGACCTCTACTGGAGCGAGCAGCAGCTCGACCTCATCGAGAAGATTGGCCTGCAGAACTGGCTTGTGAGCCAGATGTGACCCATGGGACGTATTTTCAAACTTGCCGCGCTGCTGGTGGCCATGGCCGCCGCCACGGTGCAGGCGCAAACAAAAGACACAATGGCAACGATATTCGATTTCACCGCCACAGCCAGCAATGGCAAGGAGATAAACTTCAAGGACTTTGAGGGCAAGGTGCTGCTCATCGTCAACACCGCCAGCAAGTGCGGCTTCACCCCGCAGTTCGACGGCCTGGAGAAGCTCAACGAGGCCTACCGCGACCGCGGCCTGGTGGTCATAGGGTTCCCCTGCAACCAGTTCGCCAACCAGGATCCGGGCAGCGACAGCGAGATAGAGGGCTTCTGCCGCGTGAACTACGGCGTGACGTTCCAAATCATGAAGAAGGTCGACGTCAACGGCGCCGACGAGCACCCGGTGTTCACCTTCCTCAAGCAGCAGGCACCGACCGAGGAGGTGCACGGCCTCAAGGCCAAGGTGGCCACGGCCGCCTTCTCGAAGATGAGCAAGAGCGTGGAGAAGCCGAGCGACGTGAAGTGGAACTTCACCAAGTTCCTGGTGGCCAGGGACGGCACCACCGTGGAGCGCTTCGCCCCCACCACCGAGCCGGAGAAGATAGAGTCGGCAATAGAAAAACTGCTCTGAACGGATGCACGAACAGCTGAAACTGGACAACCAGATCTGCTTCCGCATCTACACGGCGCAGCGGCTGCTCACCCAAGCCTACCGACCCCTGCTGGAGCCGATAGGCTTAACCTATCCGCAATATCTGGTGATGCTGGTGCTGTGGGAGAAGGACAACCAGCTGGTGGGCAACCTCTGCCGCAGGCTGATGCTCGACACAAACACCATCACCCCCCTGCTGCAGCGCATGGAGAAGGCCGGGCTGGTGGTGCGCACGCACGGCATAGCCGACGGAAGGCAGACGCTGGTGAGCCTCACGAAGAAAGGCCGCTCCATTGAGGAACAGGCCAAGGACGTGCCCGCGTGCCTGACGCAGTGCTGGCAGGGCGAGGAGATGCCCAGCCTGGAGGCGGTGCAGCAGTTTGTAGCCACACTTGACACAATGATAAACATGCTGAAGAAATGAACGACCTGGCACAATTCATGACCGACAACCTGCGCGACCTGGTGCAGACCGGCTACCGCAGCGTGCTCAACAACCCGCGCGAGGCTCGGTTTGCCCTGCAGCTGCAGCGCACGATGGCCCGCGGCGACCGCCGCCGCAAAAAGACCCTCAAGGAAGAGGGGCTGGCCGTGCCGCCATTCCTCATCTGCTCCATCGCCACCACATGCAACCTGGCGTGCAAGGGCTGCTACGCCCGCAACAACGGCATAGCGGGCGACACCCCCACCAAGCCCACCCTCACGCCCGACGAGTGGCACAAACTGTTCACCGAGGCAGCGCAAATGGGCTTCAGCGTGGCTCTGCTGGCAGGCGGCGAGCCTCTCACCCGCCGCGACCTGCTGACGGGCATTGCCAGCGTGAAAGACATGCTCTTCCCTGTGTTCACCAACGGCACCCTCATCGGGCCGCAGTACATAGAGTTTTTCAAGAAGAACCTCAACGTGCTGCCCGTCATCAGCCTTGAGGGCGACGCCATGGCCACCAACGCGCGACGCGGCAAGGGTGTGCACGAGCGCGCCATGCTGAGCATGGAAATGCTGCGCGACGCGGGTCTCTTCTTCGGCACAAGCATCACCGTGACCACCGAGAACAAGGAGGCCGTGACCGACGCCGCATACGTGGAGAAACTGCACTCGCTGGGCTGCAAACTGGTGTTCTACGTGGAGTATGTGCCGATAGAGAAAGGCACGGAGCACCTGGCCTTCGGCGACGACGACGTGCAGTGGATGGAGCGCACCGTGGACGAGTTGCGCCACGCGCGCACCGACATGATCTTCGTGTCGTTCCCCGGCGACGAGAAACTGCTCGACGGCTGCATGGCCGCAGGGCGCGGATTCTTCCACATCGGCCCCGACGGCGCAGCCGAGCCCTGCCCATTCTCGCCCCACAGCGACACCAACGCCGCCCGCGACGGACTGCGCGCCGCACTGCGCTCACCTCTCTTCACCAAGCTGCGCGACGCGAGCGCGCTGAGTTGGGAGCATACCGGCGGCTGCACCCTCTACGAGCACCGCGACGAGGTAGAGGAACTCATTGCCCAGCCCGGAGCTTGAGGTGCAGCATCAGCGGCAGGTGGTCGCTCAACCCGCCTTCATAGCGCGGCCCCTGGTTGGTGCGTTTCGGACGCACCCCGGGGCCGCGCCTCTCGTCGGTCAGAAGGTGGTCGTACCTGCCCAGCTTCATCTCGCCAACCAGCCAGTTGTCGGCCGCAAGCAACAGGACATGGTCTATGTAGCGCCAGCTGCCCTGGTATTTGTGGCTGCCCCAGCCGGTCGGAAGCCTTGACGTGAGAAGCTTGATGCCGTCGGGGTTGATGCTGTCCTTACCGAAGGCCATGCCTTCAGCCAGCGGCGGCTCGTCGGCAGTGCTGTTCATGTCGCCCATTGCCACCACCGCAGCTCCGGGGTGCAAGGCGGCGGCATCCAGCATCAGCTGGCGCAGTCTGGCCGCAGCCTCCATGCGATGACGCTCTGCCTCGTCGCCGCCTCGTTTCGACGGCCAGTGATTGAGCAGCAGCACCACAGTGTCGCCGTCGACTGTGTGCCCCACCACGTGCAGTATGTCGCGCGTGAAGTATCCCCCGGCCGTGTCGCTGAGGTTCACCCTTCGGCTGCTGTCGACCACAAAACGGTCAGTCCTGTACAGCAATGCCACGTCGATGCCACGGCGGTCGGGCGAGTCGAAATGCACGTAGCGGTAAGGCACCTGCGCCAATGGAGTGCCGCGCGTCAACTCGCGCAGCACATAGGCATTCTCCACCTCGGCAAGCCCCACCACATCGGGCAGGTTCATCATCACAAGCGTCTTGTACAGTCCCTGCAACTTCTCGCGCAGTTTCCACTGCGTCCAGTGGCGGTCGCCTTTGGGGGTGTACTCATCGTCGTTGGTGCGAGGGTCGTCGCGGGTGTCGAACAGGTTCTCCACATTCCACCACGCCGCCGTGAAATGGTGCCAGTCTGCCATGCCTTGATTTAATGAAAAAAACAGGGAGGCCGCGAGGATTGTAAGAAAATGCCCCATAGCCTCCCTTGGGCTTGCGTGTTAGTTGACGGTTACTCTTCCGTTGCGTCGGCGACAACAGCCTCGGCAGGAGCCTCGTCGACGGCGGCACTCTCGCAGCATACCTCCTCTACAGGGGCCACGGTTTTCTGCTGCCACGGCCAGCGATGCTGCGTCAGCTTGAACACACCGAGCGCCACCACGGCCAGCACCACAATCCAGCAGAGCAGGCGCCGCCACAGGGGCGTTTTCTTGTCGGCGAAGGGATCCTTGCCAACAATCTTCGGGTATTTGGCCGTGCTGGTCAGCGTGGCGCCGAAGGTGGTGTTGACCAAAATCTTCGAGTTGACGGCCCATCCGTTGGCGTTGAGAACCGGGCCGAGGTTGCGCTTGCGCAGCTTGAGCCATGCCAGAAGCATTGAAGGGCCGCTGATGACAACGACAACCAAAGCCAGCAGCAGGATGATGTTGTACCACTTGGAGAAGATGAAGCCGCCCAGCGCGCCCAGCGCGGCACCAATGGCACCCACGGCCAGGCCGATGGCGGCGAAGATACCGGCGAACTTGGCGATGTCGAAAGGAGCGGCCTTCTTGCCATCGGCAGCGGCAGCGCCCTCGGCCGGGGCAGCACCCAGGCTGGAGCTGGCAGTGTCAGCCTTGGAGGTCATCTCCTCAAACTGCTTGCTTTCCTTCTCCGAGGCGCTCTTGGTAATCTTCTCGGTGACCCAGTTGCCGAACTTGCGGTAGGGGCTCCAGAAGGCCTGGCGCACACTGATGGGGTTGTCGACTATCTTGGTGACGGTGGCGTCGTAGTCGTTGCCCGCACGGTCGTAGAAAATGGCATTCTTGCCCTCGCTGAGGCCGGTGACATCGCCGTTGGTGAGTGCGGCGACGATGTCCATCTGCGCTCCGCCAGCCTTGGCCACGCAGTGGCAATAAATCAGGTACATGCCGCTGAGGCCTGCGGTGGCGGTAGAGCGGCCCATGTCGCTCACACGTATGCAGAGGTCGCACTGGCGCTGGTCGATGAAGAGTTTGCCAGCCTGGAACACAGCAAGGCTCTTCTCGTCGCGACGGTAGAAATCGCTGAACACAACATAGTTGTGCAGCAGCTGCATAAAGTCGCGGCAGTAGCGCACCAACCTCTCAACCGGGGCTATGGCCGCCGAGTGGGTGGCCAGCTGCGCGGCTATGGCCTCGTTCATGGCCGTCTCGCCTGCGGTCTTCCAGGCAGTGTAGCCGTCGACCCTGGCCAGTATCTCATTCCACCCGGCCTCGTCCACGGTCTCCTTGCCGTCGAGCACCAGGGCGCGCATGGCCGACATTGCGGCCTGCCACGCGGGGTTGATGCCATGGGTGAGCGGCAGCAGCCCATCCTTGTTCGGACGCGCCAGGGGGTAGGTGGCAATCTCGCCGGTCTTGCCGACGAGGTCGTCGCCGCTGATGGCGGCAATCTTGTCTACCTGCACATCGAGGGCAGGCGCGGCCTCCTCGTCGAACTGCACCAGCTTGCAGCGCATGAACCAGTCGGCCACCTTCTCGCGCACGGCGGCCACGGCAGCCACAGCGTCGTCGCTCCTCTCGCCATAGGGCGGCTCGTAGGGCTCGGCGGCGGCGGCGGTGTACTCTGCGCGGCACTTCTCCTCATAGACGGCCATATAGTCCATCACGTCCTGCAGGCACACCTCCTGCTTGTCAAGCCCCAGTTTGCCGAGGATTAGGCGTGCGGCCTCGAGCACCTGGCGGCCCTCGTCAGTGTCGTCGCGCACCAGGCTGAAAGCCACCTTGTCGGTGCGGGTGGAGAGCGTGTTCATGTCGCGCAGCACGCTGGTGAGCCACTGCGAGGCGGCCACCACCTCGGCCACACGGATCTTGCCGTCGCCGTCGAGGTCCATGAGCGCCAGCGTCTTCTCGTCGAACTCCAGCCCTGTGGTGGGGCAACTGAGCACAGTCCACAGCTTCTGGTCGAGCTCGGCCAGGTGAGCCACGTCGTCGCCTGTCTCGATATTCACGCGGGCCACTCCGCCCACCGTGCTGAATTTCCAGTCGTAGCCTTGCTTTGCAAGCATCTTGTCAATCTTTGCCATATCGTTTGGTATTGTTTCTTTCGGTTGCCATTATGCCTCAAGGGCGGCCTCTATGGCCAGTTCATAGAGAGTGGCGGGTTCGAGACCCATGGCCCTGGCCTGCTTCGGCACGATGCTCTCCGCGCTCTGGCCGGGGATGGTGTTCACCTCGAGGAAGTACAGCTCGCGCTCGTCGGTGTTGTAGATGTAGTCGAAACGCACAATGCCACGGCACCCCAGCAGGTCGTACAGGCGCGACGAGGTGTGCTGGATGAGCGACACCACCTCGTCGTCGGCCTCGGCCGGGGCCACCTCGCGGCTGAAGCCCTCGTATTTCGCCTCGTAGTCGAAGAACTCGTGACCGCCTATGGGAATAATCTCGGTCACCGGGAACACCAGCTTGCCATGCTCCTCCAGCCCGAGGCGCGGGGTGTCGCCGCCCGGGGCAGCACCCAGTCCGCTGGTGCCACGCGGCAGGCGCATCACGCCGCAGTCGAACTCGCGCCCGGCGATGCCCTCCTCCACCAGCACCTCGGCCGCCTCGGTGAACGCCTCGGCAATGGCCGCAGCCAGCCCCTCGGAGCTCTTCACCTTGGTGGTGGCCACGCTGCTGCCGCCGGTGGCGGGCTTGACGAAGAGAGGATAGCGCATGTCTTCCGGCACCTTGCCCGCCTCGTCGGGACTGAAGAGCAGCACCGACCGCGCCACCTTCGCCAACCCGAAAGAGGCCACGACCGGGTTGCAGAACCCCTTGTGGAAGGTGAGCGACGAGGTGTAGAAGCCGCACGTGGTGTAGCGCACGCCGAGCATGTCGAAGTAGCCCTGCAGCACGCCGTTCTCGCCCGGATTGCCATGCACGATGACAAACGCAAGGTCGAACACCACCTTGCGGCCATCGTCGGTCACCGTGAAGTCGGCACGGTTCACCTCGCGGCGCTCGTCGCCGCATAGCCAGTACCAGCCCTGACGCTCAATCACGATGCGGTAGACGTTGTACTTCTGGTGGTCTAACTGACCGTACACCTGGCTGCCGCTGGCAATCGACACGTCGTGCTCGCCGCTGTAGCCGCCCATCACCAATGCTATGTTCTTCTTCATTGCAGAGAGATTTGTAAATTATGCAGTTGCACGGTGCATACACCGCGCGGCCTACCCTGCAAAGATACTAACTTTTCTCCAACCCGCCAAACGGCAGCGCCATTTTTCCAGAACATCATCATAATCACATTGATTTACTGCACATTATGCAACAAAACACGCCGGGGGTAATAAACAGATACATAACACGCTGTAAATCAATATAAAATCCATACCAACTCCTACTCATCTCCTACTCAACTACTACCCATCGCCTACCAAAGTACTACGAATGTAGGATATGACAAGTCGAAGAGCAGTCGATGATAAGTGTATAACACAGCCCCGACGGCTGGCCTGCAGCCACTTGCAGCAAAAAAAACACGGGGTCGCGCCAGCTTGGCGCAGCCCCGTGCATGGCGTTATCGGGGAAAGGTCAGCCCCGGCGCAGCGGCATATGCCGCTGGCGGAGGCTCTGCTTGCGGTTGTTGTGCACCAGCTGGCGCGTCGAGGGCGACATGGTGGCCTGCTCGAAGCGGTCGCACACTATGTCGGCTGCCAGCTGCGAGGGGTGCGTCATGTCGGCGGCATAGAAGCGGTAGTCGCGCAGCTCGTCGAGCACAATCTCATAGGCGGGGAAATAATGGGCCTTCAGGCCTGCCTGGCGCAGCAGCCCGTCGACCGCGAGCAGCAGCGTTGCCTTGCTCAGCTGGTTGCCGTGGGCGCCGTCGGCCATGTGGCGGATGGGGCTCACTGTGAAGACAACCTCGAGGGCGGGGTTGAAAGCGGCCAGGCGCAGCAGCAGCGGCTGCCACAGCCCAACCACCTCGGCGACCTGCATACGGCGGCGCGTGAAGACCGAGGGCGGCAGCTTGTGGCAGTTGGCCACCACGCCACTATAGGAGGTCGTGGTGCCATCGGCCACGGTCTCGAACACCCACGCGGTGCCGAAGGTCAGCACCAGGAGCCTGGCCGAGGCCAGTGCGGCGCGTGCCTGCGCAAGGCGGCTGTTGCAGGCCTCCAGGCATTCATCGGCCGTGGGGCGCGAGAAAGAGCCGTGGTGGTGCCACGAATGCCACAGGCCGCCATGCTCCACCAGGTCGGCAGCGGCCAGCGGCCGCCCCTCGACCAGCCTCTCAAGGGCCGACGCCACCGAGGCCGGGTTGTAGAGCGTGCCGAAAGGGTTGGCCTCGACGCTGAAGCCGCCGTCGAGCAGGCGCGAGGCCAGCTCGTCGGCAAAACACGAGCCCAGGCTCACCACGCCGTCGCCAGGCTCGAGTCGGAACGGCAGCGAGGCTGCCTCAACTGTGGTGTAGAGCGTCGGCGTCATGGCTCCATCAACGGGCGCAGGTTGTGCAGCACGCCCAGTTTCTCCAGTTCTGGCAAAGCCTTGCGCGGCGACACCGCCAGCCCGTCGCTGCTCATCAGCAGCGAGATCGGCGGGTTGCTGGTGTTGTCGACCACCGTGGCACGCAGCGGCACCTTGCCCTTGCACTTCTTGGCAATGCCCTGCAAGGCAAGGCAGAGCTCGGCAGTGACGTCAGCCAGGTTGACGCTGAACGAAACGCACGAGGTGAAGCGGTCGAGCACACTCTCAAGCCCCATCATCGTGTTGATGTGCAGCTTGATGAACACGCGGTCGGCCATGCCCGTCTTCTTGTCTTTATACCTGTGGGCAGTGACGACACCGCGCGCGAAGACGAAGGTGTCGTTGATGAAGAAGCCGCGGAAATCGCGGTAGTCGTCGCCAAAGAGGCGCAACTCGTAGCTGCCGCTGTAGTCGTCGATGGTCATGATGCCGAAAGGTTCGCCGCTACGGCTCACCATCTCCTTGACGCCGCTCACCATGCCGCAGAAGCGCACCTCGCGCCCGCTCAGCCGGTCGAGGTTGTTGAGTTCTTCGACCGAGATGTTGGCAACAAGCTGCGACTCGTACTTGAAATCGTCGAGCGGATGGCCGCTGAGGTAGGTGTTCACCACCTCCTTCTCGTACTTGCAGCGCTCTATGTTGGAGAGCGGCGGGCAGTCGGGCAGCGGCGGATGGTCCTCGTCGGCCACCTCGTCGCTCATGCTGAAGATAGACATCTGGCTCGACGAGGAGGCGTCCTGCCTTTTGATGGCCCAGCGCACCAGATTGTCGAGGCTGGTCGGGGCGGCATCGACGTTGATTTCCTTGTGGAACAGCTGCGCACGGTGGCAGCCGAGGCCGTCGAAAGCGCCCGCCTTGGCCAGCACCTCCACGTTCTTGCGGTTCACCGAGTGCATGTCAACACGCTTGAGGAAATCGAAAATGTCGGCATAGCGGCCGTGCTTCTCGCGCTCGGCGATGATGGTCGAGCTGGCGGCCTCGCCCATGCCGCTGATGGCCTGCAGCCCGAAGCGGATGCGCCCCTCAGAGTCGACGCTGAAGTCCATCTCCGAGTCGTTCACGCTTGGCGAGGCCACCTCCAGCCCCATGCGCCGGCAGTCGTCCATCAGCTCGGTCACGCGCTTGATGTCGGTCTGGGCCGAGGTCATCACGGCCGCCATATACTCGGCCGGGTAGTGCGCCTTGAGGTAGGCCGTCTGGTAGGCCACCCACGCGTAGCAGGCCGCGTGGCTCTTGTTGAAGGCATAGCTGGCGAACTTCTTCCACTCCTCCCATATCTTCGACAGCACCTCCTTGGGGTGGCCATTCTTCGCGCCGCCCTCGTAGAAGAGCACCTCCAGCTCGTTCATCTTCTCAATCTGCTTCTTGCCCATGGCCTTGCGCAGGGTGTCGCTCTGGCCGCGGGTGAAGCCCGCCAGCAGGCGGCTCAGGAGCATGACCTGCTCCTGGTAGACGGTGATGCCGTAGGTGTCCTTGAGGTACTTCTCCATCACCGGAATGTCGTAGGTGATCGGTATCAGACCCTGCTTGCGGCGGATGAACTCCGGTATGTTGTCCATTGGCCCCGGGCGGTAGAGGGCGTTCATGGCTATGAGGTCGTCGATCACATGCGGCTGCAGCTCGCGCAGATACTTCTGCATACCCGCACTTTCAAACTGGAACACGCCCACGGTGTTGCCGTCGCAGAAGAGCTTGTAGGTCAGCTCGTCGTCGAGCGGCAGGTTGTCCACGTCGACATGCACGCCGGTGCGCTTCTCCACCATGCGCACGCAGTTCTTGATGATGGTGAGGTTCTTCAGACCCAGGAAGTCCATCTTGATGAGCCCCACGGTCTCCACCACATGGCCGTCGTACTGCGTCACCAGCACGTCCTCGCCGCTTTCCTTGTCGTTGATGACGCACACTGGCGCCACGTCAGTAAGGTCCTGCGCGCCGATAATCACGCCGCAGGCGTGGATGCCAATCTGCCTGTTGGTGTCCTCAAGCTCCTCGGCATAGGTGAGCATACGCTTCAGCTTCTCGTCCCTGCCGTCCATTATGGCCTTCAGTTCGGGCACGTACTTGTAGCAGTTGCGCAGGTTCACCTTCGGCGGCTTGCCTTTCTCGTCCTTGATGTTGTCGGGGAAGCCGCGGTCGGGTATGAGCCCTTTCAGTTGGTTGACGGTCGAGAGGGGTATCTTCTCCACCCTGCCCACGTCTGAGATGGAGCTCTTGGTGGCCATGGTGCCGTAGGTGATTATGTGCGCCACCTGCTTCTTGCCGTATTTGCGCGTCACCCAATCGAGCACCTTGCCGCGCCCCGCGTCGTCGAAGTCCACGTCAATATCGGGCAGTGATATGCGGTCGGGGTTGAGGAAACGCTCGAACAGCAGGTCGTAGCGCAACGGGTCGAGGTCGGTGATCCACAGGCAGTAGGCCACCACACTGCCCGCCGCCGAGCCACGGCCGGGACCCACGCTCACATCCAGCTCCTCGCGCGCGGCGCGTATGTAGTCGCTCACAATGAGGAAGTAGCCAGGGAAGCCCATGGTCTTTATGGTGTGCAGCTCGAAGACGATGCGCTCCGTCTGCTCCTCGGTAAGCTGCTCGCCGTAGCGCTTGCGGGCGCCTTCCCACACGAGGTGCTCCAGGTAGTCGGCCTCGAACTTTATTCGCCGCAGGCGACTGTATCCTCCCAGCTTCTTTATCTTCTTCTCGGCCGCCTCCTGACTCATCACCACCTCGCCGTGCTCGTTGCGCGTGAACTCGTCGAAGAGTTGCTGGTCGGTGAACCTCGCGCCCCATGCCTCCTCGGTGCCGAAGATTTCGGGTATGGGGAACACCGGCATCAGCGGGTCGCTGTCAATGCTGTACGCCTCCACCTTGCCCGCCACCTCCATCGTGTTGGCCAGAGCCTCGGGCAGGTCGGGGAAGATGGCGGCCATCTCCTCCGGGCTCTTGAGCCACTCCTGCTTGGTGTAGTGCATACGTTTGGGGTCGTCGTAGTCCTTCTGCGTGGCCATGCAGATCAGGTGGTCGTGAGCCTCGCCGTGCTCCTCCTCCACGAAGTGCGCGTCGTTGGTGGCTATTATCTTGACGCCATGCTTGCGCGCCAGCCTGATGAGCACCGGGTTCACCTTCTTCTGCAGCTCGTAGGTCTGCGTGTTGGCGTTGGGCTTGTCGGTGCGGTGGCGCATCAGCTCTATGTAGTAGTCGTCGCCGAACACCTCCTTGAACCACGCCACGGCCTTGTCCGCCCCCTCCAGGTCGCCCTTCATTATCAGCTGCGGCACCTCGCCGCCGAGGCAGGCCGAGCAGCAGATGAGCCCGTCCTTGTAGTGACGCAGCACATTGTGGTCAATGCGCGGCCTGTTGTAGAAACCGTCGGTGTAGGCTATCGAGGCCAGCTTGCACAGCGAGTGGTAGCCCTGCAGGTTCTTGGCCAGCAGTATCAGGTGGTAGCCCGAACTGTCGACCACGCGCTCGCGACCGGTCTCGGGGGTCGTCTCGCGCAGGTTCTTGTCCTTGTCGTAGAGGGTGCGCCGCGCGCAATAGGCCTCAATGCCCACTATGGGCTTGAACATCTGGCCGCGCAGCTCCTCGGCCTGCCGCCGCAGGCCCGTCATCTCGTCCCACATCCTGGCAGCCTCGTCGGGGCCGAGCGGCGGCTCGTCCTCGCCACGCACGCGGGCGCGCTCGCTCTCTATCCTCTCCGCCCGGGCCTCAAGCTCCTGTATCTGCTCCCTCACCTTGCCGTTCTCCTTGGCGACGGTATCGAGGAAGTCCTTGATGCCGAACATGTTGCCATGGTCGGTCAAGGCCATGGCATACATGCCGTTGCGCTTGGCCTTGCTCACAAGGTCGGGAATCTTCGACATGCCGTCGAGCATGGAGTAGTGCGAATGCACGTGTAGGTGAGTGAATTGTGCCATAATTGTGACGTGATGTTTCGTCGGCAAAGTTACAACATTTTTGCGACACCCTGGCGAATGTTGATAAATAAAAAGACAAGGCGGGCGCCCGGCTCATCGCCGTGGCGCCCGCCATCGCTGCCCCTGAGGGCCTACTTCCGCTTGAAGGTGAGCGAGCTCTTGCCGAACATGTCAACCATGAACTCCGCGTCCTCAGCGTCGTTGGGGGTGACTGCCAGGGTCTTGTCGTCCCTGTTGTAGCTCATGTCAAGGACCATAATGAGCTCCGTGCCGTCGTAGTCAGTGCCCTCATCGACATAGATCGAGCCCTCCTCACCGTCGAAAGTGTAGGTGAATGAAGTGGTGTCGCCCTGGACAAGCCAGTCGAGCTCCTCCTGTATGAACTCCGGCAGCCGCTCCGCGCCCTTGATGGCCATGTCCGACTCCCACCTGCCCTCCGTGGCGTTGGTGAAGGTCAGATTAACGGTCATCTGCGCGATGACCTTGCCACCCAGCAGATTCATTATCCTTTCGGCCAACTCACTCTCCTCGTCGAGGAAAATATCGGTAAACACCTCGGTCATGTCAACATCGTTGACACTGCTCCACTGGGTCGACTCAAGTTTCAGTTCCTTCTTGCAGCCTGCGAAGAGCAGCATGGCTCCGGCCGCAAATGCCATCATGACAGTTTTTGCTTTCATTGTTGCTGTTATTTTGTTGTTTTACTTTGTTCCACAGTATGTTGGCAGCCGCGCCTCCGCCTGTTTACGAATGCAAATATACGAATTATTCCTCAAACGGCAGCCCACAAATATCAATTCGCCGCCCGACATTGCCCCTCCCCAACACCAGTGGAAGACAACCACTTACAGCAACCAACCTTCATACATGACTGATAACCAGACAGGAAAAGCACCAACACCATGTCAACACCGTCTGTTCTTCGATTGTTCTCCGATTGTTCTTCGATTGTTCTTCGATTTAATATCGGAGAACAATCGGAGAACAATCGAAGAACAATCGGAGAACAATCGAAGAACAGACGGCCCTGGCATTGCCCCTGGGGCTCGGCAGCAGGGGTCGGTGCATAAAATAAGCGCCCGCCCTCAGGCCATGGCCTGAGGGCGGGCGCAAGGCGGGCGCGCAGGCTATGCCTCGCCGCCGTTCCAGCTGGCCAGCCAGCCGCCGTCGCGCTGCGGGGCGTCGTTCCAGCCGTGGGTGTCGATGCTGACCTCGAGCAGCTTGGCGCGACCCTCGCAGAAGAGATCCACGCTCTCTGCCACGGCGGGCACCAGCACGCACTCGCCCGCGTGCATGGGCACCACGGTGTCCATGCTCTTCACAGCCGCCAGCCCCTCTACACAGAGGTAGACCACAAAAGAGTCGACGTCGGCCAGGCTCTTGCGCATGGGTGTGTCGAAGTCGACAAGGCGAGTGGTGAAGTATGGGCAGTCCTCGAGGGTCACGGTCTGGTTGAGGCGCGGTGTGTAGCGGGTTGAGGCGCGCTGCCCCGTGGCGCGGAAGTCGATGGCGTCCATGGCCGCGTCGGTGTGCAGCTGGCGCGGGTGGCCGTCCTTGTCGACACGTCCCCAGTCGTAGATGCGGTAGGTGCAGTCCGACGACTGCTGTATCTCGGCCACCATCAGTCCGGCACCGAGCGCGTGCACGCGTCCGGCAGGTATGAAGTACACGTCGCCGGGCGCCGGGCACTCGGCGTGGAGGAGGCTCTCCAGTGTGCCCCCGGCCAGCGCCGCGCGGTAGTCGTCGGGCGTGGTGTCGCGGCAGAAGCCGCTGATCAGGCGCGAGCCTTCGTCGGCCTGCATGACGTACCACATCTCGGTCTTGCCGCGCGCCATGCCGCGCCGCTGCGCCAGGTCGTCGTCGGGGTGCACCTGTATCGAGAGGTCCTGCGCGGCGTCGATTATCTTGAACAGCAGCGGGAACTCGGTGCCGAAGCGGTTGTATACCTTCTCGCCCACGAGGTCGCCCATGTAGACCTCGACCAGCTCGTTGAGCGTGTTCTCGGCCAGAAAGCCGTCGGCCACGACGCTTTCGTGCCCCTCGACGCCCGAGAGCGCCCACAGCTCGCCGCAGTTGGGCAGCGGGGCATAGTCGAAGCCCATGCCCGCCAGGCGGTTGCCGCCCCAGATGACGTTCTTGTAGAGCGGCAGGAACTTAAGCGGATAGAGTTTTGACTGCATCAGTAGGTACGTGTGGTGTGGCGGTTTTTCTTGTTGGTGCCGCGCACTTTGATGTTCGATTTCACTTTTGAGCCCTTGTTGCTTTGGTGGCGCTCGTAGAGCACCTCCTGCTTGTTGGCCGGGCTGCTCTTCCTCTCCGACGCGCAGCCGGCCGCCATGCAGCAGGGCAGCAGCAGGGCCGCCGCTATCAGCACTGGCGCCATTCGTTTGGTCATGCGTTTCATATCGCGGTTGTGTTGTGTTGTCATTTCGCTTCCGGCCGCCGCCTTCCACCGACGCGCGGCCGCAAAACTGCCGTCCAGTTTGCGGCTGCAAAGTTACGACAAAAAAACATTCTGACGAAGAAAAACTTGCATCCTGTGCAATTTCCGCAAGCGCCAAAAGAAGCCAGTATGGCGTAAAGCCTCTTGGAAATTCATAAAACCACAGGCCATTCCGCTCTTGTGTATGTCATGCAGGCGAAGACCTTGACCACAAATCATTTTTTGACAGAAGTATTGCCAAGGCCAAAGACCAACCATCCAATAAAGAAGCTGTTATGCGTAGAGAAACATTGCAAAGAAAATCATGTATGGCAAGGCCATTGCGCCGTATAAATCAGTTCAAATCTCCTTCTTGCCGGGGATTGGGCAGAAGGCAGACAACGTCTCGAAGCGCTGCCAAAGGTCGACCAACACTTGCTCGCGGTCGTCGGCACGATAGGAGCGCGCCAGCAGGTCGTCTTGCAGGATATTGGTGATGCGGGCGAAAGTGGATACCATCGCGGCGCCGTCGCGGAAGTCCTTAATGTTGTCTATCTCGGTGAGCATCATACGCAAGTGACTGTCGTCGAGGTAAAATATCAGCGAGCTGAATATCTCAGTGCGCAAAGCAAGGAAGTCGTTGCACGACACCTGGTCGTCCTCCAACAGCTTGTACATCTTGGTCACAAAGCGCGAGTAGACCACCACCTTGCTCTCGTAGATCTTGATGCTTTTCTCCTTCGCCTCCTCGGTGGCGCGTTGGCCGTGCATCAGTACCATGGTGACCACCGCCACTACAATGGCGCCCGTGCAGGCGGCGAAGATCTGCGACCACAACTCCGGTATCCTCCATATCCCTATGGCGTTGGTCAACGCCAAGAACCCCATCACCAGCGCCAGCACCAACCCAACAGCCAGCGGCCAAAACAGATTGCCTTGTTTCATCATGCTATTTGTTGTCATATTGTCCGTAGGTAGGCTGTATCACAGCCATAATGTAACATATTGTCTTGTTGTATGCCTCGGTAACGGCAGTTGGGGGGCAATTATTGCAGTTGGTGTTGGGGGAAGCTGTTTAGGGCGACTACGTGATAATGTTTAGCATGGCAAGAGAGAAGCATGGCCTTGCAAATCCACACAGGCAGAAATGCTTGTTTATCGCGAGCGATTCCTTATTACACAGAATTGGATTTATAAACAAATATGATGCCAAATTTTCGTATCTTCGCAATTTGGCGGGCATAAATAAACAGACGGCAAGGCATTAATACTAAAACTCTTAAGCAACCATTCAGATAGAAAAACAGAACAAAATATGGCAAAAAAATATAATAGAATTATGCTCGGACAGGGCGGTATGTATGCCGACCTGTGCCGAAAAGAAGGGTTCATCGGGGTTGACTTCCTTGGAGATATTGATTTGACGGACCGACTGACGGATACGTGGAAGGAATTCAACAAGCAATATATCCCCGTTTGGATGGAGCTGCATCCCGACAGGAGCAAGACGGCCGCAGGCCTTGCTTGTGGCAACCTGTGGACGGTGTGCAAAGGATTGCAGATTGGAGATATGGTGCTTACGCCCAATGGAAGAGGGGAATACTATGTGGGCAGACTGGACGGTGCATACTATTTTGTCCCTGGGGCACCTCTCCCCCACCGCCGCAAGGTGATATGGATGGATGTGACTATCGGCCGAGCGAAGATGTCGGACAAGCTACGCCACGCGACTGGCTCTATCGGGACGTGCTGCGATGTGTCGGGATATGCCTATGAGATAGAGCACCTTATGGCGGGCGGCGAGGTGAGCGCCGAGGTGAGCGCCGAGGCTCAACCCGGCATAGTGGCGCAGCAATTTCACGAGCGCGACCTGCATAAGTTGCTATGCACATCCCTCAGAGCCAAAGGTATCTTTGCCAAGACCATATTCCACGAAAGGACATTCAAAAAGGCCGATGCCACCTCGGTATGGGTGCACCCGGACATTGTGGGGGTGGAGATAGAACGATTTGAGAACGAGACAACGCTGTCTATCCTAAAAGCCGTGGAGCCGAGCGAGATTGTAAAGATATACTCGTTTGAACTGAAACGGAGTATCGATTCGGACAATCAGCTGAAGCAGTATTTCTTCCAGGCTCTGTCCAATAGCAGTTGGGCTAATTATGGCTACCTGGTGGCATACGAAATATCGGAAAGTCTGCACGAAGAGATGAGTCGATTGAATGAGGCATTCGGCATTGGTATCATCAAGATGGACGCAAGGGAGATGCAAGTGCTATTCCCCGCACGCGAAAGGAAGCTAGACTACAACGCCATTGAAAAGCTGAATAGTATCAATCCCGACTTCAAGGAGTTTATAGCGCACGTAGCGAAGATTATCACAGCCTCAAGGGATTGGTTCGCTCCAGCCAAACTATCGTTAGAAAAAGTATGCGACGAGATACTGCAGAATGATGAAGCAATAGAGGCATACTGCAAGGGACACAATATTCCATTCTGAAGATAAGTAACATGAACAATATAGGACGCTATAGCCACATTATTGATGCTGTTTGTAATGGGGACAAATCCAGGTTGCTTGTTCGCAAGATGATACCTATCCTTGCAGACTGGGCAAAAAGGCATCTGCCGCAGTCGCTACAACTACAGGGGGAACTGCTTCTAATACAGCTGGCGCACATGTAACAAAAAAATCAGTAAATACAAAATAAAAGTAAATAATGACTTTCAGTTGGAAGGAATATTTAGTTTGTGAGATAGTTGAGACATCTGTATTTTCAATTTTGATTCTGATTTTGTACCTCGCATTCACTCTCTCTCCGTGGATTTTAATATTACTTTTTGCCCTATGGTATAGTGTGGTTTGTGATTTAAAAATCAAAAAAACAGATGTAATAATAAACACATCTGGTATAATGATAGACGACAAATGTATCAAATGGGATAATGTCAATGATGTCCACATAAACACATTTCGAGGCTCCATGGCTAGAAAATTGGTGATTATGACGAAGAATAGCTGTACTCATGAGTTCTGTTTTTTCCCCAGATTAGTCGAAAAGAGCAGCCTGATGGTAGACTACAATATTAGGAAATTATCTGAAAATCGTATCATTCCACAAGCATGTTTTTGGGTTAGATACTTTGACTATCCGATATGTAAATTTGTTATTAAGTTTGTTATTAAAAGTGGAGAGGGGAATCAATTCAAGACGGACGGGGGAAGTCAAAATCCACATGTTCACGACAAAAACCACACGGATAAAAAAAGTTAATGTACATTACAGAGTAAAGTCTAATGAATAATGGATGTATATTGGACAAATATTGAATATAGAATTATAGATGTTTATAAGAACAACATCTACACACGAGGAATGGTATATGCATTTGTAAAATCTAAAGATGCCATATCTGCGTTAAACAAAATTGTTAAATCCCATCAATTCAAGGACAAGAAGATAATTAAATGCGAATTTGTATGTCCATATAATCCTGCTGTAGAAAAATGGGCAGAGAGTGTTGAATTTGGCACTTCTGAAGAGACAACTGCGCATTACAGAGAGTTATACACTGTAGCCTTGCACAGTAGACTTCCTGTGTTTGATTATTTTGGGGAATACAAGAGATAATCAAAAGACAAGGCGGTGAAGAAACTGCCAATGATTATGTGCTGAAAAATGCCGCCGTGAGACGGAACTGCCTCGCGGCGGCAGGGGACTGGCACAAATGCTCACCGAGGAACAGGAAGAGAAGCTGCTGTTGCTCTGGCGAGAAGCGGTGAATGGTGTGGTGGTCGTAGCCCGTGGCTTGTAAGGTAGCCAAGAGCGGGGCATTGCAGGTGATCTGCTTGGAGAGGAACCTGGCATCTGGGAAGTAAGCCATTGCTAATTGGCTCTTGAAAATGTTTAGCATTCCTACTTTCGCATTTATTGGATATATTTTTAAATATGCGGTTTAATTTTCGTATCTTTGCGGTCTAATATATAGGAATGAACAAATGATAAAACATTAATCATTAAACGTTTAAGCAATCATGGCCTCTGAAAAGAAAATAGATCCATCGCTAAAACTGATAAGCGAATACCTGCATCTTGCAGATGATACCATATTTGTCATCCCAGAATATCAGAGAGCCTATAAGTGGGAACATGATGTGCAGTGTGATAAATTGTGGGAGGACGTAAATGCGTATATGCAGGAAGACGGGAAAGATCCTTATTTCTTTGGAACTGTTATAATAGATGCCTCAAAAGATGGGGAACTTCGTTTGATTGACGGACAACAGCGTACAACCACCTTTGTATTGCTGATGAAGGCCTTATTGGTGAGGATTGAGGAAGTGATACCACAAATGGCAGAGGACGAAGAATCGAGGGGAATAAAGGAGGATCTTGATAAGTATCGCAGGATTATCATCGAATGCTTGTACAAGAAAGACGATGAGGATGATGTCCGTGAAGTGATAAGGAATTGGGCAAGTGTACAGAATATCGAATACATAAAGAATAATTCGATTAACGAGGAACCAAAATACAAAGACGATATTACAAAGATACTGCAAGGACGGACTTTTGATGATATTGAGTGCAATGTACATAGAATTCCTCGCAGACAAAAAGATAATAAATACACTAATTTCTTTCGAAACTTTAAATTCTTTTATCATCGTATATCCAGCGATTTAAAAGAC
>JAFVBB010000016.1 GCA_017480225.1 Bacteroidales bacterium
GGCAAAAGGGTGAAGATAGACTCGCTGGTGTTCGTGGGCAACAGCGAAGTGAGCAGTTTCGTCCTTGAGAACCAGATGGATCACACCCACGACGTGCATTACGGCAAGTATTGGTACCGTCCGTGGCGCATACTGACCAAGGCGTTTTGGAAAAAGAGCCGCTATGTGGAAGGCGATTTCCGCGACGACCTCACGAAGTTGATAGCCTACTACAACCAGGAGGGCTACCGCGATGCAAGGGTTGTCAGTGACACGGTGTACGATGTGCCACAAGATGAACTGAAAATTAGTGAGAAAAAGAAGGCCAGCCAAGACCGTGTGAAGGTGAGGGTGAACCTTTACGAGGGACGCAAGTACTATTTCCGCAACATCACGTTCAGTGGCAACACCATCTATCCGGACGACATGCTACGCCGTGCGTTGCGTATAGAGAAAGGCGACACCTACAACCGCACTACCCTGGAGCAAAATATGACCTATAACCCCTCCGGCACCGACATCACGTCGCTTTATTCGGACAACGGCTATTTCTTCTTCCGTGCCACGCCGGTGGAGGTGGCTGTGGATGGCGACTCCATCGACATAGAGGTGCGCATCGTGGAGGGCAAACAAGCCAGGATACGCAACGTGTGGGTTGAGGGCAACACTGTCACCAACGACAAGATTATCATGCGCGAACTGCATACCCGGCCGGGCGACCTGTTCAGCCGCGACGCTGTGCTTCGCAGCCGACGCGAGCTCGTCACGCTGGGATATTTCAAGGAAGAAAACCTTGTGCCCGAGCCTCGCCCCAACCGCGAGGACGGCACGGTGGATATCGTCTACAAGGTGGAGGAAGGCTCGACGAGCCAGGTGCAGCTGCAAGGAGGATATGGCGGACGCGACTTGATAGTGGGGCAGGTTGGATTGCAGCTCAACAACTTCAGTGTGGCCAACATTTTCAACAAGAAAGCCTGGCTGCCCTTCCCTGCAGGTGATGGACAGCGGTTGTCAATCAGCGCAATGACCAATGGTAGTTATTACTACGCCTTCAGTGGTTCGTTCACCGAGCCGTGGCTTGGCGGTCACAGGCCGCAGAGCCTCACTGTCAGTGCCTACCATCAAATGATGAACAATGGCTTTTGGTCGAGTGACACCATGAGCAACTACTTCAGCATACGCATCACTGGCATCGGGGCGAGTTTCTCGCGCCGTGTGAAATGGCCCGACGATTATTTCATCGTGTCGCATGGACTATCGTACAAACGCTACGACCTGAATAACTACACACAACTTGGCACAGGCAGCTTCTCGACTGGTGTTTCCAACGACTTCAACTATGGACTGACCATCAGCCGCAACTCGTATGACTCACCAATGTATACCCGCAGTGGATCGGAAGTGTCGATAAGCGCTTACGTGACCCCGCCATACTCGCTTCTCAATGGCCGTGACTACTCCAGTGTGAGCGACCAGGAACGCTTCCGTTGGCAGGAGTATTACAAAATTAACCTGCGCGGCGGATGGATGCTCAATCTGGTGGGCGATGTGGTGCTCAGCACGCGCTTCCGCTTTGGTTTCATCGGCCATTATAACAATGACATAGGCACAACGCCGTTTGGCCGCTACTATCTTGGAGGGTCGGGATTGCAGTCCTATTCTCTTGATGGCCGCGAGCAGGTACCCCTGCGTGGATATACGGACAATTCGCTCAGTCCGGAGGCGGGCAGCTCTGTGTTTGACAGGTTCACTCTTGAGTTGCGTCAGCCCATCATCGAGAACTTCCAGACTACAATATGGGTGCTGGGCTTCCTTGAGGGCGGCAACTGCTGGAACTCACTCAAGGACTTCCAGCCGTTCAAGATGTACAACTCGGCAGGTTTGGGCGTGAGACTCTTCCTGCAAGGCATCGGCATGGTTGGAGTTGACTGGGGCTACGGCTTCGACGGAGTGAACGGAGGCTCGCATGTACATTTCTCAATAGGGCAAAGCATCGACTAACCATGCGCAGAACTGTCATTGCATTGCTTCTCCTTGCCTTGTCCCCGCTTGGTGGCATGGCGCAAAAGTATGCCTGCGTGAATACCGACTACGTCCTTAAGTCGATACCCGATTACGCCAATGCGCAGAAAAGGCTCGACAAATATGTGGCCGACTGGCAGAGCGAGTTGCAGGAGGTTGCCAACGAACTGAATGAGTTGCGCTCCGACTTTGAGCAGGACAGTTACCTGCTCCCTGACAACTTGAAGAAGCGCCGACAGGAGGAGATACGTGAAAAGGAGGCAGAGTTGCGCCAACTTCAGCAACAGCGATTCGGCGCAGGTGGCGACCTGGACAAGAAGCGTGCCGAGTTGATGAAGCCGGTGCAAGACAGGGTGTACAACGCCATCGAGCGGCTGGCTCGCGAGAAAAACTATGCCTTTGTTTTCGACAAGGCTGGCAGCTCAACGGTGCTTTTTGCCGCAAAAAAATACGACATAAGCGACGATGTCCTCGAACTGTTGGGATACAAGCCCGGTGCATTGTCGACCCCACCGCCTGCCGATGACAAGGGCAGCCGCCGTCCAACCAACCCGGAAATGCGCAATGGCGACCCCTCTATGCGCAACCCTCTCGACAGCCGCCCAAGGTAGATTACATTGCAATAAACATCACAAACGCATAAAGATGAAGAAATCGATTATCGCCATTGCCATAGTGCTGCTTGCCACGGTGGGCAGCGCCACGGCGCAGAACAAAGTGAAGCTGGGTCACATCAACTCGCAGGAACTCATGCAGATTATGCCTGGACGTGACTCTGTGCAGACCATTTTGCAGAAGGAAGTGGAGGAACTTGAGGAAACCCTCAAGCAAATGCAGAGTGAGGCTGAGAAGCGTGTCAACGACTACACGGCCAACCAGGCCGGATGGACCGACCTCATCCGTCAGGCTCGCCAGCGCGAAATCCAGCAAATGAGTGCCAACATCCAGGAGTTCCAGCAAAACGCGCAGGCTCATCTGCAAGAGCGTGAGGCAGAACTCACCAAGCCCATCATCGACCGCGCGAAGAAAGCCATTGACGATGTGGCGCGCGAGGGCGGCTACAACTACATCTTCGACGGAGCCACGCTCCTTTACATGCAGGACAGCGAGGACATTATGCCGCTGGTGAAGAAGAAGCTCGGCCTCTGACCGTGCATTGACAAATCGAGAAAAATGGGCTAAACGTCCAGCAAGCGACACCCCGGTGCCACTGTCAACACGGTTGGCGGCAGTCGGGGTGTCGCTCTTTCTTTTTGGGTTATGCAACAAGTCGACGAGTTGTACATGAGGCGCTGTCTTGCCTTGGCCTCACTGGGTCGCGGCAGGGTGAGCCCCAACCCCATGGTTGGCTGTGTGGTGGTGCGCGATGGAGTGATAATCAGCGAGGGCTACCATCAGCAGTTCGGCCACAACCATGCCGAGCGCAATGCCTTGTTCCGCCTGGACGAGGCCAGGGGCGCCACCCTTTACGTCAGCCTTGAGCCATGCTCGCATCATGGCCACACCCCGCCGTGTGCCGACCTGGTTGTGGAGCGAGGAGTGAGGCGTGTGGTGTGTTGCAACGATGACCCCAACCCGCTCGTTGACGGCGGCGGCTTCCGCAAGCTGGAGGCTGCGGGCATCGAGGTTGTTCGACATGTGCTTGAGGCCGAGGGCAGGGAACTAAACCGCCGCTTCTTCACCTTCATGGAGAAACGCCGTCCGTACGTCATACTAAAATGGGCTGAAAGCCGCGATGGCTACATGGCGCCGTCAGCCGATGGCGGCTATTGGATAAGCACGCAGCGACAGAACCGCATCAACCACCGTTGGCGCACAGAGGAGGCTGCCATACTCGTGGGCAGCGGCACATACTTGCGCGACCATCCAAGCCTCACGCCGCGTCATTATCTGGGCCCCAGTCCGCTGCCTGTCGTCCTCGACAGGCGCTCGCGGCTGGCCGGTGTGCCTTCTCACTGGCTTCACCTGCATTCCTCCACGGTTGGGGAAACACTGCACGAGCTCTATGTCCGCCGTGTGCAGAGCGTCATTGTCGAGGGTGGCAGTCTGGTGCTCGACGCCTTCATTGCCAGCGGCCTTTACGACGAGGTGCGCGTGCTGCGTGGCAGCGGTGACCTGGGCGGCGGACTGAAAGCCCCGGCCATTCCGCCTGTGGAGCCAGGCCGGTTAATCATTGTCGAACCATGAAGAGACTCATTCTTTCAGCAATGCTTGTGGCGGCGCTGTCGCTGTCGGCACAACCATCCAAATCCAAGCAGGTGCCGACCTGGGACAAGCTCAACGCACGCCCCTATCCGCAGTGGTTCAGCGACGCCAAGCTGGGCATTTTCATCCATTGGGGGCTGTATTCGGTGCCGGCCTTTGCCGGTACCGAGGGCTATGGCGAGTGGCTCTACAAGGGGCTGCTCTCCGACAATGGCCCTCGCAAGCGCATCATGTCCCTGTATGCCGACACCACGCTGCCTGTACACGAGATGTATGGCCAGTTGACCGACCACTGGCACGCCGAGCTGTGGCAACCCTCCGAATGGGCTGCGCTCTTCAAAAAGAGCGGTGCGCGCTACGTGATGCTCGTCACCAAGCACCACGACGGCTACTCGCTGTGGGACGACCCTTTCCAGCCGCAATGGAACAGTGTTGTCAGCGGGCCGCGACGCGACATTGTGCGCGAGCTCACCGACGCGGTGCGCGCCGAGGGTCTTCGCATGTGTTTCTACTATTCTCTGCCCGAATGGAGCAACCCGCTGCACCGCTGGACGGTGGATCCCGACACGGCCATAGGCCGTTATGTCGACGAATATATGGTGCCGCAGTTCGTCAGCCTGGTGAGTGCTTATCTGCCAGACGCCATCTTTGCCGACGGTGACTGGGACTTCACCCCGGAGCAGTTCCATTCCATAAGCCTCATCGACTGGTACTACCGCACCGTTGGTCCCGACGCAATAGTCAACGACCGCTGGGGCAGGGGCACGCGCCACGGCTTCCGCACGCCCGAATACAGCGCGGGCATCAGCGACACCTCGCGCCCATGGGCAGAGTGCAGGGGCATAGGGCGCAGCTTCGGCCTTAACCGCAACGAGCGGCTGGAGAATTACCTCACCGACCGTGAGCTGATACAGCACTTCTGTGAGCTGGTGGCACACGGCGGCGGGCTCACACTCAACATAGGCCCCGCCGCCGACGGACACATACCTTTCATCCAGCAGGAGCGTCTGCTTGCCCTCGGTCGTTGGCTCGACGTGAACGGCGAGGCCATATATGCCAGCCGTGCGTGCGCTGTGCCGTGCCACCGCGAGAGCAGCTTTGCCCCAATGCCTCCCTGCCGCCACATCGACTTCGACTGGGTGCGCAATGCGCCGCTGAAGAACATGCCGGTCGATAACTTCAGCATCGAATGGGTGGGCGAGGTGCAGGTCGCCGCCGACGGCGAATACACCCTGCGGGTAGAGGGCAACGACGAGGCCACCGTCTTCCTTGGCGACAGCGCCACTCCGTTGCTGCACTACAACAGCGCGTGGGCCGACAATGCCGGCGCGCAGGCCTCGGTGCGCCTCAGTGCGGGCTCGCACCGCGTCGTGGTGCGCTATGTCGAGAAGGATCTTGAGGCCATCGTGCGCCTGCTTTGGAGCCGCGACGGGGGGCTCTCATTCGAGCCCGTGCCTGCCGGATGGCGCGGCACCGCCAGTTGGCAGCGCACCACGCGCTGCTTCACGCGACGCGACGGCAACCTCTATGTGATCGAGTTCGAGCGGCCTGGCTCCCTGCTTGAGTTGCCCGGTATGCCACGCTTGCCGAAAGGCACGGTGGTGACCATGCTGGGCACGTCGACACCGCTCAAGTGGAGGCAGGGCAGGGACGGCAGCCTGCGCATCGACCTCAACGCCATTCCTCGCCACGAGCTCAACGAACTCGACCACGCCTGGGTGCTCAAATTCGAGGGCGCCGCGTCTGCCGCCATGCCGGAAGCCGGTGAATAACGCTCAACAACAGGGACTATGTTCGACGACACCTACCGCACTTTGGCCGCCCCCTCCGAGGGGCTCTACAAGGAGAAGGGCAGCAAGTTCTTGGCATTCGCCTACCCGGTGCGCAGCCTCGACGAGGTGAAAGTTCGCCTCGACAGCCTGCGCAAGGACTACTTCGACGCCCGCCACCACTGCTATGCCTACATCCTCGGTCCGCGCAAGGACGCCTTCCGCATGAACGACGACGGTGAGCCCAGCGGCACAGGCGGTCGCCCCATTCATGGGCAGCTGCTCTCCGCCGACCTCACCGACACGCTTGTCGTCGTGGTGCGCTACTTCGGCGGCATACTGCTCGGCGCCAGCGGCCTGGCCAACGCCTACAAGACCGCCGCGCGCGACGCCCTGGCGCACGCCGACATCGTGTATCGAACCATCGACATTCGCTACCGCCTGCGCTTTGCCTACGAGGCCATGAACGACGTCATGCGCCTGCTCAAGGACTACGGCCTAAAGCCCCTGGAGCCCGACTACGGCATGGAGTGCATCCTCGCGGTGGCTGTGCGGCAAAGCCGCAGCGTGGCCTTCTACGACGCGGTGTGCGAGCTGCGCACCGTGGCAATCGACATTCTTTAGAACCCGATTCTCGACAGCCAGCGGTCGATGGCGGGCAGGCGCTGCTCCATGCCGTTGCCGTCAACGTCCTGCGTGACGATGCACAGGCCGTCGCGGTGGTCGCTGTGGGGTGTGGCCTTGGCGATGTCGCGCAGCGTCTCGTACTCGGCGGTGTAGGCCGTGCAGAAGGGTATCACCAGCTTGCCTTTGAAATCGTAGTCCTCGAGGAACGTGAAGACCGGCATCGGCGCTGTGTACCACCACACCGGCACGCACACGAACACCACGTCGTAGCGCTCCATGCCGGGCACCTTGCCCAGTATGTCCGGGCGCTTGCCGCTTTCCTTCTCGGCCTTGGCCTCGCGGGTGCAGTCGTCGTAATCGGCAGGGTAGGGCTGCACGCGTTTGATCTCGAACCAGTCGGCCCCGAGCTTGTCGGCAATGTGGCGTGCTGCCGCCTTGGTGTTGCCGCTCCAACTGAAGCAGGCAACGAGGATTTTCTTTTCGCTCATGTCGTTTGCGCCTCTTTTTGCGAAAGGGTTCTGTGCGCCGGCAGCCATCGGCGTGAGCACGGCAGCGGCGGCCATCAGCATGATTGCAATCTTTTTCATCATAGTGTGTTGTGTTTCAGTGTTGTTGTGTGATGGGCGCATTTTGCGCCCACTCGCAAAGGTACGCATTTTTTCCGCATAAGGTAAAAAAAGATTGATTGGCGACGGAGGCTGGCGCAGGGTATGGGTCGGTGGCCGTAGGCAGGGCTCTTTCGAGGCATTGGGGCAATACAAACACCGTCTGTTCTTCGATTGTTCTCCGATTGTTCTTCGATTGTTCTTCGAATTAATATCGAAGAACAATCGGAGAACAATCGAAGAACAGACGGCCTTGAGGCGGTGTCAGCGCGTTGATTGAGGCGGTTGCGTGAGGGTTGGGTGAGGCTGTGCCGGCGGGCGATTGCTTCTGCGAGGCAAAGTTTTTTTCGCCATGTCGGTTTTTTTTTGTAATTTAGCGCACCAAAACAACCCTGCCGGGTGCGCCTTGGCGTGCCTGCAAAGGGTTGGTTGACGCATTGATACAACACAGAATAAAGCAAGAGGAAGATATATGAAAACTCTCAAGAAGGGCATCGCGCTGCTGTTTATGGCCATGTTTGTCGCCTCCGGTGCACAGGCACAGAAGAGCCTGGCCGAGAAAGCCGACAACCTTTTCGACCAGAACCGCTTCGTCGAGGCTTTGGAGCAGTACACCAAGGCCTACGAGCGCATCAAGGGCAACCAGGCCGAGAAGAGCCGCCTTTACTTCCAGATGGCGGAGTGCTACCGCATGATGTACGACTACCCTCATGCCGAGCGTATATACAAGAGGCTTGCCACCGAGGGCTATGCCGAGAAGGAGCGCAAGCTGTACTTCAACCTGGCCGAGATGTGCCGCTTCGAGGAGAAGTTCGAGGAGGCCGACCAGTTCTACACGAAATATCTTCAGATGGAGCCTGGCGACAGCTACGCCCGCAACCGCCAGAAGTCGCTGGTCTATGCCAACCAGTTGAGCATCAACCGCACGCGCCATGAGGTCACGAAGATGGACGAGTGGAGCAGCGAGTACAACGACTGGGCTCCGCGCTTCGTCGGCGACGACACTACCAAGCTCATATTCACCACCTCGCGCTTTGCCGAGGGCGAGGGTCTCAACGCCGACCCCTGGACCAACCAGGCGTTCAGCGACCTGTACCAGGTGTTCCAGGACCGCAACGGCCGTTGGTCCGACCGTCCGGAGCCTTTCGACAAGAGCGGGCGCATCAACAGCAAGGTGAACGAGGGTGAGCCCTGCTTCTCGCCCGACGGCAACACCGTCTACTTTACGCGCTGCGACATCCGCGAGCGCGAGGTGATGGGCTGCCGCATCTACGTGTCGCAGCGGGCCGCGGCCACGCTCGACAAGAAGAAGTCGCAGAAGAAGGCTCCGGTCAAGAAGTCGACGGCTGCCGACAAGAAGAAGGGCGCCGGCTCCAAGCAGGAGGCCGCCACCGAGCCGGCCGCCGGTGAGTGGAGCGAGCCGGTGGTTGTGGTGCTGGGCGACTCGGCCTACAACTACCTCTACCCGGCGGTGTCGAGCGACGGGCTGACCATCTATTTCTCCAGCGACATGCCGGGCGGCTTTGGCGAGTACGACCTTTGGAAAGCCACCCGCAAGAGTGTGGCCGACGACTTTGGCCGGCCGGTGAACCTCACCTCGGTCATCAACACCCCCGGACGCGAGGTGATGCCCCTGCTGCGCGGCGACTCGTTGCTCTATTTCTCCAGCGACGGCCATCCCGGCGTGGGTGGACAGGACCTCTTCTCGGCCCAGCTGCGCCCCACCGGCAAGTTTGACTTCCCGCAGAACCTCGGCGTGCCGATCAACTCCTCCTACGACGAGTTGAGCATCGTGTTCTACCCCGAGGAGCCGACCAGCCGTGTGCTTGAGCGTGGCTACTTCTCGTCCAACCGTCCGTTCACCGACCCGCACAACCGTCTGCTGGCCAATCAGAACAAGAGCCGCACTCTGCCTGTGAACGACGACCTCTTCTACTTTGAGCTGCCTGCCCTCAACTACAGCATCGAGGGCACTGTGCGCGACGAGAAGTCGATGCAGCTCATGCAGGATGTCACCATCAAGCTGGTGGGCAGCGACGGCAGCGAGCATGAGACCCGCACAGACCGCCGTGGCTACTACAAGTTCGACAGCACCGTGGTGCGCCGCGACGTGGTGTACAAGATGTACCTCTCGAAAAAGAACTATTACAGCATCGAAGGGTCGGAGAGTACACGCGGCTACAACACCAACAAGTACATCAAGCACGACTTCCGCATGGATCCTGTGCCACGCACTCCGGTTGTGTTGCCCGAGATTAGGTTCGACCTGGCTCGCACCGAGCTCAAGGGCGAGTTCATGGATTCGCTCATGGACCTGCTCATCATCATGGAGAACAACCCCGGCCTTGTGGTCGAGATCCGCTCGCACACCGACTGCCAGCCCTACTTGGGTCTCACAAATGACACCCTCTCGCAGCGGCGTGCACAGACGGTGGTGGACTATCTTGCCAACCGTGGCATCGAGCGTGAGCGACTGGTGGCCAAAGGCTACGCCGACCGTGTGCCGCGTGTGCTCGACGAGGACATGACGGTCACCGTCAACGGCAAGGCCTACACATTCGAGAAGGGCTCGGTGATGGAGTGCGACTACATCAACACCCTCAGCGGCGACCGCCAGCAAGCAGCGCACTCGCTCAACCGTCGCATTGAGTTCCTCGTGCTGCGTGACGATTATGTGTCGCGGCGCGACATTGCGGGCCTGGCTTCCAGCGACGGCGGCAAGGTGGTGAACCTGGTCGACGACCGCCTTGACGACGTGTCAGGCCAAAGCAAGCCTGCCATCATACACGATGAAAGCACTATCGACGTGACCATGGTGAACTCCACGCGCGGCGAGATCAACTGCATAATCAACAGTTCGCAGCAAGTGCCGATGCTGATTGACGAGCGCTACCTTGAGCCGATAGCCATTTCATGGGAAGAGGCCATGAACCTGCTCTATCAGCAGCGCATCACCAAGGAGGACTTCCCCATGCGCGACGAGAGCTTCGACCCGGAGGGCAACATCGTGGACCGCGCGCTGCTTGTCTTCAAGGAGATGCAAATCGGCGAGCAGCGACAGAGCAATGTAGAGGTGATAGTGGTGAAGGGCATAGACTACAAGTTCATCATCAACCGCACCGGCCTGCGCCAGTTTGGCGAATACGAGTTCGACAAGCAGCGTGCCAAGCTGGTCTTCTTCGATGAGTAGCGGCGGGCTGCTGGTCACCCTGCTGGGACCGACGGCTACCGGCAAGACCCGCCTGGCGGCCGAGTTTGCTGCCCGTGTGGGCGGCGAGGTGATAAGCGCCGACTCGCGGCAGGTGTTCCGCGGCATGGATCTGGGCACGGGCAAAGACCTGGCCGATTACTCTGTGGGCGGCGTGCAGGTGCCCTACCATCTGATTGACATCTGCGACCCGCGCGAGGAATATTCCGCCTACCGCTTTCTTAACGACTTCAAGGACGCATATCTTGACATTGCAGGGCGTGGTCGGCAGCCTGTGCTTTGTGGCGGCACGGGGCTGTATGTCGACGCTGTGGTGCGGGGCTACCATCTGGCCGACGCGCCCATTGACCCCCTTTTCCGCGCCAGTACGCAGAGCCGCACCGACGAGGACCTGGCTGCCGAGCTGGCCTCGTATGGCCCTCTGCACAACCACACTGACACCGAATCGCGTGAGCGCTTGCTGCGTGCGCTTGAGATACAACGCTATGCCGCCGCCAACCCCGACGCCTACACCCACTTGCCGCCAATGCGCCACGCTGTGTTTGGCATGAGGCTTGAGCGGTCGCTGGTGATTGGCCGTATTGAGAGCCGGCTGCGCCGTCGCCTCGACGAGGGAATGACCGACGAGGTGCGGCGCCTGATGGACGAGGGCGTGCCGCCACAACGTCTGCTCCGCTTTGGCCTTGAGTACCGCCACGTCACGCGGATGCTGCTTGGCCAGTGCACCGAGGACGAGATGTTCCGCGATCTTTTCACCGACATACGCCGTTTTGCAAAGAGGCAGATGACGTGGTTCCGCCGCATGGAGCGCTGCGGGGTGCGCATAGAATGGCTCGACGCCACGCGCCCTGCCGCCGAGCTGGCGGCGATTGTAGAGGAGCGCGTGGGTGCTGGCTACTGATTGGCGTACTGCTGTATCTCGTCGTGGAAAAACTCAATCTTCACCCCGGCCTGGCGCAGCAGCTCCTCGCTTTCGGCTCCCGCATGGTATTTCCGCTCGCACACCACGCGTTTAATGCCGCAGTTGATGATCAGCATGGCGCATGTGCGGCATGGGGTCATGCGGCAGTAGAGCGTGGCGCCGTCGAGTGCTATGCCTCGGCGCGCCGCCTGGCAGATGGCGTTCTGCTCGGCGTGGACGGTGCGCACGCAGTGGTTTGATATGTGGCCGTCGGCGTCGATGGTGCGGCGGAAGAGGTGCCCCACCTCGTCGCAGTGTGGCAGCCCGCTGGGCGACCCGACGTAGCCGCTCACCAGCAGCTGGCGATCCTTCACAATGACGCAGCCCGAGCGGCCACGGTCGCACGTGGCGCGTTTGCTGACGCTGCGCGCCAGCTCCATGAAGTATTCGTCCCACGACGGCCTGCGGTAGGTGATCTGCTCCAGCACAGACTCCACCTGCTCGTTCAGCTGCTCTATCGTGCCGCCGTTGTCGAAGCGGAAGTCGGCCTGCCCTATGCAGTAGGCCAGGTTCTGCTTGTTGGGGTCGGTGTTGTCCATTTCGCGACGCTCGTTGGCCATGAATGTGTCGAAGTCGATGTGGTCGGTCTCCGAGCCTCGCAGCACGGCGCGCTCGTAGCGCACCCTCGGGTCGGCGTCGACGGCAAAGAGGTAGAACCCCTGCTTGCCGCGCAGCGCCTCCACCTCGCCCGGCGTGCGGATACTCTCTATGATGCAGTTGCAGCCCGACAGGGCAGCCTTGTCGTAGAGCTGCTCCACAATCCACGACGGCGTGTGCTGCGCGCGCAGGTCGTTGGCGACCAGTGTCATCGTGTCGCGGTTCACCTCCAGCCCACGACGCTTTATTTCCTCGGTGAGAAACGCCCTCACAGAGTAGTGCACAAAGCCGCGGCTGCTCACCAGGTAGTCTACTATGGTTCCCTTGCCCGCGCCCAGCGTGCCGGTTATTCCGATTGTTATCATGTTGGCAGTGTTGTTGCTTGGTTAATCCTTCAGTTTCTTTCGCCTGCCGATGTGGCAGGCTATCGCGGTGCAAAGATACTACATTTTTGCGAAATTGGCAAACGATATTGTTTCGCCAGCCTCGTGGGGCGGACTCGACAGGTTGCAAAATGGCCTCGCCGCCATGTCTTCAACTTGCCAAAAACCGGCCAAAGGCATACCTCTATCACCCTCCCGCTTAGGTTGGTGATGGCAGTGTGCCGGGCGGCGGGAAGTCGTCTTTGGTCATAGGTATTGTGCTGGTTTATAATGTATTATGGTTGGTTGCTTTTGCAATGTATTGACTTCCAGCTTGTTTGCGCGTCAGGGCAATGTCAACACCGTCTGTTCTTCGATTGTTCTCCGATTGTTCTTCGATTGTTCTTCGATATTAAATCGAAGAACAATCGGAGAACAATCGGACATCAGTCGAAGAACAGTCGGTTTTATGTTCTGCGCAGCAGCGTGGCACTTCGCAGAAAAATGCAATCCGCAGTGGTGTTTTTTTGCAAGATGTGTGCAATATTTGTCGGGTCGCAACGTTAGGTACGGGCGTCAACACGAGGCATGGCAGCCGTGGCGACGCGGAGAAAGAAACACTTAACACAGACAATGGACAACAACAGTCAGTTGAAGGAGCTGGTGTTCGGCAAGAGCACGCTCAAACAGAATGTATACCGCACCACCAAAGAGGTGTTTGAGATGTTCCGCGAGCAGTCGAGGACTTTGGTAGACGAGTTCCGCCAGTGCGGCCGTGACGAGGGGCGCGATGTGGCCTTCGATTTTACCGATCGCGGCGACTTTGAGTTCGAGCTCAAGTTTGGTGGCGACATACTGCTCTTCATGATGCACACCAATGTGTTCGAGTTCTCGCGCGACCATCAGGTCATGAAGTCATCATACATACGCGAGGACGCGCAGCGGTCATACTGCGGCGTGATTCACATCTACAATTTCCTGGCCGATTCGTTCCTCTACCAGCGTGACAACGACCTCGGCTACCTCATCGGACGACTGTTTGTGAACAAGGAGCGGCACTACTTCATTGAGGGCAAGCGTGAGCTGGGTATGCTCTACACGAATTTCGGCAACGCGCTGATTGACAGTGATGCTGTGCGGCAGGTGGTTGAGAGCGCCATCGAGTACACCACCAATTTCGATTTGTTGACACCCCCATTCGATGAGGTGAAGGTGGTGTCGGTAGGGGAGATGCGCTACAACCTCGACAAAAAATCATTGGTCACAGGCAAGCGTTTAGGGTTTAGGTTTCAGGCAGATAACTGATTGTGTGGACGAGATATTAACCGCTGCGGTTGAAAAAAATTTGTCCATGTCTGAAATTGTTAGTATTTTTGCACCCGCTTTTTGGAGAGAAGCAAGCGCCGCGTTCGTCTAGTTGGCCCAGGACGTAAGATTTTCATTCTTAAAATCGCGGGTTCGAATCCCGCACGCGGTACAGACGAAAAAGAACAACAAAAAAAGAACAATAACGATTTATGGCACATCACAAGTCTGCTAAAAAAAGAATTCGCGCAAGCGAAAAGAAGAGAGTGGAGAACCGTTATTACGCCAAGACCATGCGCAATGCTCTGCGTGACTTCCGTGCTCTCGAAGACAAAGCGGTTGCCGCTGAGCGTATGCCCAAGATGATCAGCATCATCGACAAGCTGGCCAAGCGCAACGTGATTCACAAGAACAAAGCCTCGAACCTGAAGTCGAAGGTGATGCGTAAAGTGAACGCAATGTAAAGAAGACATTTTGTTTGAGATTGTTTTGGTGTTCCCTGCCTTTCGAGGCGGGGAATTTTTATTGGGCCAGGGTGCCGGCAGACTGTCGCAGCATCTTCGCGACCTCGCGAGGGTCGGCCAGGCGGAGCAGCGGCACTGACACCAGTGCAATGAATACGGCGGCAGCCATCCACAGTTGCCAGGCCAATGCCAGCCGTGCTGCTGCTGTGTTGACGGCAAGCATTAGCAGCGTGAACAGCGCAAGCCTCCACAGTCGCAACGACGCGGTTGGCAGCGCGTAGACGCGCATTGCCAGCCAGGCCTGTGCCGCAGCCATCATGCCCTGCGCCGACAGGCTTGCCCAGGCCGACCCTGTTGCTCCAAGGCGGGGAATGAGTGCCAGGTTGAGTGCGGCGTTGAGCAGAAGGCTTGAGGCTGCGAAGATGTTGAGTTCGCGCAGCCGTCCGCCAGCGGTGAGCAGGGTGCCAAAGATATAGGTCACCCCAATGGGAATGATGCCGAACACGAGGAGTCTGAACACTGCCGCGTAGCGCTCGGATGATGTGTTGTACATTGCCTCCATCAATGGTGAGGCCATGGCGGAGAGCGTGATTGACGCGCCGATGGCGAAAGCCATTGTAGGAGCGAATACAAGCCTCACGCTCTGCACCAGTCCCTCGTGGTCGGCACAGGCCGTTTGCCTGGAAAATATCGGCAGCAGAGGAACGCTGACAAGGTAGGTCACCATCGTGAGGGCGTCGAGCAGCCGGAATGCCCCGGCATATATGCCAGCCTCGTCGCTTCCGGAAATCAGTCTGAGCAGTATTGGGTCAAGTCGATTGTACGATGCCATCAGCAGCACAAGCAGCGCATAGGGCGCACTCTTCCGCAGGATGGCAATGAAAAACACCCGGTTCCAGCGGAGCTTCCGCAGGTGGACCCTTCTTCCGATAACAACAAGGGCTGAGACGGCTGTGATGGCATAGGCGGCCACTTGAGCCTTGGCAAACCACAAGATGGTGAACCGGTCGGCGTAGGGGCCGCGAAGAAGCATCCCGCAGATAGCAATCATCAGCAGCCGGTCGAGAATGGAGAAGAGGCTGTCCCAGCGAAAGAGCAACAGTGCCTCGAAGTTGCTGCGCAGGTAGAGTATCAGTGAATTGAGGAACTGCGCCAGGCACAGCCACGCCAGCAGGCTGAACTCATCGGAACCGTAGCCAAGCAATGCCCCGATGGTGAACGCGGCCACAACATAAAGAGCCAGCAGGCACAACTTGATGCCAAGAATGCCTCCCATGTGTTTGCCTATGAGGTGCGGGTGGCGGGCTATGTTGCGGGTGTTGAAGTTGGTCAGCCCCAGGTCGAGAAGGATGTTGAGGATGTAGGCCAGGTTGAATACGGCGGAATAGAGACCGTACATTGAGTTGCCCACTGCGTTCTGCACACCGACCTCTATGCCAAGTAGCCACAAAGGCTTGACAATAAGGTTTGCAAGCAAAATCCAGAATAGCCCGGTGAGCAGTTTCTTGGGCATCAGTCGGCGCTTTTTATCGGCGGCAGGGTAATGGGTGCTATTGGCCCATCATGGCGGGCTGCGCCTCCGGCACGTCGGTTGGTGGAGCTGCGGGGTTCTTTCTTTTCTACAGTCCACTGCTCCTCAATCTCCCATTTCTCGCGCAGTTGCAGTGTCTTCTCGCAAATCAGGAACCCTTCGGGTTGCCGTCCGGTGGTGTAGTCGCCAGTGGTCCATCGGCCGTTGCTGTCGGCATCGAGCACAGCACGGATGCGGTAGTCGCCAGCCGGAAGGTGTGAGAAGCGCACCTTGCCGTCGGTGACCAACGTTTGATGGCGTACGACAGTGTCTTTGCCGTCAAGGACCTCGATTACCAGAGGCATTGGCATGTGGTTGGTGATGCTGACGGTGAGTGTGCCGTAGTCCTGCGGTTTCATGCGGAAGGCCAGGCTGTCGTTCGGGTGCCCGTAAATATCGGTGAAAAGGCCTGCGTCCATCTTGGCGGAGTATTCTTCGCCCGAATGCAGTGTGGCCATGATTGTGGCTGTTAGGCCTGTACTGTCGAGCCGCAGCCTATAATTGGCCTCGGTGCTGTCTTTGAGCCTCATGACGCGTATCACGGCGCTGTCGCTCATGCTGGCTATTGGGTTCCGGAAGGCCAGTTGCAGACTGTCGTAGAATGCCTTTTGGCCGTCGCATAGAGGAATTACCAGTGCCTCCTTTGTCTCTGGCAGCTGTTGCCCTTTGCGCCCCTTCTGCGCAGGCTTGCGGTAGCGCAGGCGCAACGTGTCGGCGAGGCCATTGTCGGTCAGGACAAGCATGGTTGAGTCGCAACGCTCGTCAAGCAGCCACACCGTCAGTGTGTCGCCCCTGCGTCCGAGGGAACTTCGTAGCGGTGCTCCGGTGAGTGCGGGCGACACCATGGGCAACTGCGTGATTATCCGGATGTGGCCGGGCGAGGTGAACTCTGCGTTGAGCAGCCGCTGCCTCTGGCGGTCGGGTTGGGAGATGCACAGGGTAGCTGTACTCAGGCTGTCTATGCTGTCGGTGGCGGCAAAGAACGTGGTGTCCCACGCGGCAGCCTCGGTCGTGTCGGGCATCCAGTTTCCGTTCTTGTCGTCCATGGCAAGCAGCCGGTAGTTGCCTGCGGGTATGTAGTGAAGGGCGAACAGGCCGTCTTTGTCGGTGCGTGTGACGAATGTCGGCGTGCTGTCACCCTGCTGTATTGCGCTAACGGCCAGCGGTTCTCCCCACGGCTTACCATCGCGGGCACGTACCACCCGCCCTGCCAGCATCATGGTGTCCATCTGCGAGCCGGTGCTGAATACGTACTCGTAGCTGGGCAGCAGGTTGCCTTCGTTGAAATCGGCAATTGCTTCCTTGAACTGGAAAAGGTATGTGGTGGCTGGTTTGAGCGTGTCTTTCAGTTTGACCAGCACTCCTTTACCCTTTGTTGTATATTCGGGTTTTGTCGACATGGGGGGCGACACCAGCACGTTTGCATCCGCGTTGCGCAGCACAACATACTCGTCGAAGCGTATGAAGAACTGGCGCGAGGTGAAGTTGCGGCTTTCGTTTGGTGGGTCGCACCCGAGTGCGGCCGGGGGGGCAGTGTCTTTCGGGCCACCGCTGGGGTAGCCTTGCCGGGCGCATGAGCCGAGAAGCAGCACCGCCGTCAACACTGTCATCGTGGCAATACCCCTCATCCGAACAGGTCTGCTATCTCTTTGTGCAGAGCGTCAAGCGCACCATCCACGGGCGAGTGCCCTGCTGCCGACGCGAAAATGGAGGCTGCAAGCCGTGTGGGGTCGGCCGTGTCTGTCAGCTGCACCGCCGAGCTGTTCACCAGGTTCACCATCTCGTCCTTTGCCTCACGCACTGCTGCCCACAGCCCCGCGCTGACGTATACCTGCTGCGAGAGGTTGTGCTCCCACTCATCACGGATGTTCTTTGTCATGACTCCCTGCAGCAGGCGCAAGTCCATGCCAGGCTGGAAGCATCGCAGCACAAGCGAGTCGGGGCGTATGCGCTCCAGAAAGAGTGCAATGCGCTCGTAGGCCTGCAGTCGTATGGGGGTGACTGCCTTAAGTGATTCAGCCCTTTCCTGCATCTTCAGTTGCAGCATCTGCTGCTTCTGCTGGTTCTTGAACCATCCTTTTGCCACATGGTTGAAGATGGCGCCCGCAATGGCCAGTGTGCCGAGAATGGCCAATGCCATGATGGCGACGAACAGTATTGTATTCATTGCATTAGTTGGTTTACAAGTTTGGCCACGCCGCGTGTGGCCACATCGCGTAAGAATGTGACCTTGCGCCGGGTTGGCACCTCTTTGGGGTCTACCACGTAGCAGTCGGCCTGTGGCGGCACGTAGCTGATTAGCCCTGCGGCCGGATAGACCGCCAGCGAAGTGCCTATCACTATGAGAATGTCGGCATTCGAGCAAATAGCGGCGGCGGGCTCAATGTTAGGCACAGCCTCACCGAACCACACGATGTGCGGGCGCAGCTGTGTTCCGTCGGGTGCAAGGTCGCCCATGTGAATGTCGCGATTGCCAATTTCTATGATTAGATCCGGGTTCACGTCTGACCGAGCCTTCGTCAACTCACCGTGCAGGTGCAGCACATGCGACGAGCCCGCCCGCTCGTGCAGGTTGTCAATATTCTGCGTCACGATGACGACCTCGTAGCGTTCTTCGAGGCGCACCAACTGGCGGTGTGCCTCATTGGGTTGTGCCGAGAAGAGCTGGCGCCGCTTCTGGTTGTAAAAGTCAAGCACCATTGCCGGGTTGCGCTCGTATGCCTCGTGTGTCGCCACGTCCTCCACGCGGTATTTTTCCCACAGACCGTCCGCGTCGCGGAACGTGGATATGCCGCTTTCAGCGCTTATTCCCGCACCGGTCAGTACAACAATCTTCTTCATAACCTGCACAACGCACCGCCAGCCACTATTATTGCACCTGCGCTGAAAAAAAACAAAGAGTATATCCCAGCGGCAAACGCAACTGAAATTAGAGTGTCACTCTGTGGCGAGGAACTCTATTTGTACTGGTGCGGCTACCTTTCTACCAGCGTCATCTCATCCACCAGGTGGCGTGCACCGGCGTACTTGTCGATGATGAAGAGGCAGTAGCGGATGTCGAGCGAAATGTTGCGGCAGTATGCCGGGTCGAACAGCAGGTCGCTCATGGTGCCCTCCCAGCAGCGGTCGAAGTTGATGCCCACCAGCTGTCCGTCGGCGTTGAGCACAGGGCTGCCGCTGTTGCCGCCGGTGGTGTGGTTGGTGGCAATGAAGGCCACTGGCAGCTCACCCTTGGCGTTGGCATACTGGCCGTAGTCCCTGGCACTCCACAACTCCTTGAGGCGCGGGGTCACCACGTAGTCGTAGACGTCGGGGTTCTCTTTCTCCATTATTCCGTCGATGGTGCTGTAGGGTGTGTAGTAGACGGCATCCTTGGGTTTGAAGCCCTCCACATGGCCGTAGGCCACACGCAGCGTTAGGTTGGCGTCGGGGAAGAAGTTGCTGTCAGGGTACTGCTCCATCATGCCTTTTATGTAGGTGCGCATCAGGCGCTGGATGTTGTTCGTTGCGGAGTTGTTCTGACGGCGCTTTGCCTCGCTGTAGGAGTAGGTATAAGCTTCGCCGACGAGGTTGAGCGCCATGTCCTTCTTGCCGATGCCAAGCAGCAGTTCGCGGCGAAGCTTGTCGGCCGGCAGTGCGAGCAGTTTCTCCAGCTTCTTGGGATTGTTGAGAATGGATTTGTTGTAGCATTGCGTCAGCATGTCGCCAAGATCTTTCTCGTTATGGTACTTCTTGTTGAAGTAGGGGGCGTAGCCGTGCTCCCACGTGTAGAACATGGTCTCGATGAAGATGGCCTGGTCCACTTCCGAGTGCTGGTCAAAGTCCTCGAAATAGGCGCGGCTTTCGGCCAGCATCCTCTGTGCGGCGGCCTCGAGGTCGTCGTCGTCCTGAATACGCAGCAGGTTGCAGAGCTTGAAGGCGCGCTGCATGAAGTCGCTGGCAAGTACCCCCTCGCCGAAGTAGACCCACTCCAGCTCCACCTCGCGCAGCTTGGCGTAGTTGGCTTCCAGGCTGTCGAGCACACCGCTGTACTCGGGCTTGTCTTGCGCCCAGCGGCGGAACTGCTCCTCCTGCTCTATCTTCTGCTCCACGCCGTGCAGCCGCTCTATGCCGAGGCTCTCGCCCTGCCACTTCTTCCATCCGTTGGCTATGTTGGCCACGCGCGAGGCATACTTCAGCCTTTGCGCCGCCGATCGCTGCATGGCGGCGTTGTAGTGGGCAAGGCGGATGTCGCGCAGGGCGATGCGCACCGGGTTCTCCTCGCCGGCGGTCAGCGCCACGTGGTCGTGGGTCACGTAGCGGCGCGTGGTGCCGGGATAGCCGAAAACGAAAGTGAAGTCGCCCTCTTCCACACCCTTGAGGCTTATCTCCAGGTGCTTCAGCGGCTGGTATGGCACATTGTCGGGACTGTAGTCGGCCGGTTTGCCGTCGCGGTCCACATAGACGCGGAACATGGAGAAGTCGCCCGTGTGGCGCGGCCACATCCAGTTGTCGGTGTCACCGCCGAACTTGCCGATGTTGCTTGGCGGGGCACCCACCAGACGCACATCGCGGAACACCTCGTTGACATACATGAAGTACTGGTTGCCATAGTAGAAAGGCTTGATGACGGCGCTGTAGTGCGTGCCGCCGACGGCCTCGGCGATCACCCGCTTCGAGTTGGCGTCCACAATCTTCTCGCGGTCCTGCTCGGAGGTAGTGCCGTCAATGCCCTCAAGCACCCGCCCGGTCACGTCCTCCATGCGCACCAGCCTGGTCACCGTAAGGCCAGGGCACACCAGCTCCTCGCCGCGCGTCATGGCCCAGAATCCGTGGGTGAGATAGTCGTGCTCCACCGTGGAGTGGCTCACAATCTGCGAGTAGCCGCAATGGTGGTTGGTGAGCACCAGCCCCTCGTGGCTCACAAACTCGCCCGTGCAGCCGCTGCCGAAAAGCATCACTGCGTCCTTGAGCGAGGCGTTGTTCACGTCGTAGATGTCCTGCGCCGTGATGCGCATACCGGCGCGCTGCATGGCGGCCTCGTTGCGTTGCAGCAGCATCGGTATCCACATGCCCTCATCGGCCACGGCCGGGAATGCGGCCAGCATAACAACAAGTGTTGCAAACAGTTTTCTCATATCTTTTCCATTATTCGGTGCGCAAAGTTACTAAAAAAAAATGACTGGCGCGACCCATGTCGTTTTTTTTTAGTAATTTTGGCTGCCGCAAAGTTGGCGGCACTGGCCGAAAATGGTTTGTAAACCAAAAAAATAACACAGCATAAATGAAAGTACTGGTTCTTAACTGCGGAAGCTCATCAATCAAGTATCAGCTGTTCGACATGGAGGGCGAGGCCCGCGTCATGGCGAAAGGCGTGCTGGAACGCATAGGCTTGGAAATGGGCGAGTTCACACACAAGTATAACGGCAAGAAGCACTACGAGCAGCTGCCTATACCCAACCACGTGGAGGGCATACGCATAGTGCTGGCCGCGCTGGTCGACAAGGAAATCGGCGTCATCGGCCACATCGACGAGGTGGGGGCCGTGGGCAACCGCATAGCCCATGGCGGCGAGCTGTTCAAGGAGAGCGTGGTGGTGACCGACGAGGTGATAGCCCAGATCAAGAGCCTCGAGCCGCTGGCTCCGCTGCACACCCCTGGCAACCTGGCGGGCATCTACGCCATGCGCGAGGTGCTGCCCGGAGTGCCGCAGGTGGCCGTGTTCGACACCGCCTTCCACTCCACCCTGCCTCCCAAGAGCTACCTCTACGGCCTGCCCTACGAGATGTACGAGAAGTACGGCGTGCGCCGCTACGGTTTCCATGGCACCAGCCACAAGTTCGTGGCCGAGAAGGCCGCGCGCATGATAGGCCGCGACTGGCACGACCTGAAGATCATCTCGTGCCACCTTGGCAGCGGCGCCTCCATCGCAGCCATCGACCACGGGCGCAGCGTCGACACCACCATGGGCATGACCTCGCTCGAAGGCCTCGTCATGGGCTCGCGCTGCGGCGACGTGGATCCCGGCGTGATCCTCTACCTCCTCGACCAGGGCATCACCGTCAAGGAACTCACCCGGATGCTCTACAAGCAGAGCGGCCTGCTCGGCGTGAGCGGTGACAAGCAGGACATGCGCGACATCAACGCCGCCCGCAACGCGGGCGACGAGCGCGCCACCTACGCTTTCGACATGTTCGCCCAGCGCGTGAAACGCTACATCGGCGGCTACATGGCCGAGATGGGCGGCTGCGACCTGCTGCTCTTCACTGGCGGCATCGGCGAGAACGCCTGGTTCATGCGCCACCCTATACTCGAGAACATGGAGTGCCTCGGCATCAAGGTCGACTTCTCGAAGACCGATGGAGTGATGGGCGAGGACGTGGTGATTTCGACTCCCGACTCGCGCGTGGCCACCGTCATCGTCACCACCGACGAGGAGCTGGTCATCGCCACCGACACCTTCCGCCTGGTGCGCGGATAACCCTCCGGCTAAGCCACTGCGGCGCGACGGCAGAAACCTGCCGTCGCGCCGCTTTTTTTATGCCCCAAGATGCTGATAACCATATGTCAACACCTGCACAACACCTGCTCAATGCCTACACATGTAGGTGTTGACAAGGCGATGGGTAGGTGTTGAGTAGGAGATGAGTAGGAGTTGGTCTATACTTTATGCTGATTTACAGTGAATTATGTGACACTCCTGTTCGGTTGTGAAATATTTGTGCAATGCGTTGAATGTCAATAATGTATGGAATGAGCCCCGCTCAAGTTGTGGCAATGGGGTGGGGCTGGTTGCCGCTTGGGCGGCGCCGGGCGGTGCTCGGCGCAGGAGTGAGGCGGCCTCATGTTTTTTTTGCCGCGTAATTATTTTTTAGTAATTTTGCATATTCCCCCGGTTGGGGCGGCACAAATCGACAAATGATATAAAACACTGTCAATATGTACACTAAATTTCAACAGCATCTTCAGAAAGAGCTGGCCGACATCGAAGCCGCCGGCCTCTACAAGCACGAGCGCGTCATAGAGAGCGCGCAGGGCGCCGAGATTATGGTGAAGGGCAAGAAGTGCCTCAACTTCTGCGCCAACAACTACCTGGGTCTGGCCGACAACCCCGAGCTGATTGAGGCCGCCAAGCGCGGCATGGACGCCCGTGGCTACGGCATGGCGTCGGTGCGCTTCATCTGCGGCTGCCAGGACCTGCACAAGCAGCTTGAGAAGAAGATAGCCGAGTTCTTCGGCACCGAGGACACCATCCTCTACGCCGCCTGCTTCGACGCCAACGGCGGTGTGTTCGAGCCCCTGCTCACCGAGGAGGACGCCATCATCAGCGACGCCCTCAACCATGCCTCCATCATCGACGGTGTGCGCCTCTGCAAAGCCCAGCGCTACCGCTACGCCAACGCCGACATGGCCGACCTTGAGGAGCAGCTCAAGGCCGCGCAGAAGAACCGCTTCCGCATCATCGTCACCGACGGTGTCTTCTCGATGGACGGCAATGTGTGCCCCCTCGACAAGATCTATGAGCTGGCGCAGAAGTACGACGCCATGGTGATGGTCGACGAGAGCCACTCGGCCGGTGTGGTCGGCAAGACGGGGCGCGGCGTCACCGAGCGCTACAACCTGCGCGGCAAGGTGGAGATACTCACCGGCACGCTCGGCAAGGCCTTCGGCGGCGCCATGGGCGGCTTCACCACCGGCCGCAAGGAGATTATCGACATGCTGCGCCAGCGCAGCCGTCCCTACCTGTTCAGCAACTCGATGGCGCCCGGCCTCGTGGCGGCTGGCATCCGCATGTTCGAGTTGATGAGCGAGACCAACGCCCTGCAGGACAAGCTGCACGAGAACACCGACTACTTCCTGCGCCGCATGAAGGAGGAGGGCTTCGACTGCAAGCCCAGCGAGAGCGCCATCTGCGCCGTGATGATCTACGACGCCGCCAAGGCCGCCCGCTACGCCGACCGTATGCAGGAGGAGGGCATCTTCGTCACGGGCTTCAGCTACCCGGTGGTGCCCAAGGGTCAGGCTCGCATTCGTGTGCAGGTGAGTGCCGCCCACGAGCACGAGCATCTCGACAAGTGCATCGAGGCCTTCAAGAAGGTCCGTGCCGAGATTGAGGGCTGAACCAAACTGTTGTCACACAGTAATGCCATGCGGCCGGGGCCATGCCCCGGCCGCATCTTTTTTGTACCGGCCACGCCGCGCGCCGGTGGGTGTGCCTGGCTGTGGACGTGGACTGCGGCTCGTCGGCCGGGAAAAGGAAGAGGGTGCCTTGCAGGGCACCCTCAGGTTTGTTGCCAATATGGCATGATGCGGCTATCGCTTCACTATCTTCTGCACTGCGCTGCCAATGCGGAGCATGTAGACGCCGCCTGCCAGCTGGCCGAGGTCGACACGGCACTGGGCGCCGCGCACGGTGAAGTTCATCAGTCTGCGGCCCGTGGCGTCGTAAAGCACTGCCTCGCTGCCGTCGGCTCCGGCCACGACTATGGCGTCGGTGGCGGGGTTGGGGTAGACGGTGAACGATGCGGACGCCACGTCGTCAATGCCGTCGCCCTGCTGGTGCAGCACAGCCACACCGGCCAGGTCGAAGCCGCCGCTGTAGTTGTCGGTGGGCCAGGGGTCGTTGATGAGGTTGCCGCGGCTGTCGCGGGTGCCGTAGCGCGGGTCGATGGAGCCAACCACGTCGACAATGCGCACGTGGGTGATGCTGTTCACGTCGAGGCCGGTGCTGTCCTTCAGCTCGTCGAGATCGAAGGGGGTGCCGTAGCCCATGCGGAACTTGCCCGCCAGGTTGTTGATCATGGTCGGGTCAGTGGAGCCGTTGCCGCCGGTCTGTACGGCGGTTTGGGTGAGGCTCACCGCCGGGAAGCGCACAAAGCGCTCGCCGTCAGAGCTCACCTCGACAAAGGCCAGTTCCAGGAAGTTGTCGTCGAATGAGTTCTCGAACACCGCGAAGTCGGGGCCTTTGCCGTTCTTGATGGGTTTGGCGAAAGTGAGCAGTGCGCTGCCCCCGTCGCCGAGGCTCACCACCGTGAGGTTGTCGTTCATGCTCACGGGACCCACAGCCATCTGGTCGTCGCCGTAGCTGACAGCGGGCGAGCCCTCGACGCTGATGTCCATCGGGCCGCGCGTGACGGTGCAGGCCGTGGCCCATGCCAGGATGGCGCTGCTGTCGGCGGCGATGGCATTGCAGCCCTCGGTGCCGACACCGCCGCAGAACTCGCCCTTGGCGGGCTGGGCGGGGGTTATCTTGGTGGTCCACACCATGATGTCCATGCCCCACTCGTCGGTGCCCACAGCTACGCCGCTGTTAGGGTCGCCCCACTTCACAAGGTCGCCGTCGGCCACTGGCTGGTTGGTGAAGTAGTCCATGCTCGAGGTGCCGTTGACCAGCAGTGTCCACCAGTTGCCGTAGGGCGAGTCGGAGTAGGTCGTGAGGCGCAGGGTGTCGCCATTGTCGGCATACACGATGTCGCTCAGGAAAGAGCCTGCGGCTTCGTAGGCGAACCTGCCGTCGGCTGCCGCCACGCTGTCCATCATGCCTTTGACGGTAAGCTCCTCGTCGAAGCGCACTCCCCAGGCCAGGCAGGTGTCGGGGTCGGCCCAGTTCACCGCCAGTATGGCGCTATGGCTGCCACGGCCTGCCCAGAAGGCAATCTGCGAGGGGTTGATGGTGGCGTCGCTGACCTCCGCCTCGGGAGCGCTGACGGCGTGGATGGTCATGGGGAAGACGTAGGTGTAGTCCCAGAAGCTGTATTCCCCATAGTCATAGTAGGTGCTGTCAACCACCACACCGGCCTTGGGGTCGGCCCACTTGCTGAAGTCGCCGTCGGCGAAGGTGCAGCCCATGCCTGAGGAGGCTATGCCGTTGTTGGTGTGGTTGAAGTAGTTGCCGGGGGTGACCGCGTGCTGCTGGTCGCTCTCGCTGAAGGTGATGTCGGTCAGGTAGCCGCCGCTGGTGGTGTAGTTGAAGCGCGGGTCGGCGGCGGCAATGTCGGCCATGACGGTGGTCATGCCCACGCCCTCGTCGTCGAAGCGGTAGCCCCATGCCAGCGCGGTGTCGGCCCAGTTCACGACGAAGACCATCTCGTTCTGTCCCTCGCCCACCCAGTAGACGATGTCGGAGGCCGCGAAGACAGCCTCGCTTTGGGCCGCGGCCACTCCGCAGAGCATACCCAGCCCGGTGATGAATGTCAGTAGTTTTTTTGCCATAATGCTTGTTTTTAGTTTTATTGTTGCTTCTTCCCAATCGACAGCGTACGGGTTGTCGCGCAACGGTTGGCAAAAACAAGCACAGGGCTGCGCCGGGGTTTGTCGCCCAGCGGCCGCCGGCATGCTTTTTCCTCGAAAGCGTAGCCCGCACAATGCGGTTTGGCAGGTCTTCTGGCTTGCTCTCCTCGACCCGGCCTTCCCACGCGCCTGTGGCGGTGCGCAGTGGCCTTCATGTTTGGGTCTCAGTTGGTTGAGCTTACAGCAGCGGGACTGCGCCGGACTTGCACCGGCTTCCCTTTTCAAGCCCTCGCGGGCTACCAAACCGGCTGCAAAAATACTAAAAAAAACTGACCCGGCCAAAAAACACCGGGCTGCCGCCCCCTGCCGGAGGGCTCTTGGCGGGCTGCTGCCGCCGTGCCAGGGCCGTCTGTTCTTCGATTGTTCTTCGATTGTTCTTCGATTGTTCTCCGAGATTAAATCGAAGAACAATCGAAGAACAATCGGAGAACAATCGAAGAACAGACGGTGTTGACATTGCCTTGGTGCCTCTTTCGCCTGATTTTCAGTGCTATATAAAAGAGACTTGGCGCAAGTGGCTGTGCGTCAGGGTGTGGCGTGGTGTGGCCTGTGGGGGGAGGTGTGCCTGGCTATACGTTCCACTTGAAGCCGGCGAAGGGGTCGGCCGGGTTGAAGTCGCTCTCGCGGCTACGCTCCTGCATCCGCGCTATGCGCCGCAGCCCCCAGCGCCACATCTTGACGTCGAAGTAGATGAAGGCCGCGAAGAGCACCATGCTCACCACGGTGGCGAGCGGGCTTGACGAGCCCTGCAGGTTGTCGCTCACCATGAGGAGCGAGTCGTAGGTGCCGTGCAGCAGCACAGGGAAGAGCAGCGCCTTGCCGAGGTGGGAGCCCCGGTGGGCCGGGTCGAATTTGGCCAGCGACACGTAGTAGCCCATGGTGACGGCGAAGAGGAAATGGGCCGGCACGGCCAGCAGGCCGCGCATGATGGCGGTGCCCATGGGGTCGGTGCCGCCGAGCACATATTGCACGTTCTCGACGCAGGCGAAGCCCATGGAGAGGAAGCAGGCGTAGACGATGCCGTCGAAGTACTCGTCGAAGTGCGGGCTGCGCCAGATGACGAGCAGCAGTAGCAGCAGCTTCCACAGTTCCTCGCTGAAGCCCGCCACGACGAAGCCGGAGTAGAGCCCGTCGGGCACGGCGCCCTGCGGAGCGAAGGGCATGAGCAGCATCTCCTGCACGGCGGCGGGGAGCACGCTGAGGCAGCCCATGAAGAAGGTGAGGACCAGCTTGCCAAGGGGCTCGGGGTGGATCTTGTCTTTGCGGTAGACGAAGATAAGCAGCAGTGCCACCGGAACTACTGCCGAGATGAACTCGATACTCATTGCTGCGGTGTTGTTTGGTGGCGCAAAATTACAACATTATTTCCACACGTGCGTTTTTTTTTGTAATTTTGCAGTAAACAACACAGTGACAATCTATGGCTAAAGATATAGTTTGCAGCGGTGTGCGCCCCACGGGCAATCTTCACCTCGGCAATTATTTCGGCGCGCTGCGCAACTTTGTGCGAATGCAGGATGAGTATGACTGCTACTTTTTCGTGGCCGACTACCATTCGCTCACGACGCACCCCACGCCCGGCAGCATATACAATGACGCCAGCGCCATACTGGCTGCCTACCTGGCGGCGGGGCTGGATCCAGAGCGGTGCACGATATACCTGCAGAGCGACCTGCCCGAAACGGCGGAGCTGTACCTCTTCCTCAACATGAACGCCTACCTGGGCGAGTTGGAGCGGGTGACGTCGTTCAAGGACAAGGTGCGGCAGAATCCCAACAACGTCAACGCCGGGCTGCTGACGTACCCCACCCTCATGGCGGCCGACATACTGATACACCGCGCCACGCGGGTGCCGGTGGGCAAGGACCAGGAGCAGCATCTGGAGATGACGCGCACCTACGCGCAGCGCTTCAACACGATGTACGGCTCCGAGCTGTTCCCGCTGCCGCAGGCGGTGGGCAGCCCTGCCGGGCTGGTGAAGATACCCGCCCTCAACGGCAGTGGCAAGATGGGCAAGAGCGAGGGCGAGGCCAGCACCATCTTCCTCACCGACGAGCCGTCGGTGATACGCAAGAAGGTCATGAAGGCCAAAAGCGACAGCGGCCCCACCGAGCCCAACCAGAAGAAGCCGGAGGAGATAGAGAACCTCTTCGCGCTGCTGCGCGCTGTGAGCACGGAGGAGACGGTGAGGCACTTCGACGAGCTGTACAACAACTGCACGATACGCTACGGCGACCTCAAGAAACAACTGGCCGACGACATGGTGGCCTTCGTCGAGCCGCTGCGGCAGCGCATAGTGGAGCTGCGCGCCGACAGCGAGGGGTTGCGCCGCGTGATGGACATGGGGCGCGAGAAAGCCCACGAGAGCGCGAAGCGCACCCTCGACGAGGTGAGGCGCATTATTGGCTACCGTCATTGACCAACAAAACACCAGCGATGAACATACTGTTACTTGGATCGGGCGGGCGCGAGCACGCCATGGCGGCAAAGCTGGCACAGAGCCCGCGATGCAGCAAACTCTTCATAGCCCCAGGCAACGCGGGCACGGCAAAGACCGGCGTGAACGTCAAGATTGACATCATGGACTTCGACGCGGTGGCGGCTTTCGTGCGCGACAACAAGATCGGGATGCTTGTTGTCGGTCCCGAGGCGCCGCTGGTGGCGGGGATAGTTGACTACTTCCGCTCGCGCAGCGAGTTCAAGGGCCTGCTCACCATCGGGCCCAGCCAGGTCGCCGCGCAGCTGGAGGGCAGCAAGGACTTCGCCAAGGAGTTCATGCAGCGCCACGGCATACCAACCGCCGCCCACCGCACCTTCACGCCCTCCACGCTGGCCGAGGGCCAGGCTTTCCTGGAGACGCTGCGCGCGCCCTATGTGCTCAAGGCCGACGGGCTGGCGGCAGGCAAGGGCGTGCTCATAGAGAGCGACCTCGGAGCCGCCAAGGCCAGCCTGGCAGAGATGCTCGGTGGCAAATTCGGCGAGGCGGGCTCGCGGGTGGTGATTGAGGAATACCTGGACGGCATAGAGCTCAGCGTGTTCGCGCTCACCGACGGCCATCACTATGTGATGATGCCTGCCGCCAAGGACTACAAGCGCATAGGAGAGGGCGACACGGGCCTCAACACCGGCGGCATGGGCTCCGTCAGCCCCGTGCCGTTTGCCGACAAGGCTTTCCTCAAGCGCGTGGAAGACCGCATTGTGAAACCCACCGTGCGCGGCCTGCGTGAGGAGAAGCTCGACTATCGCGGCTACATCTTCTTTGGTCTGATGAACTGCGGCGGCGACCCCTACGTGATTGAGTACAACGTGCGTATGGGCGACCCGGAGAGCGAGAGCGTCTTCCCGCGCGTGAAGAGCGACCTGGTCGACCTGCTGGAGCGTTGCGCCCACGGAATGCTCGACCGTGCCATCCTCACAGTCGACCAGCGCACGGCGGCCTGCGTGATGATGGTGGCGGGGGGCTATCCGGAGCGCTATGCCAAAGGAGCGCTGATAGACCTCGGCACCGATGCCCCCGACACGCAGCTGTTCCACTGCGGCACCGCCCTCGACGACGAGGGTCGGCTCGTCACCGCTGGCGGCCGGGTGCTGTGCGCCACGGCTTTGGCCGACACGCTGCCCGAGGCGCTGCTGAAGAGCTACAACCGGGTGGAAAGCATCGGCTGGGAGGGTAAATACTACCGCCGCGACATTGGCCAAGACTTGCTGAAAATGATGGTTTGAGATGGCCAACCGCTACGCAAGCCGCAACCAGGTGGTGAAGGCAATCTTCATCGTTGTGGGCGTCATCTTTGTGTGCCGTCTGGCGACGTTGCAGTTGTTTTCACCGAAGTATCGCGAGGCTGCCGAGCGGCAGTCTCTGCGCTACGTCACACAGTATCCGGCGCGTGGCTTCATCTATGACCGCAACGGGCAGCTGCTCGTGCACAACGAGGCGGTGTACGACCTCATGGTGGTGCCCCGCCTGGTCACCGGCACAGACACGGCCTACGTCTACTCCACGCTGGGCATCAGCCTTGAGGAGTTCAACGAGCGCATGGCAGCGGCGCGGAGATACTCGCATTATGCGCCGTCGACGTTCATGAAGCAAATATCCAAGGACGAGTACGCGAAGTTTGAGAACAAGATGTTCCGCTTCACGGGCTTCTACATCACGCAGCGCACGCTGCGCATCTACGACCGCCCAATAGCGGCACAGGTGCTGGGCTTCGTGGGCGAGGTGAACGACGACGACATTGAGCGCGACCACTACTACAAGCGCGGCGACTACATCGGACGGAGCGGGCTCGAGCTGAGCTATGAGAACCAGCTGCGCGGCATCAAGGGCAAACGCATCATGCACATCGACGCCCTCAACCGCGAGGTGGGACCGTACATGAACGGCGAGCTCGACACGCTGCCCACCGAGGGCTGCAACCTGTACACCAGCCTCGACGCCGACCTTCAGCAATATGCCGAGGACCTGATGGCCAACAAGCGCGGCTGCGTGATGGCGCTCGAACCAGCCACCGGCGAGGTGCTGGCAATGGTGAGCGCGCCGACCTACGACCCGAACATGCTGGTGGGGCGCTCGCGAAAGCCTAACTACATTGCCCTGCGCGATGACATATCGACACCGATGCTCAACCGGGCCTTGATGGGGCAGTATCCGCCTGGAAGCATCTTCAAGGTGGCGCAGGCGCTGACGGCGCTCGACCTGGGCGTAATCACGCCGCAGACTGGATTCGTGTGCGACAAAAGCCTGGTGGGCTGCCACAACCATCCGTCGGCGCAGTCGGTGCAGGAGGCCATCAAGATGAGCTGTAACCCTTACTTCTACCAGGTATATCGCCGTGTAATACAGCAAGGGAAGCACAAGAACCCCAACAAGGACGCGCAGTATGGGCTCACCGTATGGCACGACTACATGATGCGCTTCGGATTTGGACAGAAGTTGCCCATTGACCTGCCTCGAGGAGGCATGAGCCGTGGCAACATCCCCGACACGGCTTTCTACAACAGCAAGCGCTGGTACGGGCGCGACCGGTGGCAGTTCAGCACCATCTACAGCAACTCGATAGGGCAGGGTGAGGTCACGGTGACGCCGCTCCAAATGGTGAACCTGGCCGCCATTGTGGCCAACCGTGGCTACTACATCACGCCCCACGTGGTGCGCTACTATGGGCCGGACTCACTCCAGAGCGAGGAATACGGCCTCCGTCATGAGACCGGCATTGACCGCAAATGGTTCGACATTGCGGCGCAGGGCATGTACGACGTGGTGCATGTGGCCGGAGGCACGGGGCGGCTTGCGCGGGTAGAGAACCTGGATGTGTGTGGCAAGACGGGCACTGCGCAGAATGGCTCCTCGCTGAACCCGCGTCACGACCATTCGGTCTTCATTGCCTTCGCACCCAAGGACAATCCTCAAATTGCCGTGGCCGTGTATGTGGAGAATGCAAAGGGCGGCGGCGGCTCGTGGGCGGCTCCGATAGCGGGACTTGTCATTGAGCGCTACCTCAACGGTGAGGTGAAACGCAAGGACTTCGAGCGCCATTATCGCGAAATCAATCCATGCCAGCCTCCGTTGCCTCCAAGGAAGAAGAAAACCTCAACAAGCTGAGCCCGAATGTACCAAGAACACATAAAGATAGACTGGGTTACCGTGGCCATCTGGCTGGCCGTGGTCGTTCTGGGCTGGCTCACCATCTACTCGGCGACCTTCAATGCCGACCACGCGGATGTCTTTGCTTTCAAGACCCTGCACGGCAAACAGCTCCTGTGGATAGCCATATCGCTGTTCACCGCTGCCGTGTTGCTGATTATCGACCCCCGCATCTTTTCCAACGCCGCATACCCTATCTATGCCGCCGTAATGGTGCTGCTGGTGTTGACGCTTTTTCTTGCCGTCACTGTCAACGGCGGCAAATCGTGGATAGAATACAAAGGGTTCCGCTTCCAGCCCACAGAGTTCGGCAAACTGGCCACAGCGCTGGCACTGGCGAAGTGCATGAGCGGTGTGGACGTGGAATGGGGGCAGACGCGCACCAAACTGACTGCCTTGACAATCATTGTACTGCCTGCCATACTGGTGTTTCTGCAACACGACACAGGCTCCGCCCTGGTGTTTGCGGCTTTCCTTTTGCCGCTTTTCCGTGAAGGGCTGTCGGGGATGGTTCTTATATTTGGCGCTGCACTGGTGGCGCTGTTTGTTCTGGCTCTTGTTGTGAACAGATACATTCTCACAGCAGTTTTAGCAGCGGTGGCGCTGCTATACCTCTTCGTGTGGCTCAACAAGAGAACCTCGCGCGATTGGTGGCGCACTATTGGTGTGCTGCTGCTGTCTGTGGCCTTTGTCTTTTCTGTCGACTTCTTCTACGGCAAGTTGGAGAAACACCAGCGCGAACGCGTCGATGTATTGCTGGGGAAAGCTGAGGAAAGCTACAACATGCACCAGTCGAAGATTGCCATCGGCAGTGGAGGATTCACTGGGAAAGGCTATCTGCACGGCACGCTCACCAAGGCAAATTTTGTCCCGGCGCGAGACACCGACTTCATCTTCTGCACGGTAGGGGAGGAGTTTGGATGGGTGGGCTCGTCGATTTTGGTGGCCTTGTACATTCTGCTTCTGGTCAGGCTGGTGAGCATGGCCGAGCGGCAGCGCAGCACATTCTCGCGCATGTATGGCTATTGTGTGGCCAGTGTGCTATTTGTCCACGTGTTCATCAATATCGGGATGGTGATAGGATTGCTCCCTGTCATCGGTATTCCGCTCCCGTTTTTCAGCTACGGTGGGTCGTCGATGATGGCTTTCACCATTATGTTGTTCATTTTCATTAGGCTTGACGCCACAAAAAACCAACTATACTGACAATGTCAAAAAACAAGACGGATCGATACTGCTCATTCTGCATGAGACCTTCTTCTGAGGCTGGGCAGATGTTTGAGGGATATTCATCATGCATCTGCGCCGATTGCGCGGGGCAGATAAACAAACTGTTTGCCCAGCAAGCAGCCGAGATGGCGCAGCACGACCTTGACAGACTGCTCGCCGACGTGCCGTCGCCATCGGCAATAAAGACTTTCCTCGACCAGTATGTAATAGGCCAGGACAATGCCAAACGCGTGCTTTCTGTGGCGGTATACAATCATTACAAGCGCTTGCGCTATAACAGCCAGCAGCACGAGAACGACGATGTCGAGATAGAGAAAAGCAACATCATTATGGTGGGTGAGACCGGCACCGGCAAGACGCTCTTGGCTCGCACCATTGCCCGAATGCTCAATGTGCCGTTCTGCATTGCCGATGCCACCACCCTGACCGAGGCAGGCTATGTTGGTGACGACGTTGAGAACGTGCTCGTAAGGCTTCTGCAGGCCGCCGACTATAATGTCGAGGCGGCTGAGCGTGGCATCGTGTTCATCGATGAGATTGACAAAATTGCCCGCAAGAGCGAGAATACCAGCATCACCCGTGACGTGAGTGGCGAAGGTGTGCAGCAGGCTTTGCTCAAACTTCTCGAAGGTGCTGAAGTGGGAGTGCCGCCGCAGGGAGGGCGCAAACACCCAGAGCAGAAACTCATCAACATCAATACCCGCAACATTCTTTTCATCTGTGGAGGTGCTTTCGACGGCATTGAGCGCCACATTGCCGCCAGGCTGAAAAGCAACGTCATTGGATTTAAGGGAGACCAGGACCGCCGTGAACTCGACCGCGACAACATGCTTCAGTACGTGCAGCAGATGGATCTGAAGAAGTTTGGCCTCATTCCGGAACTTGTTGGCCGGTTCCCAGTTCTCACCAACCTCGAAGCCCTCGACCGCCCTGCCTTACGCCGTATTCTCACCGAGCCGCGCAACGCTCTCACCAAGCAGTATGCCGAACTATTCCGCATGGACGGAGTAGAACTGCGATTTGACCCTGAGGCTCTCGACCTTGTGGTTGACCGCGCAGTGCAGTTCCACCTCGGTGCGCGTGGCCTTCGCTCTATCATGGAGGGCATCATGACCGACATCATGTTCGACCTGCCAGCCATGCAGAAAGGCTCCGTATTCACAATCACCCGCCAGCTGGCAGAACAGAACATCAAACTCTGACATCACAGGCAACCACCCACCAACGGCACCTTGCCTGGTCAAGCAAGGAAAAGCATACAACACAGCTCCGCAACATAGACCTCCGAACATATCACCCCAGCATATTCAACTGCGAAGTGTATCACTGCGCGAGTGTGTTGATTCCGTTCGGTTGTTTTTCGGGATAGTGTGCACAATATTTGGTGCGCACTGGACGTTCATGGGGCATTAATATACAACACGACAAGATATGACACGCCTGATTGCCACCATCATCATCGGCCTTACGCTGCTTTGCGGCGGCCATGCCGACACAAAAGGCACAATCGTCAATTACCAATGCGTGCGCTGTGGCACACTGCTGCGCCTCGACCACACGCCTGCCAGTCAGGGTTGCCGTGCCGGTGGCCAACATCGCTGGCAGGAGCTGGGCGCGCTGGGACGCGACTACTACTCGTGCCGCCGCTGCAACACCCTTGTCGAGGTGTCGGCCGAGCCCACCGACCAGGGGTGCCCGGCCAAAGGACGGCACGAATGGAACCGTCTGGGACACATGGGGGACACTCACTACCGCTGCGACCGCTGCCTGCTTGAGGTAACCTGCAACCGTACGCCCTCGCCCACAGGCTGCGCGCAGGGAGGACGCCACGTGTGGCATCGCACAGACAACTAACCAGGCCTCCGTTTCCCCTCACCAACCGACAACAGCTGCATGGAACTGCAAGATTACTTCAAGCCCATCAACCCCGCCGTGGTCGACTTCCACGGCTCGCCATTCCGCCCGATGTTTGGCGGATGTGTCGACGCTTACCTGCCCGGTGGCGAATTCCCCGACTGGCGGCAGTCACGCCTCGCCATGCTGGGCATAGAGGAAGACCGAGCCTCGGTCGACGGACAGGGATCGGCCCCGGCGCCCGACTTCATCCGGCGCAAGCTCTACCCGCTTGCCCGCCCCGCCGCCGCCCTGAGGCTGGCCGACCTCGGCAACATAACCCCAGGCGAGAACGTGCGCGACACCTATGCCGCCGTCACCGAAGTGATGGCACGGCTCATTGACAACGGCCTCACCGTGGTGGTGCTGGGTGGCTCCGAGGACCTAATGTTCCCTATATACAAAGCCTATGAGGCCGCGGGGCGCGTAATCAACATCGCCTCCATCGACTCGCGATTCAACCTCGAGGGCGGCGAGGCCGTTACCTCTAACAACTACCTGCAGCACATCATACTGCAGCAACCCAGCCATCTGTTCGACTTCACCAACCTGGGCTTCCAGACATACTTCGTGGGACGCGAGATGATAAAACTCATGGACGACCTCAAGTTCGGCGCGCACCGCGTGGGCGAGCTGCAGCAGAACATCGAGCTGGCCGAGCCGCTGCTGCGCTATGCCGACGTTGTGGGCATCGACATCAGCGCC
>JAFVBB010000017.1 GCA_017480225.1 Bacteroidales bacterium
CGGGCCCACTCGCTGTCGCCGCCTGTCGCGCCGCCCCCGGCCGCGCCGAAGCGCAGTGCCGCTATGCCGCCCTGCCCGCCCTCGACGCTGACCGGCCCGATCGGCGTGGGGCAGAGTGCCAGTTCTTGCCTTGCCATGTGTGCTCCCGGTGGACGTGATGTGTCAAGACGCGCCTTTGCCGCTGGGGGGCCGGCGGCAGGGGCGCGTCTTGTCGTCTGTGCGTGGCCGCTGGCGGCGCTAACGGTACTGGTTGACGTGGCGGTTGCTTTCGGCCAGCGCTATGAGCTTCATGAACTTCTCCTTGCGGTGGTCCTTGAGGGTGCCGGCGTTGAGCAGCTTGCGGTTGTGCTTCCACCACGAGTGCATGTGCATCTCCTCGGCGTAGTGCTTGGAGGGGTTGCGGTGGTTGGCTTTGATGAACTTGGTGTACTCGCGGTAGCGGGCCATCCATTTCTCGTCCTGTGTCATTGCTGTGGGGGTATTGTTTTTTTTTTGTTGTCGGGGGTTGTGTCAATATATGTTCTCGCGCGGCCATAGCAGCAGGCCCGCGTCGAGCAGCTGGCGGTTGATCTTGCGGGCCAGGGCGTCGCGCGCGTCGAAGAAGTCGTTGAAGAGGCCGAGGCTTTCGGCCGGCACGGCGTACTTGACGGTGTTGCGGCCGAAGCCGCGTGTGCCCTTGCCGGTGCGTGTGCGGCTGATGCGGGTGTCGCGGCCGGTGCCGGGCAGGGCGAAGCTGTCGGCGGTCTTGCCCATGAGGGCGTTGGTGATGTCGTAGAAGGAGTCGTTGTAGTCGCGGTCGGGGTAGAGGGGCGAGGCGTGGTAGTAGCGGAAGATGCCGAGGGCGGCCTGCCGCAGCGCGAGGGCCTCGGCCGAGAACGAGTGGCGCGCCATCCAGCGGCGGAAGTCGAAGGGCGGCTCCTGCCCCTGCTCCGGGCCGAAGAGCGAGGGGGCGGCGTCCTGCGGGAAGAGCACGTTGAGGTCGTTCTGCCCGCAGCCCAGCTCGTCGGCGGTGAAGGGCATGATGTAGTTGCGCCGGCCTTTGTTGGAGAAGAGCAGGCCGATGTAGAAGAGGGAGAACATGACGGCGTCGGCGCGCAGCTCGGCCGGCACGTCGGCCAGGGTGCCGCGGTGCACGGTGGAGTTGAGCTCGAAGTAGTGGTGATGGGTATTGAATATCAGTCCTTTGAAGAGTAGGCATAGGCCGAGGTTGCCGGTGGTGCAGTGCTGCCCGCGGTCGATGCCGCCGTTGCCGATCTTGATGACGTCGTTGAGGTAGCTCACGTTGCCCAGCACCATGCCCGTGGCCTGGCGGCGTATGGCCTCCTGCAGCCCGGCGAAGAGGTTGGGGCGCGAGAAGTCGTAGCGGTATGTGCCCTGGCGCACCAGCGTGCCCCGCTCCACCTCGTAGCGGTCGGCCTCGACGCTCGCGGCGCTGGCGGGCTCGCCCTCGTCGCGGTCGAAGATCACGAGGCTCACCGGCCACTCCGAGAGGCGGAAGGTGGTCTTGGCGTTGCTGAACACATGTGCCCGTATGCGGTAGCCCGACTGCACGTAGTGGCGCGCCTCGTCGCCGAAGAACGACTTGGTCTGGTAGTAGAACACTATCACCTGCGGCTTGAGCCTCGCGGCCTTGAGGAAGAACTCGATGGCCAGGTTGTTGGCGAAGGGTCGCTTGCGCTGGTAGGGCGGGTTCATCACCACCATAAGCTGGCGGCCTTCGCGGCGGCATATCTCGCCGAGCGGCAGCGGCTGGCCCTTGTACTTGAAGAGGGGCTGCTCGTCGGGGCTGGCCAGGTAGTCGAACTGCACGGTGTTCTCGAAGCCTTTGATCTTGCAGATGTCCACGTCCATAGGCTCCAGGGTGGAGAGGTAGCAGCGGGGCTTGTAGTCTTTGCCGAACTGGTTCTCCAGGTTGCCCACACCGGCGCAGGGGTCGAAGACGATGAAGCGGTCCATGTCGTAGTGCTGCGCCAGCAGCCGGTTCTGCAGCTCGACGAAGCAGGCGGGCGTGTACTCGCCGCCGGTGTCGCGGCGGTACTGCTCGCTGTAGAGCGTGGCGCTGCGCTCGAGGATGCGCATGAACTCGTGCTTCTCGGGCGGGCGGTGGTACTTGCGCCAGAAGTCGGCGTAGCGGGCTGGCTCGGCGATGGTGTAGTAGAGCGACTGCGTGGCGCCCTGGTACTTGATGCCGTCGACCTCGTCGCCGACGTACATGATGCGGTAGTGGCTCAGGTTGGTGCCCTCGCGGATGAGGTCCTGGTCCGACTCGTGCTCGCGCTCGCCCACCTTGACGGCGCCGAAGAGGGTGTGGTCGTTGATGTCGGTGTAGACCGAGCGCTTGTAGCGTGTGCCGTTGAGTATGTCGACGAGGAAGAGGTTGATCATGTCCTGCTCGTCGGGCACCTGCTCGCGGAAGCGCACCTCCTGCTTCCACTGGTTGTAGACGATGCTCATGTTGCGCTCGGTGATGGCAATGGTGGCGGCCTGACCGCGCTTGAGGAGGGTGTAGAGCTCGTCGATCTCGTCGGCGTGGTAGGTGGTTGTGCGGCCGCGCAGGCGGTCGTTGATGCGGTCCACGGCGTCGCGCGTGGGCGAGGAGGGGCGCTCGGCTGCCCAGTTGAAGTCGTTGTTGTAGAGCACCGAGTTGTCTGAGCAGTCGACCAGGTCGAGCGTGTCGGTGCCTTCGGCGTTCTGGTAGATCAGGGCCACCTGTGCCAGCGGCTTCAGCTGCTTGCGGTTGGTGAGGACGAGCTGCGCCAGGGCCTGGCGGTGCTGCTGGGGGTTGGCTATCTGGTACTTGCTCTCGATGTAGAGCATGGGCTCGCCATGACGGTCCTTGAGCAGCACGTCGACCTGGTTGAGCACGTCGAGATCCCACGCGCCGCTGTCGAAGTGGCGTGTGCAGAAGTCCTTCTTCCAGTTAATCTCCTCTTTCTTGATTGCCATAGGGGGTCAGCATGGGGGGCAACCGTCCGGCGCGGCGGCCGCGCCGGACGGTGTGTGGGGGGTTACTTGAAGTAGAGCACGCCGCTTTCGAAGATGAGCTGGTCGTCGTCGAAGTGCACGTTGATGGCGCTGCCCTTGGAGCGTCGCTCGCTGTGACCCATCTTGCCAAGCACGCGTCCGTCGGGGCTGGTGATGCCCTCGATGGCCATGTATGAGCCGTTGGGGTTGTAGTCGTCGTCCATGGTGGGTGTGCCCTGCGGGTCGCAATACTGCGTGGCCACCTGCCCGTGCCCGAAGAGGCTGTCGATGCACTCCTGCGGCGCCACGAAGCGGCCCTCGCCGTGCGAGATGGGTATGGCGCGCACGGTGCCGGGCGCGACCAGCCGCAGCCAGGGGCTGAGGTCGGAGGCAACGCGGGTGTAGGCTATCTTGCTCTGGTGGCGGCCGATGGTGTTGAAGGTGAGGGTGGGGGAGTCGGCGGTCTGTGGGCGTATCTCGCCGTAGGGCACCAGGCCGAGCTTGATGAGCGCCTGGAAGCCGTTGCAGATGCCGAGCATGAGGCCGTCGCGGTTGCCGAGCAGGTCGGCCACGGCGTCGGCTATCCTGGCGTTGCGGAACACGGAGGTGATGAACTTGGCGCTGCCCTCGGGCTCGTCGCCCGCGCTGAAGCCGCCGGGCAGCATCACTATCTGGCTGCGGCGTATGGCCTCGGCGTAGGCCTCGACGCTCTCGCGTATCTGCTGGCCGTTCTGGTTGCGGAATACGATGGTCTCCGTGTCGGCACCGGCGCGGTGGAAGGCGCGGGCAGAGTCGAGCTCGCAGTTGGTGCCGGGGAAGGCGGGTATGAACACATGCGGCCTTGCCACTTTGTGGCGGCAGATGTGGATGTCGGCGAAGTGCTTCGGCTCAACCTTGCCGAGGTCGGCGGCCTGGGTGCCGGTCCTGGTTGGGAAGACGCCCTCGAGTGGCTTCTGCCATGCGGCCAGCGCCTCGTCGAGGCTTATCTCTTCCTGCCCTACGCGGAACACGGGCTCGTCGGTTACCACGCCCAGGCGGTGCCAGCGGAAGTGGTCGTGTGCGCAATTGGTCATCTCCACCACGATGCTGCCGTAGCGCTTTTCGGTGAGGAGCGGCATGTCGTGCACAAGGTTCACGCCCATCTTGTTGCCGAAGGCCATCTTGCTGACGGCCTCTATCACGCCGCCATAGCCCACGGCGTAGGCAGACACCACGATGCCCTCCTCGATGGCCTTGCGCAGCCCTGCGTACTGCTCCAGGGCATAGCCGTAGTCGGGCATACCGTACTCGTCCTCACGCATGTCGAGCAGCGCAAGGAAGTTGCCTGGGTGTTTCAATTCGGGCGAAATGGTGTGGCGCAGGTCGCTCACGCCCACGGCGAAGGAACAGAGTGTTGGCGGCACGTCGATGTCGTTGAAGGTGCCGCTCATGGAGTCCTTGCCGCCGATGGAGGGCAGCTTGAGCCCCATCTGCGCGTGGTAGGCGCCCAGGAGCGCGCTGAAGGGTTCGCCCCAGCGGTAGGGGTCGGTGCCGAGCTTCTTGAAGTATTCCTGGAAGGTGAGGCGCACGCGGCTGGCGTCGCCGCCGACAGCGGCGACCTTGGCGACGCTGCTGACCACGTTCCATGCCGCGCCGTGGAAGGGGCTCCACGACATGAGGTAGGGGTCGAGCCCATAGGACATGATGGTCACCGTGTCGCACTGGCCGTCGAGCAGGGGCAGCTTGGCCACCATGCTTTGCGAGGGCGTGAGCTGGTGCCTGCCTCCGAATGGCATGAGTACGCTGCCCGCGCCGATTGAGCTGTCGAACATCTCCACCAGGCCGCGTTGAGAGCACACGTTGAGGTCGGACAGCGTTGAGAGCCACAGTCTCTTGATGTCGCCCTGGCCATGCTGCCCTGCGGGTGCAGGCTGGAGGGGCATTTTCACACGGACGGTGGTGGCCTGGTGCGCGCCGTTGGTGTCGATGAAGCGGCGGCTGAGGTTCACTATCTCCTTCCCCCGCCAGCTAATTACCATGCGGGGTTCGGCCGTGACGGTGGCCACCACCGTGGCCTCGAGGTTCTCCTCGTCGGCATAGTGGAGCATGGCGTCTACGTCCTTGGGGTCGACCACCACGGCCATGCGCTCCTGGCTCTCGCTTATGGCCAGTTCGGTGCCGTCGAGTCCGGCATACTTCTTGGGGACTTTGTCAAGGTTGATTTGAAGGCCGTCGGCCAGCTCTCCGATGGCCACGCTCACGCCGCCCGCGCCGAAGTCGTTGCACTTCTTTATGAGCGAGGAGACCTCCTCACGGCGGAAGAGGCGCTGTATTTTCCGCTCTGTTGGGGCGTTGCCTTTCTGCACCTCGGCACCGCAGGTGGTGAGGCTGGCCGTGGTATGGCTTTTGCTGGAGCCGGTGGCGCCGCCGCATCCGTCGCGCCCGGTGCGTCCGCCGAGCAGAATGATGACATCGCCAGGGTCGCTGGTGAGACGCTTGACCGCGCGGCGCGGCGCGGCGGCAATCACAGCGCCAATCTCCATGCGTTTGGCCACATAGCCCGGGTGGTAAATCTCGTTAACCAGTCCGGTGGCCAAACCTATCTGGTTGCCGTAGCTGCTGTATCCACGGGCTGCGGTGGTGACAATCTTGCGCTGCGGCAGCTTGCCGGGAAGGGTCTCGTCCAGTGGCCGTGTGGGGTCGGCGGCACCGGTGACGCGCATGGCTTGGTAGACGTAGGTGCGCCCGCTCAATGGGTCGCGTATGCAGCCTCCAAGGCAGGTGGCCGCACCGCCGAAGGGCTCAATCTCGGTGGGATGGTTGTGGGTCTCGTTCTTGAAGTTGACGAGCCACTCCTCCTCGACGCCGTCAATCACCACGGGCACCACTATGGAGCAGGCGTTTATCTCGTCACTCTTCTCTTGGTCGTCGAGCAGTCCCATGCCTTTCAGCCTCTTGGCTGCCAGCGTGCCGATGTCCATCAGGCAGACGTGCTTGTCTGTGCGTCCCTTGTACTGGTCGTTATGGTCGGCCAGATATTGCTTGAACGCGCCCTCAATCAGTGGACGGTAAAATCCGTCGTCGAACTGCACGTCTTTCAGCTCGGTGGCGAATGTGGTGTGGCGGCAATGGTCGCTCCAGTAGGTGTCCAGCACGCGTATCTCGGTCATTGAGGGGTCGCGCCGTTCTTCGTCGTGGAAGTAGCGCTGTATGTGAATGAAGTCGGCGAAGGTCATTGCCAGGCCAAGGCTGTCGAACAGGCTGCGCAGCTGCGCCTCATCCAGGTCTTTGAAACCGTCGAGCACGGCCACGTCGGCAGGCTCGTCGTATCGCTCCTCCAGTGTGGCCGGCTTTGGTCCGTCGGCTCGGCGGCTGTCCACAGGGTTCACGCAGTGGGCCACGATGGCCTCTCTCTGCCGGTCGGTCAATGCGCCGCTGACAACGTAGGTTGTGGCCGAGCGGATGATTGGATGCTCGCTGTCGTTTAGCAGTTGCAGGCATTGCTCCGCGCTGTCGGCACGTTGGTCGAACTGGCCTGGCAGGTACTCCACCGTGAAGCAGAAGTCGCCGTCCTTGCGGGGGAAGTCCTCCTCGTAGAGGCAGTCAACCGGCGGCTCGCTGAACACCGTGCCCTTGGCGCGGGCAAAGGTGTCGTCGCTCACCTCCTCCACGTCGTAGCGCACCAGCACACGCACCTCTTCGGCCTCGATGCCGAGATACTCGCTCAATTCAGTCTTCAGTTCCTTGGCTTTGACAGCAAAAGGAGCCTTCTTTTCGACATAGATTCGTCTAACCATTATGTTGTGTTTTGTTATTTTTCTTTTTTCAGTTCGATGAATTTCTCCGGGTGTCTGGCCATTGACTTGGTGTAGAGGCCTCGCAGCCGCCGGGTGTCGGCCTCGTGGTCGCCCGATGGCCACACCGTGTCGAAGAGCGACATGTGCTTGTTGCCGAAGTCTATGCACACCGGCACTATCGGCACCCCGGCCTGTGTGGCAATCTCCCAGTAGCCGCGTTTCCAGCGTTCCACCGGGCGGCGTGTGGCCTCGGGTGTGAGCGCCACCGAATAGTCGGCGTTGCTGCGGAAACCTTCCACGGCTTTGGCCACAAGTCCGTTTTTGGGGTTGCCGCGGTCTATGCTGACGCAGCCCATGCGGCGCAGCACGCAGCCCAGCGGCCAGCGGAAAAACTCTTTTTTGATGAAGATGTGGCATGGCACAGAGCGTAGCCACATGCCGCCCACACCGACAAGAAAATCAGCTGCCGACGTATGCGGCGCCATCACAAGCACGCAGTGCCACAGCTCGGGTCGCTCGCTCCTTGCGGGAATGTCGAAACTCCACCCAAGCGCCTTGAGAACAGCAATCCATACGCGCTTCATTTCAGGGTGCAAAGATACGCATTTTATTCGTTCCGCCCAAAAAAAAGTGCACCCGCCTCCGCTATGGGTGCATTTGGCAGAATGTGCGAGCCTCGCAGTAGTGGCAGTCGCCTGCACGGCGTGTGGGCACGAAGGGGCTTGCGGGGTCGAGCAGCTCAAGGCAGAACTCGGCCAGCAGGTGCTGGAAGTAGTTCAGCTCTGTGACCCCAACGACGGGGCTGCCGTCAATGGTGGCCTCCATCGCGCCGGTCTGAAGGTGGCGCAGCGGGTAGATGCACACCTGAAGGCCGCCGCTGTCGAGCACCCCGGGGTTGTTGCGCGCGTAGAGCAGGGCATAGCTCATCAGCTGGAACCACTTGCCGGGCACCGCTATCTCGCCTTTGCGGTTGGGGGTGGTGCGGAACGTGAGCTCGTCCTGCGACACGCTGCCGGTCTTGTAGTCGACCACGCGCAGGCGTCCGTCCAGCACATCTATTCGGTCGGCTTTTCCGCGCAGGCGCACTTTCAGGCCGTCATCCGTTGTGCACACATCGACCGGCTGCAACGGCACTTCCAGTCCCACCATGCCCAGCGTGTGGCCGTCCTCAATCATCGCCGCCTCGCGCTCCAGCAGCGCCCGCAGCTGCGTCTCGGCCACCGACCGCAGGAAGTAGTTGCGCCCCTCCTCGCTACGCCCGTGCGAGAAGTGCAGGCCGAACTCGTCGGCCATGAGTTGCGGCAGGTCTTTCAGCGCTTGTCGCAGTGCCGTGGACGGCACCATGCCGCCCACGAAGGGCGTGTAGATCCGCTGCAGGATGTTGTGGATGCAGGTGCCAAGTTGCGAGGCGTCGAGGTCGTCGCCCAGTTCCTCCTCGCGCCCTATCGACAGCACGCGGGTGTAGTAGTAGCTCAGCGGGCATTGCAGGTAAACCTCGAAGCCTGTCGGCGTCAGCCCGTCGGCAGCTTTCTGCCGCAGCGACTTCACCACGGCCTCGCTCTTTTCCACCCCGGCCTCGCCACGCTCCGCGCCTGCTGTTGGCGGCTCGTTGTTGTTCACCACCAGGTGGCGCAGCTCCATGCCGAAGCGTGGTGCCAGCTCGCTCTCCACCTGCCGCAGAAAGCGGCTCGGCTCACCCTTGCCCATGGCCTCGCTCTGCGAGCTGTAGAAGAGGTACACTTCGCCCGCGCGGAGAAGCAGGTGGTAGAAGTTGTATGCGTATACGCTGTCTTTCTCCTGGTAGGTGGGCAGTCCGAATCGGCACTTCAGCTCGAAGGGCACCAGCGAGCTGGCGCTGCGCGAGGCCGGAAGCACCCCCTCGCCCGCCGAGAGCAGCATCACACGGTCGAAGTCGAGGTTGCGCGTCTCGAGCATACCCATCACCTGCAGCCCCGACAGCGGCTCGCCCAAGAGGGCCGTCTGGTGGCGTTGGGCTATGCGGAGGTATATCTTTTGCAGCACTCCCGGCGTGTCGATGTAGTGGTAGCGCTGCTGCAGGTCGGTCAGGTAGTCGAGTATCTCTACCAGCGACCCTGCCGACTGCAGTTCCTTGCGGTTGTGTTCCAGCAGTCCGGCGTCGACTATGGCTCCGGTGAGGCGCCTCATGGCCTCTATCCATTGCTCCACTCCGAGCGGCTCGTCGGGAAGGATCCCGCAGGGGTCGTCGTATCCGCCGAGGAACTCGCGCAGCTCGGCGCCTGTGCACCTCACTATGCCGCCCTGCCTCATCCACCGCTCGGCGCGGCTCTTCAGCCCGGCACCGCCAAGAAGCTTGCCCGCGTAGCGGTCGCCCAGCAGGTCGAGCGTCTCGGTGTGGTGGTAGCCTTGTTGCGTGGCTGTGGCGTGCATGGCCAGCAGGCGCATGGCCAGCAGGTGCATGTTGCTGTCGCAGAACGGTGTGCCCATCGAGATGTTCACGCCGTATTCGCCCTCGGGCAGCGAGCCCAGCGTGGGCATCAGCAGGCTCTCGTCGGCCAGCACCACGGCGGTGCGCTCGCGTGCTCCGTCGGCCAGCCACTCGGGGTGGTCCTCAAGCAGTTGCCCGGCCATCTTGCTCTGCAGCAGGTTCTCGGGGCATTCCACTATGGTCACGCGGCGCCTGCCTTCGGCGAAGAGCGACTCGCCCGTGCGCCGCAGCTCGGCAAACTGGCCGCAGTGCCTGCGCAGGAAGTGGCCTGCCTCCTGCTCCGGCTGCATGAAGTAGCTGTCGTTGTCGGTGAAGAGGCGCCCCTTGCCGCGGCGGTGGAACTCGCCTATGATGCGCCGCTCGCACTCGCTGATGGCGTTGAAACCCACGAAGCACACCTCGTCGCAGTCCACGCGGTCGGCCAGCTCGCCTATGTTCTCGGCCACGTGGCGGTAGGCCATGCCGCCGTAGGCCATGCCACGCTCCTGCAGGCGGGCGCGCAGGTGGCGGTAGTAGTCGTAGAGCGAGCGGTAGAAGCGCAGGTAGCGCCGCTGGAACTCGGTGAGCGGCGAGCCCTCGATGTCCCATTCGCCGATGGCCTTGAGGTCGTGCAGGTTGCCGAAGAGGTCGGCGGCGTCGACGCAATATTGGTCAAGCTCCGAGAAGTCGGCCACCATCACCTCGCCGAAGGCGATGAACTCGTCGAATGTCTGGTATTTGCGTTCCTCGCCCTCCAGCTCGCGGTGTATGGCGTAGAGCTCGAACAGCAGAAACTCAGGCTGCATAATGCGCAGCCCGCCAAGTTCGACCACCAGGTCGTCGATGGCCGTCATGCGCGGCAGGAACATGGTGCGCCCCAGCGTGGCGAACTGCCGCTCGAAAAATCGCAGCGAGCGCCGATTGTTGAACACCACCAGCACACGGTCGGTGTCGGTGGGGTGCGAGGCCGCTATCTCGGCGGCTACTTGGTGAAGGAACGACTCCATTGCTCGGCTATTTTCAGTGTTTCGGGCTTGCCCACGTCGAGCCATGCCGCCGCGTCGTGCTCGAAGCGGCCAATGCGCTCGCCGCTGCGGGCAAGGTCAATGTAGCGGTCTATCGCGGGGAAGGCCGTGCCAGGCGGCGGCAGCAGGCCGAAAAGCCTCGGCGCCACCATGCTGATGCCGCTGAACGCCAGTGCCTGCGCCCCCGGCGGCAGCCCCTCGGCGCCACCTCCGCAGCGCCCCAGCAACTGCCCTTCGCCGCTGAATGCCAGCAGGCGGCTGGTGTGGCGGCGGCTCACACAGAGTGTCACCGTGTTGCCGCTGCTGCGGTGGCAGGCCTCGAGGGCGGCGAGGTCGACTGCCGAGAGCACGTCGACGTTGTGCACCAGCACGTTGTCGCTGCCCGAAAACAGGCGGGCAGCAAACGACAGTGCGCCGCCGGTGTCGAGCAGGTGGCCGCTCTCGTCGCTCACCTCGACCCGGCAGGGCCACCGCCGCGACGCCAGGTAGCCGGCCACCATGCCGGCCATGTGGTGCGTGTTGACCACCACGTGCTCCACCCCGGCCGCCGCCAAGCGCTCTATGGCTATCTGCAGCAGCGGCCTGCCTCCCACGTCGACCAGTGCCTTGGGGCGGCTGTCGGTGAGCGGACGCAGGCGTGTGCCCAG
>JAFVBB010000018.1 GCA_017480225.1 Bacteroidales bacterium
ACGTAACCCTCAACTGACATGGCAAAGATAGACTACAAGAAACTGCGCAATGAGCTTTACAAGCGCACAGAGCGATATGCCGAGAGTGTCCGCATCCTGTATGACCAAGCACTCGCAGACTTAGCCAAGGAGTTTTCAAATGTCGAGTATGACCCCAATGGAGTATTTTCGTTCGATGAGGTTGGAAAGTTCGGCAGGGCAGATGCCATAATGAGGCGTTTAGAGAGCCAAATCCAGCAAGTGATTGAGAAAGGGGTGGTGTCGGAGTTTGGAGAGGCATACAGGGGCTGTGGCGAGCTTGTGAGGCAGGTTATTGGTGAGAGGTTGGGCGGAAATGTGGAAGATGCGTTTATGCCAAGGGTGGCGAGTGGCAATGCGGCCAAGGCGTTCATCAGAGCCAACAGAGCAGGGAGCATCACTGCCTCGCAGAGGGTGTGGAATGGTGCCGTGCTGGGCCAGATGGAAACGGCGGTCGAAGAGGGACTAATGGACGGTGTTGGAGCCAAGCGCATGGCCTCGCTGCTGGAGGATTATCTGGTCAATCCAGACGAGTGCTTTAGGCGCTTCCGTGTCAAGAAAGGCGTTGATGCCAATGGAAAATCCATGTATGGGCGTAAGTGGAAGAAACGTGTCAGCCACAATGACGGCTCTACGACGTGGAAAGATGCAGACCCACGCAACTACCCAAGTGGGCAAGGTGTCTATCACTCGTCCTATAAGAACGCTCTCCGTTATGCCAGAACCACGACCAATATCGCGTACCGCAATGCCGAGCATGACCGATACCAAGAGTTTCCGTTTGTGATTGCCATCGACATTCACATATCGAACAATCCAGGCCATGTACGCGACATCTGCGACGATCTGCAGGGGAGATACCCCAAAGACTTCCCTTGGAACGGCTGGCACCCCAACTGTATGTGCTACCAAGTGCCGGTGCTGGCCAGCAAGCCAGAAGTGGACGAAATGGTCGATGCTATTCTGGACGGCGAAGACCCGAATAATGTAGAGGTAGAGGGAGTGGTCGAGGAACTGCCAGACAACTTTGTTCGCTGGGCGAAAGCCAACAGGGAGCGCATGGCTGCTGCCGAGGAGCGTGGGACACTGCCGTACTTTATCCGAGACTACAAAGACGAGGTGGATAGGGTGATAAGGAAGCACCTACCAAAGCTGCTGACCCCAGACGAACAATGGGAGGCTGTCAATGAACGGTTCGCGGTTGGTGGTCGAGTTCTTTACACCAAAAGTCCAGACATCAAGCAGATGTTCCTCGACAACCCCTTGTCCAAGTTCGGTGTTCTGGAGTTTGATGAGGCATTTGAGAGTATACTTACCGAATATGGGGATAAGGTTAAGGAGCGTGCCATTACCGTCTATGACAGGTGTGTAACACTCGATTACAGAAGCGTAAAAGGTATTCGGATGGGGCGCACGTTTGGCAGGCTCAAAAATGGCGAGGTGAGGGTGGAACATGACGAGTTTATAATCCCAGACGAGATGCAAAATCACGGTATATCAAAGGCTGTTTTTTGCCACCTTTACGATGGCTACAAAAAAGCTGGTGTGGACATAATTCAAGTATGTGCCAACATAACCAATGGAGCATACACTTGGGCTCGGTATGGCTTCACGTTCCGGCATGGACAAAAATACCTCACTACCTTTATCGTGTCTGCTGGCGAGGTAAATAAGGTTAATGTAACGGAGGCTCTATCAATAGTCGAGAAATGGTACAAGTCTAACAGTCCCAAAGACCCATTTCCAATGAACTTGCTAACTGGCTATGATTGGTCGAGGGATTTGTTCCATAAAACGACTTGGGAGGGCGTACTGAGGACTGACGATGTAATACAGATGCAGGCGTTTGAGGACTATTTAGGCATCTAAATACGAGCCACATTTCCTTACAAATGTATTCCAAGAAGGAAACTTCATAACCCACACAACATTTTTTTTGAATTCATCTGCTGTCATTTGGTGTGGGTAATCTTCAATGGCCCGCTTGAGGGACTTGTACTCACACATCGCCTTGTATATGTGCTTTACGTCATATTCTACAAGCAACTCCTCCATACACTCCTCGGGCTGGTTCTTTTCGGGCTTCCCGGCACGTCTGCGAATATCCGCAAGATAGCGGTCGTACTCATCCATCATTTCCGCCCGCTGCTCGGCAAGGCTCTTCTTTTGTGTGCTATCTGTGGACATAAGATGAGGTGGATTTTACTCTTGCGATGGTTTGGCATCTATCGACGCTTTCTTGTTTTTCAAGTCGGCATCCATATGAACCTTGCCTCGAATAAAGAGAGTGACGAGAACAACCATCACGGCGGCAATAAGCGCCACGCCAATCCACGGCATTCCGACTATGAACAAGACGATGGCTCCGACTATGATAAGACTAGACAATATAAGGCCGAACACCTGTCCCCTTTCGTTGGATTTCAGTTGAGAAGATATTGCCATTTTCTCCAACTCCATACGATGAACCTGTTGTTGCTCTGCCATCTTCATGAAACGATCTGCACTGCCTGGCAGTATTTGCTCGTACCCTGCAATGAGTTTTGGGTGAGGTATTGGACCAGCAAACGTTTCCTGCTGAACAATAGTAATGGCTTTGATGACATCTTTCTTCTTGCTATCTGGAACTGCATTCAGTATCGTTTCGATAGCATCGTCGTTGGCCTCTATTATTGCACCGTTATTGGCCGTGGTATTGGGTGTTTCTTCCATAAATAGGTGTCAATTAAAGAGATTTGACTGCCGTGTATAGGTCTTGCCCAATCGTTCCGAAATCAGATTTCAGCGCCGCCATGTCTGCGGCATACTCCGTCTCAGATGTGTTAAAAGTGTAGTAGCCCGAAAATATGCTCACCAAGCTACCTACACCAAGCAGGAATGATGACTTCGCGAACAGAAAATCTGTTCTGCAACCCGATTTCTTCATTATGTCAGTATTGTTGTTCATTGTGATATATCTGTTTGCAAAAGTACGCATTTTTTTTTATTCGTCAATTATTTTATTAAAATTTTATGCAACAATTCTGTATCTACATAATAATCAGTATTATCCGATTGGTGATATCAACAAGTTCGTCTCCGTAAACCTTACGCTATTCACCAAGATGCACTTCCGAAACATAATAAATTTATTATCAAACGCCCGAGCGAAGATAATGTTTCGATGATGCAAAAGAGGGCTGCCGGCGTACCGACAGCCCCGGGATAAATGAAAGAAAACTGAATTGTCATTTACGTTGAAACTGGCCATTCACACATTGCTTATCGAGGAACTGGCTCCACTTCTCATACGGACACCTGCACAGGAATGGCTTGCGTGGCTCATAATTGGTCAGTTCATGGTAGTCGTAGGAGTGCTTGCACTCACAACACTTGCCGTGAGGGGCAGAAATTGGCTGTTTGAGAGGCTTGCGTGCCATGGGTGGTGAGTTTATAGGGTTGGTTCAAAAACATCCCTTACAGAGGCTGATTTACGCCGTTCATCCTCTTTGTTTTTCTCTTCATTGATGCGCTCCATTTCCTTTTCTGCATTGTCGATGAGTGGCGACTGCTCCAGCAGGGTCTGCAGCGACATACCACCTTGGCCGAACTGTTTCATCAGACGCTCAACAACTGCGGCCACATCCTCTCCGAATGGCGGTTGGAACTTATGGGTGATATGAAGCTCCTCATAGCTGCCACTCTTCATGTCGAGTACGTTGCCCATGATAGACTTCATCAGATTGCTGGTACGCGAGAGGTAGTTGTCATGAGACTCCTTGCGCATGTCGGCCTTGATGGTGCCGAGCATCATCACATGCTCCAGCGTTGTACCAGAGGCGTTGGCAAGGCCACGCAGGTCCTCGATTGTGATGTTTGGCGTGAACGATTTGCTCATTGCTTGCTCGTCGAGAGCATCAATCTCATCCTGACGCGCCTGGTTTGCGTTTTGGCGTTCAAGATATTTGACATCACCACCATTCTTCAAGACGTAGAGTTTGCTTTCCTCTTCCTGCTTGGGCAGAGTGTTGGCAATCTCTGACGTTGCCACCAGTGCAGGGTCTGCAAAGTTGTCGTTGCTGTCAGCATTGCGAGAATAGGCATCTTCAATACGGTCGATGATGGTCTGTGTACCATCCCATTCCACGTCTTGAATGAACACGATGACTGGTATCTTTTTGACGAAGTTGGTTTGCCTATCCACTTCCCACGCGCCACCATTGACGCTTTTGCAATAGTAGATAAACTCTTTCGTGTAGACGTCGTAGTGGTAAACAGAACGTCTCTCGGCATCGAGAGTGGTGTAACCTCTGGCGAAGACCGTAAGGCGGTCGAACTGGTCAAATAATGTGTAGATGTCGTCGTTCTTACTCTTGGCCAGCACGCGAATGAGCATCTTCGCCTCGCCGTCCTCTTGGTAGGTATGGAACAGCATGGCGGAACAACCCTCGCATCCAGCAAAGCGCTTGGCCTCTCGCAGGTGGGCGTCAAAGTGGCTTTTTCCCAACTGGTCTGTGAGGCGCTTGAACTTCTCTTCCAGTTCGGCACTGTCCTGTGAAGCGTTGTTCCAAATCACCGGCTTTCCGTACATGAATACCAACGCTATCTCGTTGATGAACTTGTGGTAGGGAATGGCGATTCGGTTCACGTCTTTGTTGCGAATGAAGTTTCCCCTTTTGTCGTAGATGGCCTTTGCTGGGCGTTTCATTACCTTGTGGGTGTCGGTGTTGTACAACAGCAGGTTTTCTATGGCCTTGGTTGAGCGGTTTTCAAGCATACCGATGGCTCTGGGTATGTCTTTGTTGTCGAGCAGCTCCGAAAAGGTCTGCTGGTAGCCGATGGCGGCATTGATTTCGTTGGTAACTACACCAAAAATCCTTTTGATTGCATCTTTGAGTGGCATTGTGTTAAAGTATTAAATTTGACAAACGTTTTTCTAAATCATCTGGCAGGGCCACGTCCACATAGTCAAAGTAGCAGCGCATGAGCATTGCATCACGCCAGTCCGGGCTGTGGCCGATATCCTCTTTTATCTCTGCCTTTGGTTTGAGTTGCAGGCGGCCATCGCTGTCGCCGTTCCATGTCTGGAGCTGCTCAATCTCCAGCACGATATTCTCTTTCTCTTCCTCTGACACCAATTCAAGCTCAAATCCCACGTCGCTGTTGTTGATGTGCTCGGCAAGGCGGTAGCCGCATTGGGTCTGTAGGTTCATATAGTTCTCTGCCGTATATTCTGTCGGCTCCAGCAGGGGTGAGCCATTGTTTCGGAAGCCTATACAGCCAGTATGGTCTACAACACCTCCTCCAACGCCATCTTCGTCAGCAATGCAGCGAGAAGAGGGTATATGATAGAGCCTTTGGAAATGGAGAATACACTGCTCTATCTCTGTTGTCGAGGAGGTGTCGAAAGACCGTAAATCCACAACCGTGTAGCCATTCCATACGAGTATGATAGCCCGGTCTGATCCAAAGCGGGCAATGTCGGCAGTCAGATAGTAGTTGCCGTTGCGTATGGAGATTTTATTGCCGAATATGGCACAGATGTCGTCATACTGGCAGAGCGCATTTGGATTGTCTTCATAATCCCAATTACCCTTTAGCAGACGTTCTTTCTTCACCTTATCTCCAATCTCGCGCAGCTTCTCGATGTAACCGCTATCAATGAATGGATTTTCTTGTACCAGGCACGGCATATAGCATTTCTTGGCATCCAGGATGCCTTTCTTCCACGGCTCATAGAAGATGCGGAACATCCAGTTCTTTTTGGGGTTGCAAGTAACGAACAGTTTGCCATGAATACCATAGACATCATTCATCTGTCGGTTGATACGAGTGCGTAGGGTATCATAGGCATCAAAGCATACCTCGCCGGCCTCTTCTATCCAGCCGCTGGTGTATTCGATGGAGCCGAGTGTTTCAAAGAATGGGTCGCTGGGCTTGCGCTCCAGAGCCACAAAGTCAATACGAGAGCCATTGTAGAATTGAAAGTAATTGTATCCGCCGTTGAAGTGATAGAGGGTGTCTGGTATCTCATACGCTTTCATGACCTTGTGGAATGTGGGTAGAGTGGACTCCATCAAACGTTTCAATACAGCACGGCCAACGAAGTATCGGGTTTCGGGATATGCAAGTGCCATGAACAGCTCCCATGATGCACCAGTCCACGACTTGGCACCGCCGGCAGCTCCGCCATAGAGGAATTCCGAATGCTCGTTGTCAATGAGTATTTGAAGAGCGGACTCTTGTTTCTCGTGCTTCTTATCCTCTCGCACGGTAATAAAGTCGAACATACCACGCTTGAACGCTTCCACTTTTATGGAAACGTCCAATGGCACTTCCGCTTTCCAAATTCTCGAACCCATGGTAGGTTACTTCTTTTTGGCTTTCTTTAACAGAGCCATCATTGTCGCCAGTTCACTATTGGATAGACTGGAGAGGTCGAGGTCGTTGGTCTGTTTTAGCTCCACTTCCTCGCCCTCGGTATAACCACGTTTCTTGCCCTTGGTTTTTAGGTGGAATATAATAGCCGTCAAATTGGCATCCTTAATCTGCTCCATCAACTTGCTCTCGGTGAAGTCAATCAATGACTCCTCGACCTCTTTCATCATGGCATCCAGCTTTGGGTCGTTCTGTCGCCATTCATAGAGGGTTGTGCGACTACAGCCAAGGGCAATGGCTGTTGCTGACATATTGGCCGCTTTCTTGGAATACACGTCAACTATGACGGAGACCTTCGGCTTTTTCTTCGTCGCTTTTTTTACATGTCCATTCTGTAAGTCACTCATCTTATGCAAGGTATTGGTTTAGGTAATCATATTTTGCTGACAATCTGCCATTAACGAACATTGTCGCCGACTGCAATTCCTCTGACAGAGAAAAACCGCCACCGAAAACCACATCCTTTACCATGTCGGAAAAGCTCTCGCTGGCTTCCTTTGCTAAAGCGTTTGGCAAATTGTCCACGGCCATCACTGAAATATTATCCCTGTTCTGGAACAAAGGAACCTCATTCAACGAGTGGTCCACATCATAGAATGGCATGGCGTGGGTGGAGTAGCGTGTGGTCGTGGCAACACTGCCTTTCACGTCGCAGGTGATGTCACCCACAACGCGAATACGATTGCTGTTGCCTTTGACCAGCCTCTCGTCAAGATACACCGGAGCGCCGTTCTGATAGCAATGACAGCAGAGCAAAATGTCGGTTACTTCGGCATATGGGAAGAAACGGCTGGAGAAACGCTCGGGATTGGCGTGGAATGTGGTAGGGTTGAAGTTGTAGCCATAGGTGTCAAAGGTGAGGTCAGCGGCCCCGACGATGCTATAGCAGGTTTCTTCGTTTACCATGAACTTAAATTTGCACGCCGGGACGTATTCAATGCCGATGGTGTTGAGAACTTCGCGAGTGCCAGATGCTACTCGTCCATATCCAATGACGAGGATCTTCACCTTTCTCTCCTTGATGGTAGCTGACACCTTGGCGAGGTTATCGAATATCATCTGCTTGGTGAAAGTCTCATCCAGCTTGGGTAAATTGTAGCACCCATACTTTTCACCGTAGAGACGCAGGGTGTCGTATGTCCCGGCAATGCCAGCCCAATAGCCAAAGGCGATCTTGCGCCGACCTTTGTTGTCTTTGATGAGTTCGTAGTCGGTGAATGTGATATGTTTCCCTTTGAGGGCCTCGAATAACTCTTTATTGTAGGGCGGTTTTTCGTCAAGGTGGCCGAAGAAGAAATAGTGTTTGTTAGGGAAGATAGAGGTTGTAGATGGCTCTTTAACGCCAAATATGATGTCGCAATCGGAGAGGTCGTTTGACACGGTTGCCCCACACGACAAAAACTCGCTATCGGGTATGATGCGAGTACTGCTGGGCTGTACGACAAACGATAGCGATGGGTCGGCAGCGAGTAGGCTACTGATTGTCCGAGGGGTCAACGGTGTCCGGCTCTCCAGACTTCTTGTTTCTCTTACTATTCCTATTCTCATCGTCAAGTGCTTTTTTGGCAAGTTCGAGCAGTTTCTGAAATCTTGTGCTGGTGGACTTGATTTGATACTTGCGCTCTATGGCCTTCATCATCTTCAAATACTCCTCCTCGTTCTCGTTGGCGTCGGCGAGGATAACCATGTCATGCGAAGCGGTCTGTGCGTCGATGATGCCCAATAGCTCTTCCAGCAGGGCTTTCTCCTTTTTGTAGAACACCAGCGAGACGGAGTATTGTTCCTGCTCCACACCGAAGCCAACGTTGTCAATGGCGATTGGGGTGATTTCGTTGATGTCGATGTTGGCAAACTCCTTGAACTCGATCGACTGGATTTGCTCAAAGAGGCGTTTGAGGATGCCTTTGTCATCCTCACCGTGGAGAGAGTTGTGCGATGTCTGCAAGGCGATCAGCTCGTCATGTGTCATTTCTTCTTCGTTGGCATAGATGACAGGAACCGTCTTGTAGCGGAGTTGCACGGCAGCACGGTAGCGGTGGTGTCCGCTGAATATCTGGTACACGTCGCCTTTCTTGACACAACCGATGGCAGAACTCAACCCGCCACTGATTTTGATATTCTCAACGAGGCGGTTGAAGTAGGCATCCGTCATCACATTGGCATTAAGATCCGACTCCTGGAGCTTCTCTATTGGTACTTCTGCTAATTTCCATTTAGCCATTTTTCTGACTGCGTTTTAATGATTGTTGATACTGGTTGATTATTTCTTCGTTATCAGTTATTTGACCGAGGTTTGTAACATACATAAGATAATCCTCATATATGTCCTTTTCTTTCCACTTGCTTTTGTCAAATTTGGTGAACTGCCCCCGGTACTTCATCGAAACCGGGGCATGAGTGTAGACCTTGGTGTAAATGTAGGAGATATAGCGTCCTGTGGCTCTCGAAATAGTCCGCTGGACTTGCTTGGACTTAATGCACATGAGAATGAGTTTGCTGAGGCGCGGGACTGCATTGTTGGTGCAAAAGTCCGAGAGAAGCCATAGGTCGAAGTCTACAATCTTGGAGTAGTCAAAGCCAAATCCACCGAGGACGTCGTTCTCATAGAACACCAGGAAGCCGAACTTGCAGAGCGACACCTTGCGTACTTTCTTGATGTAGCGTTGCTGGAAATAGCGGAGCTGGGATGGCGATACTTGAACGATTTTCAGTTTGCCGGGGTCAATGATTTGCAGATTGTCTTTTGGCTCTGTATAGCTGATGAGGTCTGCACTCTCTTGATGGTATTCAATGCGGTTTTTCTTCACCCCCTTGGTGGTATAGAGTACCTTGACACCACTCTTGGCGAGTTTGTTCATGTGGAGGTACTGGTTCGTACTCATCATGAATAAATCCGTGCCGTCTGGCAGGTCTTCTTCTACATGATTGTAGTAGGTGGTGAGGTCGGTGAACGTCAGCGAATAGTCGCTGTTTTTGCGGAGCTTGGTGATGGTGGAGTGGTTTTTCTTGTAGCTGTCGAACTGAAAGAAAACATCGCCACCGTCTTTCAAGGCATCGTTGAGAGTGCCAAGCTTGTACTGGCACCCATGGAGGAACTTCACCAGCTTCCCGGCATACTCCTTGGCTTCTTTCAGAGTTTCTGCGAACGAGTCTTTGATGCTCTCCAGTTGCTGTCGGTAGTATTCTTGCTCTCGGAAGTTATTTTTGATGCTATGGAATATCAGTAACAGGGCCAGCTGGTCTACCACACTGTCGCCATTGTAGTCTTCCAGAAAGGCTGCATACTCCCGATAGTGGAGTTTCAGCTGGCCAGTGGCCATGAGGTACACAGCATGGTTAAATTCATCGTTGTTATAGACAGTGATTTTCTTATACTTACTCAACTTAATTTCCGTGTTGTAGAGCTTCGGATTGACACAGGAAATGGTGTCGCCAGTATTCTCCACAAGCACAGAGAAAAAGTTGCTCGTTAGGTCAATGTGTGGATGAATGTAGATGTCTTTATTTTGGTCTTCAACATTCGCATAGTAGATTAAAGGGGGTGGGCAAATTGGGAGGCTTAGAGGGGCTTTTATGAGGCTTGCAAAGTCCTCAATGGTCTGGATTTGCTTGAAGTCCTCTTCGGTGTGGGTGATGGCATACTGCACAAAGCGGTAAGAGAACATCACGCAGTTCACCATTTCCTCAAAGTTGGTTGTGGAGTTGAAGCACCTAAATTCCACCGTCTTGCGCTTGAAATACGAGGCGATATTAACGATGCAGCGGTCATATCCCTTGCAGCTGTTGTTCTCAAACACTCTCTCGATGCCTCGGAAGTCGGTGGCCGCTTTGACACCCACATACTTTTCCAACGTTGGGCTGGGGCGATAGATTTGCAGGTCGGAGTATTCCGGCGTTTGGCATATCACTTTCAGCAGTCCACTGGTGTAATAGCTCAGATAAAAGATGTTTTTGACTTCCTCAACAGTGAGGTCGCCAATATAGATGTGGACCTGCAGGGCAAGGTCGCGGATAGCCTGGGCGCTATGTAGACGTGCGCTTTCAATGAACGCCTTTAGCTTGGCAAAATCCGCATGGCACAGGTGCATCGGAACCGTGTTCAGTTCGCCACCGATAGGAACTGTCTTGCGCCCTTCGCTCATGTCTGTGTTCTGAACAATCTCATCTTTATCCCACACAAAACCATCGGGCATATCCACAGCCTCGCGGACAACATCAGCAAGCTCCCATTCGATACCGAACGTTCTTTTGGTTATTGCTATCTCACTCATGGCTAATCGAATAAGGATGTTTGAGTGGGTTTAGGTGCAGGGGCTGGAGCCTCATACTCTCTGATGTTCAGCCCAAGTTCCTTGTTAAGAAAATCGGCCAGCAGATGGCGGTGGCAAAAGTCGCCAGGCTTTTCATAGCACAGCAGGGCTACATTGCGGCCATGGGCGATTGAATTTATCTCGTTGATGATGCTGGCGGCTCCACGCTTGCGCAGTATCTCATCGTAGAGTTCAAGGTATTCTTCATGCTCACAATCGTCCGACAGCATATATCGTGTAGGAGCGACGGAGTACATACAAACTCCCTCATAGAAGCGAGGCTTCCACCGTGCAATTCCGATAGGCATTATGCCAGCAGTTCCGAGGCGTTTGATGTTTCCGAAATAAGACGTGTATATCTCCATTTTTTAAGTGTGTATATAGTACAATAACGATAAAATGTATAATATATTGTTCAGCAAATGTTTGTTTGAAACATGCGTGTATATTATACGGTTTTATTCAGTAATTCTGAGAGTTGGTTTCTTGCAGATTGAACGTCCAGGCCGTCGTCCTCTCCAAGATAATCGACTACTACTTCTCGGAACTGGTCGAAAGAGCGGACTACCACATATCGGTTGCCAGCTCTCTCGCATTCGACTTGCCAGATCTTCTGTGTTTCGCACTGAATACCCTTGGCGGTTTTCATTTCCAGGCACATGGCGCCATACCCTTTCCTTGGCACGAGGAGAATGAGGTCGGCAACGCCGGCCATCATTCCCTCTGCTTTGAGGATACGCCCCTGGGTGGCCGTTGTGGCGACACCGTTCGGGACGGCGAAAAGCAGGTGCGCGTACTTGGGGAACGCAAGCCGGAAGTAGCGGACACAGGACTGCTGGAGTTTGCTCTCATTGTGTCTCATTCTTTCTCGGCCTCCTCTCTGCTGTAGCCAAAATCAATCTCTCTTTCAGATAGACCAAATGGGCCTTTCTTGTAGAGCGTCCAACACGCCACCTGTGGAGCATTCATCGACCCTCTCAAAAGGCGGCGTTTTGTGCTATAGGTGTTGTACGGCTTGACCTCGCCTTGGCTGTAGACGGTCAATCGGTACTCCACATATAGTATACGTTTGATGAATTTCCTGATTTTCATATCTGTGTTATTATTATTTATGACCGGAGACTGATGTTCTGTGTGATTTAGGACTGGGCGCGAGCGGAATTTGCTGTAGTAGCGGCTGTAGGTGTTGAAACAGCCGTAAGTGCCGCTGAAGTACCACGTGCCGATGCCGTCGGAATCAGCGGAACTGCCCACAGGTCGCCACAACTCACTGCTTACATATAAACCCTCTGCAAACTCATCACCGCCAGCCTCAACCAGTTTGGCGTTTATCTCCTCAATCAGCGTGGCTATGATGAAGCCTTGCTTGCGGTTGAAAGTATCCAACCCTAACTCTTTCAGCCGTGCGTTGGCTGTGAGGTAGTTGAAGTTGTTCTTGCCGTCGTTGAGGTCGTGAGGAGCGATGATGAAATCTTCGTCCATGGCCTGTACGCGTACCCATTTCTCATTGTTGTGGTCTACAATGCTGATGTTGTAGCCGAATTGTTTGTTGTTTTCTTGTGTCATAGGTTATTTCCTTTCTGTTGGTTGGGTCAGTAATGCTTTCATCAGTTCTAACTTTTTCTGGTCAAGGCACTGGCGACAATACGGATGGCTCGGAATATCGATGTCGAAGACTGGCCAAAACGCTACGGCCTGCTTTCCGCAGACAATACACTTACAGTCGGCGGCGTGTGTCATCGTTCACCTCCTTTCATCAGTTCGGGGTTGTCGTGAATGTTGCCGACGACCTCTTTCTTAAATTCATCAATCCAACGTTGATAAATGTTTCCAGCATTGTAATCTATCACATTATACCCCAGAAGCGCAACGCAGAATGCACATTCGCTGTCAATATAATGCACATAGTGCTTGATTTCATCACCAAAAGTGTCATACGAACAAATCACATCACCCTCAAAAATCTTTGTACCGTTTTTATCTTTCAGACCTGTATATTGGCCGACAGTGGATGGGGCGACACATATTGATGAGTATGCGACTTTTCCTTCTTCATTTGGGTGGTGGATTATGATTTCGGGATAATGGCCTAACCGCTGAAACAAGTCCCCTTGTATCCATTCGCCGTTGTCGAGGCGTTTGCCTCTGAAAAGTATCTCTCTCATTGTTTGTTTTTTTGTTTAATAAATTACCACGCCGTCATCATCAATCCACTCCAAGTCATCTCCGACTGGGTTGTCTGTGGCCTTCTGCCCGTTCAATCCGACACTGAACCTCACGGCCTCGTATATTTGCTCGTCGGTTGCCTCTTCCGGTACAAGCAGCGAGCCTCTAATCATTACGTAAACAACTTTCATCTTCATTTTGTTCTTCCTCCCAGCATTATGATGAATACCTTTTTGCCGTGCGGTGCACCCCATTCCTGGTCGCCCATGCCGATGTAGATTTTCGTCACCTTGAACGTCATGCGGCGTTTGGTGTAGCCATAGGAGAAGCAGACTTCGGTGATGTCTGTAGGTACTGCATTGACATATTTACAGCCTGGGCAGAATGCGGAATTATAGCACAGCCCTTTTTTGACGTGCTTGCAAATCCGTTTCATCCAGTACGGCTTCAATTCTCTATACTCTTCCGTTTTGATGCCAGCCTCAATCATGTCGTACCATTGGGCTTTGAGCGGCAGATATAGTGTTTTCATGCTACCTCCTCCAGTTTTTTAGCCAACGCCTCGCAGAGGACGCGGCTCTGATTGACTTCCACGGCGTTGCCGATGAACTTTTTCTGCTCGCCCTGCGTACCGATGAGGGTGTAGTCGGCAGGGAAGCCCATTATCGCCTTCAACTCGGAAACCTTGAGCATTCGCATCTTGATGTCTATGATGCCGTACATAGCCATAAACTCCTTAATCTTGCGAGTGGTTGGGCTGTCGGTGTCGTAGACCTCGATACCAGGCCCCCGCACCGTCTGGATGAGGTAGGGCGGAACTTTGTCCATACGAGCCACTATTGTGAAGCAGGGCTTGTCAATAGAGCTGCCCTCTGACTTGTAGGACGGATTGTAGAGGAACGCGGTGACGAGCTTCTGCTTGGGTGTGGGTAGCACGGCAGGGGTCACGCTATCGATGCTGTTGCCGTCGCCGCTGTTGCCGTACTCGTTGGCGATGAACGTCACCTTTGCGAAGCGGTCGTGTGTCGGCACCGTCGGGGCTGGTCTGTCGATGGGTACAGCCTGTCCGTTGCTGTAGTAGGTGATGAGGGCGTGGTGGTCGATACAGGTTACAGCTCCAGCGGGCTTTTCGATGCTTGTGTTCTTGCTGGCATCGTCGCCGCTGAACTGCTTGGAGAGGAAGTGAGCCTTTGCAAGTCCGAGACGGTTCTGTGCCGGAACTACAGGGCAGGGGTTGTCGAGCGATGGCGGTACATACTTGCCCGATTGGTTCATACTGTTCCACTTGACGAGGAAAGAGTCCTTACCGCCAGCCACGAACTTGACCAACCCTGCGTAGATACGCTTCATCGTGGCCTCTACAAGCGGTTTCTTGCGTCCGAAGATGCTCTCCCCGTCGTCGTTCAAGTCCAGCACGTCACGCACGGCTTTCCACTTACGCAGGCCGATACCGAAGAGATTGTCTGTAGGTTCGCCGTTCTTGGAGTATGTCGCCTCGGGGAAGGCGTGTGGAAGCCCATTTTTGGCGAACTGACCGAAGAAACGCTTGCGCGAGGTGTATGCCCCGAAATCGGCAGCGTTCAGCAACCGGTAGTTGTATGTGTAGCCATACTTGCGTACCGCCTCAATCCAGCGCAGGTAGTCTGTTCCGTTGCTTTTGCTAACCGGCTTCCCGTTCTCATCAAGGGCTCCCCAAGACATGAATTCCTCGACATTCTCTATCTGAATGTAGTCTGGGTTTAGTGCTTCAATGTAACGGAAGAGGTGGTCTGCGAGGGTGCGACTGTCTGCGTCTCTAGGTTGGCCACCTTTTGCTTTGCTAAAATTAGTGCATTCCAGTGAGGCCCACAGAACAACTTTAGCGTAAGGGTATTTTGCTCGACTTTTATTGAGGACATCTGCCAGCGGTTTCATTTCCAACGTACGGATGTCCTCGGTGAAATGTTTGGTGTTTGGATGGTTTGCAGCGTGGCTGCGGATAGCATTAAGGTCGTGATTGACACAGGCTACCACATGGGCACATTTGTCGCCGTGAAGTGTGGCTTGCTCCACTCCTGTAGTGGTACCGCCGGCACCACAAAACAAATCCACATACAATAATTTAACGTTCTGCATATTATTTTGAGTTTAGAGTGTTCCATTCTTTATGTAGTTGGCTTTCCAGCGCCTATAGTCATTGTCTTTATCAATCTTTGCCTTGGCCTCATCACGCTTGCGCTTTTCCTCTCTCTCCTTGGCCTCTTTTTGTACATTGACGAAATCTTCATCCACTATAATGCGGCCATCTTTGTTGATTGTGTAACCAAGCTGGTCCAGCGAGAGGGGCTCTGGATGGTCGCAATATCTTTTTCGATCTGCCTCTCTACTCATTTCCTCGGCGGTATTCATTCGCTCATCGACATAACTGTCAAACCATCCCATGACCTTGGCGCAAGTAAGTTGGTTGTACAGTTCACCATACCTGCCCAGTTTGGCATTTCTGAATATGACATGTATATCTGCAAAGGTGATGAAGTGTCCATACTGCCGCATGACCTCTTCTGCCACCAGGTCTATCTCGTCGCGGGTCAACCCATTCTTCTGTTTCAGAAACACATCGAGTGCAACAAGGTGTATCTTTATGAGAGTTTCGATGTCCTCTTGACAACACCCCTCTGTTCTGGCTATCGATTTGAGGCTTTTGGCCCCGACACTCAACGCATCTTTTACTGTGCGGACACCAGCATAGGTCTTACTTATTTGGGCCGGGCTGTATTGCTGCAACGAGGGAGGCAAGGTAACTCGCATCGTCCCTTGCGTTTCCACTACCTGCATTTGCATTTTGGTTTCCATTGTGAGTATTGTTCTTTAGTTGTGTATATATCTCGTTGAACTTGCTATCAATCAATGTGGGGCTTATATTCTTCCTCGTCCAGTCATCGGCCCTATTGAGTATGGCATGAACGAACGCTTGGAAGTTGGTGTACACCACATCGAGATTATCCTTATCAGCCTCATCCATCTGGAAACGGATTTGCTTGATGATGCCATAGATGGCTGCCATGTCTTTGGCTTTCCAGTAGAACGCATTGCCCTTGAATTGACTATATGCAGCATCAAAGCACTCCTTGCATTTGGTGTGGAGTTGGGTTTCTTCTGGAGAATACTTTTTTGCGCGCGTTTTGGTGGGCTGTGGGGGCTTTGTGGTGGGATTGGGTGGAGTTGATAGGGGCAACTCTGTTTGGGTGGTTTGTTGGGGCTGATTTCCACTATTGCCCCAACGAGATTGCATACCTTTAATGCCAGCAATGCGCCGGGCTTCCTTTTTCTTGCTCTCCTCTTTCATATCCTTACACAGGCGTATCGAGCGAAATTCACCATCCTCAACAATGAATAATTCGTGTTCCTCGACGATATGTTTCACCAGCTCTTCTGATACGTGCAACTCCCAAGCGATATAGGAGTAGTCTGTAGGTAGCGAATACTCTGCGGTCTCGCGCAGTTTTTCTATGATTGCCCAGTACACCCCATATCCCTCCATGCCGTACCCACGCCGGATGGATAGCAGCTTCTCGTCATTCCGAGCATTGCTGTCGTGCCTAAAGTAGTGTACCTCTTTTTTCATTATTCCTTAGTGTTTCTTTTCCACTTTTCCAACATGATTTTCAGTTGTCGTGCAGCCTCATACTGACGTATGCCACTCTTGAAGTCAATCCCCTCAAGTATTTTTGGCAGCAGACGGACAATCTTATCATAGTCGGTATTAGATATTACTTTCATTCCTTTGGTTCCAAAGTTTATCGGGGTCTGGTATCTCGACATTCAGATACTCACGGCCATAGTCGCGGAGTTGTTCGCAGTAGGTGGAGAAAGCCACCGTGTCCATTTCTGCGGTGGAACATGGTAGCTCTACGATTTCTCCAGTGTGTCTGTTCACGAACTGCTGCTTGCCAAGAAGTTGCTTGAAAAATTCGTGGACTTGGTGGACGGTTGCGAACTCCCATCCAGCATCATTCAGTGCCTTTAGGAGCATCGGATATATGCAGCCAAAGAGCCAGCCGTTTTGGTCGAGTGTGCGCTTGCGCCTTACCTTGGTAATTTCTACTCTGTAATGGCCATCTGGTGCATTCCAGAACCACTGGTTTAGGCGGCTGATGTCAAACTGGCCATTCAGTTTCAGTATAAACGCGGTTTCCATCAGATGGACAGGTCTATTTGCAGTCCGTATTCAGCCACATAGGTGGGCTTGTTGAGGCTTTCAGATACCACTTTTTGGAATTGTTGAGGGTCTGAATTTTCGTGGCTTAAATGGAGCAGAACAACCTCTTTTGAGGCATTGAAACATTCCTCGGAGTGCAGGTAGGCCAGCAACACTTCAAGACCCATGTGGGTATCCCGGCTTCGCTTTGCCACATACCAGTTTGTGCGACCCTCATCGATGGCAAGTTGGAGGCACACTTCTGACCAGTTGCATTCAATCATTATGTGGTTAATGGTGTTAAAAGAGCAGTTGAACCCAGCACTGTCGGTAACGAATAGCAAGGTACCCATTTCGGGGTGCTGAATGAGGTAGGCCCAACAGGGAACATCATGGTGCGCAAACATCGGTACGACCTTGAACTCCCCAATCTGGGTGGTAGCGGTGGGTTGCTCGATGTCACCACGTTTGAGCGATCTGCCGTCGTAGTTGTCCCAAACATCGTCGTTGGCATAGCAGGTGATACCAGCCCTCATAAAGTCGCCCATATACTTCGCATGGTCGCCATGTCGGTGTGAGATAATGCAACCTTGTATGGTACTGAAATCCTTGACATATTGACGGACGTTGCACAACGGCAGTCCGGCTTCTATGAGAAGCGTTTGTCTCTCTCCTTGTAGTATGTAGCCGTTGCCCCGGCTACTTGAACCATAGCATATCAGTTTCATTTTTCTTCCATTTTGATGTATTAGTGAGGGGCCAGGGAGTCGAACCCCGATGGGCTAAACCATGCTGCCAGGCATCCCCTCGATAGCGTCAGTAGCCCGCTTCCGTATCTATAGGATTGGTGGGGGTAGCTGCTGGTTGGGGTGCTGGTTGAACAGGGGTGGCTGGCTTCGTGGTGCTTGCCGGCTGTTCGGTGGTAGAGGCATCAACGTGTACCTTTGGACGCGCCGGGCCATTGAGTTTGGTCTGAATGACCTCGGCCTCACCGTCGACCGCGCCCATGTCCTCGTTCTCTTCGACGGTATAAATACCCATTGAAAGTTCTGGAGCATATTCGTTGGCCCAGAACGAGGCTGCTCTGTAGCGAAGCATCTTGATGGGCATTGTCTGCCATTTGCTTCCATTCTTGGTGTACCAGCCCTCTTTGATGGCCATCACCAAATCGACAGGAGTGCTTTCCATCACCTCATCTCCATTCCTCGCCGTGGTATAGGCAATGCACTGAATATTGTCGAGGTTGGAGCCATCGAACTTGGCCTGCTTGGCAATATTCTTTTTGTACTTTTTGCCCGTCTGTGGGTTGGTTTCCCAGGTAGTATCATACTCGGTGTATTCCACGATACCCACCTTGCCGAGATTAACCATTTTGTACTGGAGGGGCTTGAAGCGGCCGCAAGCGTTGATGGTGGCGATAAGGAACTTGCTGCTCCAACTCGGTCTTCCATAGATGGGTACCATGTTCTGCATGACCATAAGAGGACTGGCACCAATGCGAAGTGCGATATCCATTGCAATCATGCAGTTGCCAATGGCCTTTGCCTCACCCTCGGGCGAAGTGATTTTGTAACTATCTGGCACGAGGTCGCTGCTGGCGTACATTTTGCAATAGCGCTGCATCGTTGCGAATTGCTGCGGGTTGAAAAAGTCAAACGTCGTCTGCACGGCACTTCCACTTGAGGCTTGCAAAGCCTGTTCTTGGTTCTGTTTGCCTTCCATTGTATTCTGTTTTTGATGATTTTACAAGTACCCGGCCCGCCCGAAAGCGGGCCGGAAAAGGTTAAAAAATTAAAGAGGGAGAGGCAAAGCGAGAGAGGGGCGAGAGCGGAAGCCGGTGTTGTAGCGGGTGTTGCCGGTGAGAACACCGTACGCACCGTTGAAGTACCACGAGTGGGTCGCATAGTAATCAGCGGAGGAACCTTTGGGAATGTACAGCTCATTGGTAGTGTACCAATCTTCGGCGAAAGGTTCACCTCCGGCCTCCTCCAGTTTTTCATTGATTTGGTCGAGGTAGATGCAGATGATGGCCGCCTGTTTGCGGTTGAATGTCTGCTTACCCAACTCTTCAAGGCGTTTCATGGCTTCGTCGTAGGTGAAATTGTCTTTTCCGTTGTCGAGGTCATGCAGGCCGATAACAAAGTCTTCGCCAAGGGCTTGTACTCGGACACCATCAATGTCTTCCACGCCGTTATAGATGGTAATTATGGCATCGCCACTGGTAGGAACCTTTACCTCCCTGCGAACAAGGTGGGCTGGGTTGATGGTTGAGAGGAAGAGAGGCATCGCCGGGTCGAGAGTTCTCCATTCGTCATTGATGACGGAACCGAGTTGTTCGCAATTAGTGGCAATGTGGCTGCCATACTCGTCGTTCGTGCTTTTGTCGGGTGTGATTACCCAACCGTGATTGATGGCTTGTTCTAAAGCAAGAAATTCTTTCATTTTGATATACGTTTAAGATTTGAATAATTGCATTGCTTTTTCCACGTCCACGACTATCGACCTGCCATTTTGACAGCAAGCCTGGGCTATCTTTCCGCTCTTTAGACGCTGTGCCTTGCTTTTTGAGCAACCGAATAACTCCATTATTCCAGTCAGACCATACACGAATTTTCCCTGTGGTTTGTCTGTCTTATTCTCTGAACCCAGACCTTTAGACTGGAGATAGTCTTCGAACTCCCCAACGGTCAAGTCGATAATCCTTGTGTCGCGATTGATTTCCATATTACACTTCAAAAGTTAGTTCGTTGGCAGAAGCGTCCACCATCAGCAGTATCTTTTGGCTGTCGGTGGGGATGTATTCGACAACACTCTCGGCGTTGTCAATGAAGATGGGCAGATGGACGCCCTCGGTTCTGGCAATGGCGTTGATGATGTCAAGGCCTGCGTTCACCTGTCCGGCATGGTTCTTTTCGGAATACGGCATACCGTCCACATAGCAGTTGCAAGCAATGCGGTCGTTGCCATTGTACTGCTCCGAGACGAAATCCCATGTTACAATAGTAAAGAGGCGATTGACTTTCCCCAGCAACTGACGGTCTTTGGCTTTCTGAAACTCCTTGGCTTCATCTTGCTGATACTCCAATTCGCCGAGCTCGTTATTGAGGGCGGCTTGCTTCTTTTCAAGTTCAGCCACTTGTTTTTCGATGCGTTCGATAGTGTCTTTGACACCGAGCTTCTGCAAGAAGACTGCGATTTTGCCGTTGATTTCGTTTTTGGTAGCAATGAGGGTGGACGGCGTTTGAGGGGCTGCTGGGGCTGCAATTTGGGCTTTCAGACCATCAATTTGCTGGCGTATGGATATGCAATTGACATCGTTGGCCAGCATCTGGTCTATGTCGACCGGCTGGAAGTTGATGGCCTCTTTTTGGCTCTGCAGTTCGGCTATTCTTGCATCGGCATTGCCGACATTCGTTTCGAGAAGAGCGACCTCTTGTGCATAACGGTCATAGTCTGCTCTAATAGCCCTGCCTTGGCTTTGGTTTTCAGCTATTTTCTGCTCACTGATTTTTGCACGGTCGTATGGATGTCCGCAGGTGGGGCAGTATAACTCATGGTCGGCGTACTGGTATGTGCCAGCCTTAATGGTGCGGAATTGCTCTCTTTTTTGCTCCAGCTGCTTCGATAGACTATCCACCATAACGCGGTCTGCAGTCAGGCGTTTGCAGTCTTGTTCCCTTGTGGCGTTGATGCTTGCTATTTCGGCATCTATCTGGGCAAGCTGCTTACGAGTGGCAAGCTCGCTGTTATAGACCTCGGAGCGGATAGCATTTTCTCGTTGCAGTAATTCATATTCTTTGTTGCTGACCTCTGAACGGAGTTTGTTGATAGCCTCGTTCGCACTGGCTTTCCTGGCGTTTTCATCAGAGATTTGCTGATCTATCTTGGCCAGTTCGGCGCGGTTTTCGTCAATGAGTGCTTGCAGTCCATCCCAATCGTCAACAGGGGGTGTGGCTTCTTTTTTTGCGGCGATTTTCGTGGGGATTTCTGCCAGTTCTGCGTTGATGGCACTGATTTTCTTCCCCACATTCTTATTGAACTCGGCAATCGAAACACCGTTTATCAATTTTACAAAATCGGCAAATTTTGGATTGGCTGATAATACTTCTTTTACTAACAGTTCGTCGGCCGCATTACTGTCGGAGGTTCCGTAGGCCATCTTTAGCAGCATGGCTTTCTTGAAATCATCCTTTTGCGACATGAAGAAATAGACATCGGTCATAATGCGGAACACATCTTCGCCGACGATGGCCGCAACTGCAGCGTCGTACTCCTTTTTAGTGGCACAGCGCACTCGGTCTACATAATAGGCGCACTCGTTACCGGATAGCACCTTTTCCGTGGCCATGCGTGGTTTTACCCACTTCTCGATAACGACACGTTCGAAGCGTTTCTCTTCACCATCAACATCAAACACAACCTCGCAGCCGTATTCAAGCTCATGGATGATTTCTCCATTGGGGTCTCGACGTTTATAACCAAAGTCGGAGCGACCACTGCTGTCTTTGCCGAATAGGGTGAAAGTAAAAGCATCGAACAGCGTTGATTTGCCAGCGCCATTCGTTCCCCGAATGATGGTGTTGTGTCCGAAACTGAAAGTGCGGTCATCGAAACACCGAAAGTTTTTCGGGTGGATTTCCTTTAATTCAACATTCATTTCTTTACTTTTTTATATTTACGTTTAGTTGGATTTTCCTTATCAAGTGCTTTCTTGATGATGCTGTAAACCGAAGCCGCCCTTTTCAAGCCATACTTTTCTGCCAAGTGCTCATACACAGCGGTTTTGTCAGAGCCGTTGGCCATATATTCCTCGAACTCTGCAAGTATCGCCTCGTTTCTTTCGGCTTGTTTTCTTTTAACTTCGCTAATTATTTTTTCCATCTTTTATTATTTTTTTCTTTTTTATTCGGTTTTTCTTCGTATCTTTGCATCATGTTTAGTTATTAAATGATTTGCAAAAGTAGTAAATATTTGGTTAATGGAAAAGAAAAATAATATTTTTATGGTTATGTACATTGTATGAATTTAATAATAAGGTAATTGTAAAATGTTAAAAATTCATAAATAGGGTTATTACAATGGCAAAGAAGACTGATTTAAGCCTGCGTATTAGTAAGGTTCGGGCTATGTTCTGTGGTGATGATAATCGCAAATTTGCCTTGGAACTTGGCATTTCCGAGCAGCTTGCAAGTAGCATCTGCACCGGGAATAAACCTGCTGGGGATGGCACTCTTAATAAAGTATTGAATGCCTTTCCGAGGGTTAGCAAGGCATGGCTCTTCCTGGGCGAGGGTGATATGCTCCGTCCAGAGTCAACATTGAACGCCAACCATGTGGGAAACGCGGCTATTGGCAATAGTGTGAGTGGTGACATTGTGCAAGTCGAGAACAAGCATAAGCAAGAAAAGTCCGATGTCGATAGGCTGATCACCTTGCTCGAAAACAAAGACCGCCAAATCGACAGACTTATTGCCCTGCTGGAAGAGAGATATTCCAAAGCCGAATAACATGGACTTTCGAGAAACCATAAGACAGTTTGCTGGGGGAATAGATGGCCTGAAGCTTTGCTGCTCCAATGAGGAGGCAACGAAGCATTCTCTCATCTTGCCCCTTATCCAGCTACTGGGGTACAATGTCTTTGACCCTACAGAGGTTGTTCCAGAGGTGGATTGCGACATACGGCGTAACGGTGATAGGGTTGATTATGTCATTCAGCGCCATGGCCATCACCTCATCCTTATCGAGTGTAAGCATTGGGCCAGAGACCTTGATTACTATGTTTCGCAGTTGGGTGGGTATTTCGCTGGGTCGTTGGCTCGGTTTGGTATTCTGACCAATGGGATAGAATACCGCTTCTACACAGACCTTGATAGAGCCAATTTGATGGACGAAGAGCCTTTCTTGGTTGTGGATATGGAGGCACTGACAGATGATGGCTTAGATGGGCTGGACGTATTCCGTAAAGATGTATTTAACGAAAAAGTGATTATGGAAAAAGCAACCGATATGAAGTGTTTGAACGCGCTACGTGATGAGGTTCGACAAGAACTGGCAGACCCATCTTTTGAGCTGGTCACCCACTTTGCAAGGCGTATATATGGGCAGGTGCCATCAAAGAGCGTCAGAGAGCATATGAAACCGCTTCTGTTAAAGGCTATCGATGGTTATTTGCAAACTGCTGAAAACCAGTGTGTTGCCCCCCCCCCCCCAGGGCGCGAGCCAAAATCGGAAAATCAATACGTTACGGCGCCTACAGACGATGCAGTTCTGGCCATTGTTCGGGAAATCCTCGCAGGGGTCGTTTCGCCAGAGCGGGTTGGGGTATTTTTTGGGTCGGGGTACAGCTCGATACGGCTTGATGGTAGCCAATGGTGGCCTATAATCAAATTCAAATACACAGAGTATACCAAGTGGGTCTCTCTCGGAAAATACTGGCCTCAGTCAAATCACTTTTACTGCAACCAGCAAAAAGATAAGACATACATTGACCAAGTAGAAGATGTTAGAGGCTTTGAAAAAGACATTCGGGATATTGTGAGTGTGATGCTGATTGACGGAGAGGACCAGGACGAGAGGCGCGTGGCGTGGGTGAGGAAAAACAGGCCCGATTGGTGCGAATAAGACACACACTTAAAAAATAAGAATATGCACACTGAAATTGACCAACAAGTTGTAGCTCGTTTCTTCGAGGCTATGGACGCTCTTAAAGAGCGCAAAGACATTCGTGGTTATCAGACATTCTGCAACCGCTATGGTATCGACAAACGCAATCTCTACAAGCAACGCAAGCAGCCGCAAATTCAAATCATGCACTTCGATTGGCTTGTGCCTCTCGTTACCGAATATGGCATTTCTTCGCTATGGCTGATGACTGGGTTGGGCAAGATGTTCCTGCCGATGTTCGAGAAGCCTCAAAATGGTTCTTTAGACTGATATTTTGTGTGTCAAAGTGTGCGTATTGAAGTAGACTACTTATATATCATACAGATACGTAAATTCGCCAAATTTTACAATAAAGCCAAAATCTTTTTCCTGAGTAATTATTCCAGACAAAACTTCACCTGGTTGGACTGTTCTCGCATTTGGTAACATTTCTTTACGGCTAAAAGCTATTTTTCCATCATCTCTAATATTAGTGATTTTTGCAAGAAATACATCTCCCACAGTCACGTAATCAGCGACATTTTGAACCCATTCCCAAGAAATGTCTTTTTTAGGAATTAACCCAGATGGTCCATTCAAAATTTGAGCAAATGCTCCATATTCTTGTATACCAGTCACTCGAACACACGCCACGTCTCCCACAGTAAACATGCTCTCTCCTTTATCATCGCCCATTCTGGAGAATTGGCTCAAATCAATCCGTCCAGAAAGTTTTGGACCTTTCAATTTCACATATTGCATATTGTGTTTGAAAAATTCAGCGTGAGAGCCATCCCCCATAGTCAAATCATTCATATTCTTACGTTGCCCGCGTTCATTCACCGAAGAGAGGTCACCTGCACCTACAATTGTGAAGGGATTGCCAATAGATTGGTCTGTATTAGCATTGTCATATTCATCTTTCATTTTACCCACAGATCCGAAAGCATCAAACAGAATTTCATATTCTTCTTCATTGATTTTGGTATCTGGATTCTCTTCCACTTCACATCCCTTCTTTGAAAGATATTCCACCAATGTTTTTACTCCAACATTGAAGTCTTTGGCCACTTTAAATAATCTAAAACTTGCCATATTTGATGTTTTTATTGTGTGTTTATTTATTCATTTTGACGCGTTTGTTCCAAAAACAACTCTTAAATTCTGGGTATCCGCGCTGTCTTTTTGACTGTGCAAAGATACAAAATCTTACCGATATTCCAGTGTTTTCTATGTCAATTTGCTGAAGTTCTTGGGGAGGTATATAATCCACTCCGGATGGTATTTCCTGATTTTTATCAACCGGCACATGTTGTATACAAGGTTTGTCAGCGCGATGTTGGCTTTTGCCCTCTCCATTCCGACACCACGGAATATTAGTCGGCCCATCGTCTGTTCCAATAGAAGTTTCCTTAAAACCTTTCGGTGTATAGGTGAACCGCATTAATAAAATGGAACTGAAAGATTTAGAAGAACTTTTGGGTAACGACAGCAAACTTAAAATCGCCTGTGAGGAAGAATTCAAATCCTGCGCAAAGGAACTCGAGTCCATGGGAAATCGGAAGTCGACATCCTTCATTTTGACTTCGTGGCGGTAACTGTCAGCGGGATACTCCCCATTGGGGAATTCAAAGTTGAGAATACCGATGGTGTAAACTTCATCCAAATGGTAGTCCCATTTTCCTTTGGGGGCTTGCTGACGGATGGGAGTAGTGGCATAATACACACTGCGGTCTTTGAAGTAAGTTTGCTCAGCCTTTTGCATCTCAACAATGAATCGGCTGCCGTCTTTTGCCATACAATAGACATCGAAGATGGAACGTCGATCGCCATATCCGTCACCAAGATTCTCACCATTGAGGTACTGGATGTCCTCGATTTCCTTCTCGTTGTTGTTGAACAGAGCATTGAGGAAACTGATGAGCAAATCCTTATTCAACTCGGTGCCAAACAGTTTTTTGAAACCGAAATCGGTGTACGGATTAATGAACCGTGTCGCGTTTGCTGTGAGCATATCTTTGCGTCTGACTATCTTGAAATCGACTGCAAGGTACAACTATTTTCTGGAATGGCAAAAAGTTTTTTCACCGAGTCATCGCCGAGGGGACACCGAGAGGTCGAAGAAGGATCGTGCTTGCATCACTGAACCATCGCCGAAGGATTGTACTTATATTAAATGTGGAGCACAGGTACACCGCGGTATTTGATTAGAGGTTGGGTAAAATTGGAGTAAAATCTAAAGGCACCCTTATCCGCGCCACCATCGAGCCCTGCCGCCAGGCTATGCGCGACGCTGGCCTCAGCAACAGTGACATCTGCTGTGGCCCGCTTGCTTGATAAGCGAACGAGGTTATCCTCGTCGGCGGCTCGAGCCGTAACTCCGCCGTGCAAAAGAAGGTCGAGGAGCTCTTCGACAAAGTGCCCAGCATGGGTGTCAATCCCGACAAGGTGGTGGCTATTGGTGCCGCTATTCAGGGCGGTGTACTAACCGGCGAGGTGAAGGTTGTGCTGCTGTTCGATGAGTGAAGGCTTAGTGAACATTCACCCCTCTCGCTCGGTATCGAGGCCCTCGGCTGCTTGATGACGAAGCTCATCGATGCCAACACCACCATCCCCACCAAGAAGAGCCAGATGTTCTCGACCGCTGCCGACAATCAGCCAGAAGTGGTGATTTCCGTGCTGGATGGTGAGCGTCCATGGACTACTCTGTCATGGGAGCCGAACTCCTTTGAATCAATACAAATGTTGTGAGGAACGACAAAAAGACCATCGGCCGCTTCCACCTGGCAGGTATACCGCCAGCACCACGCGGAGTGCCGCAGATTGAAGTGACGTTCGACATCGATGCCAACGGCATCCTTAACGTCAGTGCACTCGACAAGGCCACCGGCAAGAGTCAGAACATACGCATCGAAGCCAGCAGCGGTTTGAGCGAAGACGAGATTAAGCGCATGAAAGCCGAGGCTGAAGCCCACGCGGATGCCGACAAGAAGGCCAAAGAGGAGATTGAGAAAATCAACGGTGCCGACGGCTTTCTGTTCTCCGCTTCGCTATCGAAATGCCACAGGCATTTCTTCATATTCCAGAGCGAGAAGAACCTCAAGGAGTACGGCGACAAGATCCCCGCCGACAAGAAGAGTGCCATCGAGAACGCCCACAATGAACTGAAGGCCGCCCATAGCGCCCGCAACGTCCAGCAGATCGACGTCGACATCCACCTTCGCCATTTCTTCGGCCGCCTTGCCATTCGGCAAATCACGAATTATGGCGAAGAGTGTGCTGCGCTCGACGTGCATGAGCTTGAAATGCATGCCCTTCGAATCTTGTGTCGGCTGGTATATGTCTGAAGTGGAATAATGTTCTAAAAGTCGACTGCAGATGATTGGGTCTTGGCTGTAATATGCTTGAAGTTAGAGTGTTGTGATTATTACACAAAAGATAGAATGTCGGTGTGGAAAGATAATTGTAATTTTGCGTCCGAAATACTGAAAAAAAGAGTAAATGAAAAAAGTTAAGAAAACAAAAATCTATCTGGCAATAACAGCAGTGCTGTTTATTGTTTTGGGAGTGCTGTTCATTGTCAAGCCAATGGCAGGAATTGTGTCGGTGGCTTGGATGGTTGGCCTATTGATGCTGATTAGTGGCGTGTGCACGCTTTTCTTCAGCCTTAGGCACGAGGCAATCATGCCCAACGCTGGCAGCACAACGCTCATGTCTGTTTTGCAGGTGGTACTTGGCCTCGTTTTCCTCCTTAACAGGGGTATTACGGTCGCCACGATTATCATCATGTTCGGAATGTGGATAGCGGTGGAAGGCATTCAACTGGCTGTACTCTCTTTTGAGTATAAGCGCTATGGCATGAAGGGTTGGTGGCTGATGACCTTGCTTGGTGGCTGCAGTGTGGTGTTAGGCGTGTATGCTTTGCTCCATCCGGTGGCAACAAGTGCCACAATCAGTGTTCTGGTGGGCATCGCTGTTATCGCCAACGGCATATCGCGATTGGTGGCGTTCAGCGGCATAAGCAAAGTGCAGAAAAAAGTTGAGGGCGCAAAAGAGAGGATGGACAACTTCTTAAAGGAGTACAAAGACTGACCTCGTTTTGGAGGGTGGGCTTGACCCTGTCTTTGCGAGCATTAAGTGCAGCCCGGCACCTCATGAGAGGAGGCCGGGCTTTATGTTTCGGGATGGTGAGATGTGTCTGGGTGTCAAATGAGGCAGTAGTGGGTGGCGTAGGCGATTGCCTCCGTGATGTTTTTCACATTTAATTTCTGGAAAACCTGTCGACGATAAAACTTAATGGAGTCCGCAGACTTGAACATGAGGGCGGCGATTCGTTCAATGGAGTGGCCTTGTATGGTGAGGCGGAGCATGGTCAGTTCATCGGGCGACAGTTGACCCAGGTGAATGAGTTGCCAAGAGTGGTCGACATAAGAGCATTTATAAAGATGTCCTGTTCCGGGTATGCTGGCCATTATTGAGGCATCCCCATCGTACGGCGAAGGGGCGACGAGCCCAAGCATAATGTGTGGTGTGCCGCTGTGGTCGAAATTGAGCAACTTAAGTTTGTGGCATACCATTATTTGGCGTCTGTCATATTTTATATGGAAGTTCAGATAGAGCATCATCTTGGCCCGTATTTCTGATGGCATGTTGTTGTAAGCGGAGAGGACGGTTTCTGCGACATCACTCAATTGTGATATATCTTCATCTGGTATGAGTCTATCGAGGGTGTTAATGCCATGCGAGGTCACATCTCCGTCTGAAATGCTGTATCGTAGAAGTGGATAATCCGACATGTAAATGTATCGGTTGCGGACGAGGTCAAGCAGATATACACCTTGATAGGACATTGATGCAAATGAACTGGCCATCTCAATATAGCATTCAATCGGTGTCTGTGTAGTCTGCACGCTGTCTGTCGTTTTGGCGAGTGGATGCATAATGCTGTATTCAATTTCTGTGTTGCAAAGATACGAGTTTTTACTACACAAAAGGATAATTATTTTGTTGAATCATATAGTTTAGACTTTAGTGTAACGCTTTTTTCTGTCGGAGAGAGTAACTTTGCAAGTTTGAAATGAAAGAGTGTGACGAAATAAATAAATGATAAACAACAAACAATCATGACTGGAAAAAGTGTTGGACAACGAATATTTGCAATGATCGGCATATCGATTGCCATTCTGTCTATTTCATGCGCGGGTAGAGAAAAGGGCAAGATGGAGGATGTCCCTGCTGTCACTGTGGCGCAAGTGGAGAAGAGTGGATGTGAATATTCGATAGAATATCCAGGTTTGGTCTTCGCATCTGAGGAGGTGAGCCTCTCATTCAAGGTGAGCGGCACAATTGAGAAGATATTGGTAAAGGAGGGTGACCGGGTGCGCAAAGGGCAAATAATGGCAAGGCTCGACACTATAGATTATCGCAACCAACTAAATGCAACAACGGCAGAATACGAAGCCATAATGGCGGAGGCTGGGAGAGTTGTGGAATTATTCAACGACGATGCGACGACGAGGAGCAACTACGACAAAGCGGTCTCCGGAATGAAGCAGATTGAGTCAAAATTGAAGTATCACCGCAACCAACTGGAGTATTGTTACTTGAGGGCTCCGATGGATGGCGTTGTAAGCGGATGCAGAAGGAGCGAGCATGAGAACATTTCGGCAGGAATGCCCGTTGTGCAGGTGTTGGGAACGGGCAGCCCCGAGGTTGAGATACACATTTCTGACAAGATATACATCAACAGGAATAACATAAGAGAATACAAATGCCACCTTGGACTTTATCCTGATAAGGAATTCACTCTTACGCCTGTCAGCTATTCTCCGTCAGCGAACTCAAATCAGCTTTACACCGTTAGACTCAAGTTTGTGGATCCTGGTAAACATCAACTCCTGCAAGGCATGAATGCCACAGTCTCAGCCATAATAGGTTCTGATAAGGAGATGACAAGCGTTCCTACTAGAAGCATTATACGCGATGAACGTGGAGAACACATTATGGTGGTGGGCGATGACAACAAAGCAAGGGAGGTCTCGGTTGATGTGCTTGAGATTTATAAGAATGGCAGCAGCAGGATTGATTGTCCATCTTTGCCGGAGGGATGCATGGTGATTACCTCCGGCAGCAGACGGATAAAAGATGGGTGCGAGGTGCGTCCGATTGGGCCGTCGGCTGAAACAAATGTGGGAGGGCTGCTGTGATGGATTTTTCTGCATGGGCTCTGAAGAACAAACCATTAGTGTGGTTTGTCGTATTCCTCTTGACGGCGGGAGGAATGATTAGTGCCTTGAACATGAGTAAACTGGAGGATCCTGCCATAGCAGTGAAGTCAGCAGTGGTGCTGGTGACGCAGCCTGGGGCTTCGGCGCATCAAGTGGAGCTTGAGTCTGTGGATCCGGTCGAGAAGGCCATTTTGTCATTGCCGGAGGTTAATACAGTGAAGTCCAAGTGCTATAACGACATGGCAATTATACAGATTAACCTTAACCAAAATGTACAGGCCTCAAAACTGACTGGAGTGTGGCAAAGGTTGAGAAACAAGGTAAACGATGTGGCTCTTCCAGCTGGTGCAACTATACGCGTGCTGGACGACTTTGGTGATGTGTACGGCATTTTCTATGCCATGACAGGCGACGGGCTGACAGGCGAGGAGATGAGCAAATATGCGCAGCTGGTCAAGCGTGAAATCGGTGCAGTGAAGGGGGTTGGGAAGGTGCAGTTGTATGGCACTCGGCAAAACTGCATTGACATTGCATTGCATCAGGACAGACTGTCGGAAATGGGGTTGAGTGTGGCAGAGGTGCTTGGCGTGCTGCAAGGGCAGGACGCTACGGCATACAGCGGCTACCTCATCTCCGACGGTTCGCGCCTGCGCGTCAATGTGGATGGTAAGTATCAGGGCGTCAGGGATATTGAGAACTTGGTCATACAAGGACATTCCGGGGATATTTTCCGACTGGGCGACATTGCTGACGTGACGGAAGTGCTTGAAACGCCATTAAGAAATTGTTTGACATATGATGGCGAGGAGGCAATCGGTATACTCATCTCTGCAAACGAGGGCACCGACATCCTCAAGGTCGGCAAGTCTATTGAGAAAGAGTTGAGCCGACTGAAGAGTGATCAGCTCCCTGTTGGGGTGGAGCTGCATAGTGTGTTCTATCAACCTGAAAGGGTAGGGGCTGCGCTTGGCGACTTTTTCATCAATCTGATTGAGAGCATCCTTGTGGTGATTTTAATTTTGGTGGTGTTTATGGGGCTGAGGAGCAGCCTGATCATCGGCTTGTGCCTGCTGGTGACAGTGATTGGGTCATTTGTCATTCTCAACGTGACTGGCGGGACGATGCAAAGGGTGTCGCTGGCTTCGTTCATCCTCGCCATGGGAATGTTGGTGGACAACAGCATTGTGATAATAGACGGAATACTGGTTGACCTCAAGCAGGGCAAGTCTCGCCACGATGCCTTGACCGACATAGGCCGCAAGACGGCAATGCCCTTGCTGGGCGCCACGATGATTGCAATACTGGCATTCCTGCCTTTGGCCATATCCAAGGATACTACGGGCGACTACATACGCGATTTGTTCATAGTTTTGGCAGTGTCGCTTCTGCTCAGTTGGGTGCTGGCCCTGCTGCTTGTTCCAATATTGGCCGACCGTTCTCTCCGTGTACAGAACGGTGCTGTCGAGAAACCCAACCGTTTGGAGATGGTCATTCGCCGACTGCTTGACTTCTCAATGAGGCACCGTTGGGGAACTGTTGTTGTCATGGTGCTGCTGCTGGGACTGACTTTCGTGGGCTATGGATACATGAAGCAAGGCTTTTTCCCCGATATGAAGTACGATCAATTGTATATCACTTACAAGAGCCGGGAGAATAGCGACTGGAAGCATACTGCCGAAGCGCTGGAGAGCATGAGGGAATACCTGGCTGGGTGCGACGATATTCTCCATGTCACCGCCTCGACTGGGGGAACTCCAGGCCGATATAATCTGGTACGCGGCATTGGCCCTAACTCTATGTCTTACGGCGAACTGATAGTGGACTTCAAAGACGCGAAGAGAGCCGCTGGCGCTGTCGACGAATTGCAGGCATATATGGACGCGCATTATCCAGATGCTTATGTCCGCGTGAAGAGGTACAATCTGATGTACATGGACTTCCCTGTCGAAGTGCAGTTCTCTGGCCCCGACCCGGCTGTACTGCACCGGCTCACAGAGCAGGCTCTGGCTGTGATGGACAGTTGTCCTCAGACAGTGGCCGCCACGTCCGATTGGGATTCGCCTGTGCCGAATATCACGGTGCACTACGATCAGCCGCAGGCCCGGCAGAGCGGCCTTTCGCGCAAAGATGTCAGCATTTCACTCCTCTCGGCCACCGACGGCATCCCGATTGGGTACTACTATGATGGCTTGCGCAGGAAGAAACTGAACGTGAGGGTTGTGTCTGCCAACGGTGAGGCTGTGGACAATCTCGCCACGGTGCATCTCTTCTCGCAGTTGCCATCTCTCAAGGGTTTGCTTTCGGAAGATGTGATTATTGGGCTGGCCACGGGCACGATGGACATCAACGACATCGACCAGCGCATAGGCTCGTCTGTGCCGCTGGGTCAGGTCGGCAGCGGCATCGAGATTGGCTGGGAGGATCCATGCGTGAACCGCATGAATGGTCAACGGGCGCAACGGGCACAATGTTTCCCGGCCTATGGCTGCTCGGCTGCCGATGCCTACAAGGCCGTGAAAGCAAAGGTTGCCCAAATGGACATTCCGGCCAGCTATTCCGTCAAGTGGTACGGCGAGCAGGCTGCCAGCTCCGATTCCGTAAGCTCGCTCTTCGGCAGCTACCCGGCTGCAATACTAATCATCATCCTTATTCTCATTCTCCTGTTCGGCGATTATAAGAAACCGGCCATCATCATTATCACCGTGCCGCTTGTGCTCATCGGTGTTGTGGCTGCAATGCTTGTGTCGGGCAAGCCGTTTGGGTTCGTTGCCATTGCCGGTGTGCTTGGCTTGGTCGGCATGATGATAAAGAACGATATTGTTTTGATGGACGAGATTGACCGGCGCATCGCAAACGGCGAGGAGCCCTATTCGGCACTGATCGAGGGCAGCGTCAGCCGTGTGCGGGCTGTGTCCATGGCGGCACTCACCACCATATTCGGTATGCTGCCGTTGCTGGGCGACGTCATGTTCGGTTCTCTGGCCGCCTGCATCATGGGCGGGTTGGCGTTTGGCACTATACTCACCTTGGTGTTTGTGCCGGTGTTGTATTCTCTCTTTTTCAAAATTAGAAAGGCATGAAGAGGTGTTGTCTTGTAGGCTTGTTTGTGAGCCTGATCGCTGTCGCGGAGTCCCAGCAGGTAATGACGCTCGACGAGTGTATCGGGGTGGCGCGCCGCGACAGCAGGGAGGTGGCCATGCAGGAACTGAAGGTGGTTGAGGCCGAACAGGTGCGGAAGAGTGTTCGTGGGCACTTCTTCCCACAGGTCAGTGCTTCGGGAATTGCTGCGTGGAACTCGTCCAAGGGCGACTTGATCAACCTTGCGCCTCAGAGCTTTGATATTCCCATTTTCTTGACCACAATCCCTGTTAGCCTGCCGGGCTACCAGCTGGAATATTCTATAGGCGACGTGTACCATGCCGGTGTGACCGTGCAGCAGCCGATATATATGGGCGGAAAGATTGCCTCGGGCTACCGCATGGCACGTATCGGCGAAAGCGTGGCTCGTGAGCAGCAGCAGTTGGCTGAGGCCGATGCGGTGTATCATACTTGCCAGGCTTATTTCCTCCTGCTCAAGGCTCAACAGCTCGACCTCGTGGCTTCCACCGCCCTCGCGGCGGCCGACGAGATGCTTCGCTCTGTGGGCGTTGCCGGTGAGCAGGGAATGGCTCAAAGCACAGATCTCCAGAAAGTCGAGGTGACTCGTGGCGAGCTGCTTCTCGCTGCCCGCAAGGCAAAGAACGGTGTTCGCCTGGCTCAGAGGAACCTGTGTGTGCAGATGGGCATACAGCCTGCGGAGATTGTTGCCGCACCTGTGGACGAGTGGCTGTTCGCTCAGAAGGTGCGGCCATTCGATTCTTTGGACATTAGTTCGCGCCCGGAGTACAGGATGCTCGACGCGCAGGTGAGCCTGAACCGGGAGAAAGTCACCACAGCCCGCAGCGACATGCTGCCGCAGGTGGGCGTGCAGGGCAACTATGGTTATCTGTATGGGTTGAAAATCAACGACAACACAGTGCTCGACGGCAGTAGCTTCACGGTTTTGGCCTCGGTCAAGATACCGCTGTGGCAGTCGGGACTGGTGCGCCACAACGTGGCAGCTGCAAAGGCTGGGCTTGACCACAGTATTTTGCAGCGCGACCTCCTTTGCGACCGTATGATGCTTGAGCGGATGCAGGCGCAGAATGAATACGATGAGGCGCAACTCAGGCACGAGCTGTCGCTCTCGGCATTGCGGCTGGCCGAGCAAAACATGAACCTTGAGCAAAAGCGCTACAACGTGGGGCAATCCGCCCTTGCCGACCTGCTGAAGGAGAAAGCGCAGCTGCAAAAGGCGCAGGAGGAGGAAGTGGAGGCCATGTGCGACGTGCACCTGGCTGCCTTGCGCCTGATGCAGACGGCAGGCCTTTTGCTCGACGCGTTGGATTCTGTGGAATGACGCAGGCCGCCCGTCAGCTGTGGCTGTTTGCCTCAACCACGGTGTAGCGGCCGGGTCGGCGCGGTTTCGGCGCAGGGTAGTCGCCTTTGCAGTAGCCCAGCAGCACGAAGCAGCGTGCCACATAGCCAGCGGGCACACCCCACTCTTGCATCAGCTGGCGGCCGTAGTCGCTGTTGAAGGTCTCCTCGCCGCGCGCCACTATGCACGAGCCGATGCCGAGCTCGGTGGCGGCCAGCACCATGTTCTCCGCGCAGCAGAAAGCGTCGGGAATGCTGTAAAGGAAGTTGGCCTGCGCGAAAATGGCGCAAACGGTCGGCGCCCCGTAGAAGCCGCTCTTGAGGGTGGGGTCGTCGATGATGCTGGGCTGCTCGGCAGAGACGTAGTTGCTCGACAGGCGTGAGCGGTCGAGCTTGCCCACATTCATCCTGCCCACGGCCTCGACAAGCCGTGGGTCGCGCAGGGCCACTATCATGCTGCGTTGCCCCCCGCCCGCGTTTGGGGCGTAGAGGCCGGCCTCTATGATGTGCTCCAGGTCCTCCCGGGCTACCTGCCGCCCCTCGTACTTGCGTATGGACCGGCGGTAACGGATAAGTTCAAATAAATCCATGGCTCAATCTAATCTTACTATCGCCTCTGCGGGGCAGTTCTCGAAGCAGTTGCCGCAATGCAGGCAGTGCTCGGGCTGGATGCGGTAGGGTTCACCCTCAACGATGCAGCCCTGCGGACAGTTGGCTGCGCAGGTACCACACTGGATGCAGTCGTCGGTGATGCGGAAGCCCTTTTGTTCCGGCTCTGCATGGCCCATCGTGAAGTAGGCACGGTCGATGGGACGCACGCCAAGGTTGAAATACTCAATCTGTGCATCGCGAATGACGAAGATGATGCCTATACTGCGGGTGTCGCCGGGGTAGACGTTCACCAAGTAGGGCTGTTCCTCGAAGATGACGTTCTTCCAGCGTTCCTGTTCGTCCTCTGGCACAGGCTTTGCCACAGCCGACAGGCGAATCATCTCCTTGAACTTTGTCAGCGCATGAATCTGTACATGTCCGTCGTCCATCAGTTGCTGACAGAAGTTCTTACCACGGGCAGTGTAGAAATAGATAGCATCCGGCTCGTAGTGAATAGCCGAGATGCTCCGGGCCTGTGGATGGCCGTGTTTGTCAACGGTGGCGAATGTCAGAATGCCGACATGACCAAGTTTCTTGATACAGGCTTCTGCGTCCATAACTATTCATTTTTCACTTCTTTCCAACACTGCGGGTCGGCGGCATAGAAGTCGTGGGTATAGCCGTAGGTCACAGCGGGGCAACCGCGGCAGAAGCGCAGCAGCTCGCACCGGTGGCACTTCTCAAAACGCTCGTACTGGCGGAAGGCATCCATTTGGGGCGATGTCCACAGGTCGTAGAGCGGTGTCTCGAAGATGTTGCCCACCACGCTGTCGAAGCGGCGGCAGGCCATCACGTCGCCGTTGGGGAGTATGGTGAAATGGCCGTGGCCGCAGTTGCAGCCGTCGTACACCGTGTCCTCGTCCAGCCCCTCGGGTATCTTGAAGCGTCCAATCTCGTGCAGGTACAGCCCCCACAGGTGGTCTTTCAGGTTGAAGGTGGTCTTGCAACCGCTGCCGTACTCCATGTATTTCTTCCAGCACGTGTCGAGCACTTCGCGGTACTGCCGCGGGCTGAGGTGCGCGCTCTTCTCGGTGCTTGTGGGGCAATAGCGCGCGAAGGCGAAGACGTCGACCCCGTGCCTCACCACGGTGTCGATAATCTCAGTCATCTGCCCGGCGTTCACGCCCGACACGGTGGTCATCACCGCCACGCGTATCCCGGCCTTGTGCAGCACCGCTATCTTCTCCAGCGTGGTGTCGAAGGAGCCGGGCTTGCGCATCATGTCGTGGGTGGCGCGGTTGCCGTCGATGCTCAGCTGGTACTTCTCGCAGCCGAGGCTCTTCAGCCTACGGCAGCTCTCGTCGTTCAGGTGGAAGGGGTTGCCCAGTATGGTGAACGGAATGCCGTGCGCCTTGACGTAGGCCAGTATGTCCCACACATGGGGGTGTAGAAGGGGGTCGCCGCCCGTGATGTAGAGGTAGGGGCGGCGGCCGCCCATCCTGTCGCACATGTCCAGGCAGCCGTCAACCACCCTCCGTGCACGCTCCACGCTGACCGACAGCAACTCTGGGTGCCCTTCGGAGAAGATGTAGCAATGCTTGCAACGCTGGTCGCACAGGTCGGTGATGTGCCACTGGAAGGAGAAAAACTGCATGGCTGTGGCTCTTTTGGATTACTTTGCGCCGCACGAGCTGCCGCAGGCGCTTGGCTTCTCGGGTTCGGCCGCGCCGCAGGCGCTGCCGCAGGCACTGGGTTTCTCGGGCTCAGCCGCGCCGCAGGCGGTGGGCTTGGCGGGTTCGGCCGCGCCGCAGGCGCTGCCACAGGCACTCGGGGTCTGCTCTGCAAACGAGGCCACGTAGCCTCCAAAGTCTGCTCTCTTCATCGTGTGTGTTGTTTTTGGTGAATAATGGTTATTTGTCTTTGTGGGCATTCTTGCGGTCCACGATTATTTCCTCAAAGTGCTCCATGCCCCACGACAGGAGGCCGTCAAGGTGAGGCATCAGGCTGGCGCCGCGCTCGGTGAGGCGGTACTCCACCCTCGGCGGCACCTCCGTGAACACCTCGCGGCTCACGATGCCGTCCGCCTCCATGTTGCGCAGCACGCTGGTGAGCATCTTCTGCGATATGTCGGGTATCATCCGCCACAGGTCTTTGAACCTCAGCACCCCGTGCTGCTCAAGCGTGTAGAGCACCAGCAGCGACCATTTGTCGGTGAGGCGCGAGACCACGTTGCGCACCGGGCAATCGGGGAAGGCGGCGTTGATTATCTCTTTTCTGTTCATTGCGTTGTGTTTTCGGCTGCAAAGATACGCCAAATTTTCCTTTTTGCCGTTGCTTACCAAACGTCAATACACGCACCTGGAGGTTAGTATTGCTGATTGCCAGTGGTCCCAGTTCCTGCCTGTCCTGCATCCACCCGGTGCCGCCGGGGCGCAATATGCCGCGCTGCTGCGTGTGCCGTCGCAATATTAATGGAGTGAATTGTACCTCGCAAAGTGTGTGGTAATGTATTGATATTTAGTTCTGTATGTATTTGAGTGTGGATAATTGCGCTTGCAAGCGTCTCATTTTCAGCGCTAACAAAGCGCTGGGGCAATGTCAACACCGTCTGTTCTTCGATTGTTCTTCGATTGTTCTCCGATTGTTCTTCGATTTGCAATCGAAGAACAATCGGACATCAATCGGACATCAATCGAAGAACAGGCCTCCCTGACGCGGCGTGATTTTATGCCGGAAGGCCGCGAAATACGTTTTTTTTTGTATATTTGCACCGTGAAACTGTCGTCCGGGCTCGCCGTGCGGCAGTCGGATAGGTCTATTATTGTGATAAATAGAAAAAAACAAGAATAAAGATGAAGTATTCGATTGGAGTTGACATGGGCGGCACCAACACCGACATGGGCTTGGTGACCGAGAACGGCAATATTGTGCAGCGCCGGAACATTCCGACCAATGCCTACACAGAGCTGGAGCCTTACGTGCGCGACATGATGCGCGAGATAGAGAGCATGGTCGACGGGCAGTCGGCCATCGACGGCATGGCTGTGCAGTTGGAGGGCATCGGCATCGGCGCGCCTAACGGCAATTTCTACACCGGCTGCGTTGACAATGCCCCCAACCTCACCATCAAGGGCAACCTCAACTTCGCCAAGGAGATACATCGCTACCGCGACGTGCCGGTGGTGCTGAGCAACGATGCCAACGCGGCGGCCTACGGCGAGTATGTCTACGGCGGCGCGCGCGGCATGAGGCACTTCATCATGTTCACGCTGGGCACCGGCGTGGGCAGCGGCATTGTGGTCGATGGCAAGCTGGTGCACGGCTCGACCGGCGCGGCAGGCGAACTGGGCCACAACATCCTTGTGCCCCATGGACGCCGTTGCTCGTGCGGACGCGAGGGCTGCCTTGAGACCTACACCTCGGCACGCGGCATCGTGCAGACCTATTGCGAGCTGGCTCACGTCGAGCCCTCGCCCGAGATTACCAGCAAGCACATCGGCGAGCTGGCGCACCAGGGCGACCCGGTGGCCTTGAAGACATGGGAGACGGTGGCCGACCAGCTGGGACTGGCCATGGCCAACAGCGTGACCTTCTCCGCCCCCGAGGCCATCTTCCTCATGGGCGGCCCGGCGCAGGTGGGCGAGCCCCTGCTCAAGCCCCTGCGCGCGGCTTTCGACAAGTACCTGCTCAACATCTACCAGGGCACCTGCCAGATCCGCATGAGCGAGCTTCGTGCCAACGAGGTGGCCATACTCGGTGCCGCGGCGTTGCTGAAAATGAAGGAGCAGTGATGAGGAGACTGTGCATCATCGCGGCGGCCCTGCTGATGACCGCCTGCGGCGGCGGAAAGCTGACGTCGTACGTCAACCCGCTGGTTGGCACCGACGGCCACGGCCACACCTTCCCCGGCGCCATTGTGCCTTTCGGCCAGATTCAGCCCTCGCCCGACACCCGCCTGGAGGGGTGGGACGGCTGCAGCGGCTACCATTACAGTGACGACACCATCTTCGGCTTCAGCCACACCCACCTCAGCGGCACCGGTGTGGAGGACTACTGCGACGTGCTGCTCATGCCGGTCACCGGGTCGTGGAATGCAGAGGACGGCGAGTGGCGCGAGGCCTACAAGAGCCATTTCTCCCACCGCAACGAGACGGCCAGGGCCGGATACTACAAGGTGCTGCTCGACCGCTCGAACACCATTGTCGAGCTTTCGGCCGACCGCCGTGTGGCCTACCACGCCTACACCTACGCGGGCGACACCGATAACGCCTTTGTGATCGACCTCCGCCACCGCGACGTGCTGCTGAGCGGCAAGGTGATGCAGCGCGATGGTATGCTGGTGGGCTGGCGCGAGAGCAGCCAGTGGAACCCCGACCAGCACTTGCATTTCGCCCTGGTGAGCGACACACCGTGGAGCGATGTAATCTACAGCGCCGACTCCACGCAGGCAGTGGTGCGCTTCCCGCGGGGGGTCAAGCGCGTGGAGCTGAAGGTGGCCATAAGCGGGGTGGACATAGATGGTGCCGTGTGCAACCTCAACGCGGCGCAGCACAGCAACTTCGAGGGTGCGCGCCGCGCCGCCGACCGCACCTGGGAGGAGGCTCTCGGCAAGCTGAAGGCAGACGGCGGTACCCGCGAGCAGCGCCGCTGCTTCTACACCGCGCTCTACCACTGCATGACGGCTCCTTACCTGTGGAGCGACGCCGACGGGCGCTACCGAGGCACCGACAACAAGATACACGCCGTGGACCCGGGGCGCGAGGTTTACACCGTGTTCTCACTTTGGGACACCTACAGGGCTCTGCACCCCCTGCTCACGCAGATTGAGCCGGAGCGCACGCTCGACTTCGTCTACACCGCCATGAAGCAGTTCGAGCAGGGCGGCGAGCTGCCCATGTGGGAGCTGGCCAGCCACGAGACCCACTGCATGATTGGCTACCACGCGGCACCGATGCTGCTGGAGGCATACCAGTACCTGTCCAGCCCGGACGGCACGCTGGCTGGTTTCACCCCGGGGCAGATACTCGCCGCCATGGTGGCCACGAGCAACCGTACGCCCGAGCACCGCGCCTACGCCGAGCAGGGCTACCTCTCTTCGGAGGTTGACAATGAGAGCGTGAGCAAGACCCTTGAGTATGCCTACGACGACTGGTGCATCGCTCAGATGGCTGAGATTGCCGGCGACACCGCCGCTGCCCGCACCTACTGGCTGCGCAGCCAGAGCTGGCAGAACGTCATGGATGCCGACTGCTTCGTGCACCCGCGCCGCAACGGCGCTTGGGTCACCCCGTTCGACCCCACCGAGGTGAACAACCACTTCACCGAGGCCAACTCGTGGCAATACAGCACCTACGTGCCCCACGACGTGGCCGAGTGGGCCGCAAGGCTCGGCGGCACAGACAGCGCGTTGGCTTTCCTCGACAGCCTCTTCGAGGGCGGAAGCACCATGAGCGGCCGCGACCAGAGCGACATCACCGGACTCATTGGCATGTATGCCCACGGCAACGAGCCCAGCCACCACGCGGCCTGGCTCTACTCTCTGCTGGGCAAGCCGCAAAAGACAGAGATGTATGTGCACCGCATACTCGACGAGATGTACACCAGTCGCCCCGACGGCCTTTGCGGCAACGAGGACTGCGGCCAGATGAGCGCCTGGTATGTGCTTGCCGCGCTGGGGCGCTACGAGGTGTGCCCTGGCAGTGGCCAGTGGGTGGTCACCAAGCCCCTGTTCGACAACCACTTCTCGGTGCCTGAGGCTATGCCAGGGCGCCGCCTGGTCTGCCCCGACTCGCTCCGCATCACGCCTGTGCCAGCCTTCGCCGACTGGCGGATGCAAAGCACGCGCGACCACGTGAGCGACAGCTCGGCTCAGTGGCCAGGGCGCCTGCGCTCGCAGCCGGTGCGCCACATAGAGGTGAAGACGCAAACCGACAAGCACGTGACCTACCTCACGCAGCCTGCCCCGCAATACACCGAGAACGGCCCCGAGGGCATGGTGGACAACATCTTTGGCACGGCCAACTATCGCATCGGCGGCTGGCAGGGCTGGCAGGAGGACATGGTGGCTGTGGTCGAGCTCGACGAGGAGCGCACCGTGCGCTCGGTCGGCGTGGATTGCTGCGAGCACATGCGGGCATGGGTGTTCTTCCCGACCGTCATTGACGTGGAGTACAGCAGCGACGGCAGCGTTTGGAAACCCTTCGGAACGGTGGCCAACAGCCAGTTCGCCCCGGTGCACGACAGGCAGGAACAAATGCTGACCCACACCTTCACGGTCAGTGGCTCTGCCCGCGCCAAGTATTTGAGAATAAAGGCACACAACTACGGCGAGTTGCCGGCGTGGCACATCAGCGCCGGGCAGCAGGCGTGGGTGTTTGTCGATGAAATAATAGTGAGATGAAAAAGAGACTGTTGACGGCCGCCGTCGCCATAGCGGCGCTGGCCACATTCTGTTCGTGCGGCTCCAAGCTGTGCTATTGCTATACCCCCGAGGCAAGCGGCGTCTATGAAAGTGAGCTCTATATTAGTGACGACCTGCCTTGCAACTCGCAGAGCATGGGCAACCGCACATGCGTGGAGCAGCACGAGCGCATGAACCCCGGCGACATAGCCTACACCCCTGGCCGGTAGCAGGCAGCCGCTGTGGCGGCGCTTGGGTGAAGCCTGCTTCCTCATTCTTGGCTCCTGAAAACGAGCACAATGAGGAAAGCGGGCTTTTTCTTTTTGTCCCACTTGTATGGAAAACAGCATCTGCGGCAAGGCTTGCCGAGTGCAGGCGTGCGCCTTTATGTGTGGTTGATTACCAGTGGGTTATGGAGTTATTGCTTTGTAATGTGCTGATAGTCAGTCCGAAGCGGCATTAAGGCAATGTCAACGCCATCTGTTCTTCGATTGTTCTCCGATTGTTCTTCGATTGTTCTTCGATTTTATATCGGAGAACAATCGAAGAACAATCGGACATCAATCGAAGAAAAGACCTCCGTGGAGCGGCGGCAGGGCGGCGCGGCAGGGGTGCTTTCTTGTGCCAGGGCTGAACTTTTTTTTGCATCATACGGAAAAATGGTGTATATTTGCAGTCTGAACAAGTGAAGTTTTGACAGTAACAAACCTTTAGATATGAAGAAGATAGCCGTTGTCGCCGCTATGGCAGCCATGCTTTGCGGCGCAGCATTCGCGCAGAATGCAAAGCCTGTGGCCGAAAAGGACGTGGCTATAAAGCACGTCAAGGACTTTGAAAAACAGGTGTCAGAGCCCACCAACGTGAAGTGGTGGATGATTGACTCGTTGACCTACAAGGTGACCTTCACGAGCAAGGAGGGCAACCCGACGGCGCATGTGTACTCGAACAGGGGTGTGGAGAAGTTCTTCTTCGTGGAGAACCGCTACTGCCCGCACGCCATCAGCGACACCATAGCCCACATGTTCCCCGGCTACACGCTGCGCGAGCTGTGGGTGCGCAAGGTGCGTGGCAACAAGCAGACCTACCAGGCCCGCGTGGCCAAGATGGGCGGTTTCCTGTGGTGGAAGCGCGAAAAGGAGTCGAAGAAGCTCAACTTCGAGATTGACGGCAAGTTCATCTCCGCCGAGTAGTGCAGGCAGGCCGCAGGCCTGGCAATAAAGCACGCGCCCGGGGCACCAATGCTCCGGGCTCGTGCTTTGGTGTGTGGCGGCGTCTATCGGCAGTCGTGGTCGTGGCAGTGGCTGGCGGCTGTCTCCAGCTCGAGGGTGCTGTGGCCTATGCCAATCTCGCCGAGGGCGTGCTTGGCCCTGGCGGTGATGTCGTCGAGCATGGCTGGGTCGTCGATGACGAGGTGGGCTGTGAGCGCCGTCTCGGTGGTTGAGATGGGCCAGATGTGCAGGTGGTGCACCTCTCTCACGCCGCCGACCGAGGCCAGGCGCGAGGCCACCTCGTCGACGTCGAAGCCCTCGGGCACGGCGTCGGCGCTCATGCGCAGGCTCTCGGCCAGCAGGCTCCAGGTGCCGACGAGTATCACGGCGGCGATGACGAGGCCAATAATGGGGTCGATCACCGTCCAGCCGGTGTGCTTTATCACCACGCCGCTCACCACAACGCCAACGCTCACCAGTGTGTCGGCCAGCATGTGGAGGAAGGCTCCCCGGGTGTTGATGTCGTGCTGCTGTTGGCGTGCCAGCACCCATGCCGTGGCGCCGTTGATGATTATGCCCACAAGCGCCGTCCAGATGATGGCGTCTGCGGCCACGTCGGCCGAGTGCATCAGCTTGCGCACACTCTCCACCACTATGGCCCCTACGGCCACGAGGAGGATGATGGCGTTGAGCAGCGAAATGAGCACCGAGGCTTTGCGGTGGCCGTAGGTGAAACGCTTGGTGGTGTGGCTGGCGGCCAGTTTCAGCGCAACCATTGCCAGCAGCAGTGAGAAGACGTCGCTAAGGTTGTGCCCGGCGTCGCTGACCAGCCCGAGCGAGTGGCTTGCCACGCCGACCGTGGCCTCGACTATGACAAAGGCCAGGTTGAGCGCCACGGCGACGATGTAGATGGTGGAGAGGCTCTCGATGCGGTGAGAGTGGTGGTGATGGTGGTGGCCGCTGTGGCCGTGCTCATGATGGTGTTCCATTGTGGTTGTTGTTGGTGGTTATTAATCTTTTGCAAAATTACTCATTTTCCCCCAACAACGAGCGTCGCCATAATTGGTGAGCGTGGGTGCAGGCCTGTGTCGTGCGTGTTGTTGCAATATGTTGGTTGTGTGGTTTCTGGCTTCGCCTTCCGGCGCGTCCTCGCTTTCGGCCAGTCAACAAAAGCGCGCGGGCTGCCGCTTTTCTTCAAGCGTGCAGCCCGCGGCGAAGGCCCTGGATCAAGGTGTCAGGGCATTTCTTTCGGTGTAAGCGCGTCGGCCACCAGGAAGATGCTGCCCGTCACCAGCACGAGGTCGCCCGGCGCGGCCTGGCGGCGTGCGGCCTCGATGGCAGCGTGCACGTCGCTGTGCGGCTCGGCGTCTATGCCCATGTCGGCGGCAGCCTCCATCAGTTGCTCAACCGGCAGGCGTCGCGGTACGCTGGGCTGCGTGAAGTGCCAGCGGGTGCTCTCGGCGAAGTGCGAGCGCAGCATGTGCAGTATGTGCCTGTAGTCCTTGTCGGCCACGCAGCCGTAGACCACGTGCAGCCTGCCGTGGGGCGTGTTGTCCACGCCGCGCAGCATGGCTTCGACACCCGGTGCGTTGTGGGCAGTCTCGCAGATGGTGAGGGGATCGAGCCCGATTGTCTGCCACCGTCCCTGCAGGTGGGTGTTGTCAACCACACGCGCCAATCCGCGCACCACGGCTTCGGCAGGCAGGTGAAGCTGCCCGCTCTGGCGCAGCACATCGACGCATTGCAGCACGGTGGCCAGGTTTTTCTTCTGGTACTCGCCCGTGAGCTGTGTGGTGTAGTCCTCGATACGCTCCACGTGGTGATGCCGGTCGGCAAAGGTGATGGGCGAGTGGGCTGCGGCAGCTTTCTGGAGGAACACCGGCTCGGTCTCCGGCTGTGTCTCGCCGACCACCACTGGCACGCCCTCCTTGATGATGCCAGCTTTCTCGGCGGCAATCTTGGCCAGTGTGTCGCCCAGGAATTGTGTATGGTCGAGGCCGATGTTTGTTATTACTGACAGCAGTGGAGTGACCACGTTGGTTGAGTCGAGGCGCCCCCCCATGCCCACCTCCACCACGGCGATGTCCACTCCATGGCTGGCAAAGTGGTCGAATGCCAGGCCCACGGTCATCTCGAAGAACGAGAGGTGCAACTGTTCCATTAACTCGCGGTTGCGCTCGACAAAGGCGGTCACCTCCTGCCGTCCTATCATTTCGCCATTGATGCGTATGCGCTCGCGGAAGTCGACCAGATGGGGTGATGTGTAGAGGCCTGTGCGGTAGCCAGCCTCCTGCAATATGGACGCCAGCATGTGGCTCACCGATCCCTTGCCGTTGGTGCCTGCCACGTGGATGCAGCGAAACTTGCGCTCGGGGTTGTCGAGGGCTGCCATGAGGTCGAGGGTGGGCTGAATGTCGGCCTTGTAGGCCGCGGCGCCGATGCGGTGGTACATCGGCAACTGGGCGAACATGTAGTCCAGTGTCTGTTGATAGGTCATTTGTTGGGTATGGTGTAGGTGAGGCCCAGAATGAACAGCCCGCGCTGCGAGGGGTAGTTTTGCCAGAGCATGTAGCGTTGGAACGCCAGGTTGTCCATGCGCAGGAAGAAGGACAGTGCGCGGTTGTGTCGGTATTCCACCTCGGCAGAGATGCCGTAGCGCAGGGGAGTCTCGACGGTTTCTCCGGTGTGAGGGTCTGTGCCGGCCTGCATCTTGCCGAGCAGCTGCCCTTCCAGATGAATGAACCATTTGTCAAGGTAGTTCACCGAGGCGGCAAGCGTGGCGTCCCAGTCGGGGCGGTAGCTGACGGCCTCCGGGGTGGTGTTTGATGAGGGGGCATCAGCCAGGCCGATGTTGTCGTAGTGGTAGTAGTGGCCTCCGGCCCGGAGGGTTATCATCTCGTCGTTGACAAACGTTATGTCGCCTCCTGCAGTCAGCTGGTTGGCGGTGTAGTAGAGTGTGTTGAACACGTTGTTGAGTGCGCCGTATAATGGGTCGAGGCGGAATGACAGCAGGTTGTCTACAATCGAATAGCGTACCTCGGCGTTGGCTTCCAGTTTCTTGCTCAGTGTCCAGCGTCCATGCAGGCTGAAGTCGTAGTGGCTTGTGGCGCGGAGGTCGGCATTGGGAGTAATGTAGGGGTTTTCCAGTCGGATGCTGTTAATGCTGTTGGCCTCGAGTCCGCCGGTGGCTCCAAGGCTCAATACCAGTCTGTCGCGCAGCAGCTTCTTGCTCACCACCACGTCGGGGTATATGCGCAGGGTGGCGCTGTCGGTGTAGCCGTCGCAGGCTGTGGTAAGCCCCGCGTGGAACTGCAGTCCACCAAGCATGAAGTCGGCGTATGGATTGACGCGCACAATGTTGCGATAGGCGTTTGCCGTGTCGGTGGGGTAGGGCATGGCAGGGCCGATTGGCGTGGGTATTGGCATGGGTGCAGGGCCGATCAGGTAGCCGTAGCCCAGCGGCATGGTTCCGTTTGGCGCGAAGCGGTTGGCATAGGCATCCCAGTCGGCGTGCAGGAATACAACCCCCTTGTAGCGGTTGGCCAAGCTGAATCCGTAGTGCACATCGCCCTCAAGACGCAGATTCAACTCGTTCTGACCATACACGCCCCATATGTCGGTCAATTGCACATTGGCGGTGTAGCCCAGTTTGTTGGGGTCGAGTTCCATGTTTTTGAGGCCGAAGTTGAAAGAGGCGACGTTGTACGATGCACGGTAGTCGCCAGTGCTTATGTCGTGGCGCGTCCAGCCCAGCTCAGACAGCAGGGTGCTGTCGGTAAAGCCATAGTATAGGTTGTGGTCGTGTTCATAGCCGAGGTCGGCTGACAACTGCAGGACGTCACCGACAATATATTTGCCGAACGCGGTGGCGGTGGTGCGGCCGAAGTGGTTGGGGCCGTAGTCAGTCAGGGAACCCCATGACGAGAGGTGGTTCACACGGATGCCGTAGGTTTTCAGTCTGTCGCGGGTGGAGCACCAGTACAGGTCGGCCAGTGGCGACCAGTAGTTGCCGAACCCAAGGCGGAAGTAGTTGTTGTAAAGTTTAGTGGCCGGTTCACCTATTACGCGTGCAGCGCGTATCCTCGACGGCTCGTATTTTGCGCTGAGGCGCGTGGGATTGATGCTGTACTGGAACGAGTGTCCGATGCGGCCGAGTGTGTCGGTGATGGCAGGAGGGAAGTTGAGTTTTTCTGCCTGCTCGATGACCGGTTTGTATGTGCCCTTCACGACAACGCTTTCGTTGTAGCGGTCGTCGTCTTGTTGCGCGTGGGCTGCTGCTGTGAGTGTGGCGAGCGCCAGCGTGGCTATGATGGTGCGCTTCATGGGTGTTGCTTAAAGTTCAATTACCATTTCCTCATCTGCGGTGGAGCCTTCTGTCTGTTCTGCAGCCACGATGGCCGCGTACTTCCCCCGGGCTACAGCCAGAAGGTCATCGCCGTCGTAGTTCTCAATGATGCTGAGCAGTGTCTGCTTTGCCTGCAGGCTGTTGCCTCGGGCATAGTAGATGTCGGCCCATAGGATGAATGAGTAGGCGAGCCAGTAGTCGCTTGACGCGTCGCTGACGATGCCCTCAATCATTTTCTCGGCCTCGGCATAGCTCTGCTTCTGCATCATAATCTCAGCTTGGCGGCAGCGGGCCTCGCCGTCGTACTCGCCGTTGGCGGAGTGGACGAGATGCGAGTAGTGGCTGTAGGCGCTGTCGGCCTGTTTGTTGTCGAAGCAGCTGCGGGCCATCGTGAGGTAGGCCTCCTCTTTGAGTTCGGCAGTGGCTTTTCCAGCCTTGAGCAGGCGGTGCCCGGCCTCAAGCACGTCGGTATGTCTTCCCAGTGCGGCAGCGCAGCGAAGGCCGCCCAGCAGACCCTGCAGCAGGCTGTTGTCGCTCTCTGCATCGGAGGAAAGGCGCTGGTATAGGGTGGCGGCCTTGTTGTAGTCGCCCATATTGTAGGCAATGTTGGCGGCGTTGCAGAGTGAGCGCTCGCTGTACTGGTTGGTGCCTGCCGAGGCCACCGCCATGTAGTGCGGCAGCGCTTTCTCATTCTGCCCCTGACGGAAGTAGGCGTCGGCCAGCAGGTAGTGTGCCTTTACGGCAAACAGGCCTCCGGGGAACTTGGACAGGTAGCTTTCAAGCCCTGCGGCGGCGTTGGCGTAGTCGCCCTCTTGGTAGCGTTCCTCTACGGCAAGGAATGTGGTGCTGTCCTGCTCTACGGTCGACACGGTTGTCTTCGTTGTGCGCTGCACATAGTTGAAGTAGTCGTCCACTCTGTTCTGTGCAATATAGATGTTCTTCACCGTAGAGAGGGCATCACGTGCCTCGTCGGTGCCTGGGTATTGTGTGAGCAGTTTGTCGAAGGTGCGCAGAGCCTGTTCATTGCGGTCGGTGTTGTAGTATATCAGTCCCTGATTGAGCAGAGCGTTCTTGACGTATGCGCTGTTCGGGTATTGCTTCACGAAGTTGTTGTAGTAGGTGAGTGCCATCTCAAAGTTGTCGCACATCAGGTAGGTGTTGGCTATCTCGAGCATGGCTTTCGAGCGGAGAGGCGAGTTGTCGAACCGCTCGAAGATATAGTTGAGGTATGTCAGTTTGCGGCTGTTGTCGCCCTGAGCACCGTAGGCCAGCGACTTCTGGTAGGTAGCATAGTCGGCGTCGCGTGCGGCGGCGTTGATTACTTTGTCGTATTGCACTATGCTCTCGGCGAACCGGCTCTGCACGTACAGGCAGTCGCCCATGCGGTTGTGCGCGTCGGCGGCCATCGCGGAATGCTTCTTGTCGGTGCTGTTGCCGAGCCTTTGGTCCAGTTCGCTGAACATGTCGTAGGCATCGGCATACTTCTTTTTCTTCATCAGCACGTAGGCGTAGGTATAGCGGGCGTCGTCGGCATATGGCGAGCTGTTCTTGTATGACGAGAGCATGAAGCGCTCCAAATGTCGCTCAGCCTCTTTTGTGCGGCCTGCACGGTACAGAGCTTCGCCCAGCAGGTAGGAGGCGTCGGCAGTCATGCGCGGCGCGGCGTTCAGCTTCACGGCCTGCTCATAGAGCTTCATTCCCTGCTCCGTGCTTCCGCTGTTGGTCAGCTCTATGCCGCGGTTTATCAGCGCGCGCTGGTAGGCCTGTTCCATGGTGGCGTTGCGCTGCGGCACCTGCTCGAGCAGCCGTATTGCCTCTTTGTAGTTGTTTGTGGAGCAGTATAGTTCGGTAAGTATCTCCTCGGCCTCGGCGCGATGGCTGCTCCGAGGGTATTTCTTAAGGTAACTTTCGAATGCCTTTATGCTTTCGCCCATGGCGTTCTGGTTCAGCTCGCAACTCAGCTTGGCGTAGTTGAACAGCGCGTCCTCCTTCACTCGGGCGTTGTAGTTGAGCTTCGAGGCTTGCAGGAACATGCTGCGGGCATCCATCTTGCGCCCCAGCCGCAGGTAGCAGTCGGCCAGTACATAGAGGGCGTGCTGACCCACGCTGTCGTTGCACTGCGTCTTGTGCTCGAGGCGTGTGGCTGCCGAGTCATACCGCCCCAGCATGTAGTAGCTGTACCCCACCTGATAGTCGTTGTCTTGCGGTGTGCAGCTGGCACCAGCCTCGGCGGAGGTGCCGGCCGCGCGGTACTGCTCAAGCGCTGCTGCATACTCGCCCCTGTTGAAGTATATCTCGCCAACCATGCGGTGCAACTCGTCCTTGCGGAACACGTCACGCCCGGCCAGCAGTTGCGGAGCCATGGCCAGCAGCTCGTCGTCTTTGCCGAGGTAGTAGTATATGCGCGCTATGTACGAGGGGGCTATGCGGGCAAACTTGCGGTCCTGCTCCAACTCGCGGAAGTTCTTCAGCGCCAAGTCGTACTCTCCGTTGGTGTATTGTATGTGGGCGTAGTAGTAGAGGCTGCTTGAACGGTACTTCGACTGCCCCTCCACCTGCTGGGCGAAGTATTTCTGCGCTCGCTGGTTGTCGCCGCGCTGGAAGTAGCAGTATCCCATCTTGAAGTTGTATTCGGCGCGGTGGTTGAACTCCACCTCCGACGGCTCCACCTCGCGATAGTATGCCAGTGCCCTGTCGTAGTCGCCGCGCGAGTAGTTGAAGTTGCCCAGATAGAAGCGTGCCATGTTGCAGCGCGAGCTTTGCGGATAGAGGCGCATGAACTCCTCCAGGCGGTAGCTCGCGTCGTTGTTGTCGAGCTTCTCCGAGCACACTGCCGCGTAGTAGGCCGCCTCGGCGGTGCTCATGTCGCCGCGCGCGCTCATGCCGGCGGCTATCTGGTCGTACAGCTGCTGCGCGGCGGCATATTTCTGCTTCTGGTATAGGTCGGCGGCCTGCTGGTAGAGGTCGTTGAGCCGCTCGTCGGCCGTGGTCTTCTGCGCCGAGGCTCCCAGCGCGGCGGCCAGCATCAGTGCGGCTATTGCTGTTCGTTTCATAGGTCGGTTCTAATCTTGTTTGAGGAAGGGCAGTATCGAGCGCTCCTCTTCGACGGGCTTTTGCCACGGCGCGTTGAGGAAGATGCCGCTTTCTGGCGGCGGGGTGACGCTGTAGTGAAGCCTCCCCTCGGGGTTGATGAGTACAAATGTGGGGTACGACACCACGCCGAAGCGCTCCAACATGTGGTAGTCGCCGTCGAAGTGCAGCCATGTCCAGCGGTAGCGCGAGCCGTGGCGGCTGTTGCGCAGGAAGTGAAACATCTTCTGGAACTCGCGGTCGCAGCTGATGCTGACGAACTCCACGTTGCCCTGCGCATACACGCTGTCGCGGAAGTGTGCCATTGTCTCCAACTCGCGCTGGCAGTTGGGGTCGCCCACCCTCACAAAACTGATGTACACCCATTTGCCGAGCAGTGAATCCAGGCACACCTCGTTGTGGTCGGCGTCGGGCAGCGTCAACCCGCCCTGCACGGCGCTGCCTTCCTCGGCGCGGTTGAAGCTCTGCCCCAGCAGCGCGGCCAGGCGGCGGTGCTCCGCGAACTTGCTCCCGGCTGCAATCCTCTCTACCATGGCTCGCACTCCCTCGCGCGAGTATGATGCGTCGTAGTAGCTCTCCTTGAGGGCCACCAGCGCTGCCACCTCGCGCAGCTGCTCGTCGGCCAGCAGCGGGTCGGTGCCCAGGGAGTCGATGTAGCTGTCAAGGTCGGCCGAGGCCACCCATTCCTCCAGCTTCCACTTGGGCAGCTTGCGAGTGCCGAGGCTCACCATGCCGTCGGTCAGCGCGAGCAGCAGGCGCATGTAGTTCTCGTCGTGGTAGAGTACTGGCTGCCCTGCAATGTAGCGCTCGAACATCTGCCTGCGGCTGGCGAAACGCATTGCGAAGCGCATTTCGGCCAGCGTGAACTCCGCGTAGCGGTCGAAGAACGAGGCTCCGCCTTTCTCTGCGTGGGCAGCCGTGTCCATGTGCCTCTCCAATGAGTCCATCCACGCGCGCTCCGGCTTGAAGCGGGGGTCGAAGAACACGCGGTGCTCGCGCAGGAACGAGTCCACCTCCTCGTCGAAGCGTGCTATGCGCAGGTTCAGCTCGTCGGCGGGCAGGTCAAGGAAACGCAGTGGCAGCGCCACCGGGTCGAGGAAGATGTTCCTCTCCTCGTCCTGCTCCCAGCGGAATTCGGGCAGGTAGACCGTGTAGTCGCGACCCGGCTCGATGTAGAAAGACTGGCTGTAGTTCTCCACCTGCACAAACACCAGCCTCGGGTAGGTGATGTAGCATCCAAGCTCGAAGCTGCCTGTGCTGTCGGCCTCGTGGCTGTCCATCAGCCGCTCGGTCATCGTCAGCATATCCTCGTAGCAGTATAGCTCCACCACGCGGCCTGACAGGTTGTCGCCCATGCCGCGCAGGTGCACGTTGACCTGCGCCGCGCCAGCACGGCACAGCACAAGCAGGAGAACAAGTGTAGCCCAGTGTCTCATAATCTTCCTGCCTAACGTCGCCGTGCCGCTTTTATTGCATGGACAGTTGATATTTTATGCGGCAAATATCGGCCTCGCTGCAAACGCCCCTTGCAGTTTGTTTGGCGAGGCGGGCCGCATGTGGCCATGCTCCCTGGTGCGCGTCATTGTATGTGGCGCAGTCTCTATTTGCCTGCCTTGTGCCGGTTGCATTCGCGGCAGAGCATCTGGCAGTTCTCCTCCACTGTGCGTCCGCCCTTGCTCCAGGGTATGATGTGGTCGCCTTCCATGAACGCAATGTCCAGTTCCCGGTGGCAGATTGGGCAGACGTGCCCCTGCTTCTCCCATACCGACAACTTGATGTCCTCCGGGAAAGTGCGGAGGTCGAGGTGCCGCTCGTCGCCCGTGAGGACGTATGGAATGATGCCTGCCGGACGTTGTATCTCGCTGTCGCGCATCAAGCTTGCCATCCGTTTGCCGAGTTCGGCGGTGTCCAGCGTTTCCGCGCCGTATGTGTCGTAGAGCCATGCCCAGTCCAGGCCTTTCATTATCTTCCTGAACCGCTTCATGTCGAAGTTTGTGACGGCCCAGTTAAGCACCGTCTGGAAATAGCTCCACAGGTTGTTTGCGTTAGGGTCGTGCTGGTGGGCTGCCATGTAGCCGACCGGTGTCTGCGGATGGCTGTTGCGGCTCTCGTGGCCGGCCATCCATTCGAGGGCTTTCTTTAGGAAGTCCTGCCGTATGGGCGTGCCGTTCACCAGGTCCTTGCCAAGCCGGGCCGCGCCGCTGTTGCTCTTTGAGAAATGTCGCTTGGCGTCGCTCACGAAAGGGCCTGCAAAGATGGCGTTGTTGATCTCCTGCTCGTTGAGGGGCTTGCCTGCCATGTTGATGGTCTTGAACCACTCCAGCTTCTCGCTGGCATCGCCCTCGCAGACGTAGATGGTCAGCTTGTAGTCGAGAATACGTTGCCTGACGTCGTCGGGCTGGTTGAAGAAGTTCCGGAACATGTACGCAAACTTGCCGTCCACATACTCGCACAGCGAGAGGGTGCGCTGCTGGCCGTCCATCACCTCGTATGGGCACTCGGCGTCGTCTGACCGCTTCACCCAGTACATCACGTTGAGAGGGTAGCCGTTGAGCACGGTGCTGATTACGGCCTGCTGCTCTTTGTCGGAGTAGATGAACTCACGCTGGTATGGTGGGCGTATGTCGAGCAATCCGCCGTAGCCGCGCACGCCCTGCTCGTCGTTGTTCACATAGCCCTTGGTGATCTCGCCGACGGTAACCTCCGTCTGTCTTATTGTCATCATGTTGTCTTGGGGTGTTTGTTGCGTATGAGTATTCTGCTGTATTGCCTTTTGCCGTTCACGACCCCGCAACCGCCCCTGTCCTGTGGGTGGGCGTGGTAGCCCACCTCGTGCAGTACTGACGGCGGCGCGGATGCCCTGGTGTTGCCGCTTGCCTGCCAGACAATCTCGAACTGCTCCGGATTGTATTTGTCCAGGAATGTGATGGGCACACCCATTATTCCAGGGTAATCGTACGGAATGTCAGATGTCTTGTTCACGTTGATGGCATTGTAATTGTCAAACATCGGATATTCTTCGGGGGTGTATTTGCACACCAGGTCGATAAACTCATTCCTTTTCGCCGTCTCAAGATTTGTGAACCAGTGCACACCCGACACCCTTATCATTCCTTCGCGATGGTCGTTTGCGGTGGCGATGTCCTGATACGGGGAGTCGAAATGCGCCGCGCCTCCCTTGAAGCCATAGCCCAGCCACAGTTGATTGTTGATGACGTAGGGGAATATCTCCTTGTAGATGATTGCTCCCTGGTTGCCCACTATCAGAAACTTCTTCCCGTGCCTCATCAGTTGCGCCACATACTCGCGGAACAGCGAGAACGGCGGGTTTGTGACCACCACGTCGGCCTGCCGCAGCAGCTCGATGCATTCCGGGTCGCGGAAGTCGCCCGTCGTGAGGGTGGACAGCACGTTCTTGTCGTTCTGCAGCAGGTAGCGCACATCGGAAAGGTCGACGGCACCGTCGCCGTTCAGGTCGCGCACCTCGCTGATCTCCACCTTGTAGGCTGTCTTGGCGGGTTCGCTGCCGCAATCGTCGAAGTGCAGTAGCAGCTCGTTACCCTGCACCGGCGAGCCGTTGTAGCACGTGCATATCAACTTCCGCAGCCCCAGTTGGTTGAAGCGCAGGACGAAGTACTTGAAGAAATTGCTCTCGTAGGGGTCGTCGCAGTTGCAGAGCACCACCCTGTCCCTGAAGTGTGGCCAGTAGTGCCGCACTTCACGCTCTATATCCGACAGCTGGGTATAGAACTCATCCTTCTTGGCCGACTTGGCGGCGTTGAGGTTCTTGTTTGCCATTGGCGTCGTTGGTCTGTGAGCGTGGCTGCCTGTCGGACCAGCGGACAATGCGGAGGGCAAAAAAGAAGCGCGGACTTTGTCTTATCCACGCTTCAGAGGCCCTGAGATTGCCCGCAACAATTCGATAAGTCGCCGCCCACGCATCGCGCAGACGCCCGCAGACCTATTCGAGTATCGTCGCTTGTTGAAATTTCTCAGGTTTCTGAAGCCGTGCCGAATAAATAGCAGAACGCTGTGATTATATGTTGTCTGTTTTTTTCTCTATGCTTGTTGTATCATTCAGTTGTGTTGGTTCTTGTCCATGTCTTCCTGGATGCAAAACTACGAAATATTTTTCATACAACGCGAAAAAAACTTGCGTGTCCATTCCTCCGCGCGGCCGTGCGGTGGCGGTAGCTGTGGTCTGGCCGGGACGGATGCGGGGTCGGGCAGGGGGGTGGAATGTGCGCTGTCGCGGCGCGCTGGGGCCATGCCAGGACCGTCTGTTCTTCGATTGTTCTCCGATTGTTCTTCGATTGTTCTCCGATAATAAATCGAAGAACAATCGAAGAACAATCGGAGAACAATCGAAGAACAGACGGTGTTGATACGGCGTTGCTGCTGTTTTTGTTTGAGTGTCAGTATGTTATAAAGGTGGCGTTCTGCTAACTTGTTGTTAGTCAGGCACAATACTGTCATTTCGGAGACCGGATTTTGGCATCTTCTGCGCTTCTTTCTTATGCAAAATCTCACTCAGGTTTATGAAAAAAGTGTCGGTGAGCTATGCTGCCGCCATAATGACCGGTTATTGACAGAATCTCTTCCCTTGCTAATCACCTTGGGCTGTGGTGTCTGCCCATGCTGGCGGCAATAATAATAACAAAGGGCGCCCACCGGAGGGTGGACGCCCTTTGTTGTAGTCTGTAAGCCTCCTTTCAGCTGTTGTTGCCCAGGCGGCGGTTGCGCTCGGCCTTGACGTACTGCACAAGGGCCACCGTCTCGAACACGAGGCTTGCGAAGTAGCCTATGCAGAATGCCACCAGGAAAGGGCGGGCCTGCGCCGTGCGGGTGAAAAGAAAAACCGCCAGCACCGCCAGGTGGATGAACAGCACGGCCACGACGGAGCCGAGGAATACCTGCACGAAGGCGCGCGGTGAGCGGCTCATGGCCCGCGTCACTACCCAATGCTGCACGCCGCACACCACGCCGAAGTAAAGCGCAAGCAGCGGCATGGCGGCTATGTAGTGCGCCGGCGACACCCACATCACCACGAAGCTCGCAATCACCATCGCCAGTGTCAGCGCCAGCAGCGCCACTATGTAACGTTTGCTCATTCGGCGAATTTCAGCGTTTCCTTGGTGGTGTACTTCTCGCAGTAGTGGCAGCGGAGCTTGAGGTTCTCCTTGTCGACGACGTAGAAGCGGGTCGGCACAACCTCAGAGTTGGTGATGCACTTCGGGTTGGCGCAGCGCACGAAGTCCTCGATGTGGTCGGGTATCTCTGCCTTGAACTTGCGCACCACCTTGTAGTCCTCGATGTCGATGATGCTGGCAAACGGCGCCACCAGCGCAATTTTGCTCACCTCGCCCTCGGAGAAATGTTTGTTCTTGATCTTCACGATGCCTTTCTTGCCGAGCTTCAGGCTGTCGAGGTAGTTGCCAATCAGTACCTCGTCCTTGTAGTGCTCCAGCCCGAGTATGCGTATTACCTGGTAGACCGCTTCGGTCGGTATGTGGTCGATGACAGTGCCGTTCTCGATTGCCGACACGACCATTTCCTTGTTGTTTTCCATTGTTGACGTTTTGTTATGGGTTTTATTTTGCTCCGAGAATTGCCGCCATAAGGGCCTGGCGCACATAGACGCCGTTCTGCGCCTGCTGGAAGTAGTAGGCGTAGGGCGTGCGGTCCACGTCGGTGGTTATTTCGTTCACACGCGGCAGCGGGTGCAGAATGCGCATGTTGTCCTTGCAGCCCTTGAGCATCGACGCGGTGAGAATGCAGCTGTCTTTCACGCGCTCGTACTCCATGAGGTCGGGGAAGCGCTCGCGCTGCACGCGGGTCATGTAGATGATGTCGGCCGTGGCGATGACGTCCTTGAGGTCGGTGTATTGGTAGTACTTCAGGCCGGCGTCCTTGATGCTCATCTTCACCGGCGAGGGCAGTTTCAGCTCCTGCGGGCTCACCAGGTGGAACGTGGCGTTGAAGTTGCACATGGCCTGAACCAGCGAATGCACGGTGCGCCCATATTTGAGGTCGCCCACCATGGCAATCTGGAGGTTCTCCAGCGTGCCCTGCGTCTTGCGGATGCTGTATAGGTCGAGCATACACTGGGTGGGGTGCTGGTTGGCGCCGTCGCCTGCATTGATTACGGGCACCGAGGCCACCTCTGAGGCGTAGCGGGCAGAGCCTTCCCTTGGATTGCGCATGACGATGAGGTCCGAGTACGACGACACCATCGTTATCGTGTCATGCAGCGTCTCGCCTTTCTGGACGCTCGTAGCTCCCGGGTCGCTGAAGCCGATAACGCGTGCGCCAAGCTGGTTGGCCGCGCTCTCGAAGCTCAGACGTGTGCGTGTCGACGGCTCGAAGAAAAGCGTCGCCACCACTTTGTCGCCGAGTATGTTTTGCTTGGGATTTTTCTCAAAACCTTCGGCAATGTCGAGCACTTCCAGATACTCTTCCTTGCTGAAGTCGGTGATGGAAATGAGGTTGCGTCCTTTTAGGGTACTCATGATGAAGATTATTTGGGGTTATTGTAAACGTTTCATTCCCTCTTGCGCCGGCCCGAAGCCCGGATCGATGGCCAGGGCTGCCTCGTAGTCGGCTTTTGCCAGGTGGCGTTGGTTGTTGAGCTCGTAGGCGCAGCCACGGTTGGTCAGCGCCTCTATCGACGTGCCGTCGGCCTCAATTGCACGGGTGAAGTGCTCTATTGCCCGCTCGTAGTCATTGCGGTACATCAACTCTATGTAGCCAAGGTTATGCCACGCGTCGGTGCTGTTGGCGTTCACGTCGAGCAGCCTGCGGTAGAGGCTTTCTGCCTCGTCGTACATCTTGTTCTGCTGGTAGTACATCGCCAGCGCGTATATTGCGTTGGTGTTAGAAGGCTCAAGCCTCAATGCTGTGTTGAGGTATTCCACCGCCATCGGGCTGTTGCGGGTGGAGTAGAGTATGCCGAGCTCTTCAAAAGCAGGCTCGTAGTCGGGATACAGGTCGCATACTTTGTTCAGCAGCGTGACGGCACTTGCAGTATCGCCCATTTCCTTGTAGATGAAGCCTTTCATGAACAGGGCGGCACGGTTGTCGGGCTCCTGTTCTGTGACCTTGCTTAAGCACACCAGTGCGCGGTCGTAGTCGCGGCTGTAAAACATCACCTCTCCCATTTTCAGCTGAACCTCCTTGTCGTCGGGGGCGAGCTTCTCGGCTTCCGACAGCGCGCGGTAGCTTTTGTCGACGTTGCCTGTGGCAAAGTACACATCGGCCTGTCTCATACGGTAGTCGAGCCTTTGGGGCTCAAGGTACACGGCTTTGTCTATGTCAACAATGGCCTCGCTGACGCGGCCCAGATTGAGCAGCACCGCCGCCCTCTCGTTCAGTGCCTCGTGGTCGTCGGGGTGCTTCTCCAGCCTGAAGTCGAGTGCCTCGAGCCGCTCTCCGTCGGTGAGCGCGCCCTCAGTGCCGGTGCGGTGGCCGCACGACATGCATCCCAGGGCAATGGCGGCTGCCAGCAGGTGTATCGCTATTCTGTTCATCTTTCAATGTTACGTCCAGCCGCGAGTTTTATTGTATAAACGCGGCTATTATTTTTTCAACATCTTGCAATCTTTCGGCGCGCAGGGCTTTGCGAGCTTCCAATTCACTGATTGGCAGCGAGCGCCACAGCAGGTTCCAGTATTCTTTTGTTTTCCTCGTGCGGCTCTCCTCGCCAGGCAGGCTGCGTGTTATGGCCTCCATCAGGTGAGCCACGAAGCGCTTCGACTGGCGTATACGCTCGTCGGGGTCGACAACCAATCCTTTCATCTCGAGGGGCAGGGTGGGGCGGTAGAGCACACCACGGCCAACCATCAGCCCGCTCACTGCCGGGAACCTGCTCAATATCATCTCGGCGTCGGCCGGGGTGACGATGTCGCCGTTGTACACCACCGGGTGCCTCACTATCGGCAGCAGCCTCCCGAAGGTGTCAAGGTCGGGCACTCCGGTGTACTGCTGGTGCCCCAGCCTCGGGTGCACCGTGACCGAGGCCAGCGGGTAGTCATTGAGCACCTCAACCATGCTGAAAACCTCATCGGCTGATTTCAGACCCAGCCTCACCTTTACGCTTAAGCGCATTCGCAGCCTCGGCACGACGCTGTCGAGTATTGCCCTCACCTCGTCGGGGTAGGGCATCAGTCCGCATCCGCGGTGCTTTGCCGTGACCATGCGCATCGGGCAGCCCATGTTCCAGTTCACCTCGTTGTAGCCCATCTCTGCCAGCCGCCCCGCCACCTGCACGAACTCGTCGGGCTCTTTGCCCAGTATCTGCGGCACCACGGGTATCGATCCGACGTTGTTTTCCGGCATCACGTCGGCCAGTTTGGCAGGGTTGTTCAGCGGGCCGTGTGTGAGTGAGATGAACGGTGCCACGGCGCTCTCTATGGCTCCGGGGAAGCATTCCTCGTAGGCTTTCCTGAAGAGCACCTCGGTCAGCCCCTGCATCGGCGCAAGTGTCATTGCAGTGCCTCCTTCCATTCGTCTTTGTGCTGTGCTATGTAGTTCTTGATTTGTGCCGTCAGGCGGTTGCCTGCGTCCGACACCGGGCGGAACAGCACGCTGCGCTGCCTCACGTCCTGGCTGATGAGCATCGAGTTGGTGTCAATCATCAGCACGAAGCTGAGCAGTATCGACAGCACCACCAGCGCCTTGCACGCTCCCAGCACCGCGCCGAGCAGCCTGTTGACCACGCTCAGTTTCACGGCTTTCATTATGCTTTCCACCAGTTTGCCCATCAGATAGGCCACCACCAGCGCTGCAAGGAAGATCACGATGAAGGCTATCAGCACCGCGCTCTCGCCGCCCAGCCCCAGCATCGGGGCCACCTGCTGCGACAGGTGCACCGACGCCCACAGCCCCAGCAGCACACCGGCCAGCGTGGCCAGCTCGCGCACAACGCCTTTCTTCCACCCGATGAAGATCATCCAGCACAGCGGCACGGCCAGCAGTATGTCCAGCAGCGTCATGGCCTGTGGGTGCTGTGTTGGCTGGTCAGTGCGGTACCGTCGGGCAGCATTGTGCCCATGGCCACCACCGCTGCCGTGCCGCCTACCGTTATTGTGCCGTCGGCTGCCAGCCGTGTCTTCACCACCGACGGCCTGCCCATGGCCTCGCCCTGCACAAAGCTGCAGCGGGCTGGCGCGGCCACCACTCCGATGCGCCACAGGTAGTGGGTCAACGCGGCGTTGGCCGTACCGGTGGCCGATTCCTCCGGCACGCCGTACTGTGGCGCGAAGTCGCGCACATGGGCCGTGTGGCCGTCGCCGGTGAGGGCGAACACATGCAGGCTCACGGCCTTGTGGCGCGAGGTGGCGCGGGCTATGGCCTCCATGTCGGGGCTCAGGCTCTGCAGCGCGTCCACGTCAGGCACCTGGGCCATGATGTCGGCCAGCCCGGCGTAGGCTGTCTGCACAGGCAGCTCAGGCCTGTAGCCTGCCAGCCCCACGGCCTCGTATATGGCGTCGCTGTCGGCTATGGTGGCGCGGATGGATGGCGTGGCCATCTGCATTGCCACCTCGCCTCCGGCCACCTCCACCTCCAGGTCGCCCGCCGCCGTCAGGCAGCGGCAGCTGCCGTCGCCGAGCCCCGTCTGCCACAGCAGGGCGAAGGTGGCCACCGTGGCGTGGCCGCAAAGCTCTACCTCGGCCAGTGGCGTGAAGTAGCGCAGGTGAAAGCCACGCCCGCCCAGACGGCGCACAAAGGCGGTCTCCGAGTAGCGCAGTTCGGCGGCCACCTGCCTCATCGTGGCGTCGGAGGGGAAGGGGTCTTCGTCAAGCAGCACCACCCCGGCGGGGTTGCCGCCGAAGGGGCGGTCGGTGAAAGCGTCGACTATGTAGTATCTCATCATTGGTGTCGGCATAAAAAGAGCGTCCGGCCATTGTGGCCCGACGCCCGAATAACACATTCGTTTCTTCTATCACGCATGATAGAAATAAGCAAGCACGCCCTATATAACGCAACCGCGTTCATTTTGTTCCAGTTTTGAACGCTTTTTTTTCTGCCGTTGCTGTCAACCAGCACACAATCAGCCCTATGGCAGCCCCGAACAACGCGCCGCAGAGAAGGTCGCCCGGATAGTGCTTGCCCAGGTAGGCCCGGCTGTAGCTTGTCGTGGCGGCCCAGAGCAGCGCCAGCCACCCGGCGGCGGGCAGCCGCCTGTAGCGCGCGGCCATGAAGACGGCAATGGCAAAGGCGTTGGCCGCATGTGAGCTGACGAAGCCGTAGAGGCCGCCGCATCGCGTGTGGAACATTCGCACATCCTCGAGGGCATGGCATGGGCGCAGCCGGTGGAACTGTTCTTTGAACAGGTGCACGCTGCCCTGGTCGGCCAGCAGGAAGCACAGTACGAAGCCAATCGCCACCAGCCACCAGCGGCGGCTGTCGTGGCGGAGCACCACCAGCGCGAACATGGCAGCCAGCACCACTGCCCATGCCCAGTGCTGGCTCACAGCCCACATCACCCAGTCGAGCGCGGCCGAGTGGTGGCCGTTTATCCAGCGGAAGGCCGCGATGTCAAGCTGTGCCAGGCGCTCCATCGTCAACCCTCGTCAGTGATCATGGCAAACAGGCGGTCTTTCAGCTCGTCTATGCCCTGCCCGGTCACCGCGCTGATGAACACCGCCTCCACGTCGCCCGGCAGCCGCTGGCGCAGCTGTTGCTGCATCTCAGCGTCTATAATGTCGCACTTCGTGACCGCCAGCAGCCGCCGCTTGTCGAGCAGCTCGGGGTTGTACTTCTCCAGCTCGGCCACCAGCACGCGGTATTCGCGCTCTATCTCCAGCTGCTCGCAGCTCACCATGAACAGCAGCACCGAGTTGCGCTCAATGTGGCGCAGGAAGCGCAGCCCCAGCCCTTTGCCCTCGGCGGCGCCCTCTATGATGCCGGGTATGTCGGCTATGCAGAACGAGCGGTCGTCGCGGTAGCGAACAATGCCCAGTTGCGGCACCAGCGTCGTGAAGGGGTAGTCGGCTATCTCCGGGCGCGCCGCGCTCACCGCGCTCAGCAGCGTGCTCTTGCCTGCGTTGGGGAAACCCACCAGGCCCACGTCGGCCAGCACCTTCAGCTCTATCACCACCCAGCGCTCCACGGCTGGCTCGCCGGGCTGCGCGTAGCGAGGCGTCTGGTTGGTGGCACTCTTGAAGTGGTCGTTGCCCAGCCCGCCGCGTCCGCCGCGGGCAATGATGAGCTCCTGCCCCTCCTCGGTCACCTCGCCCAGCTGCTCGCCCGTCTCGGCGTCGCGGCACACGCACCCCAGCGGCACCTCGAGCACCTGGTCCCTGCCGGTGCGCCCCGTGCAGAGGTTCTCGCCGCCGTTCTGCCCGTTCTCGGCAAAGACGTGCTTGGTGTATTTCAGGTGCAGAAGCGTCCACCGCTGGCTCGTGCCGCGGAGCACGACGTGGCCGCCGCGACCGCCGTCGCCGCCGTCGGGCCCCGCCTTGGCGTTGTACTTCACGCGCAGCAGGTGAGCCGACCCGGCGCCGCCCTTGCCGCTGCGCACCAGTATCTTCACATAGTCTACAAAGTTCGAGGTCATCTGAATATGCTTTATCTTGCACTTGTCCAGAGCGTTGTGTGCCGCCTATGGCCTTCAGTGCTGTCTGCAAAATTACTAAAAAAAACTCATTCTCCGCCACCCCTTCCGCAATTAGGGAAAACAGCCCCGGCCGCCCCTCCACCAAGCCCTAAAATTCACCCCTGCATAAATCACTGCAAATCAACCCAAAGGCCATACCAACTCCTACTCAACTCCTACTCATCTACTACCCAACGCCTACTCATGTCTTTCAATAGTAGATATTGAGTAGTAGTTGACAAGCATAAGAGCAATGATTGACACGCCTTTATCCCCGCCACCGCGCCTGCCCGTCAGCAAAAAAATGCCCCGGGCGAGCCTGTGTGCCGCGCGGGGACATGGTGTTTTGCATGGCGGCGTGGTTTTGCGCGCCGTGTGGAAAGCGTGACGGGCCGCCAGCTGGGTTGCTGGCGGCCCGTCGGGGCAAAGGGGGTGTCGGCAGGCGTCAGCCGATGGCCTGGCGTATGCGGGCGGCAATCTCCTCCACGGTGCCGAGGCCGTCAATCAGCCTCTGCTTGCCCTGGGCTGCGTAGTACTCGGCCACGGGCAGTGTTTTGGCGCGGTATTCGGCCAGCCTGTTGGCGATGGTGGCCTCGTTGTCGTCGGCGCGGCCCTGTATGGTGGCGCGCTCAAGCAGGCGGCGCATGAGTTCCTCTTCGGGCACTTCGAGCTGCACCATGCATGAGAGGGCGCGCCCATGGGCGGCCAGCAGGCGGTCGAGGGTCTCGGCCTGCGCCACGGTGCGCGGGAAGCCGTCGAAGAGCATTCCCTGGGTGTCGGCGGCGATGGCTTTGTCCATCATCTCCACCACAATGTCGTCGCTCACCAGCTGGCCGGCGTCCATGATGCCCTTGATGCGGCGACCCAGCTCGGTGCCGTCGGCTATCTCCTTGCGCAGCAGGTCGCCGGTGGAGACGTGGTTGAGGCCGTAGTGCTCTACGATGAAGTCGCTTTGGGTGCCTTTGCCTGCACCGGGGGCTCCGAAGATTACGATGTCTTTCATTTCACGCTTTGTATGTTGATGTTGAACACGAGGGGCGAGTAGGGGGGTATGGGGCCGCCGGGGGTGCCTTGCGGGCCGTAGCCAAGGGCCGAGGGGATGATGAGCATGACCTCGCTGCCTTCGTTCTGTCCCATCACGCCACGCTCCCAGCCGGGAATGAGGCTCATATTGCCCACGATGTAGGTGAGGGGGTCGTGCCACTGCAGGCCAGCGGCGGCGCAGTCGGCTTCGTTGCTTGAGTCGAACACGGTGCCGTCGAGCAGGCGGCCGGTGTAGCTGAGGGTGACGGTGCGTCCGACAGCCACCTGCGGGCCGTTGCCTTTCTTGCGCACCACAATGTAGAGGCCGTCGGCGTCGGGCTTGGCGGTGATGCCGTTTTCGGCCACATACTTGGCAATGAGGTCGGGCTCTTGCTCGCGTGCCTGCTGCATCTGCTGGTCGAAGTTGGCCTGCTCCTGGGCAAACTCGTCGCGCGAGAGGATGTCCTCAAGGTTGATTTCATAGTAGAACTTCATGCCCTGGCCTTTGCGGTACTGGTCGGGCATCTGGTTGGGCTGCAGGAACTTGGCCATGCTGTCGGCCTCGATGGCGAAGACAGCGCGGTCGCCTTTGTGCATCATGAGCAGGCCCTCGTGGAGCACGCCGGAGTAGGTGGGGATGGCGGGCATGAGGCGCTCGGTGTGTCCCACGTTGGTGCGCAGCACGGTGCTGTCGATGCGGATGGTCATCTGCCCTATCAGCACGTCGCCTTCCCGCACCGGCAATGAGTCGGTGCATTGTTGGTCAAAACGGTAGTAGAGTCCGTTTTCGGTTTGCTTGTAACCTTTCATGCCGCTGCCGCAGGCGGCCAGCATTGCCGTGGCGGCTATGGCCATGGCGGCGGTAATCAGTTTGTTGTTCATTTGTTGTTATTGTTGTGTTTGATTTTACTGTCGGTTGAGTATCGGGCCTACCTCCACCTTGCACACCAGCACCACGCGCTGCCCGATGGACTGGCCGTCGCCCACGACGCCGTAGGCCTGTTCTGACGGCATCAGCACTGTGGCTTTAGCTCCTTGCCGCAGGGTGAGCAGCGCGGCGTCGAGTCCGCGCGTGGGTTTCAGCCGTCCGGCCACCACGGTGTCGTCAATGTGGCTGTAGATGACGCGTCCGGCGAGATCTTCGACGCTGTAGGCAATGGCCACGGTGTCGTCGGGCTGCACTTGGTGCCCACTGCCACTGGTGGTGACCATCACGCGTGCGCCTCCGCCAAGCCGTGTGGCGTTCCAGTGGCGTCGTTCGAGATAGGAATCGATCTGCAGTTCTTCGGTCTGTGCCATGATGCGGTTTGCGCTGATCATACGCTCGGCCAGCGAGTCGCGTTTGGGCGCGGCGATGTCGATGTCGGGCACCGGCCTGCAAGCCGCAGCCAGCACCGCCATCGCCGCCGCTATGAACCACATTCTACGCATCGATGCCCAGCTTTTCTTTCACGGCCTGCACCGTTTCGGCCATAGTCAGTGTGCTTGTGGCGCCTGCGGCGCGTTTGTGACCGCCGCCTCCGAACAACTCGGCGGCCATGCGGTTCACGTCGAAGCGTTCCTTTGAGCGGAGCGACAGGCGCACGCGGCCATCCTCTTCACGCACCAGCACAGCGCAGTCGACGCTGCGCAGCCGCATCACCTCGTTGACAAGCCCCGTAAGCTCGTGGCTCTGCACACCATGGCGGCGCATGTCGTCGGCGGTGAGTGTCATCAGTGCCACTCCCTTGCCCTCGTCGACAATGAGCCGCTCGCTCATGGCGAAGCCGAAGAAGCGCAGCCGTGCTGCAGTGAAGGTGTTTCTGATCTGTCGGTTGATGCGCATGGGGTCAATGCCATAGCCCAGCAGATTGGCCGCGGCCAGATAGACAGATGAGCGGTCGTTGCTGTAGCTGAATGTGCCAGTGTCGGTGCAGATGCCGGTGTAGAGGCTGGTGGCTGTGTCGCGGTCGAGCGCGTCGCGGCCGTAGAGGGCTGTTGCCAGCCAGTAGACAAGTTCGCAGGTGCTCGAAGCCCGCGGTTCGCTCACCATAAGGTTGAATGAGGAAGTTTCCGGCTCCTCGTGGTGGTCGACAAGAACTTTGGAGGCTGTAGAGCCGTGCAGCCATTGCTCAAGGCAGCCGGTGCGTGAAAATCCGCAGATGTCAAGTCCAACAATGAGGTCGGCCTCACCGATTGCCGTGCGGCAGCGGTCGCCGTCGGCATTGCCGCACAGTACGTAGGAAGCGCGTGGCAGCCAGGAGAGGTCGTCGGGTACACCATCGGGCAGCATGGCGGTTACTTTGCAGCCTGTCTTTCCGAGAATGCCCAGCATGGCGGTGACCGACCCCACGGCATCGCCGTCAGCGTTGGTGTGCGCCACCAACACCGCCTTGTGCGAGGCGGCTATTGTGTCGCGCAGGGCCGCAACAGGCCATCCGCTGTCGAAACACACCGTAGTGTGCTGCTCTATCTTCATGAAAGACAATGTTTTGTTGTTGCTTGCACTCTTCTTTCAAGGATGCAAAGATACGACATTTTTTCGCTATTGTCCCCTGTTTTTGCAAAATCTTTTCAACCGTTGTGCAATAAAAGCGCGGAGCGGTGCGTTAGAAGGGTGATTTTTGTGGAACGGATGCCAGCCACCGCTTCCCCAGACCAAAAAGATAGATATGTTTGAGAACCTTAGTGCCAAAATAGAGAAAGCGTTGCACACCCTGCGTGGAAAGGGCAGCATCACTGACATAAACGTGGCGGAAACCGTCAAGGAGGTGCGCAAGGCGCTGCTTGACGCCGATGTGAGTTATCCCATTGCGAAAGAGTTTACCGACAAGGTGAAGGCCGAGGCCATGGGTCGCAACGTGATAAGCAGCCTTGAGCCTGGCCAGTTGATGGTGAAGATAGTGCACGAGAAGCTGACCGAGCTTATGGGGTCGGAGGCTGTTGACATCAACGTCAAGGGGCAGCCGGCAGTGGTGCTTATTGCAGGCCTTCAAGGCTCAGGTAAGACCACATTCAGCGCGAAATTGGCCAACATGCTGCGCACGAAGCGTGGCAAGAATGTGCTGCTTGTGGCTGGCGACGTGTACCGTCCGGCGGCAATCAGCCAGTTGCAGACGCTGGGTGAGCAGATAGGAGTGCCTGTCTACACGGAAGAGGGCAACACCAATCCGGTGCTGATTGCTCAGAACGCCATACGTGAGGCAAAGGCCAAAGGAGTGGGGGTGGTGATTGTCGATACGGCTGGCCGTCTGGCTGTTGACGAGCAGATGATGGACGAGATTGCCGCTTTGAAGCGTGAGCTTCAGCCTCAGGAAACACTCTTTGTGGTCGACTCGATGACAGGCCAGGATGCCGTCAACACCGCCAAGGCGTTCAACGACCGCATTGATTTTGACGGAGTGGTGCTTACCAAGCTGGACGGCGACACCCGCGGCGGCGCGGCGCTCACAATACGCTACACTGTACAGAAACCCATCAAGTTTGTGGGTGTCGGTGAGAAGATGGATGCGCTCGACGTGTTCCATCCCGACCGTATGGCCAACCGCATTCTTGGAATGGGCGACGTGGTGAGCCTTGTGGAAAGGGCACAGGAACAATACGACGAAGAGGAGGCGCGCCGCATTCAGAAAAAGCTGGTGCACGACGAGTATAACTTCGAGGACTTCCTGTCGCAGCTGGCACAGATAAAGAAAATGGGGTCGATGAAAGACCTCATGGGAATGATTCCGGGCATGGACAAGTTGACGCGCAATGTGGAGATCTCCGACGATGCATTTGTGCCAATAGAGGCCATGATTGGGTCGATGACTCCATACGAGCGCCAGCATCCGCAGTGCCTGAACGGAAGCCGCAAGCAACGCATAGCGGCAGGCAGTGGCCGCTCAATACAGGAGCTCAACCGTTTCTTGAAGCAGTTTGACGACACACGAAAAGTGATGAAGATGGTTAGCAAGGGACGCGGCAAGTCTCCTGTGAAGGCAAAGAAGAGAAAATAAATCCCCATCTATATTAAGACACAGATGACGACACAGTTACTTGACGGCAAGGCTTTGGCCCTGCAGATTAAAGATGAGATAGCCGGTGAGGTGCGCCGTTTGACGGCTGAAGGCCATCGCGCCCCGCATCTGGCAGCAGTTATTGTCGGCAGCGACGGCGCAAGCATGACCTATGTGGCGAACAAGGAAAAGTCGAGCCATGAAGTGGGATTCACGTCGAGCGTATACCGAATGGGCGAGGGCACAAGTGAGAAACAGTTGCTTGAAACCATCGAATTCCTGAACAACGACCCTGATATTGATGGCTTCATTGTTCAGCTTCCGTTGCCGAAGCACATTGACGAGCAGAAGATAATCAATGCCATATCTCCAGAGAAGGATGTTGACGGCTTCACTCCGGTCAATATTGGGCGCATGGTGCTTGGTGAGGATTGCTTCGTGCCGGCCACACCAATGGGTATATGCACATTGCTTCGCCGTTATGGTATTGAGACTGCAGGCAAGCACTGTGTCGTCATTGGCCGTTCTAATATTGTCGGCACGCCGGTTGCCAACCTTCTCTCAAGAAAGGGTTTTGACTGTACGGTCACCATTTGCCACAGCCGCACACACAATTTGGCAGAGCTTACACGTCAGGCTGACATCTTGGTGGTTGCCATAGGCAGACCCGAGTTCGTGACAGCCGACATGGTCAAGCCTGGCGCTGTGCTTGTCGATGTGGGCATACACCGAGTGGAGGACAGCACCAAGAAGAACGGCTACAGGGTTATCGGCGACGTTAAGCACTCGGAGGTCGACCCCATGTGTTCGTGGGTAACGCCAGTGCCGGGCGGTGTGGGGCCGCTGACAATAGTGTCGTTGCTTGAAAACACGCTCAAAGCCTACAGGCGCTCAATGAGCAAACGATAAAGAGGAAGCCCCGCCAGCGGTAATGATGGCGGGGCTTCTTCTTTGGGTGACGAGTCAGTCTATCTCGTACATCACCGGCACAGTAGCCACGGCACGGAATACGAGGGGTGCTGTGTACTCGGTGCCTTCAGGCATGTTGCCGTCAAGGTCTTGGCGGATAAAGGTAATCTCGCCCGGACGGATGTCGAAGCTGATGTCTTGCGGCACGACGAGGTGGCTCCCATCGTTGAGTGTGTAGTCAACGGGGTAGATGTAGGGCAGGGGCTTTTGGTATGTGCCGTCGTAGACATAGGCCACCACGGTGCCGTAGTTCACTACCTGCTCTGTGAGGAAGTCCCATCGCAGGGTCACGTAGTGATAGTTGACGTTGGGGTCGTTGGTAGTCCACTCGTTCCAGTGAATCTCTTTTTGCATCGTCCTGGTGACGACGCTTTGCACTTGCTGCGGTTCGCTGCATGACGTGGCAAAACAGCTTGCCAAAGCCGCTCCAATCAATGCCACCGCTAATCTTAACTTTTTCATAAAGTATTGTGTTTTAGTTGTTATTCGTCTATTGGCAACGCATTGCGCTCATTCTTTTACTGTTGCAAAGATACGCATTCTTCGACAATAAAATTCGGCAGAGGCAAATATTTTTCCGAAAAAAAGTGTATCATGACGTAACAAATGAACTCTTTTTGCGTTATCAAGGCGTTATTTGACAAGACAAAAGGAAATAAGGAACAAGGAAAGCGTATGAGACAACTGAAGATTACCCATTCGATAACCAACCGTGACATCAAGTCGCTCGACAAGTACCTGCAGGACATTTGTAGCGAGGAGCTTCTGACGCCGGAGCAGGAGGTGATGCTGGCACAGCGAATCAAGCAGGGCGACGAGGCCGCGCTGGAGCGTCTGACCAAGGCCAATCTGCGCTTTGTGGTCAGCGTGGCCAAGCAGTACCAAAACCAAGGATTGAGCCTGCCCGACCTTATCAACGAGGGCAATGTGGGGCTCATCAAGGCTGCCAAACGCTTCGACGAGACGCGTGGGTTCAAGTTCATCAGCTATGCCGTCTGGTGGATCCGCCAAAGCATACTGCAGGCCATTGCGGAGAACAGCCGAATAGTGCGCCTGCCGGCCAACCAGCTCGGCGCATTGAACAAACTGAAGAAAGAGATTGGCAAACTGGAGCAGCAGCTTGAGCGTCCGCCTTCAGAGGAGGAACTTGCCGAGTTGCTCGACCTTCCGGAGGACAAAGTCAAGGCCATCCTTGGAATAAGCGGGCGCCATGTCTCTATCGACGCCCCGTTGGCAAGCGACGAGGATGTCAACTTTGTCGACGTGCTTCCAAATGAGGACACCCCCCCGACCGACAGCAAACTGATGCAGGAAAGCCTCTCGCAGGAGATTGAGCGTTGCCTTTCCACACTGACCGAGTATGAGCGTGAGGTAATAAAGATGTATTTCGGCATAGGTATGCCACACCCATTGAGCCTCGACGAGATTGCCATGAAGTTCAACCTCACCCGTGAGAGAGTGAGGCAGATTAAGGAAAAGGGCATCAAGCGCCTCAAGACCAGCAGCAAAAGCAAGCACCTTAAGCAGTACTTGTAGTATCTGCCACATGCACTAAAAAGAAGACACACGGGCTGTCGCGGCTCGTGTGTCTTCTTTTTTCGTATTATCTGCGCTCACGCCATGTTGTGGAACACGTTCACCACATCGTCGTCGTTCTCAAGGCGCTCAAGCAGGCCGTTGACATCCTCCTGCTCCTCGGGCGAAAGCTCGCGCAGAGTCAACGGAATGCGCTCAAACTTGAAACTCTTTATCTCCAGCCCCTTCTCCTCCAGGAACTTTGAAATGTTGCCGTAGTTCTTGAAGTCGGCGGAAATAACAATCTCGTCCTCGTCGCGGAACACCTCGTCTATGTCGCAGTCGATAAGCTCCAGCTCCAGCTCGTCCATGTCAATGCCATCCTGCCACGCCACAGTGAATGTGCATTTGCGCTCGAAGAGGAAGTCGTTCATGCCCATCGTGCCAAGCTCGCCTTTCCCGCGGACGAAGGCAGCCCTCAGGTTGGCCACGGTGCGGGTCGGGTTGTCGGTGGCGGTCTCCACCACCACGGCCACGCCGTGTGGGCCTTTGCCGTCGTAGACGACCTCCTTGTAGTCCGACGTATCCTTAGACGTGGCGCGCTTTATTGCGCGCTCCACGTTCTCTTTGGGCATACTCTCGTTCTTCGCCGTCTGCATCAGCAGGCGCAGGCGCAGGTTTGCTGCCGGGTCGGGGCCGCCTGCCTTCACGGCAATCTCTATCTCCTTCCCGATGCGTGTGAATGTGCGGGCCATGTTGCCCCAGCGCTTCAGCTTGCGAGCCTTGCGGTATTCAAATGCTCTTCCCATCTTATTTGTGTTTATTGATTTCCGATTTGTTTGCAGAGCCTCAACGCGGCAAGTTCAGGTTTATTGTGCCGCAAGGCGACAAAATCTGCCAGCAGACCCACCCATCAGGCACAGCCCTGCGTGGCAAAGCGCCACTTTGTTAATTTATAGATACTTGCAATAAACGGTCATTGTATTTGACTGAAAACCAGTCCGAATGAGCATTAAGGCAATGTCAACACCGTCTGTTCTTCGATTGTTCTCCGATTGTTCTTCGATTGTTCTTCGATTTAGCATCGGAGAACAATCGAAGAACAATCGGAGAACAATCGAAAAACAGGCGGCCTTTTACCGAAGTAGTTGCATTTTGATGTTGAATCTACGACGCACTTTTTTCTTACACGGCGCAATAATTAGGCAGTGAAGGCGTTTATTCGCTATGGTTATCAAGAGAAACAATATTCCGGAGTCTGTTTTTCGGCGGTTGGCTGTTGTGTTGGCCGCTGTCGCCTATTCGTCGGCTTCCTTGGCCGGTGTTTCGTATAAAATTACTTTCCAGCCGAAAGGGAGTTCCGACTCGGTGGTCTATCTGTGCTATTATTATGCACAGCACGAGAAAATTTTCGATTCGGCCATTGTTGACCGCAAGGGGCGTTTTGTGTTTGAGGGTAGCCGCCGTATGCCCGACGGCATGTATTTTTTCAATAGCCGTGATGGACGGCGGGCAGATTTTGTCGTCTTCCATGAGAAGCCGCAGTTTAGGTTTGTCACCGACAACCGTGACTGGCAGCGAAACATGGTTGCCTCCGGGTCGAAGCAGAACGAGGTGTTTTTCAACTTCAACCGCGTGCTTGCCACATTCCACGATGAACTTGATGAGGCGAGACGCGACATGGATTCGGCGACTTTCGCAGCTTTCCGTCTGCGCCGTCTGCACCAGCTTGACACGGTGAGGATGCAGTTCATAGAGCAGTATCCGGAGGCTATGGTGTCGCGCATGATGATGGCCACGCGCGACCCCGCCGCCCCGCCGGATTCGGTTCGAGGCAATGACCGCTATTTTTACGTGATGCACCATTTCTTCGACAATGTTCCTTTGGACGAGGATTTCATACTGCGCACGCCGAGGAATGTGTTCTACGACCGTCTGTCTGAGTATGTTGACAAGCGTATGCACGGCCTTACTCCCGAGTTGGCCATACCGCTGCTCGACTCGTTGATTGACCGTTCGGAGCCCTCGCCGGAGGTATTCAAGTATCTGGTGCACACCCTCACCGAGAAATATTTGCAGAGCAACATAATGGTGTACGACGAGATCTACGTCCACCTTATCAATCGCTACTACGCCAGTGGCAAGGCTGTGTGGGCCGAGGCATCGTGGCTTGACAAGGAGCTTGAGCGCGCCTCCAAGTGGGAGCGGCTGCTGGTGGGTCGAGAGGCTCCGGAGCTGATACTTTTCGACACCACGCATCGCGCCTATTCGCTCCATCACATGCCGGGACGTTACACCCTGCTGTTGTTTTGGAGCCCGTCGTGCGGTCATTGCCGCGAGATAATACCCGATGTGTACAGTCGTTTTGTGCGTGTGGCCGACAGCCTTGACATGACGGCCTTTGCCATCCTTTCCGAGCCAGACGAGGGCACCACGGTCAAGTGGAAGAAGTTCATTCACGAGCACGGCATGGACAGCCCCCGCTGGATTCATCTTCATGGCGGCGAGGCCAATGTGAACTGGCGCGATGTGTACGACATCACATCCACGCCGCAGATTTTCCTGATTGAGAACAAGACTCACAAGTTTGTGGCAAAGAAGATGGGTGGCGAGCTCTTCGATCAGATTTGCCGTCACCTGCAATAGACACCGTCATTACAGCAAACAATGAAAAAAACAGTATTCGCATCCGTGGCCGTGCTGGCGGCTCTTTCGCTGGCAGGCTGCAAAGACAGCAAAGATATGGACAATCCTTTTTTCAGTGATTGGGGCACCCCATACGGTATACCTGATTTCGGGCGCATACGCGCTGACCATTATATGCCTGCATTCCTCGAAGGCATGGCTCGCCAAAAGGCCGAGGTTGAGGCCATCACCTCGTGTGCTGACGAGCCTGATTTTGAGAACACGGTACTGGCCTATGAGTATAGCGGCAGTCTGCTCACCGAAGTGAGCGGGGTGTTCTTTAACCTGAGCGAGTGCGAGAGCAGCGACGAGATGGTTGCCGTTGCCGAGGAGGTGGTGCCGTTGCTCTCCGCCCACGAGGACGACCTGGCTCTCGATGCAGCCCTTTTTGCCCGCGTGAAGTCGGTGTATGAGCGCAGGCACGAGCTTGGGCTGAATGCCGAGCAGCTGCGTCTGGTAGAGGAACGTTACAAGGGCTTTGTCCGTGCAGGCGCCAACGTGCCGGCTGACCAACAGGAGCGTTTCCGTGAACTGAACTCACAGATAGCGTCGCTAACGCTGCGTTTCGCGCATAATGTGCTAAATTCCACCAACGCCTACCGCAAGGAACTGGCGGACGGCACTGAGGTTACGCTCGACATTCCCACCTGGGAGCCATTCATGCAAACCTGCCCAGACCGCGCCCTGCGTGAAGAGGTGTGGCACGCCTATGCCGACCGTTGCCGGGGTGGGGAGTTCGACAACACAGACATCATTGACAGCCTGGTGAACCTTCGCCTTGAGCGGGCCAATATTCTCGGCTATGCCACCCATGCCGACTATGTGCTTGACAACTGCCTGGCCGCCAACCCAGCCAATGTCTACCGTTGTTTGATGGACATATGGACACCGGCGCTGAATATGGCCAAGCGTGAACGCGACGAGTACCAGCGTATGCTTGATGTGGATGAACCCGGAGCACGCCTGCAGCCGTGGGATTGGCGCTACTATGCGGAGAAGCTGCGTGCAGAGCGCTATGCGCTTGATGATGCCGAGGTGCGCCCCTATTTCTCGCTCGACAGTGTGCGCGAGGGGGCTTTCATGGTGGCCGGCAGGCTCTATGGCCTCACGTTCCGCGAGCGTACCGACCTGCCCTCATACAACGCCGAGGCTCGATGCTTTGAGGTGCTGCAAGGCGACAGCACCGTTGGAATCCTCTACATGGATTTCCATCCACGCTCCAGCAAGCGTAGCGGCGCGTGGATGACGGAGTTCCGTGGCCAGCACCGCGATCGGCAAGGCAACAATGTAATGCCCATTATACAGGTGGTGTGCAACTTCACCAAGCCCACCGCAGGCAAACCCTCACTCCTGAACTTCGACGAGAGCGAGACCCTCTTCCACGAGTTTGGCCATGCCCTGCACGGCCTGCTGTCGCGCTGCACCTATCCGTCTTTGGCTGGAACCAATGTGCCCCGCGACTTTGTTGAGCTGCCCTCGCAGGTGATGGAGAATTGGTGCAGGCACCCGCAGGTGATGAAGATGTATGCCCGTCATTACCAGACAGGCGAGGCAATCCCCGACTCGCTCATCGCTCGTGCCCGCGCGGCGCAAACCTATGGGCAAGGGTTTATGACCACCGAGCTGCTGGCAGCCTCGCTGCTTGACATGGATTACCACACCGTCAAGTCAGGACGACATATTGACGCCGTGACCTTTGAGGACGAGGCCATGGCAAAAATCGGTATTATACCCGAGATTATCAGCCGTTACCGGTCGCCGTATTTCCAGCATATCTTCACTACTGGCTACGACGCAGGCTACTACAGCTACACGTGGACTGCCATTCTTGATGCCGATGCGTTTGAGGCTTTCGAGGAGAGTGGCGACCTCTTCAACCCTGAGCTGGCCGCGCGTTTCCGTCATTTGCTTGAGAGTGGCAACACTGTTGACCCGATGGTTCTCTACCGCCAGTTCCGCGGAAAAGACCCCTCGCCGCGAGCCCTGCTTAAGCGCAAGGGTATGCTTTGAACTATCAAATACTTGCCACTATGGAAAATCCGACCTACAAACGATTGACCCGCAGCAGGAGCGACCGCAAGATAGCCGGTGTTTGCGGCGGGCTGGCACGCTACCTCAACATCGACCCCACCGTGGTGCGCATAGCCTTCCTTGTGGCCTTGCTGTGCGGCAGCATAGGGTTCTGGGCATATGTCATTGTGTGGATTGCGGCGCCCGAGGGCGAGTGACGGCCTTGATGGCGAACTGTTGAAAACCGGAGCAGACAGGATTGACTGTCTGCTCCGGTTTTTTTGTATGTGGACAAAAGGTCTACATTTCGCGCATTACGCTCTCTGCCAACTGGTTGGCACGAGCCTCATCGGCAGCCTCGGCATATATGCGCACTATCGGCTCGGTATTGCTCTTGCGCAGGTGCACCCACCCGTCGGCAAAGTCAATCTTCACGCCGTCGATGGTTGTCACCGTGCAGCCTGGCTGTCCTTCGTAGGTGGCCGCCACGCGCCGCAGCAGCGCGTCCACGTCCATGTCGGGCGTCAGGTCGCGGCGGTTCTTGGTAATCACATATTCGGGATAGGTGCGGCGCAGTTCACTGGCCTTCATCCCGCTCTTTGCCAGCAGCGTGAGAAACAGCGCTGTACCCACCAGCGCGTCGCGGCCGTAGTGCAGCTCGGGGTAAATCACGCCTCCGTTGCCTTCGCCGCCAATCACGGCATTGGTCTGGCGCATCAGCGTGGTGACGTTCACCTCACCCACTGCGGCGGCGTTGTACTGGCAGCCTGCGCGGCGCTGCGTGACATCGCGCAGCGCGCGGCTCGACGAGAGGTTGCTCACGGTGTTGCCGGGTGTGTGGTCGAGCACATAGTCGGCAACGCTCACCAGCGTGTACTCCTCGCCAAACATGCGTCCATCCTCGCACACCAGCGCCAGACGGTCCACGTCGGGATCGACCACCACGCCCAGGTCGCAGCCGTTTTCGCGCACCACGCGCGATATGTCCTCCAGGTTCTCTGGAATGGGCTCGGGGTTGTGGGCAAATTTTCCGGTGGGTTCGCAGTTGAGTTCCACCACCTCCTTCACGCCCAGTGCGTGTAGCAGGCGGGGAATTGCCAGCCCGCCGGTGCTGTTCACGGCGTCCACCGCCACGCGGAAGCCTGCCTTGGCAATGGCCTCGCAGTCGACCAGCGGCAGCGCCACCACGCGCTTGATGTGGCGGTCTATCCAGTCTTCTTCCACGGTGACGCGCCCCAGGTCGTCGACCTGGGCATACTCCAACTCGTCGCTCTCGGCCAGCCGCAGCACCTCCTTACCGTCGGCGTCGCTGATGAACTCGCCGCTTGCCCCGAGCAGTTTCAGCGCGTTCCAATGTTTAGGATTGTGGCTGGCGGTGATGATGATGCCGCCGTCCAGCCGGCCGTCGATTACAGTCATCTCAACCGTCGGGGTGGTGCTGAGCCCTGTTTCCAGCACGTCCACGCCGCAGCCTGCCAGTGTGCCGACCACAAGGCGGTCCACCATCGGGCCGCTGATGCGGGCGTCGCGCCCCACTGCCAAGCGGAGCCTGCGACCGGGGTTCTTGCTTTGTAGGAAGGTGGCAAATGCCGTGGTGAACTTCACCACATCAAGCGGGCTTAATCCCTCGCCGGGGCGGCCTCCTATGGTGCCGCGAATGCCGGATATTGATTTAATCAGGCTCATGGTTGGTATGCTTTTTTGTCGTTATTCCGTTTAGGACACACAACGCGGCCGCTGCCGATTTATTGTGTTGTCGAGTCGATGACCCTATTTTTTAGAGCTGCCGCCTTCGCCGTGGCGCTCTGCCAGGGCGGGCTGTTTTTCGATTGATGTCCGATTGTTCTTCGATTGTTCTTCGATGTAAAATCGAAGAACAATCGGAGAACAATCGAAGAACAATCGAAGAACAGACGGTGTTGACACGGACCCAATGCGGCCTGTCAGGCTTTTGGGTGGGCGCTTTCAGGTGCGTCAGTCCACGCTCTTGATGAACCTGGCCGGGTTGCCGCCCACGACGGTGCCAGGCTGCACGTCACGGGTCACCACCGCCGCTGCGGCCACAACGGCGTCGTCGCCAACGGTGACGCCTGGCAGTATGGTGGCTCCGGCCCCTATCCAGGCGTTGCGGCCTATGCGCACGGGCTTGCATAGCAGCAGCCTGCGGTTGTGCAGGTCGTGGTTGTTGGTGATGAGCTGGACGTTGGCGGCCACCAGCGCGCCGTCGCCAATGGTGATGCCGCCGCGTGCCATCATGAGGCAGTTGTTCATTACGGTCACGCCGCGGCCGATGTCAACGCGGTCGAAGCACACCCCGGCCAGCCCGGGGCGCACCGTGCTGCCTTCGCCCAGCCTGCTGCCGAACAGTTCGCGCAGCAGGGCGTCGTACTCTTCGGTGAAGGGCATGGTGTGGTTCAGTCTGAAGAGGGTCTGTGCCTGGCGCGAGTGTTCTGCGCGCTCCTCGTCAGTGGTCAGTGCGGGATCCACAATCACGGTGTCCATAGGCCGGGTGTGCGTCAGTTTTTTTTTTCGCCGAGAAGGTCGTGCAAGTAGGTGGTGCAGGCCTCGAAGGTGGGGAAGGTGTGGCTCTCGGGCACGATGTCGGGAATGAGGTTCATCTTGGTGAGCATGTACATGGGTTGCGGCTGTATGATGGTCATGAGCACCTGCACGCCGCGAGCCTGCAGGTCTTTGATGGCCTCCTCCATGGCGTAGAGGCCGCTTTGGTCCATGAAGCTCACCAGCCTCATGCGGATGATGACTATCTTGGCATCCTGCGGCACGGTCTGCATCACCTCCTTGAACTTGTTGATGGTGCCGAAGAAGATGGGGCCGTTCAGTCGCTGCACGTAGATTTTGTGTGCCACGGTGTCGGGCATACCGTGCTCGTCGTCCCAGGGGCTCTCTTTGTCGAAGTTGGTCAGCTCCTGACTGCTGTAGCCGCCCTCCACAAGGTCGGAGGCGCGTTTCATGAAGAGCACGCAGGCGATGACCATGCCGATGCCGACGGCGGTGAGGAGGTCGACGAAGACAGTGACGAGGAAGACCACGATGAGCACCACGGCGTCGGCGCGCGGTATCTTTGGCAGGTCGCGGAAGCCCTTGAAGTCGATGATGCCCCAGCCGACGGTGATGAGGATGCCGGCCAGCACCGAGAGCGGCACGTATTGCACCAGCGAGCCGAGCCCCAGCATGATGGCCAGCAGCAGCAGCGCGTGGACCATGCCGCTGAGCTGGGTGCGGCCGCCGCTTTTCACGTTGACCACAGTGCGCATGGTGGCGCCTGCGCCGGGCAGGCCGCAGAAAAGGCCTGCCATGGCGTTGCCAATGCCCTGGCCGATGAGCTCGCGGTTGCTGTTGTGGCGGGTCTTGGTGATGTTGTCGGCCACCACCGAGGTGAGCAGCGTGTCGATGCTGCCCAGTCCGGCCAGCGTCAGTCCGGGAATGATGGCGGCCTTGAGCACCTGCATCCAGTCGATGCCGGCAAGGGTCACCTTGGGGCTGGCGAAGAAGGGCAGGGGCAGGCCGGAGGGTATTTTGCCGATGGTGGGCACCTCGGCCAGGCCTGGTATGAGCGAAACGAGGGTCATCACCAGCAGGGCTACCAGTGTTGACGGCACCTTCTTGGTGATCAGTGGGAAGAGGTAGATGATGGCCACCGTGCCGAGCCCTAACAGGAGTGCTGTGAGCGAAGTGTGGCCGAAGGCCGAGGGCAGCCCGGCAAGCAGGTTGAGCATGGAGCCGCTGCCGCTTTGCCCGACGAGTGGGTAGAGCTGCTGCAGGATGATGATGACGCCGATGCCGCTCATAAAACCGCTCAACACGGGGTAGGGGATATAGCGCACGTATTTGCCGAGTTTTATCAGACCGAACAGTATCTGGAACACCCCGCAGAAGATACCCGCCAGGGCCATGCTTACCAGCACGGTGGAGAGGCTGCCGCCGCTTGTGGCGAAAGCGCCGCCCACGAGGGTGGCGGTGATGACTGTCATCGGGCCTGTGGGGCCGCTGATCTGGCTGTGTGTGCCGCCGAAGAGTGCGGCGAAGAAACCGAGCAGGGTGGCGCCGACCAGTCCGGCGTAGGCTCCCATCGAGGCTGCGTCGGGGTTGGCTATGCCGCTGAATGCCTGTATGCCGAATGCCAGGGCCAGTGGCAGTGCCACGATGCCGGCAGTGATGCCTCCGAAGAGGTCGCCTTTGAGGTTTTTGGTAGTGATAAGTGACATGTGTTGTCTGTGTTATGTGAATGTTTGGTTAATCGCCTATCCAGTAGGTTGCCCCGACGCATATCAAGGCCACGCCAGCCCCGGCCATCACGTCGCCCAGCCAGTGGCGGTTGTTGTATACACGCATGGCGCCAACCATTGCGGCCACGGCATACCCAGCCGCGGCCAGCCAGGGGTGGCTTTGGCCGAATTCTCGCCTCAGCACTTCGGCTCCGGTGAAGGCAATGAAGGTGTGGCCACTAGGGAAACTGTTCACTCCCACGCCCTCTGGCCGGTGCACGTGCAGGCCGTATTTTGCCGCCTGCACGAAGGTGGAGCCAAGCAGGAAGCTGGCAGTCTCGAGCAGGGCTATCCGTGCCAGCGAGTGGCGGCTCTCCAGACCGCAAAGCTTAAGTGCCGGTGGCAATGCCAGGGGCAGCAGTTGCAGTTCGTTGTCGAAGGAAAGATGCTGGTGGCCGTCGGCCTGAATGGCGTCGCGGAGGCTGCGTTGCAGCGAGTTCATGCCGGGCTGGAAAGTGAATGCCGCGCCGCTTGCCACACTTGCCGCACCGATGCCTATTGGCAACATTGAGTGGCGCGCGGCGGTGTCGCGCTGTGCCATCAGGGGCTGCGCGGCGAACAGGAGCAGCAACAGTATGGAGGCAAGAGCCCTCATATGGTTAGTTGGCCGTCCGTGAGCGTCGGCACCACAGGGCAGGTGTCGGTACGCAGGGCAAAGTCTACATCCTCCTGCGCGCCCAGCGAAACAAGGCGTTGCACGTGCGAGGCACTGGCACAGAAGCCGTGCAGGTCGAGCTTGGCCATTTGCCAGAGACTTAACGCCATGTGTGCCGCGTCGCCGAATGGCGAAGAGATGTCGTCCAGCTGTTCAATGACGGCACCGGCAACGAGCGTGTCCTCAATGCAAAAGTCACCTTTCCAGCCCGAGCATAGCAGCACGGTGTCGGTGCGTCCGTCGCGCAGTTTCTGGCAAAGAGCCGAAAGATTGGCAAAACACCCGGCCATCACAGTGCCCGACCCTGCGGCCAGCAGCAGGGTGCGCGTGCCGTTGGTGGTGCTGAATGCCAGCTTGGTGCCGTGCATGTCGGTGCGCAGGTATTCGGTGGGTGAGTTGCCATACTCGGCGTCGCCCACCTTTGCGCCGTTCCTCTCCGCAGCCAGTTTGTAGCCCATCTGCCGGTAGCGGCTGATGTCGTCGAGCGTGTCGAGCGGCACTATGCTTTGGCATCCGGCAGTGAATGCGGCGCAAAGCGCTGTGGTGGCGCGGAGCACGTCTATGGCCACGGTTGCGTGGTTGGCCGTGATTGTGCGGCAGGGATAGAGCAGTGGACTCAGGACGACTTCAAGTCTCATAGATCCTCTTCGTTTTTCAACACCATCACGCTTCCGTCAGGGGTGATGTGCAATGCAAAATACTCGGGATGGCTGCTGACGTATCGCTCCACATTGTTGCCGCGTGCGCGTTGGCCGCTTGGGAGGTCGCCAAGCACAAACTGGTTTAGTATTTCGACCAGGCGGCAGCGTTGTGCCGTGTGCAGGTCGCAGCCGTATTTTTTCGCGAATGCCTCGTCGTCGGCAAGTGGCTTGGGATTTCCCTTGAAGTCGGTGCCGAGCATCTTGGTGGCTCTTACGCGGGTGTGCATCAACTCGCCGCCATGACGCGCCGAGCGCAGCTTGTAGTCCACCTCAACAGTCCAAGAGTTGTGGGTATTGTTCCATTCCATCACCTCGATGAAGAGCACGGCTTCCATACCCAGATCGTCGTAGTAGTCGGTGATGTTGTCGTTGCGCAACTGTTTCAGGGTGCGCGTTTCGGTCGAGGCCATCTGTGCCGAGGTGAGCGGGCCGGGAACGTAGTAGCCTTTCCTCACCAGTGGCGACGAGGCTGTGAGGTACAGTTGCCGTGTGGCAACATCGAGAGAGGCATTGTAGGCCGAGTCTTCCATTGTGCGCACAGCGCGCCGCTCCGACCGGTCGTCGAGTGGTGCAATGTAGAGAGTGGCAGGATGGTCGCGGTACACCTCGCCGTATTTCACCATTTTTTTGTCTCCGGAGCAGCCAGCGGCCAGCATGGCCATAAGTGCGGTGGCGATTAAGCCCCGTGTTGTCGCTTTCATTTCCCAACCTCCTTTTTCTGTTTCTTTTGGCGTTCCCGCTCGGCGGCCTGCTCTTTCTTTGCCTTTGCTTTGGCGGCAGCCTGCTCTTTCTTGGCCTTCTCCTTCAGTGTCTGTTCTTTCTTCTTCTGTTTTGCCTTGGCCTTGCGCTCTTTCTCTTTTGCCTTTTTGTCTTTCTCGCGTTGCACTTTGGCTTCTTTGCGGGCGTCTATCTTGGCTTGTTTTGCGGCGGCAATGCTGTCGGCTATGGCCTGTTTGCGCATTTCAACCTCGGCTTGTTGTTGCTGCAGAAGCTCGCGTTTTTGGTTGGCGGTGAGCCTTATCGGGATGTCGACCGAGTCTATGGGGGTCTGCATTCGCAGCCATGCGGTGTCGGTGCTGTCGATTACGGCTGCGATGCGCGGCAGTTGCTGCATTGCCTTCACCGAATCGTATGCCCATAACGCAAGCTGTTGAATGTTGGCTGTGTCGTAGAGGTTGGCCACTGTGTCGTTCATCATGTCTGGCAGAAGGTGAGCCTTGACGCGCATCACCATGCCGCGGCTTTCCGGGAATGCCCTCATCTCTGCGTTGAACATGCGGCAGGCTGTGCCTTTGTGTCCCATCATGGCCAGGGCCACGCCGTAGTCGGCATACATGCCCGGGTGCAGTGTGTCCTCCTTCACTGCAGCGTTGATGGCCTCGGCATAGGCCGTGGCCATGGCGTGGAGCGAGCCGTAGGTGGCGCGGGTCTGGTAGTCGAGCACCTCCTCGCGAGGCATTCCCTTGTACTGGCCAGAGCAGGCCGCCGCAAGCATGCCTGCTATGATTGTTATGATCAGTCGGTTTCTCATCGTCCTTTCAAAAAAAAATAGCGCCAGCCTGTAAGCCGGGTTCTGTCGTGTCCTATCATCAATCTAGGGCCGCCGTCGCCGACGGCCTCTATCAACCTACCCCCCGGCAACGGACGAGCCAGTCCTTAAATGCCGGTATACATGGTCTTTCAGCCCATGAGGCTTGCCATCGCGCCTGTCACCAGGACGCGTCGTGGGCTCTTACCCCGCGTTTTCACCCTTGCCCGAAGGCGGTATGTTCTCTGTGGCGCTTGCTGTCACCGGTTTGTTGCCGCGCCGGTGCCTTCCCGTTAGGAAGCATGGTGGCTCGCGCTGCCCGGACTTTCCTCCCACCGGCTTGGCGGCGGGCGATAGGATAGCCGGCGCTATTCAAGCGGCAAAAGTACGAATTTTTTGCCACATAGTCCAAACTCCTTGCGCAATTAGTGACTAACTGTCTGCAATGCACTATTATAAGCCACCGCCAACACCTGCAGGAGGCGTGTGTTGGCGGTGTGATGCCGGTCGTATGGCGGCTGTTTTGTGTGGCCGTGGCTATCTGACAACCGTCACGCTGCCCTGCTCGCGTCTGGCGTTGCCCTCGCTGTCGCGGAATGTGGCCACCCACACGTAGGTGCCCTGCGGCACGTCGCTGCCGTTGCATGTGGCATCCCATGGATGGTCGATGTCCTTGCTGCTGAATACCTGGCGGCCGCCACGGTTGAAAACCACGATGCTGAAGTTGCTTACCGTACCCGACGCCTTCACCCTGAACTGGCCATTCTCAATGTCACCCGATGCTGGCAGGATAATGTTTGGCGCCCACAGCAGGTTGTTGTATCCGTTGTCGTGTGTCGACTTTGAGGGCACCTTGTCTGACAGCTGTTCCTGCTCGGCCTCTCCTTGCTTGATGTCTGATGCCAGTATTGCCTCGGCCACGTTGATTGGTGCAGGCTCGCCTATGGCCGACGGCAGGCTCTGCTGTGGCGTGGTGTGCTGCTCGGTCTGCACGTGAATGGGCTCCACCATGGGGGCAACCTCTGCCGGTGTCGATTCCGCTTTTGTCACCTCTTCTGTGGTAGGCAGTGTTGCCGCCGGTATTGTAGTCTGCGGGGTGGGGGAGGATTGGCGGGCTGGTTCGGCCACGTTCTGCGGCACGGCAGGTGTCGGCAAGGCGACGTCAGGCCGAGCCTCGGCCACCTGCCGGTCTGTGTTGTCGGCGCTGCTGCTGCCGGGCAGTGCAATCCACAGCACTGCCGAGGCCGCGACCGCCACGGCCACGATGGAGGCGACCGTGCGTGCCGCCTTGCGGCGTGCCACCTTGCGCTCCACTTTCTCGAAGAGGCCTTCCGGTGGCTCTGCGGTGTATCCTTTCAGTTCGTTGTATTCCATTGCTATGTTTTTTTTTCTGTCAGTATTCGTCTTAAGTTGCTCTTTGCCCGGCTCAGGCTGACGCGCATGTTGGCATTGGTGCTGTGCATTGCCGCCGCCGCCTCGTCGAGGCTGCAGCCTTCCACCTCGACCAGGTTGAACACCGCGCGTTGCCTGGGGCTGATGTGTTGCAGTGCGTCGACCACCTCTTGCAGTGCGAAGGGGTCGGCGGGCGGTGCCCATGGCTCGTCGTAGTCGGCTGCCGGGTCGGGCTGCCTGGATTGGCGGCTTGCCTGGCGAAGGCACACGTTGACCACCACACGGTGCACCCAGCCGCCCAGCCGCTCCGGATCCTTGAGCCCTCCTATGCGCTCGAACACACGCACGAAGCTGTCTTGCAGCATGTCCTCGGCCTCGGCGCGGCTTCCGGCGAAGCGCATACACACACCCATGGCCATGGGCGCGAATGCGTCGTAGAGCGCGCGTTGCGACTTGCGGTCGCCACGACGGCAGCCTTCGACGATTTGTGTGTAGCACTGCGTCATCTGACAGAAAAGATACAGTGGAATGGGGAATTGTTGCCGGCTTAACTATTTTTAACGCCCGCCGGCGTGGCGTCAGTTGCGACCCTTGCGGCCGTTCTTTTTCACCGAGAAGCCGAAGCCCCCCAACCGTTCGCCGAGGGTGAAGTAGCGTCCGTGGGAATAGGCCAGAGGCTCGGCGTGGTTCAGGTGGAACTGGCCTGTGGTGTGGTCGATGAGGCTGTCCTCGGCGTCGATGGCCACCACGTTGGCAATGAACATGTCGTGGCTGCCGAGGTTTTTCACCTCGCACACCTTGCATTCAATCGACAGCGGGCTCTCCCTTATCAGCGGGGCTTTGACCAGCTGCGCGGGCTCGGGGTGCAGACCCATCTCGCGGAACTTGTTGTAGTCGCGCCCGCTGCGCACCCCGCACCAGTCGGTTGCGCGCGCCAGGCTGCGCGTTGTGAGGTTGATGGCGAACTCGCCGGTGCGCTCTATCAGCGCGTGGCTGTGGCGCTCGGGGCGTATGCTGACGTAGCACATCGGAGGATCGCTGCACACTGTGCCTGTCCATGCCACGGTGATAATGTTCCACTCCTCCTTGCTCGCGCCGCATGTCACCATGACCGCCGGCAGCGGATAGATGAGGGTGCCCGGCTTGAAGGCGGTCTTCATTGCTCGCTGAACTTCTTCTCAAGCTCCTCCACCATACTGCGCATGTAGCGGTCGGTCTGCCGCAGGTTCTCTATCTGCTTGCAGGCGTGCAGCACCGTGGCGTGGTCCTTGTTGCCGCACTGCGCGCCAATCACGGCAAGCGACGACTTGGTGATGCGCTTGGCGAAGTACATCGACAGTTGGCGGGCCTGCACTATCTCGCGCTTGCGCGACGGCTGCTGTATGCAGTCGACCGGCAGCTCCAGGTAGTCGCACACCACCTTCTGTATGTAGTCGATGGTCACCTCGCGCGACGAGCTTTGCACATACTTGTCTATCATCTGCTTGGTGAGGTCGAGCGTGATCTCCTTGCGGTTGAACGAGCTCTGCGCCATGAGTGATATGAGGGCGCCTTCCAGTTCGCGCACGTTGGTGTTGATGTTGTAGGCGATGTACTCCACCACGTCGTCGCTCATCTCGGCGCCAGCCTCTTGCAGCTTTTGGCGCAGTATGCGCTTGCGGGTGTCGACGTCGGGCGTCTGCAGGTCGGCCGCCAGACCCCACTTGAGCCTGCTGAGCAGTCTTGGCTCAAGCCCCTGCAGCTCGCCCGGAGCCTTGTCGGAGGTGATGATGATCTGGCTGCCGCGGCGGTGCAGGTGATTGAAGATGTGGAAGAACGCCTCCTGTGTGCCGTGGCCGCGGTTCGACCAGAACTGTATGTCGTCGATAATCAGCACGTCAATCAGCTCGTAGAAATGGATGAACTCGCCGGTGGTGCCGTCGCGCCCGGCCTGGGCGTACTGCGCCAGGAACTGCTCGCTGGTCACGTAGAGCACCGTCTTGTCGGGGTCGAGCTCCTTGGTCTTCAATCCTATGGCGTTGGCAAGATGAGTCTTGCCAAGTCCCACCCCGCCGTAGAGCAGCAGGGGGTTGAAGCTGGTGGTGCCGGGTTTCTCGGCCAGGGCGTAGCCCACCGACCGCGCCAACCGGTTGCAGTCGCCCTCGACGAAGTTCTCGAGCGTGTAGTTGGCGTTGAGCTGCGACGGCACGCGGCTTTTCTGTATGCCGGGCACGACGAAGGGGTTCGGCAGCTCGCGCGAGCCGTCTTTGTTGAGGTTCACCGGAAGGTCAGACAGAGGGTTGCGCGTCGAGCGGCGTGGCTGCGACGCGAGGGTGGTCACCAGCGGGTCGCCGGGTATGGTCTGGTCCATGACGATGCTGTATTTGAGCATGGCGTTAGGCCCCAGGTGCATCCTTATCACGCGGCGCAGCAGGTCGATGTAGTGCTCCTCTATCCATTCATAGAAGAACTGGCTCGGCACCTGCACCAGCAGCGTGGCGCCCTCGAGCTGCAGCGGCACGATGGGGGTGAACCACGTCTCGTAGGCCTTCCTGTTCTCTGGTCCCAGCGTGTCCTTTATCACTTCCAGGCACTCGGCCCACACTCTTTTGTAATCTTCCTCTGCCATATTGTTTTTCTACCTTTCTTTTGTCGGTTCCGTTCTGCGGCGCAAAGGGCTGTCATTCACCCGCGCTTCCCTTTCGGGGGCACTCCTGGCCCGCGCCTTTTTCACGCTGCAAATTTCAACCAAAATTAGTGCATAGAAATTGAAAAAAATATTTGCAACTGTTTCCGGAATTTCGTAAAGCAAACGCCCGCCTCGCCGAGGCGCAGGCCTCCTCCAAAGTGTAAATGGCTGATTTTAACCACAGGCTTTCCGCGCACAGGGCAGTCTTGTCGCACGTAATATACGAATTTTTGATGAATGCGACGAAAAAAATATCAACATTTTTGCCAACCGTGGCGGCGGCTGTTGGAAAGTCCGCAGCCTTTTGAACAATAGCGCCTTGTGTGTTGGCATCTTTCGCATAGTGTTGATTTGCCGAAATTTGCGGCAAATGGCTGATTTTCAAAACGCATTTTTCAGCCCCGATTTCCCAACTCGTTGACGCTGTGCCGGCTGGTGGGAAAGTGTGCATAACTAAGTTGAAAAATATTTCGCGGAAACAGCAAAACCGATTTTGAAAAAAACGGTCTGCGTCGCCCCTGGCCATGCCGCTGCCGTCGGCCAGTCATGGAGTGGGCGGAGGCAATCCGGGGTAGGGGCGAGGCCGCATGAACTACTTGTCACAAACTACTCTTCATCTTGTCATCGCCTACTTATGTAGCGGTTGATTAGGCGATGGGTAGTAGTTGAGTAGGAGATGAGTAGGAGTTGGTCTATACTTAATGTTGATTTACAGCTGTTTATGGTGTGTTCTTTTATACCCCGCGGTTCTGTTTTGTAATCTGTTGGATTTTAGGTAGTTGTGATTTGGGCTTGAAAACGGGCTTTGCTGTTGTGGCTGCGGCTCTGCCGGCGGCAAGGCCACGTGTGCGGCGTATGCCTCGCGACGGGGGGCGACATGGGTCGGCAAGTGCCTGTAAATGCTGGCCATGGGTGGCAATGAGCGGCGGGCTGTTGATAAAAATATATTCGTGCGTGCATCCATGTGAAAAAAAATGCGTAACTTTGCAGCCTCAATTTGACAGAGAAACAAACGGAACAAACAATATTTAACACACTTAAACAACTGATGACAAAGTACGTTTACACATTTGGAGGCAAGAAGGCCGAGGGTAAGGCCGACATGAAAAACCTGCTTGGCGGCAAGGGTGCCAACCTGGCCGAGATGTGCCTGCTTGGACTGCCGGTGCCTGCCGGACTGACGATTACGACCGAGTGCTGCACAGCATATTACGACAACGACTGCAACCTGCCCGAGGGTCTTATGGACGAGGTGTGGAAAGGCGTGGAGAACATCGAGCAACTGATGGGCATGAAGTATGGCGACGCGGAGAACCCGCTGCTGGTGAGCTGCCGCTCGGGCGCGCGCACGTCGATGCCCGGCATGATGGACACGGTGCTCAACATCGGCCTTTGCAGCAAGACCCTGCCCGGCCTGATCAAGAAGACCGGCAACGAGCGCTTTGTCTACGACTCGTATCGCCGCCTGATCATGATGTATGCCGACGTGGTGATGGAGAAGAGCGAGGGCATTGAGCCCGCCGACGGCAAGGGCATACGCAAGCAGCTCGACGACATGCTCGACGCCTATAAGCTTGAGCACGGCTACGAGCACGACACGCAGCTCACGGCCGACGACCTCAGGCAGCTGGCCGAGATGTTCAAGGTGCGCGTCAAGGAGGTGCTGGGCACCGAGTTCCCCGACGACGCACGCGCCCAGATGGAGGGCGGCATCAAGGCCGTCTTCAAGAGCTGGAACGGCAAGAAGGCTGTGAGCTACCGCAAGATTGAGGGCATCCCCGACGACTGGGGCACTGCCGTCAACGTGCAAGCCATGGTCTTTGGCAACATGGGCGACACCAGCGCCACCGGCGTGGCCTTCACGCGCGACCCGGCCACCGGCGAGAACGTCTTCTACGGCGAGTGGCTCATCAACGCGCAGGGCGAGGACGTGGTGGCCGGCATACGCACCCCCAACCCCCTCAACGACGCCACCAAGAACGAGAAGAACAAGGCCATGCCCTCGCTGCAGCAGCTGATGCCCGACACCTACGCCGAGCTTTGCGAGATACGCAACCTGCTGGAGCACAGCTACCACGACATGCTCGACATCGAGTTCACCATACAGGAAGGCCGCCTGTACATGCTGCAGTGCCGCGTGGGCAAGCGCACCGGCATGGCTGCCGTCACCATGGCGCTCGACATGCTCAAGGAGGGCATGATTGACGAGCGCGAGGCTGTGATGCGCGTGAGCCCAGCGCAGCTCGACGAGCTGCTGCACCCCATCCTCGACAGCAAGGACGAGAAGCTGCACGACGTGCTTGCCAAGGGTCTGCCCGCAGGCCCCGGCGGCGCGGTGGGCGTCATTGCGCTCACCAGCGAGAGGGCCAAGGCATACCGCGAGGCGTGCATCAGCAACATCCTTGTGCGCGAGGAGACCAACCCCGAGGACGTAGAGGGTATGCGCGCGGCCGACGGCATTCTGACCGCACGTGGCGGCATGACCAGCCACGCCGCCCTGGTGGCACGCGGCTGGGGCAAGTGCTGCGTGGTGGGCTGCGACGCCGTGAAGATAGGCACCGACCAGGCTGGCACCGTCAGCATCAACGGCCGCGTGTTCCACGAGGGCGACCTCATCTCGCTCAACGGCACGAAGGGCTATGTCTATGCCGAAAGGGTGAAGACCATCGACACCAGCATCGACACCCCGCAGTTCCGCAGCATCATGCAGCTGGTCGACAAGTTCCGCAAGATGGGTGTCCGCACCAACGCCGACAACCCCGAGGACGCGCAGAACGCCATCAACATGGGTGCCGAGGGCATCGGCCTCTTCCGCATAGAGCACATGTTCTACGGCAAGAACAGCGAGGAGCCGCTTGAGAAGCTGCGCAACATGATCCTGGCCGACACTGCCGAGGCGCGCCGCGCCGCGCTCGCCGAGCTTGAGCCCTACGTGCGCGAGAGCGCCAAAGGCACGCTCAAGGTGATGGACGGCAAGCCGCTCACCTTCCGCCTCATGGATCCCCCGCTGCACGAGTTCGTGCCGCAGACGGAGGACAAGCAGCGCGAGGTGGCCAAGGCCCGTGGCCTCGACTTCGACAAGCTGCGCGCCCGCATCGAGGGTATGCACGAGGTGAACCCGATGATGGGTCTGCGCGGTGTGCGCCTGGGCATCATCTACCCGGAGATAACCGAGATGCAGTTCCGCGCGCTTTTCAGCGCCACCGTCGAGCTGAAGAAGGAGGGGTGCAACCCGATGCTTGAGATCATGGTGCCGCTCACCATCAACGCCGCCGAGCTGCGCAACCAGAAGCGCGTGGCCGACCGCGTGAAGCGCGAGGTGGAGAGCAAGTACGGCATGGAGTTCAACTACAAGTTCGGCACGATGATTGAGATACCGCGCGCCGCCCTTGTGGCCGGGCAGATAGCCGAGGTCGCCGAGTTCTTCAGCTTCGGCACCAACGACCTCACGCAGATGACCTACGGCTTCAGCCGTGACGACGTCAACGCCATAGTGAAGACCTACATCGACGAGAAGATTATTCCGGCCGACCCGTTTGACTCGTTTGACAGCGAGTGCGTGGGCGAACTGGTGAAGATTGGCGTGGAGCGTGGCCGCAAGACCCGCCCCGAGCTGAAGTGCGGTGTGTGCGGCGAGCATGGCGGCGACCCGACGGCTGCAGGCTTCTTCTTCCGCACAGGCCTCAACTATGTGAGCTGCTCGCCCTTCCGCGTGCCGGTGGCCAGGCTGGCTGCCGCGCAGGCTGCAATCGTCGAGGAGCGCGGCAAGTGACATTCCGCAGGCCGGGGCTGCCGTGCCACCATGTGGCGGCGCGGCAGCCTGAAGGCCGCGGAGTCAGCCTTTGTCGACCCTGTAACGGCAAAAATAGTTATAACAAATAATAAACAACAGTAACAATGAACAGCAAGATCTATCAAGATTTGGTTGCTTTGGGCATTACCGATGTGAAGGGCATCCACTACAACCCCAGCTACGAGGAGTTGTTCAACTTCGAGATGGAGCCTTCTCTCACTGGCTACGACAAAGGCCAGCTCACCGAGCTGGGCGCTGTCAACGTGATGACCGGCATCTATACCGGCCGCTCGCCCAAGGACAAATATATAGTCATGGACGAGAACTCGAAGGACACCGTGTGGTGGACCACCGACGAGTACAAGAACGACAACCATCCGATGAGCGAGGCTGTGTGGGCCGAGCTCAAGGAGAAGGCCAAGAAAGAGCTGTCGGGCAAGGAGCTGTTTGTGGTCGACGCTTTCTGCGGCGCCAACAAGGACACTCGCATGGCCGTGCGTTTCATAATGGAGGTGGCCTGGCAGGCCCACTTTGTGCGCAATATGTTCATCAAGCCCACCGAGGAGGAACTGCGTGACTTCACCCCCAACTTCGTCATCTACAACGCCAGCAAGGCCAAGGTGGAGAACTACAAGGAACTCGGTCTCAACAGCGAGACCGCCGTGGCTTTCAACATCACAAGCCGCGAGCAGGTCATCCTCAACACGTGGTATGGCGGCGAGATGAAGAAAGGCATGTTCAGCATGATGAACTACTACCTTCCTCTGCAGGGCATCGCAGCCATGCATTGCTCGGCCAACACCGACATGGAAGGCAAGCACACTGCCATCTTCTTCGGCCTCAGCGGCACCGGCAAGACCACCCTCAGCACCGACCCCAAGCGCCTGCTCATTGGCGACGACGAGCATGGCTGGGACGACGAGGGCGTGTTCAACTTCGAGGGAGGCTGCTATGCCAAGGTAATCAACCTTGACAAGGACAGCGAGCCTGACATCTACAACGCCATACGCCGCAACGCCTTGCTGGAGAATGTGACCGTCGCTGCCGACGGCAAGATAGACTTCGCAGACAAGAGCGTCACTGAGAATACCCGTGTTAGCTACCCGATAGACCACATTGAGAAGATTGTTCGCCCGGTAAGCGCCGCGCCCGCCGCCGACAACGTCATCTTCCTCTCGGCCGATGCCTTCGGCGTGCTCCCCCCGGTGAGCATTCTCACCCCGGAGCAGTGCAAGTACTACTTCTTGAGTGGCTTCACCGCCAAGCTGGCAGGTACAGAGCGCGGCATCACCGAGCCGACACCAACCTTCAGCGCCTGTTTCGGCCAGGCCTTCCTCGAACTGCACCCGACGAAGTATGCCGAGGAGCTGGTGAAGCGCATGGAGAAGAGCGGCGCCAAGGCCTATCTGGTCAACACCGGCTGGAACGGCACAGGCAAGCGCATCTCCATCAAGGATACCCGTGGCATCATCGACGCCATACTCGACGGCTCCATACTGAAAGCAGAGACGAAGAAGATACCTTACTTCGATTTCGAGGTGCCTACGTCGCTGCCCGGTGTAGACCCGAAGATACTCGATCCGCGCGACACCTACGCCGACGCCGCACAGTGGGATGAGAAGGCGCTCGACCTGGCTCAGCGCTTCGTGAAGAACTTCGTCAAGTTCACCCACAACGACGCAGGCAAGGCTCTTGTCGAGGCTGGTCCTAAAGTGAAATAAAAAGCTGTAATGAAACGACTTTTCATAATCCTCATGCTGGGTGTGGCCCTGCCCGTGTTCGCGTTTGACTTCGAGTCGCGTCGCGATGAGGGCTACACCCTCTACTTCAACATCCTCGATGACGACGAGGAGAATGCGGTCGAGGTGACCTACCCGGTTGCCACCGGCTCCAACCACTGGCAGGGACACCGTCAGCCGTGGGGCGAGCTGGTGATTCCTTCCAATGTGGAGCATGAGGGTGTCACCTACAGTGTGGTTGCCATAGGCGACCGTGCTTTCTCGAACTGCCACGACATCACCGCAGTGGTTCTGCCGTCAACTGTATCGGAGATAGGGGCTTACTCTTTCTACAACTGCACTGGCATCGCCGGTGAGTTGACGTTGGGCGAGGAAATAGTCCGCGTAGGGCGCTCGGCCTTCTATGGATGCAGTGGATTGACGACTTTGGTGTTCAATGCCATCAAGTGCGAAAGCATGGGTGGCACGCGCAGCTCGACTGCATTCGGCAACTGCCGCTCGCTGGTGGAAGTCAAGTTCGGTGCCCATGTCACACGTATTCCAGATTATTCCTTTGTGGGCATGGATGCGCTTCGGATGGAGCTGAAACTGCCTGAAAGGTTGGAGTATGTCGGCGAGTATGCGTTTGCATACTGCAGCAAGATTACTGGAGAGCTTCGCCTGCCCGCTTCGGTGAGACAGGTTGGAGCATACGCTTTCGCGCAGTGCCATGCGCTGACCATGATTGAGCTGCCGCTGCGCCTTGAGCGCATTGACCAGCGTGCGTTTTACCAGTGTATCGGTGTGAAGGAGGTCAATGTTAAGACCCTCACGCCACCGCAGATGGGCGCTGATGTGTTTGGAGGATTGAAGCAGTCTGTGGTCTACAATGTTCCGTGCATCACGGTGGATCGATACAAGGATGCGCCTACATGGAAGCGGCTGCGCAACCTCCGCACCAGCTATCCCTGCAAACTTGACCTTATTGCCAGGCCGAGTGACCCGGCGGCAGGTGAAATCATTGGAGGTGGCACGTATGAGGTCGGAACCACAACCAAGCTCACGGTTGTGTGCAATGCAGGATATGGCTTCCGCTCGTGGAGTGACGGCAATACTGACAACCCTCGCCCTGTCACGGTCAACGACACAGTTACCTACGTTGCCATTATGCAACCGGCGACGGTTCTGCACGAGGTGAAGTACGTACATGACACCACCTATATGGATGGTCGCGACACAATCGTTGAGTACTACGAAATTGGCGATGTGGCTGTGCCTATCGCATCGCAGCAGGAGGTGGTTTACAATCGTGACAAGCGCCGCATAGAGGTGCCAATAGACAAGGCAGACATTATCAGTGTGTCGCTATACAACGATGCCGGCCAGTGCGTCATGACAGGCCTTCCAAAGCATGGGCATGTCAATATGCGCCGTTTCCCGACTGGAGCATATATAGTGAGGGTAAGCACGCTGTATGAAGACATCGCTGTGCGTTTCTTCCATGCTCGTAAGAGATAAGTAAAAGTAACATAATAATAAAATGACAAACAACAATTTCGCATCGCGCCATAACGGAGTGACCAAGGCCTCCGAGATGGATAAGATGCTCGGCGCCATTGGTGTCGGCTCGATGGACGAACTGATTGAAAAGGCGGTGCCACGTGCCATTCGCTTAGATTCGCCGCTACAACTTGAGGACGGTATCAGTGAGAATGCCTTCCTTGCAAGGATGCGCAGTCTGGCCGCCAAGAACAAGGTGTGGCGCACCTACATAGGAATGGGCTACTACGGCACCGTCACCCCTGCCGTAATCATGCGCAACGTGTTTGAGAATCCGGGCTGGTACACATCATATACTCCGTATCAGACCGAAATCAGCCAGGGCCGCCTTGAGGCTTTGATGAACTATCAAACCATGATTGCCGACATGACCGGGCTGCCGTTGAGCAACGCTTCGCTGCTTGACGAGGCAACTGCTGCTGGTGAGGCAATGATAATGTTCTTTAACAGCCGATCGCGTCAGGCTGTGAAGGATGGCGTGTGCCGCGTTTTTGTAGACGAGGGTATTCTGCCGCAGACACTTGCTGTCATGCAGACCAATGCCGCGCCGCGAGGAATAGAGATTGTTACCGGCAAGGCTTCGCAGACCGAACTGGATGGCTCTTATTTCGCTGCTTTCGTGCAGTATCCTAACCAATTTGGTGAGGCTCAGGATTGGACAAGCTTCATCGCGGATTGCCACTCGAAGGGCATTTTTGTTGGTATGGCCACTGATTTGATGGCTCTTGCCCTTATGAAGACCCCTGGTGAGATGGGGGCAGATTGCGCCATTGGAAATGCGCAACGCTTCGGTCTGCCCATGGGCTTTGGCGGCCCTCATGCAGGTTTCTTTGCATTCACCGAGCAGTTCAAGCGCCAGTTCCCTGGCCGAATAATAGGCTGGACTGTCGACGCAAAAGGCAACCCCGCACTGCGCATGGCCTTGGGTATGCGCGAGCAGCACATCAAGCGTGACAAGGCTACCTCGAATATTTGCACTGCTGCTGCGCTTGTGGCAAATATGAGTGGCTTCTATGCAGTGTGGCATGGCGCAGAAGGTATCCGTGCCATAGCCGGCAACATCTTCAAGAAGGCGCATCGTTTGGCATCTGAACTTGAGAAGTACGGCTACAAGCAGTGGAACAACATCTTCTTCGACACGTTGGCTCTGCAGTGCCCCGTGCCCACCGCCAAAGTGCGTGAAGTCGCCGAAAAGCATGAAATCAACTTCCGCTATATTTGTGACGAATGCATCGGCATTTCTATCGACGAGACAGTGTGCCATGCCGATATAGAGGCTATTATCTGCTGTCTGGCCGAAGCGGTTGGAAAGCAGGCAGGGCCTCTCGTTTGTGGCAATAACTGCACGGCAGGAACGTTACCTGTTGAACTTCAGCGTCAGAGTGCATACCTCACCCAGAAGGTATTCAACAGCTACCACGATGAGACTTCCATGATGCGCTACATCAAGCGCCTCGAAGAAAAAGACCTGTCTCTCAACCGTGCAATGATTCCCCTCGGGTCGTGCACTATGAAGCTCAATGCAGCAGCCGAGATGATGCCCCTTTCGTGGAGCGAGTTTGGCAGCATCCATCCATTCGTCCCTGCGGAGCAGGCTGAGGGCTACCTTGAGATGATTCATGACATTGAGCATCGTTTGGCAGTAATTACCGGATTTGCAGGAGTCTCGTTACAGCCCAATTCCGGTGCATACGGAGAATACAGTGGACTGACTGTCATTCGTAACTACCATATTGCCAACGGTCAGTCCCAACGCAATGTTTGCCTAATCCCAGCAAGTGCCCATGGCACCAACCCAGCAAGTGCCGCCAAGGCAGGCATGACGGTGGTTGTTGTGAAGTGCAACGAGCGTGGTGATGTTGACGTTGATGATCTCCGTGCCAAGGCTGAACAGTACAAGGACACCTTGAGCTGCCTCATGATCACCTACCCCTCCACCCACGGTGCCTTCGAGGAAGGCATCCTTGAAATTGTTGACATTATCCACAGCACCGGTGCTCTGGTTTATATGGACGGAGCCAACATGAACGCTCAGGTTGGCCTTACCAGCCCTGGCCACATGGGCGCTGATGTGTGCCATCTCAATTTGCACAAGACGTTTGCCATGCCTCACGGTGGCGGTGGTCCTGGCGTGGGTCCGATAGCGGTCTGCCAGAAACTGGTCGATTCCCTGCCCACTCATCCTGTTGTTGGCGTTGGTGGTGGCAAGGGCAACACTATGGCTGCCGCTCCGTATGGCAGCGCCATGCTCCTCCCCATCACGTATGGCTATCTTCTCATGCTTGGTGCCGAAGGATTGACTGATGTCACAAAACACGCAATTCTCAACGCCAACTATCTGCGCGCCCGCTTGCAGCAGCACTACAAGATTCTCTATACCAACCGCAACGGCATGTGCGGACACGAGATGATTGTAGACTTTAGCGAGTTTAGCCTCAAGGTGAGTGTTGGCGATGTGGCAAAACGGTTGATGGACTATGGATTCCATGCACCCACTGTTGCGTTCCCGGTTCACAACACACTCATGGTTGAACCGACCGAGAGCGAGCCTTTGAGCGAGCTGGACCGTTTCTGCGATGCCATGATTGCCATCCGCCAAGAGATTGACGACGTTATGTCGGGTCGCTCTGAGGAGAAGAACAACCCCATCTGCAATGCACCGCACACCATGCAGGTTGTCTGCGCTGACGAGTGGACTCTGCCCTACAGCCGTCAGAAAGCGGCCTTCCCGCAGCCTCATTGCGAGAAGTACTGGCCAACCATTAGCAAGATTGATGACGCCTACGGCGACCGCAACCTGCAGGCCGTATGGGCTGAGTAGCATTCACGAAACGCATTTCGGCAAGGGACATGAATAATCTTCATGTCCCTTTCTTTTTCTACAAAAAAAAATGAATGCCTCATTATCTGGCATTCATTTTTCTTTGTTTTTAGGGAAGTTGTCCCACAAGGATTCGAACCTTGGCAAGCAGAACCAAAATCTGATGTGCTACCATTACACCATGGGACAAGCGTGTCTCTATTCCATTTTTTCAGCGTGCAAAAGTAGCATTTTTTTTGCACACGGCCAAATTTATTTTACTCAATGCTGTGTTTCAAACCTCTATGGTCTGCATTGTTGATGCTATTCTTTATGCAGTTCATGGGTTGCCCGTCCGGTTTCGCCTGGTGTGATAGTGAGGAATGCAAGTACCGATCCTATGAACAGCAGCCCCATCTGTCTTTCCAGCATAGATTCAAAGAGCAGGTTCAACGCTATTACAGCCACCAGCAGCATTGCCTCGAAACGAGGTCTGCGTTGTGCGGCCAGTGGGGCGACCAGCATGGCCAGCAAGGCCAAAAGACATGGGACACCGGCAGCCAGAAGGCTCTCAACATACTGGTTATGGGCGTTGTAGGTAGTCTGCTCGCCTTTGAAATAGTTCATGTCGCCATATTGGTGTTGCTGCATGGCATGGTAGTCGCCTGCGCCGTAGCCAGCCAATGGGTTCTTCATTGTAAGTGTTAGGTTTGCGTGATATATTTTCACGCGTGCATCCCCATCGACATTCTGCATTGTTGCCGATATTCTGTTTGTATGGCTTGGAACAAGATGCGTGGCCGCAAATATTCCGACGGCCAACGACACGCCGACAATCGCCGTGATCCGCAGGTCTCGATACATAATGAAAGTGTGTACAGTGCACGCTGCTGCCACGAGTACGAGCGCAATCATTCCTGCGCGCGAGTTGACCAGCACAATGTACAGTATCTGTATTGCGGCAGCCAGCACGAGGGCTGTCCTGTGCCACGGTGCTGATGATGTCCACCGGCGCGAAAGCTCTCTGTACACGAATATCAAGGCAGCCGAGGCGTATAGCGCTGTGTAGGCGTGATGGCGAGGGTCGAACTCACTGCCGGCCTCTATCACACCGAGGCCGCGCAGTATTGCACGCCCGGTGAAGTAAAGGAACACGGCCGTTTGTGCAAGCAGCAGTGAATAGCCCACGTATCGGCGCCGATTCTCGTCAAGATAGCCTGTGTCCGTTGCCAGCATCGCTACCGAGAATGCTGGCAGGCTTAATTTCAGAGACAAAAGCTGCCATCCTGTCGCCAGGTCGTTTGTCCATAGAAGGCTGGCCGCAAGCACCAGCCAATACACAACCGGCGCCAGCAGCCACAGCCGTGCACGCCGGTTCAGCGAGTGGTTGCCCAACCGTCTCTCGGCAATGGCTTTTGCGAGCGAGGTCGCGAGCAGAATAATGCAGGCCCATATCCCAACATGGAAGTCCAATGGCATCGAGGCCGCCGTGAACAGCAGTGCAGCAAAGTGTAGCCTTTCGGTTGTGGACAGTCTTTTCATCGTGCAGTTTCCAGTAGTTCTTGCATCTCTTTGATTTGGTCGCGCAACGTGGCAGCGGTCATGAAGTCAAGTTCTTTGGCGGCAAGCTGCATTTTGTGCTGCGCGTCGCGTATCTCCTTGCGCAGTTGTTCTTTCGACATTGCCATCAGCTTGGTGTCGGGTGCAGGTTTTTCTTCAGCCGCCGTTGGCATCTCTTCCACCGGGCTTGCGTAGGGGCGCACCTCGGCCTGTGCGCCGCGCCTGCCCTCTTCGGCGGCCAGTTCTATCACGCTGGTGGTGCCGATGATGGCTTCGGTGCTCTTCACGATTTGCCGTGGCACGATGCCGTGCTGCATATTGTAGCGTATCTGTTTCTCTCGGTGGGCGTTGGTGAGGTCTATTGCCCTCTGCATGGAGCCCGTGACGCTGTCGCCGTAGAGTATGGCTTTGCTGTGAACATTGCGCGCCGCGCGGCCTATGGTCTGTATCAAGGCACGGTCGCTGCGCAGAAAACCCTCCTTGTCAGCGTCGAGTATGGCCACCAGGCTCACCTCCGGCAGGTCAAGTCCCTCACGCAGCAGGTTGACGCCCACCAGCACATCGAACACACCCATGCGCAGGTCGCGCATTATCTCCACTCGCTCCAGCGTGTCAACATCGCTGTGTATGTACTTGCTGCGTATGCCCAGGTTGGTCAGATAGCCAGTCAGCTCCTCGGCCATGCGTTTGGTCAGTGTGGTGACGAGCACTCGCTCGCCTTTGTCCACAGTCTTCTCTATCTCGTCAAGCAGGTCGTCGACCTGGCTCACGGCCGGCCGCACCTCAACCACCGGGTCGAGCAGACCTGTGGGACGGATTACCTGCTCCACTACAACACCCTCGGCTTCGCGGAGCTCGTAGTCGGCAGGCGTGGCGCTGATGTATACGGTCTGCCCCGTGAGTGCGTAGAATTCATCGTAGGTCAGCGGTCGGTTGTCGAGTGCCGAGGGCAGGCGGAAGCCATATTCCACCAACGAGGTCTTGCGCGAGCGGTCGCCGCCATACATGGCTCCAATCTGCGGCACGGTGACGTGGCTTTCGTCTATCACCAGCAGGAAGTCGTCGGGGAAGTAGTCTATCAGGCAGAATGGCCGCGTTCCGGGGGGGCGGCCGTCGAAGTAGCGGCTGTAGTTCTCTATGCCGGAGCAGTAGCCCAGCTCCTGTATCATCTCCACGTCGTAGTTCACGCGCTCCTCCAGCCTTTTGGCCTCAAGGTTCTTGCCGATGGAGTAGAGGTAGTCGCGCCGCTCTATCATGTCGTATTTTATTTGCAGCAGGGCGTCGCCCATGTGCTCTTTGCTGGTGAGGAAGTTGCTGGCGGGGTATATGACCACCTCGTCAAGCCTTTCTATGCGCTGCCCGCTGATCGGGTCGAAGCTTTCCAGGCTCTCCACCTCGTCGTCCCAGAAACTAACGCGGTAGCAGAAGTCGGCAAACGAGGGGTACACGTCCACCGTGTCGCCCTTGACGCGGAAACGTCCGTTGACGAACTCTATCTCGTTGCGCACATACTGTGCCTCCAGCAGTTGGAGCAGCAGGTCGTCGCGCCTCACTCGGTCGCCAACGCGGAGTGCCACCGTGCCACGCTTGAACTCGTCGGGGTTGCCTATGCCGTAGATGCAGCTCACCGAGCTGACCACGATTACGTCGCGCCGCCCGCTGAGCAGTGCCGAACTGGCCCTGATGCGCAGTTTCTCCAGCTCGTCGTTTATGGCCAGATCCTTCTCTATGTAGGTGTTGGTGGCGGCAATGTATGCCTCGGGCTGGTAGTAGTCGTAGTAGCTTACGAAGTACTCCACGGCGTTGTTTGGGAAGAACTGCTTGAACTCGCCGTAGAGCTGCGCGGCCAGGGTCTTGTTGTGGCTCATCACCAGCGTTGGGCGGTTCAGCTCCTTGATGACGTTGGCCACGGTGAACGTCTTGCCGCTGCCGGTGACGCCTTGCAGCACCTGTGCCCGCGTGCCGCCGCGCACTCCCTCCACCAGCTGCCTTATTGCCTCTGGCTGGTCGCCCATGGGGGCGAAGTCCGATTTCAGTTCAAAGTCCATCTCTGCGTTGTTGAACGTGTGTTGCCAGCTTGTTATTGTTCACCCTATCAGGAACACGGTGTTGCGCTTGTGCAGGTCGGTCTCGGCGCGGTGTTTGCGCCATTGCGCGGCGGTCATGGTCAGGATGCTTTGCGATGGCAGCGTCAGGTCGGTGGCCACGCAGAGCAGCGTGCCAGGTTTGAGCGTGGCAGACAGAGCCTCGAGCATTTGGTTGTTGCGGTAGGGGGCCTCGATGAATATCTGCGTCTGCCGCTCGGCGTGCGCGCGTTCCTCAAGCCTGCGTATTGCCGCCGCGCGCTTTTGCTTTTCTACAGGCAGGTAGCCCGCGAAGGCGAAGCTCTGCCCGCCAAGCCCGCTGCCCATCAAGGCCAGCATCAGCGACGAGGGGCCGACCAAAGGCACCACCTCGATGCCGCGCCGCTGTGCCATGGCGGTCACCACCGCACCGGGGTCGGCCACGCAGGGCAGCCCGGCCTCGCTCAGCAGGCCTATGTTCTCGCCCCGCTCGGCGGCGTCAAGGTAGGTTCCTGTCTGGCCTGGGTCGGTGTGCTCGTTCAGCTCGAGGAACACCGTGCTGTCGATAGGGTGGGGGTAGCCCGCCCTTTTCAGGAAGCGGCGCGCCGTGCGCACCTCCTCTACGATGAAGGTGCGGCATGTGGCCAGCTGGCGCTGGTTATCCGCCGGCAGCGAGCAGTCTATGTCCTCGGCCCCGATGGGCACGGGGAAGAGTATCAGTTTTCCTTTCATGAGGTCTCATTGTTGGCTGCGCAGCCACTTTATCTCGTCGGGCCAGCGTATGGGGTCGGGGGTTTCAAGAATGAGCGGAATGCCGTCGAACCTGGCGTCGCGCATCAGTCTGGCGAAACAGTCCTGCCCGATTGCGCCCAGTCCCAGGCTCTCGTGGCGGTCCACATGGCTGCCTGCCCCTTTCTTGCTGTCGTTAAGGTGCATGGCGCGGAGGTAGCGGAAACCCACCACGCGCTCGAACTCGTCGAAGGTGAAGTTGTAGCCCATCTCGGTGCTGATGTCGTAGCCTGCGGCCATCGCGTGGCAGGTGTCTATGCACACGCCCACGCGGCTCTTGTTCTCCACGCCCTCAATTATCCGTGCCAGGTGCTCAAAGCGCCAGCCCAGGTTGGAGCCCTGCCCGGCGGTGTTCTCGATGACGGCGGTGACGCCCTCGGTCTGCTCCAGGGCAAGGTTGATCTCGCGGGCTATCTGGTCCAGGCACTCTTCCTCGCCCATGCGGTTAAGGTGGCTGCCAGGGTGGAAGTTGAGCAGGCGCAGGCCGAGCTGCTGCGCGCGGCTCATCTCGTCGAGGAAGGCGGCACGGCTTTTCTGCAGCGTTGCCTCGTCGGGCGAGCCGAGGTTGATGAGGTAGCTGTCGTGGGGCAGCACGAAGGCAGGGTCGAAGCCTCGCTCCGCCAGCAGGTCGCGGAAGGCGTGCACCTCAGGCTGCGCCAGCGGCTTGCTCGTCCAGCTGCGCTGGTTGCGGGTGAAGAGTGCGAAAGCGTCGGCCCCGATGGCCTCCGCGTTGAGAATGGCGTTGCACACACCGCCCCCCGCGCTCACGTGAGCCCCTATGTGTTTGCTCATTGCGTAGTTTTTTTGTGTTCAGAAAACGGCTACAAAGATACAAAAAAAAATCCACACCGCGACACAAATATTGAACCCCGCATCCGAAACATCGCAAGGGGCGGAAACAGGCCTAAAAAAGCCAATTTTGAAATGCTTGAAAATCAATGCGAAGACCATATCAACTCCTACTCAACTACTACCCATCAACTACTCATCACCTACAGAAGCAGTAGATGAGTAGGTGATGGGCAGTTGTTGATAATTGATTAATATGGATTTATGGTTGCCGCAGCGCTTCATTTCCGCGCTTTGCGAGCCTCCTTGCGAGGCTGTTTTTTTATTTTGGGCGCAGGGCGCAATAATTCGGGGCAGGCGTCGTTTGTGTGTCAAAGAAGTAGAATCCACAGCGCGGGCGCGACCCGCTGACGACGATGGCAGACCACAAACAACAACAAGGCGCGAGGCCGCTGTGGCGGGCTTTTGCCATGGTGTGGCGGGCGGCACCCGGCAGGGTGGCCGTCAAGGTGGTGTGCGCGCTGGCGCAGAGCATTGTGCCGCTGGCGGGTGTCTACTGCCTGAAGCGCATGATCGACGCCGTTGTGGCCGGGGGCGGCGGGGTGATGGTGTGGCTGGCGGCCATGGCGGCGGCATTCCTTGTGGCGCGCGTGGCCGGTGCGGCCGACCGCGTGAACGGCGACGTGCTGGCGCAGCGGCTCACCGACTATATGAGCGACCTCGTCCAGCGGCAGGCCTCGCGCCTCGACCTGGCTTATTACGACACCCCTTCCTACCACGACACCCTGCACCGCGCCCAGCTCGAGGCCGCCACAAGGCCGCTGGCTGTGCTCGGCAGCTTCATCGCCGTGGGCGGCTCGCTGGCCGCCATGGCGGTGATTGTGGCCATGCTGGCCGAGGCGTCGTGGTGGGTGGCTCCGGTGCTGGTCGTGGCTGTGGTGCCGAGCCTGGTGGTGCGCCTGTGCAAGGCCAGGGAGGTCTACCGCTTCAGGCGCGGCCACACCCAGCTCTACCGCCGCACGGCCTACTACTCGCGCCTGCTCACCTCGCGCGAGGCCGCCGCCGAGATGCGCTCGTCGCGGCTGGCGCCCCACTTCCGCCGCCTCTTTGTCGAGGCCAGGGCCAGGCTCGTGAGCGACCTGCTGCGCATATCGCGCCGCATGGGAGTCGCCGACGTGCTGTGCGGCATTGTCGAGGCGGAGGCCATGCTGCTGGTGCTCGGCCTGCTGGCAGGGCAGGCGGTGGCCGGCGCCATTGGGGTGGGCACGCTGGTGATGCTGGCCGAGGCCATGCGCCGTGGGCAGGGGCAGATGGCCTCGCTCGTCGGCGGGCTGGCAGGGCTGTACGACAACCGCCTCTTTGCTGGCAACCTTGTGGAGTTCCTCGACATGGAGCCCACCATAACCGACCCCGACAGCCCTCTCGACCCGCCAGCCGTGGTGGAGAGCCTGGAGCTGCGCGACGTCACGTTCCGCTATCCCGGCATGGAGCGCGACGTGCTTTCGCATTTCAGCCTCAAGGCGGTGCGTGGCGAGCTGTGCCGCATCGACGGCGAGAACGGACGCGGCAAGAGCACCGTGGTCAAACTGCTGCTCCGCCTCTACGACCCGCAGGAGGGGCAGGTGCTTCTGAACGGTATCGACGTGCGCCGCTTCAGCCTCGACGGCCTGCGTCGCACGATGGGTGTGCTCTTCCAGAACTTCGTGTGCTACCAGGCCACGCTGGCAGAGAACATTGCGGTGGGCGACATCGACCGGCCGGGGCGCGGGGTGGGGCGGGCAGCCTCCCTGAGCGGTGCCGACCGCGTGGCCGCCGGGCTTCCGCAGGGGGAGGGCACCATGCTGGGGCGCATGTTTGACGGCGGGCAGGAACTGAGCATGGGGCAATGGCAGAGGGTGGCCCTGGCGCGTGCGCTGCAGAGCGACGCACAGGTGCTGCTGCTCGACGAACCGGCCGCATGGCTCGACGCCACTGCGCGCGCCGACTTCCTCGCCGCCCTCGAAAAACTGAAAAAGGACAAAATAATAGTACTGATAACACACACGTGAATATGAACTACACCCTTGAACCCATAGACGCGAAGACCTACGAGGGCTCGCTGCTGCTGCTTTATGGCGACGACGTGTCGGAACGCTCGCTGCCGCTCAACCGCAAGGAACTGGAGGTGCTGAAGAAACGGCGCGAGGATGGACGCGAGCGGCTGCTTGCCTTCGACCGCCTGCCCCACAGGCTGTATGTGCTCTCATTCAACAGCGAGAAGCCCGAATGCCAGGAGGCACTGCGCCGCCAGGCCACCGGCCTGCTGAGGATGCTTGAGGACGACGACTGCCGCGAGCTGGCCGTGACCGGGGTTGGCACCCTGCCGGAAGAGGTGATGGCCTTCGTGGAGGGCCTGACGCTGGCCGACTACAGCTTCGACCGCTACCGCAACAAAGAGGTGTTCCACCTTGACCGGCTCATCATCGACGGGCTGTTCATCAAGCCCGACGAGCTGGAGCAGGCCGAGCGGCTGTGGAATCGCATCTTCTGGTGCCGCGAGTGGGTAAACATGCCTGTGCAGGACCTTGACGCTGTGCGCTTCGCTGACGAGCTGGAGGCCGTGGCCGATGACCTTGAGGGAGTGGAGTGCACCGTCATGGACAAGAAGAAAATTGAGGCGCTGCGCATGGGCGGGCTGCTGGCTGTGAACCGTGGCAGCGTGACCGAGCCGCGCTTCGTTGTGCTTGAATACCGGGGTTCGGACAATGCACCGATATGCCTTGTGGGCAAGGGGGTGATGTATGACACCGGCGGATTGAACATCAAGCCCGACGACTACATGTGCGAGATGAAGAGCGACATGGCCGGTGCCGCCACCATGGCCAGCGTGCTCTTCGCCGCTGCCGACAACAATCTGCCGGTGCACCTGGTGGCCCTGCTGCCTCTCACCGACAACCGCCCTGGCTTCAACGCCTACGCAGCCGACGACATTCTGACCATGTATGACGGCACGACGGTCGAAGTGACGAACACTGACGCCGAGGGGCGCCTGGTGCTGGCTGACGCCATAGCCTATGCGGCCAAGAACTACTCGCCGTCGCTCATCATCGATGCCGCCACACTCACCGGCGCTGCCGTGCGAGCCATTGGCACCTTCGGCATAGCCGCCATGCAGACCGGCGCAGACAACCCGATGACGATGCTCAAGATAGTGGGCTCGCAAGTGTACGAGCGGCTGGTCGAGTTCCCGATGTGGAGCGAGTACGACACACTGCTGGAAAGCCCTGTGGCCGACCTGCGCAACTGCAACCTCAAGCCCGAGGCCGGTGCAATCACGGCAGGCAAGTTTCTGGCCCACTTTGCAGGGGCGGTGCCCTATGTGCACCTCGACATTGCCGGTGTGGCCTTCTTCTCGGCAGCGCAGCACTACTACCGCGCCGGAGCGTCGGGCTACGGCATTAGGCTGCTCTACGCCTTCCTCCAGATGCAGGATATGATTGAGAAATAAACATCCAACCCCCATATTTATCAGCAATGAACCAAGACAACCAGAATATCAAGGTGGCCATTACCCACGGCGACCTCAACGGAGTGGGCTATGAGGTGATCCTCAAGACATTTGGCGACAGCCGCATGTTCGATGTATGCACTCCGATAGTGTATGGCTCCACGAAGGTGGCCTCCTATCACAAGAAACTGCTCACCTCGATGCCGCAGGAGATGGTGTTCACCGCCGTTGCCGACGCGTCGCAGGCTCAGGACAAGAAGTTCAACTTCGTCAACCTCACAGCCGAGGAGGTCAAGATTGACCTCGGCAAGAGCACCGAGGTGGCCGGTCTGCTGGCTCGCGAAAGCCTCAACAAGGCCTGCGCCGACCTTAAGGAAGGCAAAGTTGACGTGTTGGTGACCGCCCCCATCAACAAGCGCAACATACAGGCCGACGACTTCGACTTCCCAGGACACACCGAGTACCTGTCGCACCAGTTCGGCAGCCAAAGCCTCATGCTCATGGTGTGCGACCGCATCCGCATCGGCATTGCCACCAACCATGTGGCCTTGAAGGATGTGCCTTCCGCCATCACCCACGACCTGCTCTACAGCAAGATGATGCTCCTCGACCAAAGCCTGCGTCGCGACTTCCGAATCACCCGCCCGAAGATAGCCATACTGGCGCTCGACCCGCACGCCGGCGACGACGGTGTGATTGGCGATTTCGACAAGAAGGTGGTGCGCCCGGTGATTGACGAAGTGCAGGAAAAGGGGGTGCTTGCCTATGGCCCCTACCCAAGCGACGGATTTTTCGGCTCGTCGGAGTTCAACAAATTCGATGGTGTGCTGGCACTTTACCATGACCAGGGTTTGATACCGTTCAAGCTTATGTCGTTCACCGAAGGGGTGAACTACACGGCGGGTCTTCCCTATGTGCGCACTTCGCCCGCGCATGGCACCGGCTACGACATCGCGGGCAAGGACAAGGCCAGCGAGCAGTCGTTCCGCTCGGCCATCTATCTGGCGTGCAATATACTCCGCAACCGTAAGGAATACGACGAGCTTACAGCCAATCCGTTGAAATGAAGAAGCTGCTGCTGATAGACGGCATGGCTGCGGTATACAGGGCCTACTATGCCCTCAACCGCAATCCGCGCGTCAACTCGAAGGGCATGAACACCTCGTGTGTCCTTGGGTTCACCACCATGCTCTACGACCTGATCCGCACGCAAAGCCCCACGCACATAGGCGTGGCATTCGACCTGCCAAAGCCCACATTCCGCCACGAGATGTACAGTGAGTACAAGGCTGGGCGCGATGCCATGCCTGAAGAGATTCAGATAGGGTTGCCGTGGGTGAGGAAGATGATTGAGGCATTCCGAATTCCGATACTCACGTGCGAGGGTTTCGAGGCCGACGATGTTATAGGCACTTTGAGCCATGCCGCCGAGGTGGCAGGTTTCGATCAGGTGCTGATGGCAACACCCGACAAGGATTTTGCCCAGTTGGTGACCCCGTGCGTGAATGTGTACCGCTTTTCGCGCGGAAAAACGCCAGACACCATTATGGGTGTGGCCGAGGTAAGGGCAAAGTTTGATGTGGATGAGCCTAAGCAGGTGATAGATTTGCTTGGATTGTGGGGTGATGCGTCCGACAACATACCCGGCATTCCGGGGGTGGGGGAGAAGACAGCCAAGAAACTCGTGGCCCAGTTTGGCAGTGTGGAGAACATGGTGGCCCACGCTGAAGAAATCAAGAATGACAAGGTTCGCGCCCTGGTTGGCCAATATGCGGAGCAGGCTCTGTTCTCCAAGCAGTTGGCCACAATTCGCTTGGATGCCCCTATTGTTTTCGACGAGAAAGCATTGCAGTTGGAAGATCCTGATTATGCCACGCTGCGCCAGTTGTGTGACGAGCTGGAGTTCCGGCAATTTGCCAACAAGGTGTTCTCCGATTTGAGTGTGAACAACCCGGAAGTTGCCATGCGGTGGAAGGGTGGTTCGAAGCCTAAAGCCCAGCCCATACAGTCGGCACCCACATTGTTTGACGACACCGTGGCAGAGGAGGCTCCGCAGAGTGTGGCAAGTGGCACTCTCACTGCCGAGGTTCTGCGCGGAATTGTGGGCAAATCGGTGTCGGTTGTGATTGAGGGTGAAATGGTGGCACTTGCCACCGGAGCCGACAATGTGTGGGTGGCAAGGCTGGCCGAGGTCGACCTCACTCTTCTTGCCGCGGTGATGGAGGATAAGTCCACTACCAAGCTGTGCTTTGATTTGAAGGCACTGAAATACCGCCTGTCGTCCATGTCATGTGTTGTCTGTGGCGAAGTCTTCGACGCACAGCTGGCGCATTACCTGCTTGATGCCGAGATGCGCCACTCGTTTGAGTTCGTGTCGTCGTCTATGTTAGGCTACGAGCCTGCCGACATTCAGGCGCGTGCTTCATCCCTCTGGAAGATGTACCCAATCATGACAGCCCGCCTTCACGACGCCGGTCTTTCCGACATCTACTGCGAAGTAGAGCTGCCCTTGGTGGACGTTTTGGTTGATATGGAGCGCGAGGGTGTAAGAATTGACGTCGATGCCCTTCGCCAATATTCTGCACAGCTGGGTGCCGAGAGGCAATCAATCGAGGAACAGATCTATTCCCTGGCAGGCGTCAGGTTCAACATTGGCTCACCGAAGCAGTTGGGTGAGGTGCTATATGAGCGGCTGAAAGTCACAGACAAGCCGCCACGTACAGCCACCAAGCAGTACTCTACAGCCGAGGATGTACTGGCCAAACTCGCCGCCAGTCACCCCATTGTGCCTCTCATACTCGAATATCGCTCAATCTCGAAGTTGGTTGGAACCTACCTTGATTCGTTTCCGAAGCTTATTAACCACGCCGACCAGCGTCTGCATACCGAGTTCAACCAGACAGTCACCGCTACCGGTCGATTGTCTTCCTCCAATCCCAATCTGCAGAATATACCTGTGCGCACCGAACGAGGCCGCGAGATAAGGCGCGCCTTTGTGCCGCGCAACGATGACTACCTGCTGCTGGCTGCCGATTATTCTCAGATTGAGCTTCGCATCATAGCGGCACTTTCCCACGACGAGCACATGCTCAATGCCTTTGCCAGCCACTACGACATTCATGCTGCCACTGCCGCAAAGATATACCATTTGCCCATTGACCAGGTGAGCAAGGAGCAGCGTCGCAACGCCAAGAGTGTGAATTTTGGTATTGTATACGGCATCTCGTCATTCGGATTGAGTGAACAACTGGGCATCAGCCGCAAAGAGGCCTCTGCTTTGATTGATGAATACTTTGCCCAGTACCCGGACATTATGAGTTTCATAGAGCAGTGCAAGCAGTTCGCCCGCGAGCATGGCTACGCCCGCACACTGCTTGGTCGCCGCCGTTACCTCCCCGACATTGGCAGCCGCAATGCCGCAGCCCGCTCATTCGCCGAGCGCAACGCTGTGAATATGCCCATACAAGGCACTTCTGCCGACATGATAAAGATTGCCATGGTGCGTATTCACGAGCGTATGAAGAATGAGGGCATGAAGAGCCGTATGCTTCTGCAGGTGCACGACGAACTGGTCTTCGACATGTATCGTCCGGAGGAGTCTGTGCTGCGCGAGGTGGTTGAGTACGAGATGAAGAACGCCTTGCCTCTTGATGGCATAGACATAGAGGTGGGAATCGATGTCGGCAACAACTGGCTTGAGGCTCACTAATGTAATTTTCCGTCAATGAAAAATACAGAACTTCAACACGAGCATGTGGTGCAGCCTAATATGAGCGGGGATGACTCAACCGTCGCGATGTCGCAGGCGCGGTGTAACTCGACATGTCACACAAAAGATAACCAGCGACTCTTCGACACTCTGCGCCAGCGTCACTCTCGGTTCGACTACTGCGGCTATAGTTACTCGTGTGATGACGATGGCCTGCACCTGAGGTTCGATTTCAGGATCGACGAGATTGAGTTCCACCCTACAGCCACTATTGAAAACCGTCCGTTCCTTGATTTCAACTCCGCAAACTTGGATTTGCTGGTGTTTAACATCGGCATGGTTGAGTTGGTGAGCTACTGGAAGTGTGCCTGTCCGCCACAGGTTCGGGTGATGTGCGGCTCGCTCGATGCCGACAGCCTGGCATTTTGGCGCAAGCTGTTTTGGCATGGTTTAGGCGAGTTCTTCTACACCAACGGAATAAGTGCCGACATCGACAGTTTCATGAAGATAGAGTGCACTGGTATGCCGTTGCCCCAGGGTGCAAGGCACTGCCTGGCCGACGACTACCTTGTGCCGATTGGCGGCGGCAAGGATTCGGTAGTCAGCCTCGAGCTGCTCCGCCGTGCGGGGCGCAAGGTGAGGCCTCTTGTCATGAATCCGCGCGGCGCCACCATTGGTTGCGCCGCTGTCGCTGGCTTTCCGTTGGAGGAGGTGTTGGTGATTCGCCGCGCCATCGACCCGCAACTTTTGCGTCTCAACGCCGAGGGCTACCTAAACGGACACACGCCTTTCTCGGCCATGCTGGCTTTCTACACCCTGCTTGCCTCCGAGTTGGCTGGGGTGCGTAACATCGCCTTGAGCAATGAAAGCTCGGCCAACGAAAGCACTGTGCCTGGCAGCAGCGTGAACCATCAGTATTCGAAAAGCATTCAGTTCGAGGACGATTTCCGCCGCTACGCGGCATCAATGGGCGTGGAGAGCAATTATTTCTCGTTTCTTCGCCCACTCACCGAACTGCAAATCGCCTCTCTTTTCAGTCGCTTGGATTGCTATCACAGTGTTTTCCGGTCATGCAACGCAGGCAGCAAACAGGATGTGTGGTGCGGTCGTTGCGCCAAGTGCCTCTTTGCCTATATCATTCTGTCTCCGTTCATCGCCCCTGCAAGGCTGGCGCAGATATTCGGCAAGCCAATGCTCGACGACCTGTCGCTGCAACCAGAATTCGACGAGCTTGTCGGCAATGCGCCAACGAAGCCCTTCGAGTGTGTGGGCACAGTGAGCGAGGTGAGGCAGGCTTTGGCCATGGCTGTCAGCAGGTGGTATGGCGGCGACTTGCCGTTATTGCTGCGTGGCGTTGACGCCGCCTCGTGGCTATGCCCGCAAAGGCTCGACTGCATCGCATCCGAGGGCAACCTCAACGCTTTCGAGTTTGACTTATTGAGAAAAGCATGTTCAGAGAGAACCATTTGAGGCGACTGCTCGAGGGCAGGCGCATCCTGATTGCTGGCTATGGCCGCGAGGGTAGAAGTGCCGGACAAATTATCGGAAGGCTGCTTCCGGAGGCCAAGCCTGCCATTGCCGATGGCAACGCACAGATTGCCGAACAGGCCGCCAAGGGCTACGACTTGATTATCAAAAGCCCGGGTGTGCCGCTCAGCGTTCTGGGCGGAGCGGCCAATGTAAGCTCGCTCACCGACCTCTTCCTGCAGGTCTATGCCGACCGTGTGGTTGGCGTCACCGGCACCAAGGGCAAGAGCACCACTGCCAGCCTGGTGCACCATCTGCTGCCCGGAAGCCTGCTTGCCGGCAACATCGGCATACCTCTGTTCGACATCATCGACCGCCTGAACGCCGATTCTGTTGTGGTTGCCGAGTTGTCGTGCCATCAGCTCGAAGTGTTGCGCCATGGGCCTCGTGTGGGCGTGCTGCTCAATCTTTTCGAGGAGCACCTCGACCACTACGCGTCATACCACGACTACAAGATGGCCAAGATGCAGCTCGGTCTGCGGCAAGATGCCAATGGCCATCTGTTCTACTGCACCGACAACGACGAGCTTGCCTCCATGGTGCAGACGTTGCGCGGCAGCCTGCCCGCTTCTCTCCACCCCTACAGCCACTGTGAGGTCGACCCTGGCGAGGCCGAGGCGTTGCGCAAGTTGCCTCTGCCGGGAGCCCACAACCATAGCAACGCGCTGGTGGCCCTGCGTGTGGCCAGGCTGGTGTCTGGCAAAAGCAATGAGGAGCTCGGCAATCTGATGGCTTCATTCAAAGGTTTAGCCCACCGCCTTCAACCGCTTGGTTGCTACGCAGGTCTGCAGTGGTTCGATGACAGCATCTCAACCATCCCGGCGGCAACACTGGCAGCCTTGGGTTCACTGGGCAGGGTCGACACATTGATAGTCGGCGGAATGGACCGTGGCATAGACTACGCGCCGCTGGCCGACGCGCTGCGCGCCGGGGCTGTTGCCCGCGTGGCTTTTGTGGGCAAGGCTGGCAGTCGGGTGCTCGCACTTGTAGGCAAGCCGGAGTTCGACTACATTGTCGAGGACGACTACAGCGCCATTGTGCGCTGGTGCGCCGACAGCACGCCCCGTGGGGGGACGGTGCTCCTGTCACCGGCAGCGGCAAGCTACGACGCGTTCCGCAACTTCGAGCACCGAGGCGACTACTTCCGTCAACAGATTGAAAACTTGTAGCATAATGACCGACTACACCGCCCTGCGCCGCCAGCTGCACGACCACCCGCAGACTGCCGGAAACGAATGTTTCGCACACGACACCATCGTCGCCCACCTTCAGTCCTTGTCGCCCACACACGTCTTCACCCATGTGGGTGGATGGGGAGTGGTGGCGGCATGGATCAGGGACCCCGGCAGGCCGGTGGTGGCTTTCCGGGCCGACACCGACGCCTTGCCGATAGGCCACCGCTGCGGTCACGACGGCCACACGGCCATCTTGATGCGCCTGGCCGAGCTGGTGGACGGCGGCAGCGGCAACGCGCTGCTGCTGTGGCAACCGGCTGAGGAGACATGGCAGGGGGCTCTCGCCGTGATTGAGAGCGGAGTGCTCCAGCGCTTCGACATCAAAGCTATCTATGGGCTGCACAACATTCCTGGCTACCCCCTGGGCACCGTGTTGCTGCGGCAAGGCACCTTTGCGGCTGCCTCGACGGGCATCGTGTGCCGTATGAAGGGTGTTGTCACCCATGCCTCGACCCCCGAGCTGGGACGCAATCCGGCCCTTGCTGTGGCCGCGATGGTCAACGCACTGGCAGCAATGGACAGCCCTGGCGACGAGGCTTTCAGGCAGTGCACCCCCATCTGCATACGCATGGGCGAGCCCGCTTTCGGCACCTCGGCTGGCGAGGCGGAGGTGATGTACACCCTGCGGGCGTTCAGCAACAGCACTATGCAGGCATTGCTGGCCGATGTGCGCGACCTTGTCGAGCGCAGGCTGGCCAGCGACTACGGCCTCGATTGCCAGTTGTCGCTTGTCGAGCCCTTCCGTGCTGTGGAGAACAGCGCGGAGCACGTGGCAAAAATAGAGCAAGCGGCCCTGTGCGAGTCGCTTGCGGTAAGTTATCTTTCCCGGCCCATGCGCTGGAGCGAGGACTTTGCCGAGTACCTCGTGCGCTGGCCAGGCGCTTTCTTCGGAGTGGGCAGCGGAGAGCTGCAGCCAGAGCTGCACAACCCTGCCTACGACTTCCCCGACGCCATTATTGAGCTGACTTCAAGAGTGTTGGCGAGGATGGTGTAGAGGGGGTTGTGGTGGTGCCGGTCTTCTTCTCCAGTTTGATGTAGTCGGGGAAGGGCACCGTGGCCGTGCCGACGCTCATGCTGGGCTTCACCCTCAAGCCTACCTTCGACGACACACCCTCGCTGGTGAAACTGCTGGCGAAGGTCTTCAACGCGTCGATGCCCTGCTTCGAAAAGAGGTCGGCCAAGTCGGCACTCACACCCAGCGGCACGGTGGTGGTGGCGCTGGGCTTGATGGTGTAGCCCTGGCTGTTGACGCCGCTGGCCAGGTCGGTGCCGTCGATGGCCAAAATCCAGTCGAGGGCGGTCATGGCCGCCTTGGTGGAGGTGGGGTTGGTGATGTCGACGTTGACGTCCATGCCCAGAGGCACCTTCTTGCTGTTGTAGGCGGCAACGAGCTTCAGCACGTCGGCGGCGGTGAGATTGCCATTCGTGACGTTCTTCACGTTGACGCCGGCCACGGTCACGTTGCTGACGTTCTTAAGGCTGAAATCACAGTTTACCAAATTGGCAACACTGACAAACTGGTCGGCGACCTGATTGAGCATGTCGCACGAATTGAGCAGGAATGTTCCTGCAAGCGCAAGCGCTAATGTTATCTTTTTCATGCTGCAAAGTTACACCTTTTTTCACCGCTGGCAAAATTAATTTTTCAACATTGTGTTATCGGTGATTATTTTATGTTGATTTCCAGTTTGTATGCGATTTCTTTTTATGCTTCACTTTAATTGTCGGCATTCCGGAAAGTCTTTCTGTAGCCTTTCCCGGCTGGAATGCACATCTTTCTGTGCTGTCTGGCATGGGAACGGCTTTGATGTGGCGCGCCCCTGGCCGCAATACGAGTTGAATATTGTCATATTATTGGTATTCAGTGTTTTGTAATGCCTGAATACTGGGTCATAAACTGTCCAAAATTTAACCCCTGCATAAAATACTGCAAATCAGCCTAAAGGATAGACCAACTCCTACTCAACTCCTACTCATCTACTACTCATCGCCTACCCAACTGGTACTTTTGTAGGCGATGAGTAGTAGAAGAATAGATGATTACATGTTGTTGACTTTGCCTTGATGCCACTGCATGACGGGCACAGTATCTGTTGTATTGGTTTAATTAATTGATGTAATATGCTGATATGAATATTATGCTGAAAATATTCTGTTAAAATTTACGCTTGCAAATAATAATGTAGTGCGGCTTGCGTTAATGGGAGGACTGAATGTAGAACCCACAATGGCTTGAACAAACGCCTCCTAAATATAGCAGCCACGCTGTTTGCCGTGCTGGCCATGACCTCCTGCTCGACCGAAAAGGCCAAGTGGTCTAACGTCGCGTTCCACAACACGACGTGTCATTACAATGTGTGGTGGAATGGAAATGAGAGCCTTAAGGCCGGTGTGGAAAAACTTGCCAAGAACGCGCCCGACGATTACACCACCTTTCTTCCCGTGGAGCGGCTGGGCAGCGCCGACGCGGCGCGCACCATCAATCCGGAGATGGACCGTGCCGTGGAGAAAGGCGTGAAGGGCATTAAGAAGCACAGCATATTCGTGGGCGGGCAGGAGCATGTGCCCTACATCAAGGAGTGCTACCTGCTGACGGCCTATGCCACCTTCTACAAGCAGGACTATGCCGCCACGGCCAACACGGCGAGCATACTTGTGAGCCAGTTTGGCGGCACCCATGCCGCCGACGAGGGGGCGGTGCTGATGGCGCGGTGCATGTCGCGCGAGAAGCGCTACACCGAGGCCGAGGCCACCCTGGACCAGCTGGCCCACGAGCTGCAGGAGGGGCGCTTTGGCAAGCAAAGCCGCGAGAAGCTTTATCTGGCCATGGTCGAGGCCACTGTGCCGCAGGAGAAGTACAAGAAGGCGGTGGAGTACATTCACCTGGCTCTCGACTGCACGCGCAGCCGCGACACAAAGGCGAGGCTCAACTTCCTGCTGGCGCAGATCTACCAGTCGCTCGACCGCCGCTCCATTGCAGCCAAGTACTACCGCCGGGTGGTGGCGCTGGGGCCGGAGTATGTCATGGAGTTCAACGCGAGGCTGGGCGAGGCGTCGTGCGCCGATCTCTCCACAGCCGACATCCCGAAGCTTGAGCGCCAGCTTGACGCCATGCTGCGCGAGCGGAAAAACTACGAGTACCGCGACCAGATCTACTATGCCAAGGGCATGATGTACCTCGGGGTGAAGGATGCCAAGCGGGCGTGCGACAACCTTCGCCGCAGCGTGGCGGTGGCAGCCGCTGGCAGCCCGCAGAAGGCCAAGAGTGCCCTCGAGCTGGGTAGGGTGCTCTACGAGGTGTATGAGAACTACGAGCAGGCACAGCCTTACTACGACACAGCCATGCAGTGCCTGGCGGCCGACTATCCGGGCTATGCCTCAATCAGGCGCCGTCGCGATGTGCTTGACGAGCTTTGCTCCTACACGCGTGCCTTCCACCGAGGCGACAGCCTGCTGGCGGTGGCGGCAATGAGCGACGAGGAACGCGACTCGCTGATAATGGCCAAGATTGACACATTGGTGGCGCAAGAGAAGCGCGCCGCCGAGCAGGCGCGCCTCGACGCCCTCAACGCCGGCCGCAGGGCGCAGCAGAACACGCTCAAGGGCGACTGGTATTTCTACAACCAAAGCACCGCGCAGAAAGGCCGCGACGCTTTCGTCAAGACGTGGGGTGACCGTCCGCTTGAGGACAACTGGTTCCTCTCGAGCAAGCAGTCGTTGGGCATGATGAGCCTTGCCGACAACACACAGCAGGCCGACAGCTCCACGGCCGACGGCACAGAGGCTGGCGGTCAGTCAACAGCGCAGGCCGCTGCCGACAACCCCAACGACCCGCACAGCAAGGCCTTCTACCTGAAGGAACTGCCAGCCACGCAACACGCCATTGACTCGCTCGACTCGCTGATTGCCATCAACCTGCTTGGCGCGGGCTACCTGTACTACGACGGTGTGCACAACATACCACTTGCCCTCGAGTGCTACCACCGCCTGGCCGACAGCTACGCCGGTTTCGAGCAGTCGGAGCAGACCCTGTACATGCTTTACCGCATATACGACAAGATGGGCAACACGCCGCAGGCCAACTACTACCGCGACATGGTGCTCATGGGTTTCCCCGACGGTGACTTCGCCAATATCATTCGCGACAACGAGTACTACAAGGAGTTGCTGCGCCGCGAGGGCATCGTGGAGCAGGCCTATGCCGAGCTGTACGACAACTTCCAGCTTCGCCAGTACGAGGAGGTGATTGATCAGGCCGAGCTGGCCGACGACCTCTACGGCGGTCATCCAATGCTGGGCAAGTTCCGCTACTGGAAGGGTCTGGCCCTGGCTGCCGTGGGCGACCGCGAGGCGGCTATATCCACACTGGAGGGCTTGGTTAACAGTGTGCCGCGGTCTGACACCGTCCACATGTTGGCATTGAGCCAGCTGGAGTACCTGCGTGCCGACAGCTCAAAGCTGGAGATGATAAAGAGCCGTCGCCAGGCCCGCCGCGACGACCGCGCAGCCAGCAGACAGGAGCAGCCCCGCGCCGACCGGCAGGGCGAGGACCTTGCTTCCACCGACACCGAGCTGCCGCCCGAAGCACAGGTATTCCGTCACAGGCAAGGGCAGCAGTACTACGTCATCGTGCTGCTTAACGACAGGCGCCTCAAGGGCACCGAGGTGCAATACCGGATGGCCGACTTCAACTCCGAGTACTACTCAAACATGTCGTATCAGGTTAACGCCACTCTCTTCAACGACACCACGCACCTGCTCACCATCCACCGCTTCAAGAACGAGGAGGCCGCGATGGGCTACTATCACCACCTGCTGCAGGACGAGAGTCCGTTGCGCCGCTACAGCGAGGACGACTACAGGGTTTTCGCCATCAGCACAATGAACTATGCCACGTTGTACAACCGCAAGAATGTGGACGCGTACGAGCTGTTTTTCAAGAAATATTTACTCAAAAACAAATAACAACCACAATATTATGGCAAAGACAATGGAAACCGAGGCCAGCCCTCTCAACTCGATAACCGACGGCACCGTCATCAAAGGCGACATCATTGCCAGCGGCGATTTCCGCCTCGACGGCAAGCTGGAAGGCAATATCCAGCTAAACGGCAAGCTGGTCGTGGGTGACACCGGCATAGTGAACGGCAACGTGCTGTGCCAGAATGCCAGCATCATAGGTACCGTAAACGGCAACCTGTCGGTGAAGGAGTTGCTGTCGCTTCATTCCAGTGCCCGCGTGCGCGGTGACATACTGATCAACAACCTCTCCATAGAGCCGGGCGCGGTGTTCAGCGGCAAGTGCCGCATGATTGACGAGGTTCGCGCCGAGCACGAGCAACAGGCCGCCGCACAGGAGCAGCAAGAGCAGCAAGTGCAATAGGGATGGAGCGTTTGAAGACGCTTTTTCGCCGCTGGAGCGGCGAGGAGTGCCAGCGTTGCCGCCAGTTGAGTGGCGGCGGTTCGCAGCGCGTTTATTACCGCATGGAGGGCGCGTCGCGCAGTTGCGTCGGCACCGTGGCCGGCGACATGCGCGAAAACAGGGCTTTCTTCGCGTACACGCGCCATCTGTATGGGCGGGGAATGCCGGTGCCCGAATTGTATGCTGTCGACGACGATGGCCTGCGCTACCTGCAGCAGGACCTCGGCGACCGTTCGCTCTACTCTGTCCTGCTCGACAAGAGGCGGCAGGGTGTCGGGTTCGATGCCGAGATGCTGTCGATGTACAAGCAGGCATTGACCGACCTCGACGCATTGCAGCGGGCTGGGGCAGACATGGATTTCAGTGTGGGTTATCCTCGTGGCGCTTTCGACAGGAGGTCGATGATGTGGGATCTCAACTACTTCAAGTATTTCTATCTGAAGCTGGCCCATATCCCATTCGACGAAGAGCTGTTGGAGAACGACTTCGAGATGTTGGCCGACTGGCTGCTTGAGGCCGACACCGGTTATTTCCTATACCGCGACTTCCAGGGGCGCAACATCATGGTGGGTGACAGGCTGTACTATATCGACTACCAGGGTGGCAGGCGCGGCGCGGCGCAGTACGACGTGGCATCGCTGCTTTACAGTGCAAAGAGCGACCTGCCCGAGGCCGTAAGGGGTGAGCTGCTGCGCCACTACACCTCCATCCATGGCGACTCCGGCTTCATGCGGCATTTTTGGGGCTACGCCATGTTGCGCATACTGCAGACGCTCGGCGCCTATGGCTACCGCGGCCTGTATGAGCGGAAGCCCTACTTTGCAGAAAGCATCCCTTTGGCGGTTGGCAACCTGCGCCGTTTGATGGATGAACATGGTGTGCCGGAGGGGCTTGTCGAGTTGGCCCGTTGCCTCGAGCGTGTGTGCAGGGCGGATGCCGGAAGTGTGTTGAAAGCTGACCGATTGACGGTTAGCGTCATGAGTTTCAGTTATAAAAAGGGATTGCCCAACGACTCGAGCGGTAACGGCGGCGGCCACATATTCGATTGCAGGGCTTTGCCAAACCCCGGACGTTATGAACAATACAGAGCCTACACCGGTCGCGACGAGTGCGTGGCTGCCTTCCTGTCGGCACAGCCTGAGGTAGGTGCATTCTTGGAACATGCACGTGCGATTGTTGCACAGAGCGTAAAAAAGTATGTGGAGCGGCGCTTCACCCATTTGCAGGTGGCTTTTGGTTGTACTGGTGGCCAGCACCGCTCCGTGTACTGTGCCGAGCGCACGGCCGAGTGGCTACGGTCGGCTTTCCCCGATGTCGATGTAGTGTTGGTGCACCGCGAGTGGTAGCCCCTTATAACCGCTTGCCGAGCTGACTTACCATGGTCTGCTTCCATTGACCGAAGTCGCCGTTCTGTATCCGCCTGCGGGCCTCTCCAACAAGCCAAAGGTAGAAGCGGAGGTTGTGTATGGAGCAAATCTGCAGACCCAGTATCTCGTCGGCTTTTATAAGGTGGTGCAGGTAGGCCAGTGTGTAGGGGGTGTGTCGGCGATTGTCGGAAGCGGCCTCGGTGTCGGTTGTTATCACCCCGGTGAACTGTTCGAGTGGTTCGAAGCACTGCTCCCATTTCTTGTTTTTGATGTTGATAGTACCCATCGGTGTGAAAAGCAGGCCGTTGCGGCCATTGCGTGTCGGCATCACACAATCGAACATGTCCACGCCTCGGTCGATGGCCTCCAGCAGGTTCTGCGGTGTGCCCACCCCCATTAGATAGCGTGGCCTGTCGGCTGGCAGCACCGCGTTAACCACCTCTATCATCTCGTACATCACCTCGGTAGGTTCACCCACTGCCAGGCCGCCAATCGCACAACCCTCGGGCTCCTTGGATGCAATGTATTCCGCACTTTGGCGACGTAGGTCGGCATACTGGCAGCCTTGCACTATGGGAAAGAGCGCCTGATGGTGGCCATAAAGTGGACTGGTCTCGCCAAAACGCTTGATGCAGCGGTCGAGCCATCGGTGAGTAAGTTCCATACTCTGTTTGGCGTAGCGATAGTCGGCATCTCCAGGGGCGCATTCGTCGAAGGCCATCATAATGTCAGCCCCGATAATACGCTCAATGTCCATCACTCCCTCCGGGGTGAAAAGGTGGCGGCTGCCATCAATGTGGCTGCGGAATGTGCAGCCCTCCTCCTTCAGTTTTCGGTTGGCTGCCAGCGAGAAGACCTGGAAGCCGCCGCTGTCGGTGAGGAGGGGCAGGTGCCACCCGTTGAACTTGTGCAGCCCTCCTGCCTGCCGCAGCAGGTCGCAGCCCGGACGCAGGTAGAGGTGATAGGTGTTGCCAAGGATAATTTGTGCCCCGATGTCGCCCAGCAGTTCATGCTGGTGCACCGCCTTGACCGAGCCCGCTGTGCCCACGGGCATGAATATCGGGGTGAGTATGTCGCCATGGTCGGTGTGCACTACACCGGCTCGTGCGTTGCCGCACGTGGCTTTGATGTCGAATGTCAGTGGCATAGCGTGTGTTTACTGGCGCGCCAGCGACGAGCGCAGGTGCTCGGTGGTGTTCTTGAAGTGCAGTGTGTGCGGGTTGTCGGGGCAGTTCTGCTGCAACCCCTCCAGCACGAGGTCGTACCAGTCGATACTTCCGGGGTCGCGTGTGTCGATGAGCAGGCGGTTGTTGAAGGGCTTGTACAGGGCGATGAGGGTCGACAGCGAGCCGCTGTTTTCCTCAATGAAGCGGCACACGTAGTCCTGCTGCTCCTCGAAGGCCAGTCTGTACATCGAGTCGGTCTCCTCTTTTTTGCGCAGCACGTCGTCTTGGGTGATCTTGCCGTCGAAGAGCAGCTGAGCATAGAGTTCGGTGGTGTCGATGAGGGCGAGCAGCACCTTTGAGCCGTCGTTTGTGAACTGCTGGAGCTGCCACAGCAGGGCGCTTTCTTGTGACCCTTCCACGGTGTAGCTCAGTGACAGGTTGTCCCATTGTCCGCGCACCTTGACGTTTTCTCCATAGTCGGGCAGGGTGACGATGTAGTTGTCGGCAGTGGTGTGCAGGTTGTATAGCGAGCGGTAGGGCATACTGTAACTGTACTTGAAGTGCCCGCGGCTGTCAATGTGTATGGAGTCGATGAACAACGGCCCGTCGGGGGCAATCTCTTCCAGCCACATGGTGTGGCCTGCGCCGCCGTCGATGGTGCCGCTGATGGTGAACTTGTTGCGCCCGCAGGCGGCGGTGAGCGCGAGGGTGGCGGCCATGGCTGCCAGTGCTATTGTCTTTCTAGTCATAACAGATAGTTTATCAGGCAGAGGGCTGCCATCGATTCAACTATTACTGGAACGCGTGTCACTGCGCAACGGTCGTGGCGTCCGCCCACATCAAGCGGCTCCAGGTGGCCGTCTTCGTGCAGGCACTCCACTGTCTGCGGCAGCGTCGCCACCGGGTGGAAAGCCACGCGGAACTCTATTGGCATTCCGTTGCTTATTCCACCCTGCACACCTCCGCAGTGGTTGCTTGTGGTAATGGGCGAGAGCAGCCCGCTCCAGCGGTCTACATACTGGCTGCCGGTCATCAGCGCTGCCGCGAAGCCTGCGCCCATCTCAAACCCTATGGCCGACGGAATGCTCATCATCGCCGAGGCCAGCGAGGCTCCCAACTTGCCGAACACAGGCTCGCCCACACCGGCAGGCAGCCCAGTGACGCGGCATTGCACAATGCCACCGCAGGTGTCGTTCTCCAGTCTGGGGCCTGTCTCGGCAACAGTGGCCTCTATCGCGAGCTCCGGCATCAGCTGGCGTGCCACGCATCCGGCTACCACGCGTGCAGTGGTTTCGCGAGCCGAGGCGCGGCCTCCACCGCGATGGTCGCGCAGTCCGTATTTGGCATGGTAGGTGTAGTCGGCATGTCCCGGACGGAACAGGTGCTCAAGCCGGTCGTAGTCGTCCGGGCGCGAGTCGCCGTTGCCGATACTGAAAGCCAGCGGGGTGCCCAGCGTGACGCCATCTTTCATCCCCGACAGCCACACCACCCGGTCGGCCTCTGTCCTCGGCGCGCCGTTGCGGCGACGAAGCAGAGCCTGCTCCACGGCGTCCATGTCTATGGCCATCCCTGCGGGGCAGCCGTCGATAACAGCACCTACGGCGAGCCCGTGGGACTCGCCGTAGGTCGTCACTCGAAACCTCTCGCCGTAGGTGTTCATCTACTTTGGGTTGATTTCCAGCAGCTCCACCTCGAATATCAGTGTCGATCCGGCAGGAATCGTCCCGGCGGGATGCTCGCCGTAGCCGAGGTTGTAGGGCAGGTATAATATGTACTTCGAGCCTTCGTCCATCAGCTGCAGGCCTTCTGTCCAGCCGGGAATCACCTCGTCAAGCCGGAATGTAATCGGTGTGCCGCGGTCTACGCTGCTGTCGAACTTCTTGCCGTCAATCAGCGTGCCGGTGTAATGCACACGCACACGGTCGGTGGCCTTGGGGCGCTTGCCGTTGCCGTCCTTCAGTTTGCGGTACTTCAAGCCACTGGCTGTCGTGTAGACCGATTTGTTGCGGCCCAGCTCGTGCATGAACTTCTCGCCGGCCTCGATGTTCTGTTGCAGACCGGCGTTCTGCCTGTCAACGAAGTTCTGCTGGAAGCGGTGCAGCAGTCTCGACGCCTGTGCGTCGGTCATCTGGCTGAAACCCTGCGAGTCGTCCTTCAGGGCCTGCGCGGCCATCTCGGCGTTGATGCCCAGCCCGCGCTGGGTCCACTGCGTGTACATGTCGCGGCCTATGGCGTAGGAGGCCGAGTCGTTGAACGTGCGGGGCGAGGGTGTAATCTGCAGCACCCTGAGCTTGGCCACCTCGTTCTTCAGCCCCTCCAGCGAGTCGGCCTTGCGGCACAACTCGTTGTATTGAGCCTCGGTCATGGTCACCTTGCCCTTCTTCACCTTGATATCCTGAGCACCGGCAGCCGACGCACCCAGCGCCGCGGCCAGCGTCAGCGCCGCTATCGCTTTCTTGTTCATTGCTTGTGGTTTCTGCCGCGCACCCGACCAGGGCACGCGGCCTTGTTGCTACTTGTATTCTTTCACTTCGACGCCGTCGAGCACCTCCTTGCCGCAGATGGCCAGGGCAAGCATCTCGTTCTCGCCCTTGTAAATCTTGACAGGGGCCAGCCACCCGATGCGCTCCTCTATTTTCGCCATCCAGGGCTTGCTGTAGGCTATGCCGCCGGTGAGCAGGATGGCGTCGACCTTGCCGCGCACCACGGCTGCCAGACGGCTTATCTCCATCGCCACCTGGTAGGTGAACGCCTCGACCAGCAGCTCGCACTTCTCGTCGCCTGCCAGGGCGCGTTTCTCCACCTCGTAGGCGTCGTTGGTGCCCAGGTAGGCCACGAAGCCGCCCTCGGCGGTCACCATCTTCTTCAACTGGGCCTCGGTGTACTTGCCGCTGCAGGCCACCTCAATCAGCTTGCTGGCGTTGATACTGCCGCAGCGGGTGGGGGAGAAGGCTCCCAGGCCGCACAGGGCGCGGTTCACCTCGGTGACACGGCCGTGCTCGTGCACGCCCACGCTCACGCCGCCGCCCATGTGGGCTATAATCAGGTTCAGGTCCTCGTATCTGCGGCCCACCTCGCGGGCATAGAGCTTGGCGGTCATCTTCTGGTTGAGGCAGTGCCAGATGGGGCCTTCCACGCGCTCGTCGAGGTCGAACACCGGATGGCCGCTGATCTTGGCGAATGCCGGGCGCTCGTCGACGATGCCGGGGTCGGCTATGTAGGCGCACTCCAGCCCTATCTCACGGGCAATCGAGTCGCTGATCAGCGCTCCCAGGTTGCAGGCGTGCTTGCCCTGTATGCCGGCGTGGCACTCCTCTTTCATCAAGTCGTTCACGCGGTAGCAGCCGCTCTCGCACGGGCGGGTGAGGCCGCCGCGGCCCATGACGACCGCTATTTCGTCGGTGCCGACGCCGTGGCTCTTCACCATCTCCAGTATCGCGCCCTTGCGGTATTCGAACTGGTCGGCCACCTCGGCATATTTCTGTATCTCCTCGATGGGGTGCTTCAGGTTCTCGGTAAACACCTCGTTCTCACCATCATAGATAGCTGCCTTTGTCGACGTTGCTCCTGGGTTGATTACCAGCGTGTATCTTCTTTTGCTCATGTGTGTATTGTGTGTTGTGTTTATTGTTTCGAAAGTGCAAAGATAAGAAAAAAAAAGCGAACCCGACAACTTTTTTTTAATCCACTTTTCAACAGCACGCCGCCCGCCAGCTTTGGCCGTCACAATAACCGGCCGCGGGGCGGCGTTGTGGTATGTATGGAAAACTGCAACATCCACGCTGTCGGCGCCTCCGCTGGCCGCACCCAAGGGGCGAGCCTCCACCTGCGGGGCATAACCGCCGTCTTCTTCAGTCCCTGCTCCGGCACGGCCGGACGTGTGGGCCTTCTCTGCTCTGCCCTGGCGCAGCGGCTTGGCCTGCCTGTGCGACGCGTAGACTACACCCTGCCTGCCGCCCGCGTCCAGCTGCCGCCATTCGGCCCCTACGAGCTGGTGGTGTGGGGCTCGCCGGTCTATGCCGGCCGCCTGCCGAACAAACTCAAGGACTATGTCGAGGCCAGCCTGCGGGGCGAGGGCAGCCCCTTCGTGGGGCTGGTCACCTTCGGCAACCGCAGCCACGGCGACGCGCTCTCCGAGCTGGTCGGCCTTGCCCGCCGCGGAGGCCTGCGTCCGATCGGTGCCGCCGCCCTGGCCATGCCGCACGTCTTCTCCGCCCTCATCGCCGCAGGCCGCCCCACCGCTGCCGACGACGAGGGCCTTCTGCGCTTTGCCGATGCCGTGGCCGAGGCCGTTGTCGGCGGTGTCGGCTGCCTGCCTCCATTCGGCAACGAGAGCCCCGACGCCTACTACACGCCCCTGCGGGTCGACGGAAGCCCAGCGCGCTTCCTCAAGGCCACGCCGCAGGCCGACGTGCGGCTCTGCACACGCTGCGGCCTCTGCGCCACTGTCTGCCCCATGGGCAGCGTGTCCATGGAGGGGCTGCCGCGTTTTGGTGGCGTCTGCATCAAGTGCCAGGCCTGCATTTCTGCCTGCCGTCGCGGTGCGTTGAGCTTTGCCGACGGCGACTTCCGCTCGCACGTGGCCATGCTGGAGCAGACCTTCACCTGTCCGGCTCCCAACGTTTTTTACACCCTCCAATGACCGGTTAACATCTGGTTCCCAATCATTAAGGTGATTGTTTTCGCTTGTCTGTGCGTGCAACTGCCTCATTTTCAGTGCCGACAAGGTGTCAAGTCCGTATCAACACCGTCTGTTCTTCGATTGTTCTCCGATTGTTCTTCGATTGTTCTTCGATTTGCAATCGAAGAACAATCGGACATCAATCGAAGAACAATCGAAGAACAACCGCCCCTGGCGCCCTGTTGCAGCCTCTTTACTGACTAAAAAAACCGGGCGTGGCCGTGTGGCCTCGCCCGGTTTTGCCGGTTTGTGATGGGTGGCGTCACTGCGCCGCACCCATTGTTGCCGGGTTGTAGAATACGAACTGACCGTCGATGACGTCGATTATTATCGTCTCGCTGCTGTGAATTTTCCCTTCGAGCAGCTGTCGGCTCATCTCGTTGAGTATCTCGCGCTGTATGACTCGCTTCACGGGCCGCGCGCCCATGGCCGGGTCGTAGCCCACCTCGGCCAGACGGTTCACCGCCTCGTCGGTGGCGCTGATGGTGATCTCGTTGCGCTCGAGCATGGCCGCCACGCCGCGCAGCTGTATGCGCACTATCTCCTTCAGCTGGCTTTGAGTCAGCGGCTGGAACATGATGGTCTCGTCGATGCGGTTGAGGAACTCCGGGCGTATGCGCTGGCGCAGCAACTCCATGACGGCCTGCTTTGCCTCGTCGAGCTGGTAGGGTGTAGGCACGCCGTGCTCCAGCTTTTCGCGGATGATGTCGCTGCCCATGTTGGAAGTCATGATGATGATGGTGTTCTTGAAGTCGCAGGTGCGCCCCTTGTTGTCGGTAAGGCGGCCGTCCTCAAGCACTTGCAGCAGTATGTTGAACACATCGGGGTGGGCTTTCTCGATTTCGTCGAAGAGGACTATCGAGTAGGGCTTGCGGCGCACTGCCTCGGTGAGCTGGCCGCTCTCGTCGTAGCCCACGTATCCCGGAGGCGCCCCGATGAGGCGCGACACCGAGTGGCGCTCCTGGTACTCGCTCATGTCGATGCGCACCATCATGTTCTCGTCGTCGAAGAGCACCTCGGCCAGCGCTTTGGCCAGCTCGGTCTTGCCCACACCTGTGGTGCCGAGGAAGATGAACGACCCGATGGGGCGGCGGCCGTCGCTCAAGCCTGTACGCGAGCGGCGCACTGCGTTGGCGATGACGCTGATGGCCTCGTCCTGACCCACCACGCGCCTGTGCAGTTCCTCCTCGAGGTGAAGCAGGCGCTCGCGCTCGCTTTGCAGCATCCTGGTCACGGGTATGCCGGTCCATTTGCTCACCACCTCGGCAATCTGCTCCGAGTCAACCTCCTCGTTGATCAATGCCCCTGAGGCCTGCATCTGCTTCAGCTGCAGCTTGAGGTCCTGCACGCGCTTCTCGGCCTCCTTGATGCGGCCGTAGCGCAGCTCGGCCACGCGGCCGTAGTCGCCGCTGCGCTCGGCCTGCTCGGCCTCGAACTTGAAGCTCTCTATGTTCTTCACCTCGGCCTGTATGGCCTCGACAATCTGCTTCTCGTTCTGCCAGCGAGCCTTCATCTGGTCGCGCTGCTCGCGCAGCGAGGCCAGCTCCTTGTCTATCTGTGCAATCTTGTCTTGGTCATTCTCACGCTTGATAGCCTCGCGCTCAATCTCCAGTTGGCGAATGCGGCGCTCTATCTCGTCCAGCTCTTCGGGCACGGAGTCAATCTCGAGGCGCAGTTTTGCGGCGGCCTCGTCGATGAGGTCGATTGCCTTGTCGGGCAGGAAACGGTCGCTGATGTAGCGGTGCGAGAGCTCGGCGGCGGCGATGATGGCCTCGTCCTTGATGCGCACGCGGTGGTGCACCTCGTAGCGTTCCTTGAGGCCGCGCAGTATCGAGATGGTGTCAGGCACCGAGGGCTCGTCGATGAGCATGCTCTGGAAGCGTCGCTCCAGGGCCTTGTCTTTCTCGAAGTACTTCTGGTACTCGGCAAGCGTCGTCGCGCCTATGGCCCGCAGCTCGCCGCGTGCCAGTGCAGGTTTGAGTATGTTGGCCGCGTCCATGGCGCCCTCGCCGCCGCCGGCGCCCACCAGGGTGTGTATCTCGTCGATGAAGAGTATTATCTCGCCATCGGCCTCGTTTATCTCGCGTATCACGCTTTTCAGCCTTTCCTCGAACTCTCCCTTGTACTTTGCACCGGCGATGAGGGCGCCCATGTCGAGCGAGTAGATGGTCTTCGACTTGAGGTTCTCGGCCACGTCGCCACTTACTATGCGCTGCGCCAGCCCCTCGGCAATGGCGGTCTTGCCCACGCCAGGCTCGCCGATGAGGATGGGGTTGTTCTTTGTGCGGCGGCTCAATATCTGCAGCACGCGGCGTATCTCCTCGTCGCGTCCTATCACCGGGTCGAGCTTGCCTGCCTGCGCCAGCTGGTTGAGGTTCTTGGCATACTTGCCGAGGGCGTTCATCGTCTGCTCCTGGTTCTGGCTGGTGACCTTGCTGCCCTTGCGCAGGTCGGCGATGGCGGTGTTGAGCGACTTCTCGCTGCATCCGGCGTCTTTCAGCATCTGGCTCACCCGGTCGCGGCCTCCGATCAGGGCAAGCAGCAGGTGCTCCACGCTTACAAACTCGTCGTTCATCTTGGAGGCCGTCTGTTGCGCCTTGACCAGCGCCTGGTTTGCGTCGTTGCTCAAATAGACCTGTCCGCCGCTGACGCGAGGCATGGCGGCCAGGATGTCGTCAACCTGCTGGGTGAGGCGCGGAATGTTCACCTCCATCTTCTTGAGCAGGTAGGGGGTGACGTTCTCGTCCTCCGAGAGCAGGCCTTTCAGCAGGTGGGCCGTCTCGATGGCCGGATGCTGCCCGCCGAGGGCAATCTCCTGCGCTTTCTGCACGGCTTCCTGCGCCTTGATTGTGAATTTGTCCAGTGTCATGTTTATTTCGGTTTGCTTTGTTCCGCAATATGTTTTCGCCATGGTATCAGTCACAAAATGTACCAGCCCGCCCCCGACTGCCATTTTGACAGTCGCCCGGCGGGCTGTTTTTCTGCCTTGCCCGCCTGTGTCTTGGAAAATAAACGGCGCTGTTGCGGCGTTACTGGGGCATTATGAGAACAATTGCTGTTGACCTTTCGCCGGAGCAGTACCACGACCCTGAGGCCATGCGCCGCCGTGTGGCCGGGGAGCTAGGCGTGGCGTGTGGGGATATTGGCGAGGTGAGAGTGACTCGGCGCATCCTCGACTGCCGCCGACGCAACATTGTGTACCACACCGAGGTGGCTGTCACCATGCGTGGCGAGACCCTGCCTGATACTGAGCGTATGGAGCCGGTGCGCCCCGTCCCGGCCGGCGCGCCCCGGGTTGTGGTGGTCGGTGCCGGGCCGGCGGGGCTTTTCGCTGCCCTGCGCTGCCTGCGCCACGGCCTGAAGCCTGTGATTGTGGAGCGCGGCAAGCCTGTGGGCGAGCGCAAGTTCGACATTGCCAGGCTGGCGCGCGAGGAGGTGGTGGATCCTGACAGCAACTGGTGCTTCGGCGAGGGCGGTGCTGGCACCTACAGCGACGGCAAGCTCTACACCCGCTCCACCAAGCGCGGCGACGTGGGGCAGGTGCTGCGTGTCTTTGTGGCTCACGGTGCCGACCCCGGCATCATGATTGACGCCCACGCGCACATAGGCACCGACCGCCTCGGCCCAATTATAGCCGCCATGCGCCGCACCGTAGAGGAGGCTGGCGGCGAGTACCTCTTCGGCCAGCGGGTCGACGGGCTGCTTGTCAGGGATGGAGCTGCCGTAGGCGTGACCACACGCGGGGGCTTGCGCATAGAGGGACGCGCGGTGGTGCTCGCCACCGGCCACTCCGCGCGCGACGTCTACGCTATGCTGCACGGCATGGGGATAGAGCTGCAAGCCAAGCCCTTCGCGCTCGGTGTGAGGGTAGAGCACCCGCAGGAGCTAATCAACCGCATACAGTACCACGGCGCCGACTACAGCCGGCTGCTTCCGGCGGCGGCCTACAGCCTCACGGCGCAGGCCTCCGGGCACGGAGTCTACTCGTTCTGCATGTGTCCGGGCGGTGTCATCGTGCCCGCCGCCACGGCGCAGGGCGAGCAGGTGGTGAACGGCATGAGCAACTCGCGGCGCAACTCGCCGTGGGCCAACAGCGGCATAGCGGTCAGCGTCACCCCGGCCGACGTGGGCAGCGACGACACCATGGCCTTGCTTGACTTCCAGCGGAAGGTGGAGCGACGCATGTGCGAGGCTGCCGGCGGAGGCACTGCCGCCCCGGCCATGAGGCTCACCGACTTCATGCGACGTCGGCCCACCTCCTCGCTGCGCCGCACGGGCTACCTTGGACGCACCATCGAGGCTCCGCTCCACGAGCTGCTGCCGCCATTCGTGGCCGACTGCCTGCGCGAGGGTTTCCGCCAGTTCGACCGCCGTATGCACGGTTTCATCACCGACGAGGCCGCCATCCTCGCCGTCGAGAGCCGCACCTCGTCGCCGCTGCGCATTCCGCGCTCGCCGCAGACGTTGTGCCATGTGAGCGTGGCTGGCCTCTACCCATGCGGCGAAGGCGCTGGCTACGCCGGGGGGATTGTCAGCTCGGCCATCGACGGCATTCGTTGCGCCGACGCCATAGCGGCATGGATTGGACAGGGGTGACACCATGTCAAGACCGTCTGTTCTTCGATTGTTCTCCGATTGTTCTTCGATTGTTCTTCGATTTAATATCGAAGAACAATCGGAGAACAATCGGAGAACAATCGAAGAACAGACGGCCCTGGGACGGCGTTGGTGCCAGCCAGACGAGAAGCGAAAGGTAATACAAATATGAATATAACCAACACACAATGAACGAGAAAGAACAACACTACGAGCAGTTGCTGCCGCAGGTGGCGTCGCTGTGCGACGGCGAGAGCGACCTTATTGCCAAGATGGCCAACGTCTGCGCCCTGCTGCACGCCGAGTTCGGCTTTTGGTGGACCGGTTTCTACCGGGTCGTGGGTGGCGAGTTGCTGCTGGGGCCGTTCCAGGGCCCGCTGGCCTGTGTGCATATAGGCTATGGCCGTGGCGTGTGCGGCACCTCGTGGAAGGAGCGCCGCACGGTGGTTGTCCCCGACGTGGAGCAGTTTCCTGGCCACATTGCCTGCTCAAGCGAGAGCCGCAGCGAGATTGTCGTGCCGCTTTTTTCAGGTGGCGAGGTGGTGGCTGTGCTCGACATCGACAGTCGCGAGCTTGCCACCTTTGACGACACCGATGCGGCCTTCCTCGGGCGCGTTGCTGCCATGATGGTCTGACGTTGCCCCGCCGTGCGGCAAGAAAAAACGGAGGGCATCCGGCAAGGATGTCCTCCGTTTTCGTTGGTGGCGTGGCTCTATTCGGCGTCGCGGCCGTGGCAGTTCTTGTATTTCTTGCCGCTGCCGCAGGGGCATGGGTCGTTGCGCCCCACCTTCTTCTCCACGTGCACAGGGCTTGTGCGCTGTGGCTGCTGGCGCGAACTGTCTATGGCCTGGCGCTGCTGCTCGGCGGCGCGGTCGAAGTCGTTGCTGCGTCCTGCGCGCAGTCCGCGCTGCGGAGCCTGCGGCTGGCGGGCCTCGCTCACCTGGCTCTCGTCGGGCACTGGCAGGGTGGCGCGGCTGAGGAAGCTGGTAATTTCACGGTTGATGTTGAGCAGCATCTGCTCGAACAGCTTGAAGCTCTCGAATTTGTAGATGAGCAGCGGGTCTTTCTGCTCGTAGGCTGCGTTCTGCACGCTCTGGCGCAGGTCGTCGAGCTGGCGCAAGTGCTCCTTCCACAGGTCGTCGATGATGGCGAGCGTGATGCCTTTCTCTATGCATAGCTGCACCTCGCGGCCGTGGTTGTCGTAGGCTTTCTTGACCGGCACAACGCAGTTGAGCGTCTTTTTGCCGTCGGTTATCGGGAAGGCAACATTGATGTAGCGTGTGTTTTCGGCAATGTTTTTGATGAAAGGCCACGCGGCCTCGCACAGGCGCTGCATACGCTCCTTGTAGGCCTGGATGCTTTGGTCGAAGAGCAGTTGTATGGCGGCCTTGCGGTTGAGCGAGAGGAATTCGCGCTCGCTCATCGGCACCTCGTGGGCAAAGACTTTGATGACCTCCAGCTGGAAGTCGTCCCAGTTGCTGCCGTCGGTGTAAAGCAGCTCGCAGGTGTCGTAGAACATGTTGCTGATGTCTATCGACAGGCGGTCGCCATAGAGGGCGTTGCGGCGCTTGTTGTAGATGACGGTGCGCTGGTTGTTCATCACGTCGTCGTATTCCAGCAGGCGTTTGCGCATACCGAAGTTGTTCTCTTCTACCTTCTTCTGCGCGCGCTCAATCTGCTTTGTGATCATCGAGTGCTGAATGACCTCGCCCTCCTCGAGCCCCATGCGGTCCATCACTTGGGCAATACGCTCGCTGCCGAATAGGCGCATGAGGTCGTCCTGCAGGCTCACGAAGAAGACGCTGCTGCCGGGGTCGCCCTGTCGCCCGGCGCGGCCACGCAGCTGGCGGTCCACACGGCGGCTTTGGTGGCGCTCGGTGCCGATGATGGCCAGGCCGCCGCGCTCGCGCACGTCGCCCTTGAGTTTGATGTCGGTGCCGCGGCCTGCCATGTTGGTGGCTATGGTCACGCGTCCGGGTTCGCCAGCCTGCGCCACGATGTCGGCCTCTTTCTGGTGAAGCTTCGCGTTAAGCACGTTGTGAGGAATTTTCTTCAGTTTGAGCATCTTCGACAGCAGTTCGCTGGTCTCTACGCTGGTGGTGCCCACAAGCACAGGGCGTCCTTGTCCCACGAGGCGCTCAATCTCCTCGATTACTGCGTTGAACTTCTCGCGCTTGGTCTTGTAGATCATGTCGTCCATGTCCTCGCGGGCTATGGGCTTGTTGGTCGGAATCTCCACCACGTCGAGCTTGTAGATGTTCCAGAACTCGCCCGCCTCGGTCGACGCAGTGCCAGTCATTCCGGCCAGTTTCTTGTACATGCGGAAGTAGTTCTGCAGGGTGATGGTGGCGTAGGTCTGCGTGGCGGCCTCGACCTTTGCGTTCTCTTTCGCCTCGACGGCCTGGTGCAGACCGTCGCTCCAGCGGCGGCCTTCCATGATGCGGCCGGTCTGTTCGTCGACAATCTTCACCTGGTTGTCCTCGGTGAGGATGTAGTCCACGTCGCGCACAAACAGTGTGTAGGCCTTGAGCAGCTGGTCAACGGTGTGCACCCGCTCGCTCTGTATCGCGAAGTCGTTGTATATTTTGTCCTTCGCCTCGGCCTTCTGCTCGGGCGTGAGGTCGCTGTTTTCCACGTCGGCAATGGCGCTGCCAATATCTGGCAGCTGGTAGAAGTTGGGGTCTTCGCCGAGCGATGTGAGGAACTCCATGCCCTTGTCGGTGAGCTCCACCTGGCGGTTCTTCTCGTCAATGACAAAGTACAGCTCGTCGTCTATGATGTGCATGTACTTGTTCTGCTCCTGCATGTAGAAGTTCTCGGTCGAGAGAAGTATGCTCTTTATGCCCGGCTCTGACAGGTATTTTATGAGCGCGTTGTTCTTGGGCAGGCCACGATAAGCGCGCAGCAGTTGCTTGGCGCACTCGTCCTCGGGTTTTGGGTCGGGTTTCTCGGCTATGCCTTTCTTGGCTTCGGTCAGCACCTGGGTCACGAGGATGCGCTGCGCGTTATATAGTTTCTCTATGGTCGGCTTGAAGCGGTAGAATTCCTGCTCGTCGTCGTCCTTGCCTGTGGGGCCGCTGATGATGAGCGGTGTGCGCGCGTCGTCGATAAGCACCGAGTCGACCTCATCTACGATAGCATAGTTGTGGCCGCGCTGCACAAGCTCCTCCGGGTTGCGGCTCATGTTGTCGCGCAGGTAGTCGAAGCCGAATTCATTGTTTGTGCCGTAGGTGATGTCGCAGTTGTAGGCTCGTTTGCGTTCGTCGCTGTGGGGCTCATACTTGTCGATGCAGTCCACGGTGAGGCCGTGGAACTCGAAGAGCATACCCATCCATTCCGAGTCGCGCTTGGCCAGGTAGTCGTTCACCGTGACCACGTGCACACCCTTGCCGGGCAGTGCGTTGAGGTAGACCGGCAGTGTGGCCACCAGGGTCTTGCCCTCGCCGGTGGCCATCTCGGCAATCTTGCCGCTGTGCAGCACCACACCGCCGATAATCTGCACGTCGTAGTGCACCATGTCCCACGTAATCTCATTGCCGCCTGCCATCCAGTGGTTCTTGTACAGCGCTCGGTCGCCGTCGATTGTTATGCTGTGGTGCGTGGCGGCGAGGTCGCGGTCGTGGTCGGTGGCGGTCACCTCCACCACCTCGTTCTCCGCGAAGCGGCGGGCGGTTTCTTTCACGACGGCGAAAGCCTCAGGCAGTATCTCGTCAAGCACTTTCTGCGTCTTGTCATAGCTATGCTTTTCCAGCTCGTCGATGCGGCGGTAGAGTGCCTCCTTCTCGTCTACAGGCATGTCGTACTCTGCCTCGATGCGGTCGCGCATTTGCTTCAGTTCGTTCTCCTCCGCCTCTACGGCCTGGGCTATGCGCTGGCGGAACTCCACGGTCTTGGCGCGGAGTTGGTTGTTGTCGAGCTGCTGTATCTTGGGGTAGACGGCAAGCGTGGCTTCGAGGAAAGGTTTTACCTCGCGCAGGTCGCGTTGGCTTTTGTTGCCGAAGAGCTTGGTCAGGATGTTGGCCATATTCTTTTTTTCTGTGCTATGTTTACTATCTATTAATACACAATATGTTGTGCGTGTTGTGGCACAACATTGTGAAGTGCAAATATACGAAAAAATCCGTATATGTGGCTCTTTTTGTTTTTTGTGTAGCGCAAAAAATGTGCCAACCGCGCCAGAGCAGGGCAAAAAGCAAGGGGGTGATCTGTGGCAGAGTCACCCCCTTGTTGTCATCCAGCCATTGCTGGCCGAGTGTGGTTAGCGCTGCATGGTGGCCAGACGCTCGGTGAGCATGGGGACAATCTTGTGCAGGTCGCCCACGATGCCAAGGTCGGCAACGCTGAATATGGGCGCGTACTTGTCCTTGTTGATGGCGATGATGAGCTCGCTCTCCTCCATGCCAGCCAGGTGCTGTATGGCGCCGCTGATGCCGCAGGCCATGTAGAGGGCGGGACGGACGGTCTTGCCGGTCTGACCCACCTGACGGCTCTGCTCCATGACTCCGGCGTCGACCATGGCGCGGCTCGACGACACCTCGCCGCCCAGCTGCTTGGCAAGCGCGCCGAGCTTCTCGAAGCCTTCCTTGCTTCCGACGCCGCGACCGCCGCTGACGAGAATCTTTGCCTCGCTGATGTCGGTGACGGTCTTCTCTTCCTTGACGGTCTTCACCAGCTTCACGCGGTTGATCTTCTGCTCGTTGAAGTTGATCTTCACCTCGACGACCTCGCCGGTGCGGCTGGCGTCGGCGGCCATCTTCTGCATCACGCCCGGACGCACAGTGCTCATCTGCGGACGGTTGTTCTTGCAGAGAATGGTGGCCATGAGGTTGCCGCCGAAGGCCGGACGGGTCATGCGGAACTCGTGAGCCTCGTCGTCGCTAATCTCCAGCTTGGTGGCGTCGGCGGTGAGGCCGGTGCGGTTGCGGGCGCTGACGCGCGGACCGAGGTCGCGGCCTATTGTGGTGGCGCCGATGAGCATGATGCTGGGCTTGTTCTCCTCGATTATCTGGGTGATGGCCTGCGTGTATGGCTCGGTCATGTAGTCCTTCAGCAGGTCGTGGTCAACCACCATGACGCGGTCTGCGCCGTGGGCGATGAGGGTCTGCGCGAGGGGCTTGATGTCCTTGCCGAGGAGCATGGCGACAACCTTCTCCTGGTTGGCGTCGGCCAGTTCGCGGGCTTTGCCGAGGAGCTCGAGGGCTACATTTTGCAGTTTGCCTTCGCGTTGTTCGGCAAACACGTATACGTCTTTATAATCAGAAAGGTTCATGACAATCAGATAATGTGTTTCTCTTTGAGTTTGTTGACGATGAGCTCAACGGCCTCCTCGGGGCTCACCTCGAATGTCTGGCCAGCGGGCTTCAGCTGCTTGGGGAACGACTTGAAGACGCTCGTGGGCGAGCCGGCCTTGCCGATGTGGTCGTCGGGCACGTTGATGCGGTCGGCGCCCCACACCTCGACTTCCTTGTCGTAGGCCGTGACGATGCCGTTGACGGTCATGTAGCGCGGCTGCACGCTGCTGGCCAGCGCGGTGACGACGCAGGGTGCCTGCATCTGCAGCACCTGATAGCCGTCTTCGAGCTGCTTGCGGATGGTGAAGGTCTTGGTGGCCTCGTCATACTCGAGGTTCTCCATGTAGGACACCTGCGGCAGGTCGAGGTGCTCGGCAATCTGCGGACCCACCTGTGCGGTGTCGCCGTCGATGGCCTGGCGGCCAGTGATGATGAGGTCGACGTCCATCGTGCGGAGCGCACCGGCGATGGCGCTGCTGGTGGCCAGCGTGTCGGCGCCGCCGAGCTTGCGGTCGGTGAGCAGGATGGCGCGGTCTACGCCCATGGCGAGAGCCTCGCGCAGGATGGCCTCGGCCTGGGGCAGACCCATGGTGATGACGGTGACGTGGGCGCCATACTTGTCCTTCAGCTGGAGGGCATACTCAAGGCCGCCCTTGTCGTCGGGGTTCATGATCGAGGGAACGCCCTCGCGGATAAGCGTGCCGGTGACGGGGTTGATCTTCACCTCGGTGGTGTCGGGCACTTGCTTTATGCAAACTACTATGTTCATTTTCTTTATCTGCTTTTTCTGACTGGATGATCCAGAAGTGGATTACTTAAACAACTTGCCGGCGATGACCATGCGCTGCACCTCGCTGGTGCCCTCGTAGATCTCGGTGATCTTCGCGTCGCGCATCATGCGCTCCACCGGGTACTCGCGGGTGTAGCCGTAGCCACCGTGGAACTGGACGGCCTTGGTGGTCACCTCCATGGCGGTCTCTGCGGCGAAGAGCTTGGCCATGGCCGCGTCGGCGCTGTAGGGGATGCCCATGTCTTTCTTGTAGTGGGCCGAGCGCACCAGCAGGCGGGCGGCCTGCACTTTGGTCTCGAGGTCGGCCATCTGGAACTGGGTGTTCTGGAACTGGCTGAGCGAGCGGCCGAACTGTTTGCGCTCCTTGGTGTATTTGATGGTCTCGTCCATGGCGCCCTGCGCTATGCCGAGAGCCTGGCTGGCGATGCCTATGCGGCCGCCGTCGAGGGTCTTCATGGCTATGGAGAAGCCTTTGCCGAGCTGTCCCAGCTGGCGGTCTTTCGGAATGCGGCACTCCTCGAAGATGAGCTCCGTCGTGGCCGAGCCGCGGATGCCGAGCTTCTTCTCCTTCTTGCCGATGCTGAAGCCGGGGTCGCCCTCCTCCACTATGAAGGCGCTGATGCCCTTGGTGCCGAGGCTCTTGTCGGTCATGGCGAAGATGACGTAAACGTGGGCGTAGCCGCCGTTGGTGATGAAAATCTTGCTGCCGTTGAGCACCCATTCCTCGCCGTCGAGCACGGCCTGGGTCTGCTGGCCTGCGGCGTCGGTGCCCGCGTTGGGCTCGGTGAGGCCGAAGGCGCCGATCCACTCGCCGCTGGCGAGCTTGGGCAGATACTTCTGCTTCTGCTCCTCGGTGCCGTTCTCAAGGATGGGGGCGCAGCAGAGCGAGGTGTGGGCCGAGAGCACCACGCCGGTGGTGGCGCAGACGCGGCTCAGCTCCTCGACAGCCATGCCGTACATGATGTTGGTGCCGCCGGCGCCGCCGTACTGGGTGGGGATGGGTATGCCCATCAGGCCCAGTTTGGCCATCTTCTTGACCGTCTCGACCGGAAAGCGCTCCTCCTCGTCAATTTCGGCTGCGAGGGGTTTGACTTCCTTCTCTGCGAATTCGCGAATCATTTGCAGGAATAGTGCTTCCTGTTTGCTGTAGCTGAAATCCATTGCTTTGTGTGTATAGTTTGTTCTTTGTTTGCTTGTTGGTGCGTGAGGCTGGCGGCTGGGCTCACTTCACGGCTATGGTCTCTATCTCGACCATGGCGCCCATGGGCAGGCCGGCCACCGCGAAGGCGGCGCGGGCGGGGCAGTCGTGGCCGTAGTACTTGGCATACACCTCGTTCATAGGCTTGAAGTAGTCCATCGTGGCCAGCAGGCAGGTGCTTTTCACCACGTCGTCGAAGGTGAACCCGGCCTCGTCGAGGATGGCCTTTATGTTCTTGAACACCTGCTCGGTCTGCTCGGTGATGCCGCCTTCGGCCAGCTTGCCGGTGGCGGGGTCGATGGGCACCTGGCCCGAGATGTAGAGCGTGTTGCCGGCAAGCACTGCCTGGCTGTAGGGGCCTATGGCCGCCGGTGCCTTGGGGGTGTTGATGATTTTCTTCATATTATGTTGTTTTTCCAATCTGAATGAATGTGCAAATATACGCTTTTTTTTTCTTAATGTGCACATTGTTGAAAAATAAAAATACAACTCGCTGTCTTTCAGTGTCCATTTTGTCGGCCCGACCAGCCGCAGCCGCTGTTTGCGGGCACATCGGGGCTGCCGTGCCGCTCCAAATGTGGCTGTGGCGTGCCCTTCGCCGGGGGCTGTCTCCGGCGAGTTACAGGTGCCGCCGTTTCCGCACCTTGCCGCGCCTGGCAGGCTCCCTTTCATTATTTTCGTAAACATGTTGTAAATCACGGTTTTATGCAATTTTGACAGCAGGGGGTAAATGTACTTGACGCAAATGGCTGTAACTCAGTGCAAAGTATAGACCAACTCCTACTCAACTCCTACTCATCGCCTACCAAACTACTTGTCATGCTCTACTCGAGTAGGTGTTGGCATTGTTTTGAGTAGTCAATGACTTGTCGTTGATGCGGCTTGCTGGCTGCCAGGATGGGGGAGGGCGGGGGCTTGTCGAGCGGGCGTCGGAGGCCGGGGGCGTGGCGCCGCAGTGAACTGGCCAGGCGGCGCCGCTTGCCGGTGATTAACAAATTTTTTCAACTTTTTTAGCCAGACATTGCCGATTTTATTGTATATTTGCAATTTGAACAGATAGAATGTCAATGCCATAAAATGTTGGTAATATGAAGAACATCAAGAGAATAGCGGTGGCTTTGCTGGCCATGGCGCTTGTTGTGGGGGTGGCTCCCGACGTGCAGGCACAGACCAAAAAGAAGACCACAAAGACCACCAAGACAACGAAGAAGGGCAAGAAGAGCGGCACGCAGAAGAGCACCGCACAGGCTGCGCCGGCCAAGCCGAAGGACATCGAGTTGCCCCCCAACTCGAACGACTGCCTTTTTGCCATTCCGTTGCAGATTGACAAGCCCTACGGCCCCACTACCGCGCCCGACGGTCCGGGCCGCAGCCTCGAGGTGGTGGCCGACAAGGCTCACCCCAACCTCTTCGACCGCGAGCACAACTCGGTGTGGTACAAGGTGACCATACCCTACAACGGCAACCTCTGCATCGACATCGTGCAGCAGGACGTGTGGGACGACTACGACTTCCTTGTCTACAAGAACACCGGCCAGTACTTCTCCAACCACGTCATGCTCAACAAGGTGCTGCCGGTGGCAGTGAACCTTGCGCGGGTCGACTCGGCGGCGCTTTCGGCAGCCTCCAAGGCGCCGGCGGCAAAGCCCAAGCCCGCCGCCCAGACTGCCACGAAGAAGAAGGCGGCCGAGGAGCCCGTGTTCGAGCAGCCCGCGCCGCCGAAGCCCACCATAGGCATGTCGGTCGAGGCCACCGACAAGATGCTCACCAAGAAGCAGACGGGCTCGTTCATCAAGTCAATCCCGGTGCGCATGGGCGAGGAGTACTACATTGTGCTCGACAACCGCTCCGACAACGGCAAGGGCCACACCATAAGGGTCACCATACAGGTCGACGCCTACGAGCCGTTGGTGCTCTTCTACGACCGCAAGAGCAAGCGCTATGTCGATGTGGATCTGATGATACTTGAGAAGGGCGGCCAGGGCGGCGAGCGGCCGGTGGTGCGCAACGAGCACTACAAGGGCGGCCGCGTGAAGTTTGTGCCGGGCTTCAGCTACACCCTCTATGCCAAGCGCGACGGCTATTTCTCAGTGTTCCGCGAGTTCAACGCGCGCGACCTCATGATGCGCGACACGCTGATGCTCTACCAAATGGAGCGCACCGAGCGCGGCTCGAGCTTCCAAATCAAGGACATTTACTTCGAGGATGGCGACTCGAGGCTCATCGCTGGCTACGACTCGGTGCTGATGGACTATGTGGCCATGTTCCGCAACCACCCTGAGGTCACCTTCCTGGTGAAGGGCTACGTGCAGAGCTACGGCGTCGACGCCGAGGCCGACATGCTCCTCTCGCTCGACCGTGCCAAGACGCTGAAGGAATACTTTGTGAAGAACGGCATCGACGCCAAGCGCATCACCACGGCGGGCATGACCAAGAACGAGATAAAGCGCGCCGCGGCGGCTGCCCTCGACAAGGGCGGTGGATTCAGCGGAGTGAAGTGCGAGCTGATCATCACCGGCAAAACCACTGACCAGAACTGACCATCAACCATTCAATCACACACACAAAGGGGCGAACACGGCATTCGCCCCTTTTCAGCAGAAAGGCACACGCAATGAGACTCAAACCGGCAATATTCATCATCATGACAGCCCTGATGGCAACGGCCAACGCACAGTGGAAAGAATACGACAGGCTGCTTGGCGAGGCGTCGTACAAGAGCGCCTACCAGCTTGCGGAGAACCGCTACAAGAAGGCCTCCGACGGAGCTGCCAGGCTGGAGGCGGCATTCAGGATGGCCGAGGCGGCCGCCTACTACCAGGAGGATGCCGACGACAGCGCCAGGGCTCGCTACCGCGCGCTGCTGCCGGAGCTTGAAGGCGTGGGGAAAGCATTGTGCCACAGTTTCCTCGACGAGCACGACTCGGCGCTTGCCCATGCCGAGGCGCTGAAGCTCACCCCGGCGGCAAGCATTGCGCAGTATTGCACGGGCGACACTGCGCGCAACGTGACAACCACCGCTTTCGACATAATCTGCCTCCGCGCGCAGGATCGTGGCATCTGCACTCCACAGCAGCGCGTGGACCTGCAGCGCCAGCTGGTCGGGCTGCACCGCGGCGACGACCCCTACGTGGCCCTGTGGCACGAGCGGCGCCTGCTCCAGCTGCTCGATGCTGTGCCAAACTGCAGCCTCGCCGACAGCGCAATTGTCGAGGTCATAGACCGCTATGCCCACACTGGTTGCCCAGCGCTGTCGAATCTCTTTGCCATGATGGCACGGCGGTGCCAAAGCCGTGGCGACTACCTGGAGGCTGTGGCGTGGTGCGACAAGGGCATCGCCGTCGACCCCAAGGGCGAGGGCGGCGCAGAATGCGGCACGTTGAAGATTGGCATCGTGTCGCCCATGATAGAGGTGAGCCTCGACGGCCTCACTGTCATCCCCGGCCGCGAAAGCTTGCAGAGTGTAGTCTATCGCAACACAGATCACCTGTGGTTCCGCGTGGTCAGGCTCGATGAGAGGCGCGACGTGACTTTCGGCACCGTCGCCAACAAAAAGAAGTTGCTCAAGGCAAAGCCTGTGCGACAGTGGAACACCGCGGTGCCATCCAACGACAGCCACCAGCTGGAGCGGTGCTACTTCACCGTGCCGCCGCTCGATGCCGGCAAGTATGCGCTGCTGGTCTCCACGAAGGCCGACTTTGACGATGGCGGCTTCTGCTTCTATGAGTTGGATGCCACCGATATATACTTTCTGAACGGACAGGGCGGCAATGGCCTTTTGCTCGACCGTGCCAGCGGTCGCCCAATAGCGGGGCAGCAGGTACAGCTCGTGAGCGACCAGAAGTACGACAAACCCCTGGCTACCACGCTGACCGACAGTGTCGGATGTTTCTCCTTCGACCTCTCCTCATATTCAAAGCGTTGGGGCTGCCAGCTCATGGTTATGCGCGACGGGTTCCGCTTCCTTTCCAACAACATCTACGACCAGCACCCTGCCCAGCCAGAGATGACCCTGCGCAGCGTGGCGCGTACCGACAGGCCTATCTACCGGCCGGGCGACACGGTGCACATCGCCGTTGTGGCCTACCACAGCGACGGAAGCCGCGGTAACGTGGCGGCGGGCATTCCGCTCGAGGTTGATTTGCTCGACCCCAATGGGCAGATTGCTGCCTTTGAGCATCTTGTCACTGACAGTTTCGGCATTGCCCACACCTGTTTTGAGGTTCCTGCCGACCGCCTGGCAGGCCGCTACAGCACGGTGGTTGTCAGTAATGGGCATTACCTTTGCAGTGCCGGGGTAAGGGTTGAGGAATACAAGCAGCCGAAGTTTATGGTGAGCCTCGACGCCGCGCAAGGCTCGGCGCCTCGGTTTGGCCACCCGGTCACGGTGAGGGGGATGGCGTCAAGCTACAGCTCTGTGCCGGTGGCTGGTGCGCGTGTGCAGTACACTGTGGTGCGCAGGCAGCTGGGACACTACTGGTGGCGTTGGTGGGGTGTGGTGGCCGAAAAAGAGGTGGCTTCGGGTGAGACCTCGACAGCGGCCGACGGCAGCTTCGCCGTTACTTTCACTCCGCAACCCGACAGCACCGTTGAGCTGTCTGACAGACCCACGTTTGAGTACGTGGTGAAGGTGGATGTCACCGACCTCAACGGCGAGAGCCACCCGTCTGAAGCCTCGATGAGGGTGGGTTATCGCAACGCCTTCCTCAGCCTCGGCGATGGCGGCATGGACAGCCTGCGTGTGTGCTACGTGGACATTAACGGCAATGAGTTGCCCGGCAGGCCCGACGTGAGGGTGGAGCTGCTGCGCCAGCCCGACGTGCCGCTCCTCGACCATCCGCTGCTTGACGGCAGGACGAAGCACACTGTCACCGAGCAGGAATTCAACAGCATGTTTCCGCGTCTGGCCTACGACGTCAGTTACAATGACATGAGTTTGTGGGAAGGCCGCGAGGTGACGGACTACAGCCAGACCGGAGTGTACCGCATCACCCTCTCCGCACCCGACGCCGACACTGTGGTGGAGTACCGCACCGTGGTTGGCGCGAAGGCCACGAAGGTGCCCTGCCAGAAACTCTTCTGGGCGGAGGTTGACAAGACAACAGCCCATGTTGGCGACCGTGTGACCGTGCGTTTCGGTTCGCGCCACAGGGATGTGCAGGTGATGTACTTTCTGCACTGCGGCAAGCAGGGCACCACCTTGCGCCGTTTCACCATCAACGACGAGCTGCGCAGCGAGAGCTTCACGGTTGACAGCGCGATGCTCGGAGGGGTGGTGGTTGATATGATTGCCGTGCTCGATGGTGTGGAGCACCGTTTCCAGCAACGCATAGAGGTGCCGTTCAGCCACAAGCGTCTGCAGGTGGAGGTGAGTACCTTCCGCGACAAGCTTCTGCCAGGCAGCGGCGAGGAGTGGACGCTGAAGGTGCGCGGTGAGAACGGGGGGCTGCCTGCGGCACTCATCCTGACAATGTACGACGACGCCCTCAACAGTTACGGCAACCACGACTGGTCGTTCTCGCCCTGGCGCATAAACTCGCCTTTCTTGTGGAGCGTGCAAAGGCACCATGCCATGTCGTGGTGCTCACTCTACAGGCCAGACTATCCTCGCGGCGACGGCAAGTATCCCTCGGTGTGGTCGTTGAGGGATCAACAGGTGTTCTATCACGACTACATCATGGGCACAGCAAGAGGCGTCAGGATGCTCAAGAGTGCTGCCTCCGAAAAATTCATCTCGGTAGATGCCATGGAGGTGGATGTGGCCTATGAGGAGGAGATGGCGGCCTTCACAGTTGCGGAAAATGACCTCGACTCAGGGGAAGGCCGTGCCGACGAGCCCCGGTTGCGCACCAACCTCGGAACGCTTGCTTTCTTTGCCCCCACGCTCCGCACAGGGCCTGACGGCACGGCGACCTACAGCTTCACGGTGCCCGAGCTGCTTACGCGATGGAATGTTCGCGGACTGGCGGTGGGCAGGGAGGTGCAGGTGGGCACGCTCGACCGCTGGCTGGTCACTCAGAAGCCGTTGATGGTGCAGCCCAACATGCCGCGCTTCCTGCGCAGCGGCGACTCGCTGGCGCTGATGGCCAAGGTGGTGCTCTCCGAGCCCGACGGCATGGAGCATGACGTCGAGGTGTCCCTGCTGCTCACCGACGCCGCCACAGGCGACACCCTGTGCAGCCAGCATGACCACCTCGTCCTGACCAATTCCGCACAGGCAAGCTTCGCCGTGCAGGTGCCCCACGGGGTGCATGTGGCCACCTACCGCATTGTGGCTACGGCCGACGGCATGAGCGACGGCGAGCAGGGCCAGGTGCCGGTGGTCACCAGCCGTCAGGCCGTGACGGTGAGCCAGGCTTTGTTCATCAATGGGGTGGGGGAGAAGCGATTCTCCATGCCCGAATGGCTCGACTCCGACCCAAGCCGCGAGCCGCAGCTGCTGGCCGCCGAGCTGACGGCCAACCCCGTATGGCTGGCGGTGAAGACCATGCCGTACATCGAGAACTACAACGACCCCTCTGTAATCACCCTCGCCAATCGCCTTTACGTCAATACGCTGGGCTCGCGGCTGGTGAGTCAGCTGGGCATTGACAGCGCCACCCTCTTTGCCGGAGGCTCGCCCTCGAGGCTCAACATCAACGACGACGTGCGCTCCACCCTCATGCAGGCCACACCTTGGCTGCGCGACGCCGAGGGCGAGGAGGCGCAGATGCAGGCCGTGGCTCGCTACTTCGACGAGCGGAGCCTCAAGGCCGACCACACGCGTATGCTCGAGGAGCTTTCCTCATTGCAGCACGCCGACGGCGGCTGGTCGTGGACACCGGGCTACCCGCAGAGCGACCTTTGGTCGAGCCAGTTCGTGCTGCGCTCGCTGGCACCGTGCGCCGACGACCTTCCGCGACAGGTGAAGCGTGGCCTCGACTACATCGACCGCGAGCAGCAGCGCTACTACGAGCGCTACATCAAGCCCCACCTGTCGAAAAACCACACCTGCGAGGCCGTCAACATCGAGTATCTCTACACCCGCTCTTTCTATGGCAAGGCATCGACCGAGGCCTACAAGCACTTCTACTCCAACGCGCTGCGCAACTACCGGCGCTACAGCAACCTCTACACGCAGGCACAGCTGGCGCTTATCTTCCACCGTGGCGGCGACAACAAGCAGGCCCTCGACCTTCTGCGCAAGCTCAAGGAGAAGAGCCTGGTGAGCGATGAGATGGGCCTCTACTGGCGCGACAACCGCAGCGGCTGGTTCTGGTACGAGCGTCCGGTCGAGACGCAGGCGCTCATCATACAGGCATTCGCCGAGATCACCCCGGCCGACACCGTCACCATCGGCCTCATGCAGCAATGGCTGCTCAAGCAGAAACAGACCACCCACTGGGGCAGCAACCGCTCCACCACCGAGGCCATCCGCGCCCTGGTGGCCTGCGCTCCGTCGTCACCGTCGACCGCCGCCGAGCCGCTCTCGCTGCGCCTCTTCGGCACCGGCATGACGGCCCAGCCCGTCGGCCTTGAGGGCTACAGCTCGCAGCGCTGGAGCGGCGACAGCCTGGCCGCCGTGCGTGCCCGTGCCGACGATGCCATCGTGCTGCGCAAGAGCGACAGCGGCCCGGCTTGGGGCGGGGTGTACTACCAGTTCACCGACGAGCTCGACCGCCTGCCCTCGTCGCAGTCGGGCATCAGCGTCAGCCGCACCTACATCATGCCCGACAGCGTGCGCGTGGGCGACCGAATAAAAGTGCGCGTCGACATAGTCTGCGACCGCAACATGGAGTACCTCGAGCTCATCGACGGGCGGCCCTCGTGCCTCGAGCCCGTCAGCACTCGCTCAGGCCACTGCTGGAACGATGGCCTGGCTTACTACATTGTGGTCGACGCCACCTCGACGCGCTGCTACATCAACCGCCTCGACAATGGCAAGTACTGGTTCGAGTACGAGGCCTACGTCACCAACCCTGGCCAGTTCATGTCGGGCGCGGTCACGATGCAGTGCATGTACGCGCCCGAATTCCGCGCCGTGGCTCCCGGTCAGCGTTTCAGCGTGCAGCCCTGACGCGGACGCCTCCAAATCCACGCCGTCACCGTCTGTTCTCCGATAGATGTCCGATTGTTCTCCGATTGTTCTTCGATTGCAAATCGAAGAACAATCGGAGAACAATCGAAGAACAATCGAAGAACAGACGGTGTTGGCATTGCTTCAGTGCGCTGTTTGCACTGGAAATGAGGTGGTTACGCGTCTGGGTGGCGCGATTTTGCTCTGTTAATGCCTGATTGTCAGTGGTTACGACTCGTTTTGCCGGGGTGATTTTTCTTCCGCTTTGGCTGAGACTATCAGTCCGTGGCGCTCCGTGTGCTCAATCAGCGAGCGGTAGAAGCGGTGGCGGCCAAGCGTGGCGGTGTCGCCCACGATGATGAGTTTCATGCGTGCGCGGGTCATGGCCACGTTCATGCGCCGCAGGTCGCGCAGGAAGCCTATCTGGCCATCGGCGTTGCTGCGCACCAGGCTAATCAGCACCACGTCGCGCTCCTGCCCCTGGAAGCCGTCGACCGTGCCGACGGTGATCTGCCGCCGCAGGGTGCGGAAGAAGTGCTGCAGCCGCAGCAGCCGTCTGATCAGACGAGCCTGGCTACGGTAGGGGGTGATGATGGCAAAGTCGGTGCGCTCGTCCTCTATCTTGCGCATACCCAGCATCTCGACGTAGGAGCGCAGTGTGCGGATCACGAGCCTGGCCTCGTCGGCGTTGCTCAGGCTTCCGGAGCGCCCGCGCCGCTCGGCGGTGGTGTCGGCGGCAGAGGTGTCGACCCACACGAGGGGCGTGTCGAGTGGCGACACCAGCCTCGACGCCGCCTCGGGCGCCGCCTTGAGGCGCGAGCCGTAGAACCAGCGCGAGGGGAAGGCCATGATGGCCTCGTTCATGCGGTACTGAGTGTCGAGCAGGCTGACGCATTGCGGGTGCAGCGCGGCCACGCGCTGCATGAGTGTGGTGGCCAGGCCGCCACGGGCCGCTGCGGCGCTTTTCACCGTGGGCGGCAGCTGCTGGTGGTCGCCGCCCATCACCACGCGGTCGGCATGGGCTATGGCGGCCCAGCAGGCAGGCTCGAGTGCTTGGGCGGCCTCGTCGATGAAGAGGGTGCTGAACCTGCGCCGCTCCATGATGCGGTAGGCGCTGCCAATCAGGGTGCAGCTCACCACGCTGGCCTGCTCGAAGAGGTCGGTCTCGATGCGCAGCTCCAGCTCCTGCTCGCGCTTGTGAAGGGCGGCGGCCTGGCGGCTGTCAACCCCCTCGCGCAGCCTGCGCCGCAGGCTCCAGAGCTCGTGGTAGTCGGGGTGGGCGGCGTAGCGGCGCTCATAGCCGCAGTCGAGCATCTCGCCGCTCATGCGCAGCGGGTTGCCGATGCGGAGCACGTGTATGCCGCGCATCATCAGCTGCTGGCTGATCCAGTCGACGGCGGCGTTGGAAGGGGCGCATACGAGCACCTGCGCCTCGCGGTGAAGGGTCTCGACGATGGCCTCGACGAGGGTGGTGGTCTTGCCGGTGCCCGGGGGGCCGTGCACGATGCTCACCTCCTGCGCCTCGACGGCGCGCTGTATGGCCTGCTGCTGGCTTTGGTTGAGCCATGGGAAGCTCATCTGCGGCATGGGGTGGAACGAGGGCTTGCGAAGTCCGATGAGAACGTCGCGCAGCGCGGCACTGCGCGGGTTGGTGGTGCGCTCCATGGCGTGCAGCGCCTCGTCCATCACGCGGAAACTCGTGTTGTCTACCCCCAGCTGCACGCCGATGCTGCCGCTCATCGCAGCCAGGCTTTGCGCCGCCTGCCTGCCGGGCAGGCTCACGGTGACAAGCCCTTCGGCCACACGCTCCACGTAGCACTGCCAGGGCAGGGCGGAGGCTCCGCCAGGGGCGAGTCGGAAGAAGGTGGCGGGTTTGCCGGGCTCGAACTCGAGATCCACCTCGTCGTCGGCCACCTCGAAGCGCAGGTCGGCCAGAGGCTGCCCGGCCACGTTGTAGCCTCCGGGCTTGACGTCGACCGGGTAGCGGCAGTCGGGCTCGCACACCACCGAGCCGAGCCCGGCGCCCCGGGCCTCAAGTTTGCGCGCGAAGGCCTCGCGCTCTTCCTTCAATTCGAGTGCCAGCAGCTGCCGAAGTTGTTGGAAGTAGGCACCCGCACCGTTTGCGCCGCTGGCTGGCGGGGTGTGGGAGGTTGAGTGTATGTCGCGTTGGTTCATGCTGTTGCGTCTTATTGTGTGCAGTGTTACACGGTGCAAAGTTACGACTTTTTCCGGCATCGCTGGCGGTGTGCATTTAACAATATTTACGATAGGGGCACATACTACGGCTTTGAAATCGGCGTTTGGGCTGTAGAGTAGAAAAATAGACAAGAAACACACACAAATCTCAAAATATATGAAAAAGACGGTAGTGGCAGTTGGCTTGATGGCGCTCGGCATGACGTTCACTGGTTGCAACCAGCAGAAGAAAGAGTTGGAAAGCAGGCAGTTCGCCATCGACTCGCTGCAAAGGATAGTTGACTACAAGGACGCGGAGATTGATTCGCTCTTTGTGATGCTGAACGAGATTGAAGACAACCTGTCCATGATTAGCTCGAAGTACAGCACGGTGCAGCAGATGCGCCGCCAGACCACGGAGGGCAGTGTGAACCAGCGCAAGCAGATAGCCGAGCAGTTGAGCAGCATAGAGCAGATGATGGCTGACAACAAGCAGAAGATTGCGCAACTTGGGCAGCGAGTGAGCTCGCTCACCGGGAAGAACACTGACCTTGAGGGCTACATCACCCGCCTGGAGGAGCGCGCGGCGCAGCAGGAGCAGCAGATTGCCAACCTCATGGCCGAGCTGCAGAACAGCAAGGACATCATAGAGAGCCTTAACCGCGACGTGACCTCGCTCTCGGAAAGCAACCAGGCGAAGGACAACGTCATAGCGCAGCAGATAGCCGAGGCCAACCGCGCATGGTTCATAGTGGGCAGCTACGACGAGCTGCGCGAGGGCGGCATTGTGCAGAAGTCGGGCGGCTTTATCGGCATCGGCCGCAAGCAGGGCACCGTGGCCGACATGAACACGGAGCTCTTCACCGAGATTGACCGCTCGAAGGTGACCACCATCAGCATTGCGCGCAAGAAGGCAGTGGTGATTTCGCAGCACCCCGAGGGCAGCTACGAGCTTGTGTTCGACGAGGAGCAGCCTGCGGTCATCGCCTATCTGCGCATCCTCAACCAGGCGCAGTTCTGGAAATACACCGACTATCTGGTAATCTCAACAAAGTAGGGATGCTACACAACCGTGTGCTAATAGTATACACGGGCGGCACCATCGGCATGGTGCAGGATGAGAGCGGCTCGCTGCATCCGTTTGCGCTTGACCGAATATACGACGCTGTGCCGCAGCTTCGCAACTGCTCGTACGGCATCGATTCGGTGACGCTCGACAACATCATTGACTCGTCGAACATGACGCCCGCGCTGTGGGTGGACATTGCGGAGATGATAGAGCGCAACTACGACTCGTATGACGGCTTTGTGGTTCTCCACGGAACCGACACCATGGCCTACACGGCCTCGGCCTTGAGCTTCATGTTCAAGAACCTGAGCAAGCCGGTGGTGTTGACCGGCAGCCAGTTGCCGTTGGGTATGCTGCGCAGCGACGGCAGGGAGAACATCATCTGCGCTTTGGAGATTGCGTCGGGCAGGCAGGCAGTGATCCCGGAGGTGTGCATCTTTTTCGAGAACCACCTCTACCGTGGCAACCGTTCCACCAAACTCAGCGCGGAGAACTTCGACGCCTTTGAGAGCTACAACTATCCGTCGCTGGCCAAGGCCGGAATAACCATACAGTTCAAGGACAGGCTGTTCCTGCCTATGCCAACCGAGCCGTTGCAGGTGCGCAAGCAGTTTGACACGCGCGTGGCTATTTTGAAGCTCTTCCCTGGCATAGGGCCGGAGGTGGTGGGTGCGGTGCTCGGCGCGGAGGGACTACAGGGAGTGGTGATAGAGACCTACGGTTCTGGCAACGCACCTACCGACAAGTGGTTCATCGACGCTCTCGACCAAGCCATACGCCGTGGTGTGATTGTGCTCAACGTCACACAGTGCAAGGCTGGTGCGGTTAAGATGCGCCAGTATGCCGCCAGCTGCGACATGGACCGCATAGGGGTTGTGGCTGCGGGCGACATCACCATTGAGGCTGCCATTACCAAGATGATGTGCCTGCTGGGAGAATATCCTGGCGACAAGGAGCATGTGAAATTACGCCTCAGCCAGTCGCTGCGTGGCGAAATCACCACGCAGTAGCTATTCTTGATGGACAAGGCGTGGAGCCATAACACGAGGCATTCATTGTCGCGCGTCGTTGCGATTGCCACTCTGCTTCTGGCTTTGCCGCTTTCGATCCGGGCGCAGGGCCAGATGGCCAATTTGGGCGCTTTCGACCGGAAGTTGCTGCATTATGGCATACAGGTGGGCTATACGCAAAGCAAGTTCGACCTTCACTTCAGCGATGACGCACAGTTGCGGCAGACGCTTCAGGGCGTCACGTCGTACTACGAGCGAGGCTTCCACATTGCGGTGGTGGGCGACTTGCGGCTGGGCAAATGGTTGAACCTGCGTGCGCTGCCAGGTGTGACACTGGTGACACGCAATGTAAGCTACTCGTGGGAGGAGCAGTACCTGTCGCTCCATCATTCGCTGGAACAAGCCCGCACGGTAGAGTCGGTGTATGGAGACCTGCCTATTGAATTAAAGTACAGAGCTGTGCGCTACGGCAACTTTCGCCCGTACGTCACCGCAGGGGCGTCGTATGGTTTCGACTTCGCGTCGCTGCGCAAAAATCGTAACCGAACAAACCAGGCCATAATTAGATTAGGAGCCAGCGACCTGCGCTACACAATGGGTGTCGGCTTCGATTTCTTCCTGCGTTACATCAAGTTTGCCATAGAAATGAAGATGAACTTAGGTGTGATTGACCTCAAGGTAGACGACCCGGATGTGTATATTTCCTCGTTCGACTACCTGCGCACCCGGACATTCATGCTCAGTTTTACATTCGAAGGATGATTGACAATATTATCAAGTATTTTCCGAGCCTGACGAAAAGGCAGCTTGAACAGTATGAGGCCATGTTGCCACTGTATGAGGAGTGGAATGCGAAAATAAATGTAATATCGCGGCGCGACATGGAGCATTTCTATGAGCACCATGTGCTTCACTCGCTGGCAATAGCAAAGGTAATCTGTTTCTCGCCAATGACCGAGGTGCTTGACCTGGGCACTGGCGGCGGTTTCCCAGGTGTGCCACTTGCGGTGATGTTCCCCGATTGCAGGTTTACACTTGTCGACTCTATTGGGAAGAAGATAAAGGTGGTGAGTGATGTTGTCAGTCGGTTAGGGCTTACTAACACGAAAGCCATTCAGGCGAGGGCAGAGCAGATGGACGGTGAGTTCGATTTTGTGGTATCAAGGGCTGTGACGACGCTGGGCGAGTTTGTCCCCTGGGTGCGTGGCAAAATATCAAGGGCGCAGTATAATCCATTGCGCAACGGTATCCTGTACCTCAAGGGTGGCGATTTGGAGCAAGAGCTGCACCCATTCCGTCACAAGGTTCGCACATGGGATATTAGCGACTATTTCGAAGAGGAATACTTCGACACCAAAAAGGTAATCTACCTTCCGTTGTCCTAATTTTTTGCCTGCTTGATCAGATCGAGCACAATGGCATCAGTGGTGATGCCTTCGGCCTCGGCAAGGTAGGTACGCACCAGTCGGTGGCGCAGCACATTCAAGGCCACGGCGTCAACGTCCTCGCCATCAGGGGAGTATTTGCCGTTGATTGCCGCGTGGCAGCGTGCGCCGATAATCAAGTATTGCGACGCTCTCGGCCCTGCACCCCAAGAGATGTATTTGTTTTCTTGATTGCGGGTCGAAGTCACCAATCGTACTGCATACTCCACCACGTTGTCGGCCACGGGCATACGACGGATGGCTTTTTGAGTGGCCAGTATCTGTTCTGCGTCAAGCACCTGCGTGAGCTCGGCTGACTGGTCAATGGTGGTTTGCTTCACTATTCGTACCTCCTCGTCAAATGACGGATAGTCGAGCCTGACGTTGAACATAAACCTGTCGAGCTGCGCCTCCGGCAGTGGATATGTTCCCTCTTGCTCGATGGGGTTTTGCGTGGCAAGAACAAAGAATGGGTTTGGAAGTTCGTAGGTTGTGCCGTGTGCCGTCACGCGGTGTTCCTGCATGGCCTCAAGCAGTGCGGCCTGTGTTTTTGGCGGGGTGCGGTTAATCTCGTCGGCCAACACGATGCCGGCAAAGACTGGACCACGTACAAACTTGAATTCGCGGTTGCTGTCGAGTATCTCGCTTCCTGTTATGTCGCTCGGCATGAGGTCAGGCGTGAACTGAATGCGGGCAAAAGAAAGACCAAGTGTGCGGGCAAGCGTGCTGACCATAAGTGTTTTCGCAAGCCCTGGCACACCAAGCAGCAGACAATGTCCCTCAGCGAGTACAGAGAGAAGCAGGCTGTCCACAGCCTCGTCTTGCCCCACAATAACCTTGCCTATTTCTTTTTTCAGCAGGCTGTATTTTTCAACCAGTTGGTCGAGCTGTTCTTTGTCGTTCATGTTTTCTACTTGAGGTTTTCGAACACGCAGTCCTTGTATTCGTCGGCAAGCCGTATGTAGGTAATGTCCATTTGTTTCCTGGCCCACTTGGTCATCTCTTTTTGCTTGGCATTGGCCAGGGCGGCGTTGTAGATGGCATCGTAGTCATCGGCCAGATTGGCACGGTGAGCAGGGTGCTTCTTGTTGAGGCGAATCAGTCTGTAGGCATCACGATTGTCTTCGGTTTTCATTGGCAGGGCGTTGCTGATATCGCCCTCGTCCATGCCCTGCACACCGACGTTATAGTAGTTTTTGTCAAGTGCCGCACGGTCGAAGCGAGGGGTACCATCAGCAGGATTGGTTGCGGTGCCGCCTTGCTTGGCATTTGAGGCTGTGCTGTATTGTTTGGCAGCCTCCTCGAAGGTGATTGTTCCCTTCTTTATCTCGGCAGCAAGGCTGTCGAGGGTCATACGGGCACGCAGCAAATCGTCGGCCGATACCTGCGGTGTAATCAGAATGTGGCGCACGTTGACGTTGTTGCCGCGGCGTTCAATGAGTTGGAGAATATGGAAGCCAAACTTCGACTCGATTATCGGGCTTACCTCGCCAGGCTTGAGCGCAAAAGCCGCGCTTTCAAACTCAGACACCATCTCGCCGCGTGTGAAGAAACCTGTCTCTCCTCCGTTTTTGGCCGTGCCCCTGTCCTGCGAGTAGAGGGTGGCCAACATGGCGAACTTCTCGCCGTTGAGCACACGTTCACGTAGTTCGGCAAGCTGTATGCGCACACGGTCACGCTCTTCTTCCGACACAGTGGGCTGAAGCTCTATCTCCGACATTTCGTAGCGCTCGGGTATCTCCGGCAGACTGTCGGAAGGCAGAGAGTTGAAGAACTCGCTAACCTCCAGCGGCGTTACCTTGATGTCGCTGGTCATACGATACTGTACGTACTGCACAATCAGTGCGTTTCTCACCATTCGCTCATACTGTTCCTTGAGCTCGTCGTAGGTGAAGCCCGTGGCCTCGCGCAGTCCCTCACGGCTGCCATACTGGCGCATGTCGTTCTTCAAGAAGTTCTGCACGTACTCGTCAATCTCTTCCTTCTGTATGTCCTTGTCCACGCTGTCTATCTCTCCTTTATGGAGCATCAGCTGGTTGAGGATAAGGTTCTCCAGAATGCTGCATTTGCTCGAGGGGTCGATCTTGCCGCCCGACTGCATTTTCATCTGTGCGTAGGCACGCTCAATGTCGGAGTACTTGATAATGTTGCGTCCCACTACTGCCGCCACACCGTCGAGTGTCACTTCCTGAGCCTTGAGTGGCATGGCTGCCGAGAGGAATGCCAGCAGCAGTGATGCTATTATTGCCAGTTGTGTTCTTTTCATAAATATCTTTTCACGTTGTCGCTGTTTTCTGCCTCGTTGAGCAGGTCGGCCTGCATGTGCTGCAGTATCTCCGATTTGCGATGGTTAAGTATCAGTGAACGGATGTTGTCGCTTTGCAGCTCTATTGGTGAGATGTCGCCGCTTGGCTTGTATTCTATTATTCTTGCCAGGTACGTGACCTCGCCGTCGTCGACGCTGATTGTCTTGTGTTGCCGCAGGTATGAGTCTTCGTCGGTGGTTGTGACCGGCACCGCACGCTGCAGTGTGTGGAATGGTATCCAGCTCACGGCGTCAAACGACCCGGCCAGCCCCGCCTGTGTGGCCGCTTCTTCCAAAGCCACCACCTCGCTGTCCTCGAAGTGTTGTTTATACATCATGCCTTTCATCTTTGCAAGCGACGGCGACTTGGCTGGCACGGCCACATAGACGGCCTTTACGATTGCATAGCGCAGGCGGAAGTCTTCGCGGTGGCTTTCGTAGTAGTCGGCCACCTGCTGCTGGGTTACAATGGTGTCGAGCAACTGGCTCACAATCTGCTGCTCGTAAGCATAGGTGATCAGACTGTTCTTATAGTCGCGCAACTGGCGGTCGAAGTTGTCGGTGATGTTCTTCTCCGCTTTCGACAGGATGACGGTCTGTCGTATCCATTGCTCAATGTAGTTGTCGACTATAGTCGCGCTGTCCTCTGATGCCACTCCTTCACCCACCAGTCCGTCGAGGTCGGAGCGGTGCAGCTCGTGGCCGTATACAACCGCCACCAGCGGCGAGCGGTCGTTGCCGTTGCTGCACGCCGTTGCCAGCAGTGCGGCCAATGCAATGCTACAGAGGAATGGCCTGCAGGGCATTGTTGTTGATCTTGATGTTGTAACGGCGGCGCAGGCTCATGTTGAGTTCCTGCTCCACTTCGTTCTGCCATGAGTTGAGGTAGTAGCCCCGAGCCTCCACCATGCCTTTCAGCGACCGTGGCAGCACCTCTTCCACAACCACCATGCGGTAGCTACCGTCGTCGTTGGTGTGGATGTACACGCCCTCCTGCCACTCGTCGGCAGCAAGCAGCGACTGCTTGGTTTGCTCCACCAGCTCGGAGCTTACCTTCAGTCCGTCGGTGATCTTCTTTTTCAGTGCCTCGCGCAGCGCACTGCTGCCACCTTTCTTCCGCAGGTTCTTCTCTGCCAGCTTGCGCGCGGCCGATGGTTTCAGAACCTTGTCGGAGGCGATGTCTACCAGCGTCAGTCTGGCGCGTGGGTGGAAGAAGAAGACGCTGTCTTCCGGGTTGTCGAGGCTTTTCTTCACGCTTTCGCGGGCATAGAAGCTGGCGAAGCCCAGGGTGTCCTGCACGGCTTTGCGCCATATCATGGTGTCGTTGTAGTTGAAGATTATCAGCCCACGGCGGTACTCGTCCACTATGCGGGCGAAGTCGGGGTAGTCGCGCTCCAGGTCGCGGTCGGCACAGTCTATGGCCACGCTGTCCACAAAGTTGTCGTAAGCCTCGTGCACGTATATCTCGATGTTCTTGAGTGTGCTTTTCTTCTGGTGCGCGTCGATGTAGCGTGCCACGTCGAGCGACGTGTACCTGCGGCCTTGTGCCACCACCAGGGCGGTGGTGTCGGTGAAAAGGCTTGCGTCGAATGTCCAGCGCCCCTGGTACACGGTGTCGCCCACGTTGTGCATCAGCTCTGCCAGCGAGGCCTGCATGGGCTGAGCCTCGCCTTTGCGCGCTTTCCTGCCCTTGGGCAGCGGTGCGGGTGTCGTGGTGCGGTCCACAACGACGTATTTGGCACGGCAGCTGGCCGCGAACTTCTTGCGCGAGTTCTCGCCGCGCGGGTCGCGGGCCATGCGCTGGCGGTAGAAGTTCTCCAGGTCGTTGGCCGGGGGCAGCGTGTCGCGCTTCACCAGCTGGATGATGTGCCATCCATACTGGGTGAAGAATGGGCGGCTGTATTCGCCTGGCTGAAGCGTGGCCAGCTTGTGGATGTATTCCACCGGCAGCTGCGTGAGGCTCGCGTCGGGGATAATGCCGCCGTTGTTGGCCGTGCTCTTGTCGTCGCTTTGGCGGGCGGCCTGGGCGAATGACACGCCTTCCTGCAGACGGTTGTAGATCAACCCTATCTCTCCCTTGCGCTGGGTCGAGTCGGGGCTTTGCAGCCATATATGGGCCATTGTCACCCGTCCGTACAGCCCTTCCACCTTGTCAAGCAACTTGATGATGTGGTAGCCGTAGCGGGTGCGCACCGGCCGGCTCACCTCGCCCACCTTTAGCGCATAGGCGGCATTCTCGAAGGGGTACACCATGTCGAACACCGAGAAGTAGCCCAGCTCGCCCTCGTTGGCGTTATACGGCGCGCCAGGGCGCTGCTCTGAGTAGTAGCTGGCGGCCACGCTGTGGAAGTCCTCGCCGCCCTCTGTTATTCGGCGGTAGAGCTCGTTGGCTTTGTCCAGGTATTTCTGCGTGTCGGCCTCGCCAGCGTAGAAGGGCACTTGCACCAGTATGTGCGCCGCGCGCAGCGAGTAGTGGTTGCGCTCGTAGGCCTCGGCCATGAGGCGGCGCAGCTCGGCGGAGTCGATGAGGTAGGGCGCGGCCAGGTCGCGGCGGTAGTGCGCCAGCTCCTTGCGCAGCCCGGCTGTGGTGTCGAGCCCGAGGCGGTGGGCGTCGGCCAGCTTTGCCCTGAAGATGGCGTAGAGCTGCACGTACTCGTCGAATGCCTCGCGCTTCTCCTGCGTCGTGAGGTCGCCGCGGCTCATCTGTGCCCCGAGGGCCGAGTTGTAGTCGCGCATGAACTCACTCATGTATATCTTCTCGCCGCCCACCTCCATCACGGGCAGCTCCCTCTTGCCGTCGTCCTGCGCCTGCGCGCCGAGCGGCAGGCAGAGCATCGCGGCCATGCCTGCCACGGCGGCCTTGCTTCTCAGTTTGTTCATCGTCATGTGTCGTCGTTGATGTGATGTTCAGCCCCTGCCCGTCGGTGTTTGCACGTTAGCGCGAGTAGTTGGGCGCCTCGCGGGTGATGGCTATGTCGTGCGGGTGGCTTTCGGTGCGTCCGGCGTCGGTGATGCGGATGAACCTTGCGCGCTGCAGGTCGGCTATACTGGCGCTGCCGGTGTAGCCCATGCCTGCTTTGAGGCCGCCCACCATCTGGTAGAGCACCTCGCCCAGCGTGCCTTTGTAGGGCACGCGCCCCACCACGCCTTCCGGCACCAGCTTCTTGGCGTCGGTCTCCTTGTCCTGGAAGTAGCGGTCCTTCGAGCCGCTCTGCATGGCCTCCAGGCTGCCCATGCCACGGTAGCTCTTGAACTTGCGCCCCTCGTAGATGATTGTCTCGCCCGGCGCCTCGTCCACTCCGGCCACCAGCGAGCCCACCATCACCGAGCTGGCTCCTGCCGCCAGCGCCTTGACGATGTCGCCGCTGTAGCGTATGCCGCCGTCGGCTATTATCGGCACGTCGAAGCCGCACTGCTTCAGCGCCCCGGCCACTTCGCACACCGCCGTCAGCTGCGGCACGCCGATGCCCGCCACTATGCGTGTGGAGCATATCGAGCCCGGCCCAATGCCCACCTTTATGGCGTCGGCACCGGCCTCGGCCAGCATGATGGCCGCCTCGCCGGTGGCGATGTTGCCCACCACCACGTCGATGCCGGCATATGTAGACTTCACCTTCTTCAGCGCCTCGACCACGCGTATCGAGTGCCCGTGGGCGGTGTCAATCACAATGGCGTCGGCACCTGCCTTCACCAGCGCGTCCACACGCTCCATCATGTCGGGCGTGATGCCCACACCGGCGGCCACGCGCAGGCGGCCGTTGCTGTCCTTGCAGGCATTGGGGCGCTCCTTGGTCTTCATGATGTCGCGGTAGGTGATGAGACCCATGAACTGGCCCGCCTTGTTCACCACGGGCAGCTTCTCTATCTTGTGCTGCTGCAGTATGTCCGTCGCCTCGGCGAAGGTTGTGCCCTCGTGGGTCGTTATCAGCTTGGTGATCATTATTTCGTTCAGCGGGCGCTCCATGTCGCGCTCGAAGCGTAGGTCGCGGTTGGTCACCATGCCTATCAGCATCTTGTTGCTGTCCACTATCGGTATGCCGCCGATGCCGTACTCCTCCATCAGCCGCAGCGCGTCCTTCACCTTGGCGTCCTTGTCGAGCGTCACAGGGTCGATGATCATGCCGTTCTCGGCGCGCTTCACCTTGCGCACCTCGTTGGCCTGGCGCTCTATGCTCATGTTCTTGTGCAGCACTCCTATGCCGCCCTCCTGCGCCATGCCTATGGCCATGGCCGCCTCGGTCACGGTGTCCATAGCCGCGCTCACCAGCGGCGTGTTGAGCATTATGTTCTTCGAAAAACGCGAGGCAACCGTCACCTCGCGCGGCAGCACCTCGCTGTAGGCGGGCACTAACAGCACGTCGTCATAAGTGAGGCCTTCGCCGATGAATTTGGTGGTGTCTGTATACATACTACGCTGTGGTTTGTTATCGTGTTATAATAAATTGCAAAGTTACGAATTTTCCGCAAAACAGGCAAGAAAAAATGCCCTGCCGTCTGCTTTCCGCAGTGAGTCAATTCATTGTGGGCTTGCGCTGTGCTGCCATGCGCCTTGTCCCGCCCGCCTTTGGCGCGGCTCACGGCGTCTCTTTGCTCCACTTTGCCATCCCTGCAGGCGCCGCCGGCCATGGTTTCTGGAACACTGTTGCATAGATACGGATTAATTCCATTTTCCAACCAATACATTTGTCTGTTTTAGTATGTTGTTATCGTATTGCTATTCAGTGTGTTATGGAATGTTTTATGTTGCAAATGGCTGTATATTGCTGAAAATCAGCATGACAGGGCATTGAGGCAATGTCAACACCGTCTGTTCTTCGATTGTTCTCCGATTGTTCTTCGATTGTTCTTCGATTTAGTATCGGAGAACAATCGAAGAACAATCGGAGAACAATCGAAAAACAGGCGGCCGTGACGCGTCCCTGCCGGGGTGTGTCCTGCAATAAAAAAAGCGCCCGCATGTTCGTGGGCGCTTTTTTTTCACCAGGCGTTTTGTACATCCTGAATCGTCTGGGCCATCTTGTCTGATACTGTGCTGTCGGCATCACTGTCGTAGATTGTCGTCGATCTCGTGATTTTTACCCCTCTCTCGTTTTCAGCTTCCGCGACGAAGGTTTTCTTTCCTTCGCCCAGGTCGATGGTGTACGTTCCTGTCAATCTGTTTGACATAGTCTTCCGTGGCCGTTTTATCCTGTTGCCCCTTCAGTTTTTTTGTCGTCAAGCCCACCAGTGCCGATTGGGCGTTGTGAAAAAAACGAAGCGTGGCACTGGTTTATACCACTTCTGTCAATCGTAGGTCGTGAGAATTACCTTTGTCAGTAGATGTGAAAAACAGCCCACGCTGTACGCGCGAACCCTTATACCCACCCTGCTGACATTTTGGAATTTCTCACGTTCACGATTGTCAGAGTAAAGCATAACGCTCCGTTGTTTCGCTGTCGAAACCGGGCGCAAAGGTACACACATTTTCCGATGTGGCAAAAAATATTTTGGCTTACGCAATATTATTGGCGCGTGTTTGGGGCAATATCAATGTTAAATACCCGTTAATATCGGGTAGGTTTTCGTGGAAGTTGCATGTAGCCCATACACGAAGGAATGTCCGCCGTTATTCGATGAAGAATAAGTGTTGTAATACCGCTTTGCAGATGCAAGCAATAACAACTGGGTAATGGTGCGAAAAACCCTCGACCAAAAGGTAAAGATAAGTAAAAAAAAGCATTAAAAATGGGACACCTTTCGTAGATGTCCCCTAAAAGTGGAGTAACTTGTTCACAACTTAGCTACCATATTGTTGCTCCAGTCCAATAACCATCACAATAACCCTCTCTATGTCCATCTCTGTATCCCTCGCCATATCCCGCATAATATCCGTTGGCATAGCCCTTTTTAAGCCCATCATCATATCCCTCGTTGTAGCCGTCGTCATCTCCACGGCAATATCCATGAGCCTCTCCCTCCTCGTAGCCTCTTGAATTGTGCTTTTCGTACTGCGACTGGACGTGTGTATATATCCCGGCAGTAATTATTGTGGTCAAGAGCAATATCGAGGCCGGTAGTATAATGCGCAGCTTATTTGTTGGTGTGTTCATTTTCTTTGCGCTTCTGTCTGATTGCACCCCATGCACAGAAAAAGCCTAAATATACAACACCAAGGAGTAAATTGCCTATATAGTCATCATCTTTCTCATGTATGAAAAAGATAAAGAAGATTATGGTCGCTGCAAAAAGGAAGAATCCCATAAGATTGTCTACAATTTTGCCACGTTGGAAGTACAATAGCCTGTAGGACAACCATAGGATTAGTGCAATACAAAAAATCCATGGTGCAATACCTTCCTGATTACGTGTCCAAAACGACATGGCCAGCATACCAGCGTCGATGACGTAGTGGACTATCCGGAATGCTGTGTTTATGCCATCCATTTGTTGTGGTGTTGGTGCACGACTGGTTGTTGGGTTGAGCTGTGTGAATTTCGCACCCAATTGGGAGGATCTGGATTCGCTAACTTCCATCAAATCATCGTCAATTTCTGCCATAATGCTATTCGATTAGGTAGTAAATATGCAAATCTATTGATTTGCGATAGATGACGCATCTCACAATCTGTTCAGCATTGTAAAACACCCGCAACACGTACTCTGTATCATCAGATACAAGGGTCATACATTCGTCGAGTTTCGTATACCACATTTTTTTCATCAGCACAGGCTGTAAGATGGTCCGCCCAGTGACACCAATGATGCTCACTCTGTAGACGTCATCGCCGTTCTCCTCCGCCACTATCCAGCAGAAGGTGTCGGAGGTGCCTTTATGTATGCTGCCGGAGGTAACCCTCTGCATATTTGTCTCGAACACAAAGCCCTTTCCACAAGGCACGCTGTATGCCGCATAATATGCGGGGGGCATGACTCGTCTTAGCAAATTCCTCCTTTCGAAGAGCAGCAAAATACCCCATGCAAGAGCAATGATAAACTGTAACTGTATAAGATAGTGATAATAAGCGCCTTCGTTGCCGCTGAACATGCCTACAACGTCCAATGCTACGCCGTAGAGGATGTATAGGATTGCCGCAATCAACATGGCGGTGGTGTTCTCATACGGAAGCCTTTGCTTGTAGGTGGGTTGCTTTGTTGTTTTGTTAATTTTTTTTGAAAACAACGTTACAAAAAAGCCCACTATTACTGTTAGGAATAATGACAGATAACTCGCCTTTGTAAGGCCAATCTTACGTTTTTTTGCAAGATTCCATGTTGCTACCCATAGCGCTACATTTATCGCTTCCCCTATCAGTCCGCCTAACAGTATGGCAAAATCCTCCATTTTTTTACCCTTTCTTCTTTGTGTACCCTCGTACCACAGGATGCTGATTCATCATACGAAGGCGTGGTACTGATACACCATTTCTTTTGATGGAGGTTGTAGGAAAAAAACTTTGCGGAAGATGTAGCCGTAACAGTCCACGCCACAAAGCGAGAACCATTACACTCTCTTGCCGCTGTGAGTTTCCTACATTCCCATCAACAAGAACGAGCATAACGCTTCGTGATTTCATCCATCGAAATCGATTGCAAAAATACACACATTTTCCGATGTGGCCAAAAATATTTTGTTTTTCGCAATAATTTTGGCGTATGGTTGGGGCAATATCAATGTTAAATACCCGTTAGTATCGGGTAGGTTTTCGTGGAAGTTACACGTAACCCATACAGAATAATCACTGATACATTGACGAAGATTTACAATACAAAATACAAAACAAATAATACATCAATGGTATGACCCACTGCGAAAAACAATCGATGAAAGAGTTGCGCGCTTACAGATTTTACGTTGTTTTCTAGGTGATTGATTGTTGCTGAATATTTTTTATGGAGAACCGAGGGGGGATAATCATGTACCAGACCGCCGACGGGCAGACTCGCCTGGAGGTGAAGATGGAACAGGATACGGTGTGGCTGTCGACAGCACAGATGTCCCTGCTGTTTGACAGGGAAGAGTCGAATGTCCGCCGTCATGTAATCAACGTGTTCAAGGAAGGCGAGCTTGAACGAGAGAATAACGTGTATTTTTTGCACGTTAATGGGGTGAAGAAGCCTGTGCCGTTCTATTCCCTAGACGTCATCATGTCAGTAGGTTACCGCGTGAAGAGTCAGCGTGGCACGCAGTTCCGTATCTGGGCCAATAGGGTGTTGAAAGACTACCTAACCAAAGGCTATGCCGTCAACGAGAAGATACTGCAGGAGAGCCTTGTAGAGCTGCGGTAGCAGGTACGGCCGCTCCGAGAATACGGGCGTGACGGTGAAGGTGGAGGTGGATTTCAAAAACAAGAATAACTGATGATAAAAGGATATGGCATTCGACTATAAGAAAGAGTACAAAACATTATACCAACCGGCAACCAAACCGACGGTAGAGGTTGTGCCGCCGATGAACTTTGTTGCCGTCAGGGGCAAGGGGAATCCCAATGAGGAGAATGGCGAGTATAAACGTGGCATCGAACTGCTGTACGGCATCGCCTATACCATCAAGATGAGCAAGAAAGGAGACCGCTGCATAGAGGGGTACTTCGACTACGTGGTGCCACCGCTGGAGGGGCTGTGGTGGACGGAGGATGGAGAATCTGTGTATGCTGACAAGAGCAAACTCTGTTTCATTTCCATGATTCGTTTGCCGGATTTTGTCGAGCGAGAGGATTTTGATTGGGCTTTCGCCGAGGCTACGCGCAAAAAGAAAGCCGACTTCTCGCAGGTTGAGTTTTTTACCTACAATGAGGGCTCATGTGTGCAATGTATGCACATCGGTTCCTACGACGACGAGCCTGCAGCCATCGCCGCTATGCAGGCCTATGCCGAGGCACAAGGCTACGCCGTGGACTTGAACAATAACCGTCGTCACCACGAGATATACCTCTCCGACCCGCGAAAGACTGCTCCAGACAAGTGCAAAACAATCATCAGATTGCCCATCATAAAGAATGCCTGAAAATAATGAATCACAAAGAGAAGGAAGCACCGAGCATGGAGAGCCACGGAGAGATAATCATCTACCAGACCACCGATGGACAGAGCAGCATCGAGGTGAAAATGCAGAATGACACTGTGTGGCTTACACTTGATCTGATGGCAGATTTGTTTCAACGTGACAAATCCACAGTGTCGAGACACATAAAGAATGTATTTAAGGAGGGTGAGTTAGACCGCGATGCAGTTGTTGCAAATTTTGCAACAACTGCCAGTGACGGGAAAACCTATCAGGTGGACTATTACAACCTCGACGTCATCATATCCGTAGGTTACCGCGTGAAGAGTCAGCGTGGTACGCAGTTCCGCATCTGGGCTAATCGTGTGCTGAAGGACTACCTCACCAAAGGCTATGCCATCAACGAGAAGATACGGCAGGAGAACCTTGTAGAGCTGCGGCAGCTGGTGCAATTGGTGGGGCGCACGCTTAATCGTGGAGAAGAAGATCCTGTAGACAGTCAAGGGCTGCTTGATGTGGTGGTAGACTATACCTACGCCCTCTCTACGCTCGACAGTTATGACTACCAGCGTCTCTCTGTATCTGACACCACCGCCGAGGCGCCATTCCATGCTACCTACGAGGCCGCCATGCAAGCCATACTTGCCGTCAAGCCTCACTCGCCGTACAAAAAGCCAACTACGCTGTGCGAATGTACAAGAAAGTCGGCTTCGAGATTATTGACGAAACCGAGCAGGAATTTATGATGATTATTAATTTGAGTAATAAATAATGACACAGATGAAGACTGGAATGGTGCGCAGAATCCTCGGCATCACGGCATTGGCGCTGTGGGTGGTAGTTGTTTGTTCGATGTCTTTGGACGAGGGTGTCAAGATTGCATATCAGCTCGACGGGTGGGCTTTCGGGACAGCGTTGATACTTACCCCCGTCTATGCTATAATGCTGACTATCCATATCGGCAGAGGCAAACATTGGTTGATTAGGACTGCGGCATGGCTTGGCTGTGCCATGGTCATATATATATGCGGTGTGTTGTTTTTCGTCTCGACAATGCTAACTGACCATAGGGCATGGAGCAATAAAGACTATGTGGTGTACTCCGAATTTGATGGCCTTATTGAGTCAAGAATCCTTGTGCTTTATCGGCGGGAAGGTCTTATTGATAGAAAGATGTACCGTCTGCGATGCGAAGATTGGGGACAGAACGAGGAACCGGAGTACACAATGTACGTTCCTCTCGATTTGATAAAAGAGGAGTTTACGTATTCCCCCTATTTCGAGTCTGACAGCATTTGTCACGCCACTGCATTTTACCGCTTGAGCGATGGCCATCTATATGGCCAAGACAAGAATGACTCACTGATATCTTTGATAAATAATCAATAATAACATCAATATTATGACCCACTACGAAAAACAACCGGTGAAAGAGCTGCGTGCTGACATGGGTGAAGGCATCGTGGAGGCTGGCCGCAGAAACTAAGATTTAATCGCGCGGAACTTGGGAACACCGCATCTACAAAAAATTTTATGCAGATTCAGAAACAAAGCGTATTTTTGCAGTTCAAAATGATAAGCCGAATACAGACAAGCTTGCTTGTCTGCTGAGGCGAGAAAACGACTGTTTCAAAGAAACGAATAAAGAATACGGAACCCTCTGCCAGCCTCCGCGAGGAGGACATAAAGAACGCCCTGTGCGACAGGTTTTTTTTCAGGCCTACGATGCAACGCCGATACTTGGCGACGTGGATTTTGCCGTCACCAGCCGTCGCAAAAACCCAGTGCAGCAGGAACTCTTCGAACGCGAATGGTTCCTGTGTGCCGAAGCCAAGAAAGTCACCTCGCACAGCCTCATTGATTCATTCATCCAGCTCTCGTCCATAAGTGCGTTGATTGATTGGAACTATGGTTCAGTTGTAGAAAAACCATGTTCCATTTTCATGCTGGCCCTCAGTGCCATATTTTCGCGGAGCTGGTTGCGATAGAGCCAGATTTCGCGGCTGTGGTAGTTTCCATCCACACCTATCAACGGCAGCATGTAGTCCTGAGCGGTGAAGCCTTCCACGATGAGTAGCCCTGTGGCGGTGTCAAGATGGATGATCATTGTGTCTTTTTTTTGACTGGCTGATGGTAGTAACGGCGACGGCTCGGTAATGAGCAAGGCGCTGGTGCTATCCGTTCGCCAGTTCACGGGATTGATGGCCACGCTGCTCTTTTCCCATCCGTGCAGGGTGCAGGTCGTATCGCGGACGGAGTTGTAGCAGATGGTAACACCTGTGTCGTAAGCACATTTGGCGGGTACGATGTGAGGTCCTGTCTCTCCGATGGTGATGCCGATGGCGTAGGCTGCAATCATTCGCTCGTAGGTGTCGTCGTCCATCTCTTTCAGCAATTCCAGCATGATGAATGCACCTTGACTGAATCCTGCCAGTATGAAGGGGCGACCATTGTTCTTGTGCGCTAAATAATACTTAAAAGCTCGCTGCACATCATTTACCGCCAACGGCATCCGAGCCGCCATCAGACTGTCGCTTTGGAAAGTCTGTAGTGAACACTGTCTGTAGTAAGGAGAGAAGAAGTTCAGTTTCCCGCTCACCAGCTTGTCCACACCCATCATCTCACCAAGGAGCAACGACCGGAGGCTATCGTTATATGTATTGGCATAATGGCACATATCTCCACTGGGCAACGTATAGTCGCCTGTCTCTGTCGAGATGATGTAGAACACGTCGGCAACGGCTCCCCGATTGGTGATGTACCACTGTGTAGTGTCCCCGTAGTCAGGTTCGGCGGGATAGTTCTCCGAGCTGGCAGTTGTCCTCTTATTGTTGTCCGAAAAGCAGGATATAACTGTCGCGCAGCAGAGTAGGACTACGGTGACCTGAGACCAATTCAGTTTTCCGTTCATGCTTTACATCATTCTGTTATATCGTCTGATTTTCTCCAGCATTGCGGCGTTCCAGTCGGCAGTGCCGGGCAGTTGGTAACGGCTGTTTCCCGTGGCCGATGGGGTGAAAATGGTCTCGGCCTGCGGGGTGAGGGTGACGCGGCCGCGAGGGGAGAGCGTGAAAAGGTCGTCGCCCTCCACGGCCTGGATAACAGCCATCGGGTCCCACATCATCTGGCCCGTGTTGCAGTCGCACGTCATGTAGACCTGCTTGATGGGGTGCGCGTCGGTCCTCGCGATGTCGCTGATGACCTGCTCTGGCTTGTACTCGACGTTCTCTCCCACCTCCTGGGGCGAGAACACCATGTCGACGTCCTCGGGCCAGAGGCGGAAGAACGTCTGGGCAAAGGTGATGCCCTGCGAGAGGTTGAAGTCGGGCTCGACGGACTGGCCGAACACGCCGCCCATCTGGTAGATGCACTTCACCTTCCGACGGACCAGTTCCACGCCGCTGAGAGGCGAGTACTCGTCGCCTTCGGACTGCAACAGCGCGGCCAACGCCGTGACGAAGCCTATGGAGCAGATGCTCACCGAGTGGTCGGGCTGTGCGGCCAGCAGCTGGCGGTAGAGCACGTAGCCGTCGGGCAGCGCCGAGTAGTCGCCGACGCTGCGCTGGAACATCGGGCTGCCGTCGGCATTGACGTAGGTGGGCAGTGCCCCGTAATCTATCCACACCTGTGGCGCAGGGATTCCCTCGCGGACGAGTCCGATGGGCGTCTCGGATATTTTGGGTGTTGCCCCCTCTCGGGTGCGACACCCCAAATAAGTGTTCATCACGTCGGCAATCGCCGCATTGGCCTCGCCCATGCGATCCACCACCACGCCGAGCAAGCGACAACGCCCCTCCTGCTCATAGCGGTGCAGCATCGCCAGTGCAAAGAGGTCGTCGGTCGAGGAACCTAGGTCGGTGTCAAGTATGACGAGCGGCACACCAGTGTACACCTGTCTGTCGGGTCTCCCTGGGTCATCCTTATTGGTACATGAGGTTAGCACTACCAAGCCGCATAATGTCAGGATGGCGGCGAACATCCATGGTTTTATTTGTCTCATTTGATCTGTTTAACTGGGAAGGTGAAGTAAATGTCGGGGAAAGGCTCGTCGCGGAGGGTGAAGTGCCACCATTCCGTGTCTATGGGTTTAAAGCCGTGGGCGAGCATGGCGCGGCGCAGAATCATGCGGTGCTCGAACTGCTCGGCGGTGATGCTTCGCTTTGGATCGGAAGGACTTTTTGAATTATCGCCCGTATATTCGCCCGTCTCCGGATTGCCACAGAAGTCGGGATGACTTTCGGGACCAAACCAGTCGAAGGTGCCGCCCATGTCGAGCTCCTTCTCTGTGGCCATGTCGAAGAGCGTCAAGTCGACGGTAGAGCCACGCGTGTGGCCGCTGTGCTCGCAGATGTACTCCTGCTCGAAGAGCACGCTCTTGTCCAGGTCGGGATAGAAGTATGGCTTCATCCTGGTGTCCTCCATGTCCTGCGCCCAGCGCACGAAGTGGTCTACGCCTTTCTGCGGACGGTAGGCATCGTATATCTTCAGGCGGTAGCCCAGTGCCATCACGTCGTCGCTGACGGCCTTCAGGCTGTCGGCAGCCCGCCGTGTCAGCAGTGCCGTCGGTTCCTCGTAGCCGTCGATACGACAGCCCACGAAATTGTACGTGCCGTAGTAGCGTATCTCCAAAATCACGTCGGGCACTACGTCGGTAATGGTGACGAACTGGCTGCTGTCATCAGTTGGGCTAACTGTGGCCTCGGCCTCCTCTTTATTGTTCGTACAGCTTGTTGCTACACTGGCGCCGCAGATTGCGAAAATGGCGGCCAGCATCCATAGTTTCTTCTGTATCATTGCTATATTTTTTTTATTCTTTAGATACTATCTGATGTCCATTCGGCAAATTCAGCTTCACTTGATGACCATTATCATAAACTCGCGTATCGGTCTGGCAATCATAGAAACAGTAGGCTATAATCCAAATGAACACTTTATCTTCCCTCATCTCCAAACATTTATTTGGTGAGATGTAGTTGTTCACATTATCGGAATAAAACGAAAACGCGTTTTCTAAAGGTCTTTCTTTTCCTGTCGAAAGGCGATGCAAAAGTACACAATCTTTTTCAAAACTGGCCAAATTTATTTTCTATTTACGTGAAAATAGGCGTGTAGAGAGGGCAATATTCTTGTTAAATTCTCGTTAATGCAAGGTGGATTTTGTATATACTACATAGAAGGCACATATCTACCTGACCGAAGGGAATGGCCTGTGAACTTGTTGAGCAAACCCACGTAAAAGAATCGCCGAAGGATCACCGAGAGAAACATTTAAACAAAAACAAATAAAACAACAATATTATGACCCACTACGAAAAACAATCAATGAAAGAGCTACGCGCTGGCATGGGCGAAGGCCTTGTGGAGGTTGGCCGCACGGATGAGAGATCCGCACCGAGGGGAAGGACGTGATGGTGAAGATGGTGGTGAATTTGATGAACAAGAATAACCCAAAAACAGATGAAAGCAAAAACCATACGCAGAATCATCGGCATCACGGCATTAATGTTGTGGGGAACGTGGTTTGCGGTGAGGCCGCGCCTTAATAAATGGTGGGATACACTGTTCTGGCAGCTGGACAAATATGTATTTATTTTCGCCACACTGCTTGCCGTGATATATCTTGTATGGCTTATCATCCATTTAGTCTACGGTAAGCATTGGGGGTGGAAAACTGCTGGAGGCTTATGTTGTCTTGCTATTGCGTTAGTTGGTTTTGAGTTTGTCTGTGTTCAGGCATCGTTCATAAACAAGAGGCTATGGGGTGACGGACAATACATCGTTTACCTCGAGCAGTCGCACGGCTTCTTTGACGATCGAGATATCGTAATATATGAAAGGCATGGGTTTGTGGAAAAACGTAAGGTTATTCTGAATACCGTTTTTGAAGGTGATGTCCGACTGAAATCGGAATACACCGTTTATGATCCGTATGATTTGCTGAAAGAGGAGGCAGACGTTAGATATTATGGCGAGGGGAAAGATATTTCCCACTATACAGCGTTTTACAAGTTGTCAACGGGGCAACTGTACTATGGAGAGAATACAATAGATTCGATACAACGATTGATAAACAAACAATAAAACAATAAAACAATAAAACAATAATGATTATGACCCACTACGAAAAACAATCAATGAAAGAGTTGCGCGCTGGCATGGGCGAAGGCCTTGTGGAGGCTGGCCGCAGAAATGAGAATGTCGTCGCGCTGAGCGCCGACGTAAAAGGCAGCGTCAAGATGGACGGTTTCGCCAAGGAGTTCCCTGACCGCTTCATCCAGTGCGGTATCGCCGAGGCCAATATGGTCGGTATCGCTGCAGGCTTGAGCCTCTGCGGCAAGGTGCCTTTCTTGGGCGGCTTTGCCGAGTTCGTCACCGGCCGCGTCTACGACCAGATACGCCAGGTAGTTGCTTACAGCAACAAGAACGTGAAGATCTGCGGCTCGCACGCCGGCATCTCGCTCGGCGAGGACGGTGCTACGCATCAGACCATGGAGGACATCGCACTCATGAAAGCCCTGCCGGGCATGACGGTGCTGGTGCCGGCCGACTTCAACCAGGCCAAAGCCGCCACGCTGGCTGCTGCCGAGTATGAAGGCCCCGTCTACCTGCGCCTCGGTCGCTCGAAGATGCCTTGTTTCCTGCCCGAAGGGGAGAAGTTCGAGATTGGCAAAGCACAGATGCTCAACGAAGGCAAGGACGTTACGCTCTTCGCCTGCGGCCACCTCGTCTGGGAAGCCCTGCAAGCCGCCGAACAACTGGAGAAGGAAGGCGTGAGTGCCGAGGTGATCAACATCCATACCATCAAGCCGCTCGACGTGGAGGCCATCGTGGCTAGCGCACGCAAGACTCGCGCCGTTGTAACCTGCGAGGAGCATCTCTTCAACGGTGGCCTTGGCGACAGCATCGCGCAGACCCTTGCCCTGCACTGCCCCACACCGATGGAGTACGTGGCTGTGGATGATAAGTTCGGCGAGAGCGGCACTCCCGACGAGATGCTCACCAACTACCACCTCCGTGCTGCCGACATCGTGGAGAAAGTCCACGCCGTGCTGAAACGCAAGTGATAGTAAGTATGCAACTTCGCAACCAATCATGGAATGGTTATTGGCTCTGATATGTGGTGTCTTTGGTGGAGTGGTTGGTGAATTGTCCGTCACCATGGCTGTTCGTTGTCTTAAGAATAAAAAAGAGAAGAAAAAATAGGAACGAAGGCGACGATTGTCCACTCAACCAAAGTTGCACTCTCGAAGAGATGACACTCTCTTGAAACAAAAAATATAAACAACAGAAAAGACATGGATATAAAGTTGCACCTAAGGAAATTCCTGGGCAATGTTGTCCTGATGGTTGTAATCATAGTGGTGGTGAATCTTGTCAATCACTATGCTATAATCGCCAAGCTTGTTCTGTTTGATGCATTAATCATTCTGGTAGTGGCTGCCGTATGGACACCAATTTCTATCCGTTTCGGGCAGTATCTCGACCGCATGCAGAAATGAAGTGGCGTTTTGAAGGTGTTCCATAAGTTTGGGACACCTTCTTTTCATTTCTGCGCAGTTTGTATCCTGCACTAAACACAGTTGTATAGTTATGTGCGATGAAATTGCCAAAATGAAACAACGGATTGCACCGATACAACAAACACACATAAGAGAAAATGGAAAAGGAACGATTTTCGATAAGGAAAAGGATAAAAAGTTTCACCTACGCTTTTGCAGGGCTTCGGGTGTTATTCCGCGAAGAACACAACTCGTGGATTCACGCCACTGCGGCAATATGCGTTATCGTCGCTGGATTTCTCTTCCGGATAGCACCATACGAATGGATAGCCGTAGCGATTGTCATCGGTATGGTTCTATCCTCCGAAATTCTAAACTCTTCTCTCGAACGCACAGCTGACTTCGTAAAAGCAGAACGCGACGACCGGAAACGAGACATCAAAGACCTTGGTGCGGCCGCCGTCCTGGTATCAGCCATAGCCGCAGCAATAGTTGGACTAATCATTTTTCTCCCGAAAATCATTTCCCTATTTTTTAACTGAAATCAAAAACCAAAAACAATAGGAAGTTCCAACACCAGTCAGCGACGATTACGCCAAGTCTGCGGTATGCCCCTCGGCGAGGAGGTGGTGATCGTCAGAGCCCCGAATATTGCTCCTATTGATAAAATGATCTGGACTTCAGCAGTGGTGCACTATCTGTACCGACAACTGCTGTTGTAGGCGTGTGTCATGGAAATGAGCCGTAGGATTGGCCGTTTATGGGCTGTCGTGCTCGATGGGCGGGGAAAACGACAGAAAATAAATTTGTTTTGGTGTTTGCGATGTGCTCATTTACAATGAGTTGAGGGGTTGTAGCTGTTGTAATGCACTAAAAACCAAGCAGAAAGGGTGTCAGGGCAATACTAACACCGTCTGTTCTTCGATTGTTCTCCGATTGTTCTTCGATTGTTCTTCGATTTATTATCGAAGAACAATCGAAAAACAATCGGACATCAATCGGAGAACAGATGGCTTTATTGGCTCGCTTTAGGTTGTTTGTGGCGGGCTTAGAGCCATGGTTGCATATGGGGACGGTTGATGCGGAGGCTGCCGCCGTGAAGTAAGGTTAGGTACAGGGGCTGCCGTGCCACTGTGTCGTCGCTTCAGTGGCGTCGCCTCTCCACACGCCTCACAACCAGGATGCTCAATTCCCACAGGGCATAGATGGGCACGCTCACCACGGCCAGGGTTATTGGGTCGCCCGTCGGGGTTATGATGGCCGCGATGACAAGAATGAGCACCACGGCATGGCGTCGGCAGCGCCGCATGAAGTCGGCTCGGAGCAGTCCGGTCCAGGCCAGCAGCCAGCACAGCACGGGCAGCTCGAAGACGGCGCCCATCATCAGGCTCATCACGCCCAGCACCGACATGTAGCTGCCGAGGGTGATGCTGTTCTCGACCTCGGCGTTCACCTGGTAGCCTCCGAGGAAGCGCACAGTGAAGGGGAAGACCACAAAGTAGTTGAGCAGCACGCCGCTGGCGAAGAGGAGGTAGCCCGCGCCGACGGCGCGCAAGGCAAGCCGCCGCTCGGCGCGGTAGAGGCCGGGGGCGACAAAGGAGAACAGCTGGTAGATGATGTAGGGCGAGGCCACAAGCACCCCGCCCCAAAGGGACACACGCATGTGGGTGAGGAACTGCTGCGTGAGCTCGACGTTGATGAGCCGCATCGAGGCCGGCTTTGGTGCCAGCACCACGGCAAAAAGCTGCTCCTTGAAGAAGAAGCAGGCCACCGCGGCCGCCAGCGTCACGAGCAGAATGCGCCACAGGCGTCCGCGCAGCTCGTCAAGGTGATCCCAGAAGGTCATCGGGCCGGCGGTGGGGCGGGGTGGGGCAGGAGGCTGCCGGTGAGTGTCAGTCCTTGCCCGGCGTGTTGTCGTTCTTCGGCTTGCTGTCGTCAAGTCCGTTCATGCCGTCCTTGAAACTTTTCACGCCGCGACCCACACCGTTCATGAGTTCGGGTATCTTCTTGCCGCCGAAAAGCAGCAGCACCACCAGCACGATGATGACAATCTCCCAGGTGCCAAGCATTAGCAGTTTCATACCAGGCTGTCTTTAAGTTTGTTTGTGTAGTCCTCTATCATGCGCATCTTGTCGGGGATGGCAATGTGTTGCGGGCAATGCTTGAGGCATTCGCCGCAGCCGATGCAGTGGTCGGCCTGCCGCAGGCGCTCGATGCTTTTGTCGTAGCCGGTGAGGAAGTCGCGCCTTGCCTTGCGGAACTCGCGCTGCTCGGCTGTGCCCTCGGTCATGATGATGCCGTCGCCGAGGCATTTGTTGTAGAAGGCGAATATGCCCGGAATGTTAAGCCCATAGGGGCATGGCATACAGTACTGGCAAGTGGTGCAGGGTATGACCGGGAAGTGGGCGTATTCGTCGGCTATGCGCTCGAGCAGCTGCATCTCGTCGTCGGCCAGCGGCTCGACTGGCGAGTGCGTGCGCACATTGTCCTCCACGTGCTCGATGAACGACATGCCGCTGAGCGAGGTCATGATGCGCGGGAACATGCCGAGGTAGCGGAAGGCCCACGAGGCCAGGCTACGGTCGGGCTCGCGTTCCTTGAGTCGCCTGGCCAGCGGCTCGTTGAGGGTGGCAAGGCGCCCGCCCAGCAGCGGCTCCATGATGACGATGGGTATCTCCTTCTTGTCGAGCTCTGTGTAGAGGTGCTGCGCGTTGACGTTCTCTTCCTCAATCTCGTGCGCGTAGAGCCAGTCGACGTAGTTCATTTGTATCTGCGCGAAGTCCCAGTGATACTTCTCGTGCAGTCCAACCACCATGTCGAACTCCTCCTGCACGCCGTGGAACGACCAGCCGAGGTTGCGGATGCGCCCTTTCTCGCGCTCCTCCATAAGGAAGTCGAGCATTCCGTTCTCGACGAAGCGCTTGTTGAAGTCGCCCGGAGCACCGAAACTGTGGAGCAGGTAGTAGTCTATGTATTCAACCTGCAGTTTCTCAAAGCTCTCGTGGTACATTTTAAGGCTGGCCTCGCGCGTCCAGGTGCGGAAGTTGCTCAGCTTTGTGGCCACGAGCCATTTTTCGCGCGGGTGCCTGTTGAGGGCAATGCCGGTGACTGTCTCGGAGCGGCCTTTGCAATAGACTGGGCTGGTGTCGAAATAGTTGACGCCATGCTCGATGGCATAGTCCACCATGCGGTTTATCTGCTCCTGGTCGAGCGGTGCGTCGTTTTTGTCGCGGTTGCTGCCCGTGCCGCCGCCCTCGGCCGGCAGGCGCATCATGCCGAATCCCAGCAGGCTCACCTGCTGGCCATGTGTATTGGGGCGGTAGGTCATCTTTCCGGCGGGCACCTCGCCAGCCGCGAATCCCTCGGCTTTCTTGCTGTTGGGGTTGTCGCAGCCCACAGCCGCAGCCACCCCGATGGCCGAGGCTCCGGCCAGTCCTTTAAGGAAGGTTCTTCTGTCCATGCTTTGCTTATGCGTGGTTTTGTGCGCCGTGCGGCGCACGGTGATTTCTTTTCAGGGGGTGTGTCACACCTCGGCGTGCACCTCGCGGCCCTCGACGTAAATGGCCGTTGCCGGACGGGCAGGGCAGTAGTACTCGCAGGCGCCGCAGCCTATGCAGCGCGCCTCGTTGACCACCGGGCGCGGGTTGCCGTTGTCGCCGGTCACCATGCTGATGGCTGCTGCCGGGCAGTGCCTGGCACATGTTCCGCAACTGTCCTTGCCTGTGGCAGAGATGCAGTTTGAGGTGAGCGTGATGGCACGGCCAATGCTGATGGTGGTTTTCTCGCCCTGCGCCAGCGGGCGTATTGCCCCGGCAGGACACACTTCGCTGCACCTTGTGCAGGCAGTGCGGCAGTAGCCGTCGTGGTAGTTCATCTCCGGCTGCATGAGGCTTTCCAGCTTGGTGGAAGGGCGCAGCACGTGCTCCGGGCATTGTTCGACGCACAACTGGCAGGCGGTGCAGTGGGAGTGAAAGTTCTTGACGCTGCCTGCCCCGAAAGGTTTGATTGGCACCTTGCGGTCGGGCGTCTGCTTGTCCATGATGGCCGCCAGCCCGCCGTCCAGCTTCTGCTCCTGCGCTTCCACAGCCATCGCCGCACCTACGGCAACGCTGGTGGCTACAAACTTGCGGCGGCTGCTGTCGACGTTGTCTGCCTTCTTGCTTCCGCGCGCCAAATCAAGGCTGATGGCTCCGACCTTGCATTGGCCGAGGCAGTTCCAGCAGTCCACACAGCGCGAGTGGTCCACGGTCTTGTGGTCAATGTCTATGCACATAGCCTTGCAGCCTTTCTCGCAGCGGCGGCAACCGACGCACTTCTCGCTGTCTATCCTGATGCCGAAGATGCGGAATCGGCTCACCAGCCCCAGCGTAGTGCCCACCGGGCAGATGGTGTTGCACCAAAGGCGGCCGTAGATAAAACTCATTGCCACCACAACGATGAGTGTGACGGTGGCTACCGCCCCGGCCACACCGCCAGCGTTGAGCTGCGTCACCATGCGTGCGTATGAGCTGTAGGGCGCAATGAGCACGGCAAGCCCGTTGAGGCCGAGTACCATGAGCACCACAAACAGCGCCAGCACAGGGTAACGCACCCAGTTTGCCGGACGCATGTACTTGTATTTGCGTTTGGGGAAGATTAGTTTGTGCAGCCACACAAATATATCCTGGAATATGCCCATAGGGCAGACCACGGCGCAGTAGAAGCGGCCAATCAGCAGCGTCATCACCACCACCGAGACCACCACCACCACGTTGAGCGCCAGCACGGCGGGCAGAAGTTGTATTTTGGGCATCCAGCCAAGATAGTGGCGCAGCACGCCGGTGGTGTCGAAAAGCAGCAGGGTCATACCTGCGAGCATAAGTGCCGCGAGGGCAATGCGAATGTATTTCAGACCTTTCATAATTCTGTGTCAGCTCTTTTTAAGCATCGCGTAGACAGCCAGTCCGGCCACGCTCTTGATACCGGTCTTGCGGGCAATGCTTTTTCGGTGGGTGTTGACAGTGTTGACGGCAATGTTCAGGCGGCTGGCAATCTCCTTGCTGCTCAATCCCTGCGCCACCAGGTCGAGAACCTCCTGCTCACGGTCGGAGAGCGAATAGTCCTCCGGCGGGGCCAGCAGCATCTCCTCGATGAGAGCGTGTTTCTCCAAGTCGCGGCTAAGCTGCATAATGTCGAACACCAGCTCCATCATCTCCTCGTTCAGCCTGTCGCCTGGTATGTATTTGAGGATGATTTGGGTTAGGTCGCTCAACTTGTCTTTTATGTTGTCGTGGCTCTTTTGGTAGTGCTCGGTGACGGCTTTGCACAGTGGTTCCTCGCTCGAGAAATGCTCCATGACAGAGCCCAGTGCCTTCTCCTCACGGCGCACATGCTCGCGCACCTCACGGCAGTAGTCGGCGAAGTATTTGCGCAGTATGGCCGACTGCTGCTCGCCCACACCTATGGTAATGTGCTTCAAGTGACTCTCAAGGTGCGGCAGGCGGTCGTCTATGTAATAGCGGTGGCTGGCCTGGAGGTGTTCCACAACCATGCGGTTGTCTATGGAGGCCAACTCCTCGTCGTCGGGCTGGTAGTCGTCGAAGGTGTAGATGTTGCACACCGTGAGGAAGAAATTGTCGTCTACGCCATTGTCGCGGCACACCTCCTTGACGCTTTTCTCGCCGAACCCAAGGGGAATGCCAAATCGTGGCAGCATGAGTATGAGATCGTAGTTGGACGCAATCATGTCGGCCATCTTCATGCGCCCGGTGAACATAGTTTTTTTCATGCCGCAAAGATACAAAAAAAATCCGAACTCGGTCGGATTTTTTTTATTGGTCGGACTGAACGCTACTCCACTGTGTTGTGGCGCTGGCCGCGTGTTCTTCTTTTCCAAAGCAGGAACAGCGTGAATATCAGCAGTGTTATGACGGCTGCCACGCAGTAGCCAACTGTGCGTGGCACAATGCTGCCGAGGCCTTCTTTTTCGGCTACGAAAAGGAAACTTACCGTCACCATTGTCATGAACAGCGCGGGCACGAGGGTGATCCAGTACCAACCAGTGCCGGGCTTGTGGCGGCAGAGGAATACCGTCACCGCCCACAGAGTGACGGTCGCCAGCACCTGATTGGCCCACGAGAAGTAGCGCCAAATGTAGTCGAACCCGGTCTTGTCTATCAGCGAGAACACCAGCAGCGCGGCTGCCAGCACAAATACCGGCAGCGCCACCAACAGCCGCTTGGCTATCGGCTTTTGGTCTATGTGCATGAAGTCGGCCACAATCAGCCTGGCCGAGCGCAGCGCGGTGTCGCCGCTGGTCACGGCGGCGCTGATTACGCCCAGCACGCATATCACGGCAATGACTTTCGGAAACCACTCGTTGGCAATCACGCCAACCATGGCGTTGCCGCCCAGCGGATGGCCGTCTACCATGGTCTTTTGCAGAAGCACCGGGTCATGGTAGAACACGGTTGCCGCTGCCGCCCAGATGAGTGCCACCACGCCCTCGGTAATCATGGCTCCATAGAAGATTGGCCTGGCTTGGCGCTCGTTCACCATGCAGCGCGCCATCAGGGGGCTTTGCGTGGCATGGAAGCCGCTGATGGCTCCGCAGGCTATGGAGATGAACATCATGGGGAATATCGGGTTGTGGCTGGCATCGGGGTGCTTGTTCGAAAGACCGTGCCACACCTCGGGTATCTCGGGGCGGTAGGCCACGAAGGCCACCACAATGGCCACCGCCATTCCGAGCAGCAGCAGTCCGAACACAGGGTATAGCCGCCCTATGAGCTTGTCTATCGGCAGCAGCGTGGCCACTAGATAGTAGGCGAAGATGATGCCAACCCATATAAACACGCTCCATCCTGGCGTGAAGTTCTGGTTGAGCAGAACAGCCGGAGTGTTCACAAACACAGCCCCTACCAGTATCATGAGCAGCACTGTGAAGCCACGCATGAACTGCTTCATGCCCTTGCCGAGGTAGCGGCCGTGTATCTCGGGCAGCGAGGCTCCGTCCTGGCGCAGGCTGATGAAGCCCGATATGAAGTCGTGCACCGCACCGGCGAAGATGCAGCCGAAGACTATCCACAGGAACGAGGCCGTGCCGAACTGCGCTCCCATTATCGCCCCGCAGATGGGTCCCACACCGGCGATGTTGAGGAACTGGATGAGAAAAACCCGCCACGGCTTCATCGGCACGTAGTCCACGCCGTCCGGATGCGCCACTGCGGGCGTGGTGCGGTTGGGGTCGACTCCCACAACGCGCTCAACCACTTTCGAATAGACCACGTAGCCCAGCACCAGCAGCACGACGGCCAAAATGAATGACACCATAGTTTTATGCGGTATTTGGTTTGTGTCAGTTATTGTAAATCTCGTGCAGCTCCACCTCGTAGATGAACGGCGTGTAGGGCTCGATGTCGCCCATGCCCTGCGGGCCGAAGGCCAGCTGGTAGGGGAAGTAGAAGCGCACAATGCTTCCGGCGTTCATCAGCTGCAGCCCTTCCACCAGTCCCTGGAACATGGGCTTGCCCACGCTGTGCACTATCGGCTCGCGCTTGCCGTAGGTCTGGTCGTAGGGGGCGCCGTCGAGCATGGTGAAACTGCGGTAGTCGAAGCTCACGCGGTCGCCGTAGCGCGCCGTGCGTCCCTTGCCTTTCTGCAGCACCTCGTAGTAGAAGCCTGAGGGGTGACGCACCACACCGTCGCGCGAGGCCTGCAGCTGGGCGAAGTATTCGGCCTGCAGGGCGTCGACGCCTTCCTGCATTTTGCTTGCCTTGCGCATGGCGGCCAACTGCTGCTCGCCAATGATGTACTGCCAGGCGGCCTGCATCGTGCTGTCGTCCAGCGGTTGGGCTTTGCCTGCAAGCGTGTGGCGCATGGCTTGGAGCACCACCTCGTCGTCGAGCGGTGTGGCCTCGGAGGCTTGGCTTATGCTTTGTGCCATGTTGACGCCCACCACCCACGACAGCGAGTCTTGTGCGTCGTCGAGGCGTGGAGCGTGCCCGGCCTGCTGGCACGAGGCGGCCATCACGGTGCAGGCGGCCACGGCGGCCAGGCAGGTATTGGTTGTCTTTTTGTTCTTGAGGTTCATTGCAATGGGTTTTATTTGCCGCGCCCTTGCAGTATGATGAGCACGGTGTAGCACAGTATCTTTATGTCGGTCATGAGCGACATGTTGTCGAGGTAAAGCAGGTCGTAGCGCAGCCGCTCCACCATCTCGTCCACATTCGACGCATAGCCGTATTTCACCTGCCCCCACGACGTGATGCCAGGCTTGATGCGCTGCAGCAGCAGGTATTCAGGGGCGCGCTGCACGATTTGGTCGATGTAGAACTGCCTTTCAGGGCGCGGCCCCACAATGCTCATCGTGCCGCGCAGCACGTTGTAGAACTGCGGTATCTCGTCGAGCCTCACCTTGCGCATGAAGCGGCCGAAAGGAGTGATGCGCGGGTCGTCGTCCTTGCTCAGGGCAGGCCCAGCTTTCTCGGCGTCGACATACATCGAGCGGAATTTGTGCATCTTGAAGGGGCGCCCCCGGTAGCCCACGCGCTCCTGCGCGTAGAACACCGGCCCGGGCGAACTGAGCTTGACTATGGCCGCCGTGATGAGGAACACCGGCGAGAGCACCACCAGCGCCAGCGCCGAGAGCACCACGTCGGCAATGCGCTTCACGGAGTATTGCCATTCGGGCATCAGGCGTGTGTCGAGTGTGATGAGGGGCGAATGGAAGATGCTCTCCTGTCGCACGGAGCCCACTATTATGTCGCGAGCGTCGGGCGTGAGCTTGATAATCAGTTCGCCGCAGCGGTTCACGGCCGGCAGCAGCTGCCAGATCATGTGCCGCTGGCTTTCCTCGACTGCCAGGATCACCTCTTCCACGCCCAGTCGCGTCACCAGCGCCGGCAGGTCGTCCATGGTGCCCAGCCTCGGCATCACCTTTGCCAGCGGCGACGGACGCCCGGTGGTGTCGATGTCGACGTAGCCCACGAACTGCTCGCCCGAGTAGGTCTCCTGGTTCTCCAGGTCGAGGTAGGTCTGCATGGCGCGGTTGCCGCCGCCTATCATGATGGCGGGGAAGCCCAGCAGGCGCGAATGCACGCGGCGCACGGTCTGCGAGGTGATGGCCAGCCGCGGCAGGTAGGTTAGCGTGAAGTGCACCGCCAGCAGGAAGAGGAATGAGCGGTAGTAGTCGACCAGCCGTGGCACCTCGTCGTCGATAATCAGCACGAAGAAGAGCACCACCGAGCCTATCAGGGTGGCCACCAGCGTCTCCACCAGTTCCTTCACCCTTGAGCGTCGCAGCACGTCGCGGTAGCTGCCCATGATGACGTAGAGCGCCAGCCACCCGAGCGGCACCACCACCAGTCCCAGCCAGTAGTTGCTGTCGGCCACCACCGACGAGAGTCCGTCCCATCCGGCCTCCTCGAGCGCCAGCTTGCGGAAGGAGAACAGGGCTGTCCATGCCAGCGCTGCCGACAGCAGGTCGCTTGCAATGTATTTCGCGCGTTGTCTTCGCTTGGTGTCCATCGCGTCAAAGCACCTTGCTGGTGGTAATCAGCCTCACGTTGTCGAGCCTCACCTCGCCGCCCTGGTTGCCGTCGAGGTTCAGTGCGTGAACCAGCAGCTTGAACTCTTGCGCGTGGTTCACCCACGCCCATGTCTTGCCCAGGTTGATGTAGAGGTGCTTCCACTCGTCGCTGGGGTAGATGTTCACCACGCTGTAGTCGTTCTCGGCGCCGCCGTTGGCCGAGGCGCGGAGAAAGATGCTGTACTGCACGTCGCTGCGCGAGTCGAACTCGAGGTAGATAATCTTTGAGGGGTCGGTGGCGATGAACGAGCGCGTCACCATCGAGCGCACGTAGGGCATCGAGTCGGGCAGGTGCAGCGAGCCGTAGCCGCGCCCGCTGCGAGCGCCGTCGGGGTCGTCTGCCATCCAGGTCATGACCGAGTCGAAGAGGATGTCGCCCTCCGTCGGCTCGAAGGGCTCAAAGAAGTAGAGGTCGTTGAGGGTGATGTCGTAGGTGGTCGACAGGGTGCCCAGGTCGAGCGTGTCGCCCACGTCGAGCACACAGTCCTCCACCGTGATGCGCTTGTAGAAGGTGTAGTAAACCATGGCGTTGGCCTGCCCGCTTTGCCACACGGCGGGCGACACCTCGATGTAGTCGACCTCGCCGCTGTAGAGTATTGGGGCTGTGAGCGGCAGCGCGAAGAGGCCTATGGTGTCCTCGTGGGCAACCCCCTTGCGCTTCATGAGGATGAAGGCGCCGCGGATGTCAGACGTGTAGAAGCCGCTGTCGGCGCTCACGGCGTTCACCGAGGGCTGGCGCAGCTCTATCTTGTCTATGTGTATGAACGACGGCGCGGCTATGTTGTTGTCGTCGCAACCCGTGGCCAGCGCCAGCAGTATTGCCGCCAGTGGCAGTAGAAGCAGTCTTTTCACCTTTCTCATTCCATTTTTTGGATGCAACACTAACGGCGGCGGCAAAGAAATATTTTGCGGCGTCCAACTTTTTCGCAGTGCGCTGTGGCACAGTGGTTTGGTTATGGTCTGCAGCCACCTTTGCCTGCAGGGGGTAATACCCGTATGCGCAAACCGTTGCAAATCAACCACAAGGCAAGACCAACTCCTACTCAACTCCTACTCATCGCCTACCCATTACCTTGTCATCAACTTCTCAGGTAGGCGATGGTATGCTGTTGGTAACTTCATGCCATGCCGAAGACACGGCGCTATCCTTGCTCCAAGACAGGCGGCTGGCCGGGCCACCGCGCGGCGGCGAGCAACTTTTATTTTGCAGGTTGGCGGATGTTTCGTATATTTGCAGGCTGCAGCCAGAGCGTTGGGTTGCTGTAAACTTTTGAATGAAAATGGAGTATAACTTTGGAGAACTTGAGCCGCGGTGGCAAAAATACTGGCGGGAGCATGGCACGTACCATGTGCCGAACCAGAGCGACCGTGAGCATTTCTATGTGCTCGACATGTTTCCCTACCCCTCGGGGGCGGGTCTTCACGTGGGGCATCCGCTGGGCTACATAGCCAGCGACATCTATGCGCGCTACAAGAGGCTGCGCGGTTTCAATGTGCTGCACCCCATGGGCTACGACGCCTACGGGCTGCCCGCCGAGCAGTATGCCATACAGACCGGGCAGCACCCTGCCGTCACCACCGAGCGCAACATTGCCCGCTACCGCGAGCAGCTCGACAAGCTGGGCTTCAGCTTCGACTGGAGCCGTGAGGTGCGCACCTGCGACCCGGCCTACTACAAGTGGACGCAGTGGACATTCATCAAGCTCTTCAACAGCTACTACTGCAACCAGGCGCGTCAGGCGCGCCCCATTGACGAGCTTGTCGGGCTGTTCGGCCGCCAGGGCACCGAGGGGCTCGACCTTGCCTGCACCGAGCCTCTGTCGTTCACGGCCGACGAGTGGAACGGATGGGACGAGAGGCAGCGCCAGCAGGTGCTCATGAACTACCGTCTGGCCTACCTGGCCGACACCTACGTCAACTGGTGCGCCGAGCTGGGCACGGTGCTTGCCAACGACGAGGTGGTCAACGGCCTCTCGGTGCGCGGCGGCCACCCGGTGGAGCGCAAGCTCATGCGCCAGTGGAGCCTCCGCATCACGGCCTACGCCCAGCGGCTCGTCGACGGCCTCGACCAGGTCGACTGGACCGACAGCCTGAAGGAGATACAGCGCAACTGGATAGGCCGCTCGGAGGGCGCGGCGGTGTGGTTCCCGCTGGCCATGCCCGTCAATGACAACGTGCTTCCCGGCGCGCAGGCCTGCATGACGCAGGCCGACCCGCAGCCGGTGCCCAGCTTCGAGATTTTCACCACCCGCCCCGACACCATCTTCGGCGTCACCTTCATGGTGCTCTGCCCCGAGCACGAGCTCATCGACAAGATCACCACGCCCGGCCAGCGCGCCGAGGTGGAGGCCTACGTGGCCTGGGCCAAGAACCGCTCGGAGCGCGAGCGCCAGGCCGAGGTGAAGAAGGTGAGCGGCGTATTCTCCGGCGCCTATGCCGTCAACCCGCTCACCGAGGAGCGCATACCGATATGGATCAGCGACTATGTGCTGGCTGGCTACGGCACCGGCGCCATCATGGCGGTGCCCGCGCACGACAGCCGCGACTTTGCCTTCGCGCGCCACTTCGGCCTGCCCATACGCCAGGTGGTGGCCGCCGAGCCCGACGCCGTGAGCGACCCGGCCTCCTGGACCGAGAGCCTCGACAGCAAGAGCGGCTATTCGGTGAACAGCGGCTTTGTGAGCGGCATGAAGGTGAAGGACGCCATGCGCGCCGTGATAGACAGGATTGAGAGCCTCGGCATTGGCCACCGCACGGTGAACTACCGCCTGCGCGACGCCATCTTCAGCCGCCAGCGCTACTGGGGCGAGCCTTTCCCGATATACTATAAGGACGGAATGCCCTGCGCGCTGCCCGAGGAGTGCCTGCCGCTCGAGCTTCCGGAGGTGGGCGACTTCAAGCCCACAGCCACCGGCGAGCCCCCGCTGGGACACGCCTCGCGCTGGGCGTGGGACGAGGCCAACCGCCGTGTGGTCGACTGCTCGCTGGTCGACAACGCCACGGTCTTCCCGCTCGAGCTCAGCACCATGCCAGGCTTTGCCGGAAGCAGCGGCTACTACCTGCGCTACATGGATCCCGGCAACAGCGACGAGTACTTCTCGCGCCAGGCTGTGGACTACTGGCGTCAGGTCGACCTCTACGTTGGCGGCGCCGAGCATGGCACCGGCCACCTCATCTATGCGCGCTTTTGGAACAAGTTCCTCTTCGACCTTGGCCTTTGCGTGTGCGAGGAGCCTTTCCGCAAGCTGGTCAACCAGGGCATGATACAGGGCAGGTCGAGTTTCGTGTACCGCTCGAAGAGCGACACCGGCCTGTTCATATCGAAAGGGCTGGTGGCTGACATGGACGCCGTGACCCCGATACACGTCGACATCAACATGGTTGACAACGACGTGCTCGACGTTGAGCGCTTCCGCCAGTGGCGCCCGGAGTTCGCCGATGCACGCTTCGAGCTGGAGGATGGCCGCTACGTGTGCGGATGGGAGGTGGAGAAGATGAGCAAGAGCATGTTCAACGTGCAGAACCCCGACGATCTGGTGGCACGCTACGGTGCCGACACGCTGCGCCTCTACGAGATGTTCCTCGGTCCGGTGGAGCAGGCCAAGCCGTGGGACACCAAAGGCATCGAGGGCGTGCACCGCTTCCTGCGCAAGTTCTGGAAGCTCTACGACAATGCCATACAGGCAGGCAGGCTCGACGCCGAGCCCTCGAAGGCCGAGCTCAAGACCCTGCACCAGACAATAAAGAAAATCACCGACGACATAGAGCGGTTCTCGTTCAACACGGCGGTGTCCACATTCATGATCTGCACCAACCAGCTGACCGAGACGGGCTGCGCCAGCCGTCAGGTGTTGAGGCCGTTGGCGGTTCTGATAGCCCCCTTCGCGCCTCACATGGCCGAGGAATTGTGGCACGACATGGGCGGTGAGGGCACGGTGTGCGACGCCGAGTGGCCCTCATTCGACGCAAGCCTGCTGGTGGAGGACACGGTCAAGTATCCCGTGCAGTTCAACGGCAAGATGCGTTTCACCATCGACCTTCCTGCCGACTGCGACCAGGCGGCCGCGCTGCAGGCTGTCACCGCCTCGGCCGACGGTCAGCGCTGGCTGGGCGACAAGGAGCCACGCAAGGTGATTTTTGTCCCGAAAAAGATAATCAACATAGTACTCTGAACAATGTTAAGCCGACATTTCCTACGCTGCAAAGTGCTGCAGGAACTCTATGCCTGCCAGATGGAGTCCAAGGACTCCTCGACCGCGCTGCGCGAATTTGACTACCACATCGCCAACCTCAACCAACTGGGAGTGCTGCAAGTGTCGCTGCTGCCGCTGATGATAGACGTGGCTGAGCAGGTCATGGAGGAGGGCAAGAAGAAATTCCGGCCCACGCAGACCGAACGGCAGCCCAACCGCAAGTTTGTCGACAACATCTTCCTGCATCGCATGGCAGACAACTTTGAGTTGAAGAAACACATTGAGAACTGGGGCGGCTGCTGGCAGTTGAACGCCGACCTGCTCAAGGAGGCATTCCTCGACTTCCGTCAGACCAAGTTCTACAGCGACTACCTTTCCACTACGGGTAACGAGTTTGCCTCCGACAAGGAGTTTGCCATCGGCCTGTTCCGCTATTTGATGAACCGCGAGGCCCTGGTGGGCACGCTGCAGGAACGCTCGCTGCTGTGGGAGGACGACTTCGAGCAGATTGCCCAGTACAACTATATGATGCTCAAGACCCTCGGTGAGGATACATTCGACGAGGCAATGCAGTGGCCTGTGATGTACGACGCGCGGGTGGAGAAGGACAAGGACGGTATGGATTTTGCCCGCAAACTGCTCACCGACAGCCTGTCGTTGCGCGAGGAGAGCGACGAGATGGTGCGTGAGCGTCTGCAAGGATGGGAGTTTGAGCGCGTGGCGTTGATGGACATCCTGCTTATCAACATGGCTGTGGCCGAGCTGACTGGCTGCCCGTCAATACCCGAAAGGGTGACGGTCGACGAGTATATCGAGCTGTCGAAAGAGTTCAGCACCGACCGTAGCAAACTGTTCATCAACGGCATCCTTGACCGGCTTGTGCTTGAGCTGCGCAGCAAGGGTCGCATCAAGAAGAGCGGTCGCGGCCTGCTCAGCGCCCCGGTTGACGCGATAGAAGACGAAACGGAGGTGCAGCAATGAGGGGCAAGTGGCTATTTTTTGCATTGACGCTGGGTGCGCTGTTGGCCGTCGGGTGCAAGGACAGGCAGGCCGACACTGGTGTCGACCTCATTCGCAACCCCAAGAGCGCCGATGGCTTCAACGAGAGCACCAAGATGCCTGTGCTGCTTTTCGACAGTGAGGCACACGACTTTGGCCGTCTCTCTGCAGGAGAGAGCATCAGTTACAGCTTCCACTTCCGCAACAGTGGCAACGCCGACTTGATTATTAGTGAGTGCCATGCAACTTGCGGCTGCACGGTGGCTGACTACCCAAAAGGGCGCATCGCACCCGGTGGTGACGGCTACATTACGGTCACCTTCAACAGCACTGGCAAGTCGGGGCAGCAGTATCAAGTCGTCACGGTGGTAAGCAACGCGCAGCCCGCGCGGCAGAAACTGACCATCACGGCGCAGGTGACGCATTGATTTCAACAAGTAAACAAACAACAATTAAACCAATGGTATACAATTTTATTTTGCTTGACGGCCAGCAGGGCGGCGGCAGCATGTTCATTTGGATGATTGTCATCCTGGTGGTGATGTGGATACTAATGCTACGTCCGCAGCGCAAGAAAGAGAAAGAGGAGCAGAAGTTCCGCAGTTCGCTCAAGAAAGGCGACCGTGTGGTCTTTTCCGGTGGCATCTATGGCAAGGTGCACTCCGTGGATGAGCACACTGTTGATGTCGAGGTCAGCAACGGAGTTGTGATGACTGTCGAGAAGGGCATGATACAGCCCGCCCCCGAAAGCATGGCAGAAGAGAAGAAGTGAGGCAATTCCTGGTCATACTGGGCTTGACGGCCTTGGTGTGGCTGGGTGTGTCGATGTCTGAGGAACGCGACTGCAATTATGCGGTGAAAGTGCGGATAACAGGCTACGACACTGTGCGCTATGCCATAGTCGAGGCAGACAGCGCACTGCTCGTCAACGCCAGGCTCACTGGCTTTAACGCTATGTTGAACAGCCTTTTCCGCAGGCACCCTGCCGTGGATGTCGAAATGGCCGACAACCACCATGCCGTGGCGGTGGCTGATATTGAGGGCTTGCTCCGCCGAAGCATATCAGGAGCCACCAGAGTCGACTGCATCACCGACTCGTTGCGTTTTCGCCTCGACGAGCGTGCCAGCCGTGTGTTCGAGCCTTTGATTGACCGTGTGCAGTTCTCTTTCTCCGGCCAGCATGGCCTGTACGGCGAGCCAACCATAGCACCCCATACGGTGACACTATACGGTCCGCGCAGTGTGCTCGACAGCATCGAGTCCCTGCATGTGGCCGAGGCCAGCATCGAAGGCATTGACAAGAGCGGTGACTACAGACTTCCTCTGGAACCTGTGTGGAACACTTGCCCCGATGTGCACCCCTCATGCCGCGAAGTGACCGTCAGTGTGCCTGTCGAGGCCTATGTGGAATGCGAGTACCGTGTACCGGTAAGTGTAAGCGGGGTTGACAGCGCGGTCGACGTGATGCTATATCCAGAGTTTGCCACAGTGAGGGCATGGGTGGCGCAACGCGACCTGGGCGGCAGCCCTGATTTCAGGGTGAGCGTGGATTACGGCGAGATACTGGCTGGCAAGGAGTATGTTGAGGCCAGGATTGAGCAGTTCCCCTCGCATGTGAGGCTGAGGAGTGTTGAGCCAGCCATGATTAACTGTGTGATACTGCAATGAGGCGAGTTGGCATTACCGGGGGTATGGGTTGCGGAAAAAGCACCGTTGTGGCAGAGTTCCGAAGCCTGGGTGTGCCGTGTTTTGTGGCCGACCGGGTGGCTGCGGCCTATTATGACGACCCGGCATTCAAGGCCTCTCTCCGCGCCCTGTTAGGCGACGCGGTGTTCATGGCGGACGGCAGCGTCGACAAACGGCGCGTGGCCTCCATTGTTTTTTCTGACGGCGACATGCTGCGCCGGCTCAACCAACTGGTGCATCCCCGAGTGATGGCCGACTTCAACCAGTTCTGCCGCAACCATTCACGGCACGATTACGTGCTTTTCGAGAGTGCCATACTTTATGACCACGGCCTCGACCGGATGATGGACAGCGTGGTCTGTGTTTACCTCGACCTTGAGGAGAGGCTGCGCCGCCTCGCACTGCGCGACGGGGTGGGGGAGAGGCAACTAATGGCCCGCATCGCCAACCAGTTGCCTGCCGATGAGGTGATGATGAAAGCCGACTATGTGGTGCTGAACTATGAGGGCAACCCGCGGCGCAGGCAAGTTGAATACATTGACAAACAGTTACGAAGATGAGAAGACACATTCTCGCGGCATCGCTTGCCGCATTGCTTGCCACCACCCTGGGCGGCAGCCTGCACGCCCAGCGTTTCGACGCCAGGGGCTTGACGTTCCAGAATGCCGAGACGCGCTGGATTGATTCGGTGATGGAGCGAATGTCGCTTGAGGAGCGCATCGCGCAGCTGATGGTGGTGCGTGTGCCGCTCGACATGACCGACAGCCAGACCGAGGAGTTCTCGCGCCGCATGAACGGCTACGGCGTGGGTGGGGTGTGCTTCTTCGTGGGCACGGCCGAGAGGCAGGTGGTGCAGACGCGACGCCTGCAAGCCGACGCCAAACTGCCCCTGCTGGTGACCATCGACGGCGAGTGGGGTCTTGGTATGCGTCTGAAAGACTGCTTCTCTTTCCCCAGGAACGCCAGGTTCGGACTGCTGCCGCGCGAGGCCGACACCATAGTGCGCCGCATGGGCGAGGAGATTGGCCGCCAGTGCCGCGATATGGGCATTCACATCAACTTTGCCCCGGTGGTAGACATTAATTCCAACCCCAAGAACCCAGTCATCGGCACTCGCTCCTTCGGCACTGACCGCGAGCGCGTGAGCCAGCTGGGCATACAGTACATGCTTGGCCAGCAGAGCCAGGGCGTTATGGCGGTGGCCAAGCACTTTCCGGGCCACGGCGACACCGACGCCGACAGCCACCTGGAACTGCCTGTCATCAACCACACTATGGCCTACATCGACACTATCGACACCTACCCCTTCAAGCGCCTTGTCGAGGCCGGTGTGGGCGGCGTGATGGTGGCACACCTGCAGGTGAACGCCTACGACCGTGAGCGCCCGTCGTCGTTAAGCCCCGTCATTGTGAACGGACTGCTGCGTCGCGAACTGGGCTTCGACGGATTGGTGATAACCGACGGCATAGACATGAAGGGAGTCACCAACTCCTACAAGGACGGCAACGCCGAGCTGATGGCACTGCTGGCCGGCAACGACATCATTCTGCTGCCGCCCGACGTGCCCAAGTCAATCGAGGTGATAAAGAAGGCCGCCCAGCACACCGACAGCGTGCGCCGCATGGTCGACTACCACTGCCGCCGTGTGCTCCAGGCCAAGTACAGGCTTGTGCTGCCACGTGTGGGCGAGGAGATACACGTGCCCGGCGCCGAGCACGAGGCTGTTTGCCGACAGATTGTCACCGACCTCAACTTCAGCGTCGACCACACCGTCGACAGCCTTGCGCGGGCTGCAATAGATGCCGGTGCCACCCCTGGCTGCCAGGTGGTGGTGATGCACCGCGGACGCGTGGTGATGGATCGCGCCTACGGCCGCCAGACCTACGACCAGGGCTCGCCAGCCATTGACGGACAGACGCTCTACGACCTGGCTTCGTTGACCAAAGTGGCTTCCACCACGCTTGCCATTATGAAACTGGTCGACGAAGGCCGCATCAGCGTGAAGGATCCGCTGGGCAAGTACCTGCCCTACCTCGACAGCACCGACAAGGCCTCGCTCACCATCGAGCAGGTGATGAGCCACCAGGCCGGGTTCCGCGCCTCATGCCCCTTCTGGATGAGCAGCGACAACCGCGACACCATCCTCTCGCTCGTGGCGGCGAGCAAGCTCAACGCCAAGGCAGAATACCTCTACAGCGACCTGGGCTTCATGCTGTTGGGTGACCTCGTGAACCGCGTGTGCGGCAAGCCTATGGAGGAGTATGTTGCCGAGCACTTCTACCGTCCCATGGGCTTGACGCGCACTCTGTTCCGTCCGCTGGCGGGCGGCGTGGTAGACAAGGCCGACATCGCCCCGACCGAGCTTGACACCCTTCGCGGCCTAATCCACGGCGAGGTGCACGACCCCAACGCCTACGCCATGGGCGGCGTGAGCGGCCATGCAGGCCTCTTCTCCAACGCCCGGGAGGTGGCCTTGATATTCCAGATGCTGCTCAACGGCGGCGAGCTTGACGGCAGGCGCTACCTCTCGTCGGCCGTGGTCAGCGAGTTCACGTCGCGCCACTTCACCGGCAACCGCCGTGCCCTCGGTTTCGACAAGCCCCTGCTGGGCGGCGGCTCCAACGGCCCCTGCTCCAGCATGGCCTCGCAGGCCAGCTTCGGCCACACAGGCTTCACCGGCACCATGGTCTGGGCCGACCCGCAGACCGACCTCGTCTACGTCTTCCTCTCCAACCGTGTGCACCCCTCGGCCACACCCAACAAACTTGTGCAGATGAACACCCGCACCGACATTCAGTCGGCAATCTACAAACTGATAAAGTAATAACGCAACATGGGCACATTCACCAAAATACTTTTCGCCGGGCTGGGCTGGGCTGTGGGAGGCCCCATCGGTGCCCTGCTGGGCTACTGGCTGGGCAAGGCCATATCGTCTGACGACAAAAAGATCGGCGCAGGCAGCTCGTTCACCTCCGGCGGCTCAACCACACATCGCGGCCCCTACCGCAACACAGGCACCCAGCAGGACGTCAACGTGGCGCTCATGGTGCTCATCGCGGCAGTGATGAAGGTCGACGGCCAGGTGAAGCGCAGCGAGCTCGACTACGTGAAGCGCTTCCTGCTGCAGAACTACGGCGAGGAGCATGGCAAGGAGATGCTCAAAGTGCTGCAGCACATGGTTGAGCAGGACATACCCATCGACCAGGTGTGCGCCCAGATTAAGGTCAACACCGACTACAGCACGCGCTACCACATGGTCGACTTCCTCTTCGGCATTGGCGGCGCCGACGGCGAGTTCCACCCCAGCGAGATAAACATGCTGCGCCTCATTGCGCAGTACCTCGGCATTTCATCGACCGACTACATGTCGGTCTTCGAGCGCCACGTTGGCCACGGCGACGCGGGCTACAGCGGCGGCAGCCGCCAGGGCTCCTCCTCAGGCAGTTACAGCAAGGATCCCTACCGCGTGCTTGGCATAGACAGCTCGGCTACCGACGACGAGGTGCGCAAGGCCTATCGCCGCATGGCCATGAAGTACCACCCCGACAAGGTGGCCGGCATGAGCGAGGAGATACAGCGCAACGCCGCCGAGCAAATGAAGGAGATCAACCAGGCCTACGAGGTCATCAAGCAGCGCCGAGGCAGCATGAAATAACCCCCGGCAACTGCTTTGTTATGGGCTGTGATACAGTTAATTATAAAAATACAATACTGTATCTATCTGAAAATCAACCTGCCGAGGTGATGACTCCGTGTCAAGGCCGTCTGTTCTTCGATTGTTCTCCGATTGTTCTCCGATTGTTCTTCGATTTAATATCGTAGAACAATCGTAGAACAATCGGAGAACAATCGTAAAACAAGCGTCTTTGGCTTTGTCGTGGAGTGATGTCGGGCGGCGCGATGTCGTTTTTTTTTCGTAACTTTGCGCAGGCTTCGCGGCCTGTGGCTGTGCTGTGTAATGACTGGCAATCAGCCGTGCAGGCGTGTGGCTGTTGTGATTATGACTGGCAAACGGTGCAATATGCGGCTTGCGTCTGCCCGTGCGGGCGCGTCCGGAGTGGCCCTGTGGGTCGCGCTGGCGCTGTTTTTGTACGCGGCTTTTCCGGCCTCCGCGCAGGACACCGTGCGTGTGCTCGACGAGGTGGAGGTGAGCGGCCAGCCCGCGCCACCCACGCTGCGCACGGCCGCTCCCACGCAGGTGGTCGACGCCGCACGTCTGCGCGAGCAGGGTGCCGTGCAGCTGAGCGACGCCGTGCAGCGCATGGCAGGGGTGACGCTGAAAGACTATGGCGGGGTGGGCGGCATGAAGACTGTCTCGGCTCGCGGGCTGGGCAGCCAGTTCAGCACAATCACCATCGACGGCGTGGCGGTGAACGACGCGCAGAACGGGCAGGTCGACCTGGGCCGCTACATGCTGGGCAACGCGGCCTACGTCAGCCTCAGCCAGGGGCAGGAGCAGTCGGCACTGCTCTCGGCACGCGCCTACGCCGCGGGCAATGTGGTCAACCTTGAGACCGCCGAGCCGCAGTTTTTCCTTCTGCAGCGCAACAACTACAAGGTGAGCATGGAGGCTGGGTCGTTTGGTATGCTCTCGCCCTCCGCCCTGTGGGAGCACAAGTGGAGCCGCAGGCTGCGCTCGAGCCTTTGGGCCGGATGGCTGAAGAGCGACGGCGACTACCCATTCACGCTCTACTACACCTCGTCGCGTGGCGACAGCAGCAGCCGCGAGCGCAGGCAGCACTCGGCCATGGGCATGTTCACCGCCGACGCCAACCTCTTCTACAACGCCGCCGACGGCAGCTCGCTCACTGTGAAGCTGCACCACATGAACGGAATGCACGAGCTGCCGGGCCATGTGCGCCTCTACCGGCAGGAACCCTCGGGGCAGAGCACGCGCGAGAGCCAGTCGTTCGCGCAGGCACGTTGGCGCAAGGAACGCTCGCGGTGGGGGGGGCAACTGCTGGGCAAGCTGGAGCGTGGCAACGACACCTACGAGGACTCGAACTACCTGCACAGCGCCAGCCACTACCTCATGAACACCTACCGCCAGGCCGACGGCTACGGCAGCGCAAGCGCGCGCTGGAGCCCGCTGCCCTGGCTCGACCTGGGCGCCGCCGCCGACGCCGACTTCAGCCGCCTGCACTCCAACCTCGGCCAGCGCAACGATGTGGCGCGGAGGCACGTGATGGGTGTGCTCAACGCAAGGCTCCACACCCCGAGGGTCGAGGCTCGTGCCCACCTGCTGGCCGTGGCTGTGCGTGACCGCGTGGCCGACCTCGACACTATGCCCTCCTACCGTCGGCTGACGCCCTATGCCTCGCTGATGTACACCCCCGTGATGGGGCTTACGCTGCGAGCATTCTACAAGCAGACCTACCGTGTGCCCAACTTCAGCGAGCTTTATTTCTTCCAGTCCATGCCACGCAACCTCCGCCCCGAGAGGGCTCACCAGGCCGGGGTCGGCGTCACGTGTGCGGGCAACACGTTCTCGGCCACGGTCGACGCATACTTCAACCGCGTGGAAGACAAGATAGTGGCCCGCCCTGGGCAGAACATGTTCTATTGGAGCATGGAGAACTTGGGGCTGGTGCATGTGGCAGGGATTGACGCCACCGCGTCGGCGCGGCTGGGCGACGCAGAATTGCGGCTCAACTACAGTTTTGCCCACGCCACCGACCGCACCGACCCGACGTCGGACTACTACGGCCACCAGATACGCTACACCCCGCGCCACTCGGGAGGCGGCGAGGCCAGGTGGAGCACCCGATGGGTGAACATTGGCCTGAGCGCCATGGTGGTGGGTCGGCGCTACACGATGCCACAGAACACCCTGGCCACAAGCCTGCCTGCCTACTGCGACCTGGGGCTCACGCTCGACCGCAGGTTCGACACAGGCCCCGGCAGCCTGGTGTTGAGGGTGCAGGCTCTGAACCTCCTCGACGTGCAGTACGAGGTGGTGCAGTACTATCCAATGATGGGTCGCAACTACAGAATAGCAATGATATACGAGTTATGAACAAACACATTCTTCCGCTGCTGGCCGCCGCTTTGGTCGTCATCACTGCCTGCCAGCCTGCACCTGCCGGTCCCGACGACACTACGCGTACATCCGCAGACCGGGTTGACCCCGCCGCGAGCCCTCGCGCCGTGCTGATGGGCGAGGGGGGATGGGGCATGAACAACGCCTCGCTGGCGCTGGTGGACAACCGTCAGGGCACGGTGGTGGCCGACTGGTTCGAGCGTATGAACGGACGCGGCCTTGGCGACCTGGCGCAGGACATTATCCTCTATGGCTCGAGCCTTTACGTCACCGTGTCGGAATCGGGCAGCCTCGAGGTGGTTGACACGGCCACAGGCCGCTCGCAGAGGGTGGACCTCGGCACAGCCTACCCCAGGTACATTGCTGCGAGTGGCGGCAAACTGTATGTGAGCTGCTACAATCCGCACTGCGTCATCCGTATCGACACCTCCTCGCTTGCCGTTGAGGCCCGGTGCGAGCTGGGCGACTACAACCCCGAGGGGCTGGCGGTGGCCGCAGGCAGGCTCTTTGTGGCCAGCTCGAATGTGAGCGACCAGTCGGGCAGCTACTCCTACGATTCAGTACTCTACGTGGTCGACCTCGCCAGTTTCGACATGCCTTCGCGCCTTGTGGTCGGCAGCAACCCGCAATGCGTCATACCTGTCGACAGCCAGCGCGTGGCCGTCACCTATTGGGGCGACTATGGCCAGCACCCGGCAGGGGCGGCGGTGGTCGATGCCACGACGCTCGGCGTGCGGCAGCTGCCCGTGGCGTTGAGCGGCCTTACGGTGCATGACGGCGACATCTACGGCTACGCCTCTACCTACTCGGCCGATTATTCAACCAAGGTCACTGACTACTACCGCATTGACATACAGACACTCGAGGCCAGCCCTATACTTGCCGGTTGCGGTGTGGACCGACCCTATGCCATAGGCGTAGACCCTCGTAACGGTGACATACTGCTGGCCACAGACGGCAACTACAGCGCGGCCGGACGCGTGCACTGCTTCTCTGCCGACGGCAAGCAGCGCTGGCAGGGGCAGGCCGGCTTCTTCCCGTCGAAATTCATATTTCTGCCCTGACGGCCCCTTGTTTGCAATCATATTTTGCCACGTCAACTTTTATTAGTACTTTTGCAATCACAAAAACATACACAGACATGTACGAACACCTCAAGACCGAACTTCGCGGCGCGGTGGCGGTGATGACCGTCAGCGTCCCCAAGAGCCTCAACGCATTAAGCGGCGCGGTGCTCCGCGATATGGAGCACTACCTGCAATCGCTCGACTGCCACAGCGTGCGCTGCCTCGTCATCACCGGCGACGGCGACAAGAGCTTTGTGGCCGGGGCCGACATCGGCGAGATGGCCCCGCTCGATGCCGCGGGCGGCACTGCCTGGGGAGCTGGCGGAGCAAGGGTGTTCAGGATGATAGAGACCCTGCCCATACCGGTCATTGCCGCCGTCAACGGCTATGCGCTCGGTGGCGGTTGCGAGCTGGCCATGGCGTGCGACATACGCATCTGCTCCGACAACGCCCGCTTCGGCCAACCCGAGGTGGGGCTGGGCATCATTCCGGGCTTCAGCGGCACTGTGAGGCTGAGCCGCCTGGTGGGCATGGGTATGGCCAAGCAGCTGATTTACACTGGAAGCCACATCAAGGCCGACGAGGCGCTGCGCATAGGGCTGGTCAACGCCGTGGTGCCGCAGGCGGAGCTTATGGACAAGGCCATGGAGCTTGCCGCGCGCATCGCCGCCAACGCGCCGCTGGCTGTGCAGGCGGCAAAGCGCTGCATCAATGCCGAGTACGACATGCCTGCCGACGAGGCAATAGCCTTCGAGGCAGAGGCTTTCGGACAGTGCTTCGCCACCCAGGACCAAAAGGAGGGCATGAAGGCCTTCCTCACAAAGGGCAAATACGAGTTTCAAGGAAAATAACCAATCAACACATCACACAATGAAAATCTGCATTATAGGTACCGGCACCATGGCCAAGGGCATTGTCAAGGCCTTTGCAGCCAAGATGCCAGTCGTCATGAAAAGCCGCACGCAGGCCAGCCTCGACAAGGCCATGGCCACCATCGCCAAGGGCTACGGCAAACTGGTCGAAAAAGGCAAGATGACCCAGGAGGCTGTGGACGCCCTGCTGGCCAACATCAGCACCACCACCGACTACGCCACCTTCGCCGACGCCGACCTCGTCATTGAGGCCGCCGTCGAGGAGATGCAGCTCAAAAAGGACGTCTTCGCCGAACTTGACACCATCTGCAAGCCCGAGACCATCTTCGCCACCAACAGCAGCTCGCTCTCCATCACCGAGATCGCCGCCAGCACCAAGCGTCCGGCGCAGTTCATCGGGATGCACTTCTTCAACCCTGCCGACCGCATGGAGCTGGTGGAGGTCATCCGCGGACAGCTCACCAGCGACGAGGTGGTGAAGTGCGTGGTCGACCTCTCGGCCGAGATTGGCAAGCAGCCCGTCGAGGTGAAGGAAGCCCCGGGCTTTGTGGTGAACCGCATCCTCATACCGATGATCAACGAGGCCGTGGGCATCCTGGCCGATGGCATTGCCTCGGCAGAGGACATAGACAAGTGCATGAAGCTTGGCGCCAACCACCCCATGGGGCCGCTCGCATTGGCCGACCTGATTGGTAACGACGTGAACCTGGCCATCATGGAGGTGCTCTACAAGGAGTTCGGCGACCCGAAGTACCGTCCGCACCCCCTGCTCCGCAAGATGGTGCGCGCAGGCCTGCTCGGCCGCAAGACCGGCGAGGGCTTCTACAAGTACTAATCACCGCCTGCCCGGTGGTTCATTAGGCGGGAGGGCTGCCGCTGGAGCGGCTCCCTCCCGCTTCTTTTCTTCTTTTTGCAAGGGGAAACGCACCGTCAGCCCTCTGCCTGGCCGCTCTTGACAACGCCTGTTCTTCGATTGATGTACGATTGTTCTTCGACTGTTCTCCGATTATAAATCGAAGAACAATCGGAGAACAATCGAAGAACAGACGGTGTTGACATTGACTTGATGCCTTGTCTGTCTGGTTTTCAGGTGTTTGCAAAGATGATGTTATGTAACTGACTGTTACTCAGTCGGTGGGATTGGTGTTGTCGCAGCGTTTTTCGGCCTCTGACAATATTGGAGAATATTTTTGCGGACGCATACCTTTGGCGCATTTTTCCGCGTTACACGTTCACGATATACAATAACAGACACTAACACCTACGCAAAATGAATCGTATTCTGCCCTTGGAGAAAGTATGGACTTATTGCCGCAAGGCCGGCCGTGCAGCCTCGCGGCCTGTTGTGTTGCTCTACCTTGTGCTGCGCGACCCTGCCACGCCGAGGAAGGACAAATACATTGTCTATTCGGCGCTGGCCTACCTGGTTCTGCCAATCGACATCATCTCGGCAAAGAAGATTCCGGTGCTTGGCTGGGCCGACGAGGCAGGGGCGGTGGCGCTTGCCTACAAGAGCGTGAAGGGCAACATCACGCCCGCCATGGAGATGCAGGCCGACGAGTTGCTGAACAGCTGGTTCGGCCTCGACGACGAGTCGACGGTGGTGGAGTGAGCGACGGCTGTAAAAAAACAGGGTCGCGGCCATCGAGGCAGCGACCCTGTTCTTTTTGCCGACAAGAAAGGCAGCCGTCAGGCACCAATCTTTGCCTTGTAGGCCTCCGCGTCGAGCAGGCCGTTGATGTCGTCCATGTTGGCGGGCTTCACCTTGATGATCCAGCCTGCGCCGTAGGGGTCGTTGTTGATGGCGCTGGCGTCCTCGAGCTCGGAGTTGAACTCCACCACCTCGCCGGTGACAGGCATGAGCAGGTCGGCCACAGTCTTCACAGCCTCGACGCTGCCGAAAGCCTCGCCGGCCTGGATGGTCTCGCCCTCGCAGGTGACGTCGACAAAGACGATGTCGCCAAGCTCGTGCTGGGCATAGTCAGTGATGCCGACAAAGGCGAATTCGCCCTCGATGCGCACCCATTCGTCGTCCTGGGTGTACTTCAGATTTTCAGGAATGTTCATATTGTTACGTTGTTATGTGATTTGTTTGTTCGTCTGTATGTGCGGCAAAATTACGAAAAAAAGGGCAACCGCAATCTTTTTTTTTGTGATTTTGATTAATTTGTGTAATTTTGCAGCCGAAAAAGCAAGATGGCAGAGATGGCGCAGGCCGCGCCGACGGCTCTGAAATCCAAAGTTATACACGTGAGGCGCAAGCCTCGCCAACAATGAGTGACAACAAATAAATTGCCATGTTCAGCAAGTCAGAACTTGAGGCCAAAGCACACATAGAGCTTATTGATATTGCAAAACAGATGGGAATAAGCCGCGCGGCACACTACGACGCGTCGGAACTGATTTACCGCATACTGGATCACCAGGCGCTCGTGCCCCAGCAGGAGGGCGAGGCTCCTGCCGAGGAGGCCGCTCCCCGCAAGCGCCGACACATGAAGCCGCAGCTGCTGGCCGAGTCGTCGGTGAACAACCCGGAGGTGCATCGCCATTCAGCCCGCAAGGAGGCTGCGCCTGTGGCTAAAGAGGCCGCGCCTGTGGAGCAGGCTCACGATGAGTTGGGGCTGAACAAGATAGAGATGCCCACTGTGCCCACTGTGCCCGACATTCTGTCGCCGAGTGGCCGCTTCATTGTGAGGAACACGCAGCCAGTTGCCGAGAGCGTGGCACAGCCTGCACCAGCCGCCACGGCGGCCGAGACCCCGGCCGACCCGCCAAAGCGCAAGCGCGGACGTCCGCGCAAAAATCCGTTGCCTGAACCGGCCGCCACCGCTCCCGCGCCGCAGCCGGAGGCAGTACCTCCCGTGCAGCCAGCCCCTGCACCGGCTGCCGAGCGCAAGGCCGAGCCCGCCAGCAAGCCGGCCCCGGCACACGCGCAGCGCGAACGCTCACTTGAGCAGGAGGGCATTGTGGAAGCCGAGGGTGTGCTGGAGATGGTTCCTGACGGATACGGATTCCTCCGCTCAAGCGACTACAACTACCTGTCAAGCCCCGACGACATTTATATTGCCCCGCAGCAGATCCGCAACTATGGCCTGAAGACTGGCGACACGATTCGCGGCACGGTACGCCCTCCGCGCGAAGGCGACAAGTTCTTCCCGATGGTGAAAATACTCGAGATCAACGGTCTCAGCCCCGAGCGTGTGCGCGACCGCATTCCCTTCGAGAGCCTCACACCGTTGTTCCCAAGCGAGAAACTCAATCTGACGGGTCATCCGCAGGAGACCTTCTCGACCCGTGTAATCGACCTCTTCACCCCGATTGGAAAGGGGCAGCGCGGCTTGATTGTGGCGCAGCCCAAGACCGGTAAGACCACCCTGCTCAAGGAGGTCGCCAACGCTGTGGCATTCAACCATCCGGAAGTGTACCTCATGGTGCTTCTCATTGACGAGCGCCCGGAAGAGGTGACCGACATGCAGCGTTCTGTAAAGGCCGAGGTGATTGCCTCCACCTTCGACGAGCCCGCCGAGCGCCACGTGCGCATTGCCAACATTGTGCTTGAAAAGGCCAAGCGGCTCACAGAGTGCGGCCACGACGTGATGATTGTGCTTGACAGCATCACACGCCTGGCGCGTGCCTACAACACCGTGCAGCCTGCCAGTGGCAAGGTGCTCAGTGGCGGCGTCGAGGCCAACGCCCTTCAGAAACCCAAGCGATTTTTCGGCGCGGCACGCAAGATAGAGGGCGGTGGGTCGCTCACCATCATCGCCACTGCACTCACCGACACTGGTTCGAAGATGGACGATGTGATATTCGAGGAGTTCAAGGGCACTGGCAACATGGAGCTGCAGCTCGACCGCAAGCTGTCGAACAAGCGCATCTATCCTGCCATTGACCTCCTGTCGAGCAGCACGCGTCGCGACGACCTGCTCGTCAAGCCTGACATCCTGTCGCGCAGCGTGGTGCTACGCAACCATCTGACCGACCTCACGCCCATTGAGGCCATGGAGTTCCTCCAAAAAGCCATGCGTAACACCCGCACCAACGAAGAGTTCCTCTACACGATGGACAAGTAGATTGCCGCCACATTCAGCAAAGCAAAACGGCAGGCACCATTGAGTGGTGCCTGCCGTTTTTTTTCGTGCTACAGGTCGAAACCGCACTCGCCGTAGACCCGTTGAATGTACAGGTAGTCGCTCCATGCTGCGCTTCTTTCCATCAATGGAGTGTATTCCGGATGCAGGCGGCACATTTGCTTACAGCGCTGTACAAGATGCAGGAACAGTGCCACGTTGGGCTGCGTAGGAGGGTTGAGGAGAGGATCCAGGCACTCGTGGTAGTCGTCGTCGACCTCAAGCACACTGCCAGCGGCCAAGAGCAGCAGGTTGAGGCACGACAGGTGGTTGCCCCGTTCCCATTCGAGGTCGGCATCCTCCTCGTAGTTGAGCGCCATGGCAAGTTCCTTCGACCCTTGATATTCGGCCTCGTAGCCATCCTCTATACTCCTGTAGTACCTGGACAGTCGGTGGCTGTGCACATCCACCTCGCGCCTCACCGATGGCGGCAGGTGTATTTCGCGCCCGTCGCTCCATGCCACCATGCGTTTGTTGATTCTCACACGTTTGTCGTTGCTCATCTTTTTAGTGTTTTAATGTTTGACAAAAGAGTGTCAGCGTGGCACTTTGCTGTGCCAGCCAACATTGCTGTGCGCCGCCGTATGGCTTAAAAGGGTAGTTAAGAGGATGTGTGTGTGCATTTCCGGGCTGTCGAAAAAATATGTCAAAGAACACACGTATCAGCACAAAAAAACCACACACAAATGCATACTATCCACCTCTTTTCGCGCTATTCTATAAGCGGCGAACTGCATCTGTGTGTGGTCAAAAGGCTGGTTATGAGCTTGTCAACGCATATTCCAGATCAATGTTTCTCAGTGCAAATATACACAAATTGTTTTATTTGCAAGAAAAAAAGATGCCCCGCACTGGGCGAAGGCATCTTTTTGGATGGCTGCTGCCTGTCGGCAGCGGCAGGGTTACTTCTTCACGGGAATTGCTTCGAGCGTGGCCAGAAGATACTCGTAGAATTTCTTTACACTGGGGATGTAGCAGCGCTCGTCGGGGCTGTGGGGGCTTTGCAGCGTGGGGCCGAAGCTGATCATCTCCATCTCCGGATATTTGCCACCGAGCAGACCGCACTCCAGACCTGCATGGATGGCCATGACGGCAGGCTCTTTTTTGTAGAGTTTCTTGTAGGTGGACTTCATGGTCTTCAGCAGCTCGCTCTGCATGTTAGGTTTCCAGCCTGGATAGGCACCTGTGAGCTGGCATTTGCCGCCACAGAGCTCGGCAAGGCACACCAGACGCTCGGCCAGCGCCTCTTTGGCGGTGTCAACGCTTGAGCGCAGCAGTGCCTTAACGGTAAAGGTCTTGCTTGCGGTGGTCTTCACAATGGCAAGGTTGAGCGAGGTTTCAACGAGACCCTCCATATCGTTGCTCATACGCACCACACCATTGGGGGCAACCATCATGAGGTTGATGATTTTCTGAGTGTCAGCGTCGGTCATGACGGTCGGCGTCATGCGGGTCTTCTCGTAGGTCATGAAGAAGTCAGGCTCCACGGTGGTAAGCTCTTTCTTCACCCAGCCGCACACTTTGTCGAACTCGTTGAGGATGCACTCCTCGTGCTCTTTCGGGAAGGCCACCACCGCCACTGCGTCACGAGGGATGGCGTTGCGCATGTTGCCGCCTTCTATGCTGATGAGGCGCAGGCCGCACTCTGCCACCCAGCGCAGGTGACGGAACAGGAGTTTGTTGACGTTGGCGCGGCCGCTGTTGATTTCCATGCCGCTGTGGCCGCCCTTGAGGCCGCCCAGCACAAGGCGGTAGGCCACCATGCCCTTGGGCGCTTTCTCGGTCTGGTAGGGGATGGTCAGAGTGGCGTCGACACCGCCTGCGCAGCCCACGTATAGCTCGCCCTCGGTCTCTGAGTCGAGGTTGAGCAGGTAATCGCCGTGCAGAACGCCTTTCTTCAGGCCGAAGGCACCGGTCATGCCGGTCTCTTCGTCGGTGGTGATGAGGGCTTCCAGCGGACCGTGTTTTGCTGTCTTCGACTCGAGCACTGCCATGATTGCCGCCACGCCCATGCCGTCGTCGGCGCCGAGGGTGGTGTCGCACGCATAAACCCAGTCGTCAACTATCTTTGTCTCGATGGGGTCGGTGAGGAAGTTGTGCTCCTTGCCGGCGCGGGCCTGGGGCACCATGTCCATGTGGGCTTGCAGAACCACCGGGTGGCGATCCTCCATGCCCTTGGTGGCAGGCTTGCGCATGATGACGTTGCCAACCGAGTCAACCTGGCATTCTATGTTGTTCTTCTTTGCCCAGTCCACAAGGAAAGCGCGCACTTTCTCCTCGTGCTTTGAGGGGCGGGGCTGACGGGTCAGAGCGTGGAAGTTATTCCACAATTCTTTGGGTTCGAGGTCTTTGATTGTCATTTCTATGTATTGTTAGTTTATTTTCAATGAGTGCAAATATACGCAAAAATCATTTTTCCGCAAAATTATTCTTGCCGTTTTTCATTTCTTGTATCACTCGGCGGCGGGTTTCGTCGAAGCGGCGACGCAGCAGTTCCTCAGTGGTGAGATCGAGGTTGCGTCTTTCTATCTCGCTCAGGATGATGTTGCATAGTTGCTGCTGGTTGTTAAGCTCTTTCTGCGCGCGGTGCGACGAGGCGGTGGCGGCCAGGTTGAGCACTGTCGGCAGGGTGAAGTCGCTCATCATGCTCTCCACCAGCCTGTAGTGTTCTTGCGCCAGCAGGTCGCCAGGCGGAGGAATCAGAGGGTCGCTGATGTCGGAGCAGATGTAATCGGCCTCAACCTCTGCCTGCTGCCCATGCACAATCAACAGTTTGTCGCCGTTTTCCCATGGTGTTTTCTTGTCGCTGCTGTTCTTTTCCAGCAGGCAGTACATCAGCTCGTGCCTGCTGTCTGTGCTGTGGAACAGCGGCCAGTAATCGGTGCCCATCTGCAGGTCGTCGATTCGGCGCAGGTTGATGTTGTACAGTTTGTTGAGCGTGTGAACAAACACATGCAGTGGTTTGTAGGTGCGGAAGTGGACGAATGCCCACCCCTCCAGCGCTTGCAGCGTGTCTATCTCCAGCAGGTGCTTCATTGCTCAAAGGGGTTTTCTTCGCGGGCAAAGTCGGGGCGGTAGTTCTGCCCGGCTTCAAGCGACTGCTGCCATCCTTCGTCAAGCCCGAGGCTTGCGGCGTGGGCAAGCACGGCGGCATATTCCTGCGGCTCCACACAACGGTCGAGCGGCGCGGGCAATCCCTGGCGGGGTGGGAAATACTGTGCCATGAGCGAAAGTCGGAGCCCGACCGGGAACTGGTCGGCCAGCCAGTCGAGGCAGCCAACCGAGTTGCTGACGGCGCCGGGCAGCACCAGGTGGCGCACTATCAAGCCCCTGTAGGCCACGCCGTCGTGCACCTTGAGTCCCGACCCCACCTGCCTGCGCATCTCCAATATTGCGGCGCGGGCTGTGTCGGGGTAGTCGGCGGCATTGCTGTAGGCCTTGGCCAGGTCGGGCGACGAGTACTTGAAGTCGGGCAGGTAGATGTCAATCAGGCCCTCCAGCGAGCGCAGCGTGCGTGTGTCCTCGTAGCCGCTGCTGTTGTAGACCACAGTGGGGTGCAGGCCTCGTTGCCACAGCATGTCGAGCAGGGGCTCCACCAAGTGGGCATAGTGCGAGGCGGTGACCAGGCCGAGCAGGCCGGAGCTGCGGGGCAGAAGCGCGGCCACGCGGTCGGCGATGGCCTCGAGCGTGTCAAAATGCAGCAGCCCCGCGTCGACGTGGCGGCCGCTGATGGCATGATTCTGGCAATAGACGCATTGCAGCGGGCAGTGGGCGAAGAAAACGTTCACTATGCCGTGGCTGCCGCTGATGGGCGGCTCCTCACCCCGGTGCAGGCACACGGCGGCGGCCAGCGGACCGGCAGGTGCGCCGCAGTAGCCGTGGCGGCCTGACTCGCGGTCGGCGTGGCAGCGGCGCGGGCAGAGGGTGCAGCTATGGCCTATTCCCAGTCGCATATCGAGTGAATGCGCATCCCTGCCTGGTACACCATGTCCTGGCAGCTGCCCCCATGGTTGTCGACCTGCTCGGGCGTGTACGTGTATACCTGCCCATTGTAACTTTTGCACACGCAGGCCTTGTGGCAGCCGGTGAGGGTGGTGGCGGCAAGTGCCAGCAGCAGAACGGCGCATGTGCGCCTGGCGTGGAGGTGTCTCTTCTTCATGACTTGTGTTTCTTCAAACGGTTTACAGCCCCGGCCAGCGCGGAGCGCTCCATGAAGGCCATGGTGGCGACGTAGGCCAGCAGCAGCACTGTGTTCAGCGCCAGCCGTCCGACAAGGCTGCCGGGACGGAGCCACTGCATGAGGCCGAAGAGCAGCAGCGCCAGGGCGAAGCAGAGGATGATGGCGCCTGTCTGGTAGGGCACGGGGTTCTTGCGTTGCCCAATGGTGTAGCTCAAGAGCACGCACACGCCGTAGCCAGCCAGCCCGCCCCATGCGCAGGCCATGTAGCCAACCCTCGGCACAAACACCACGTTCACCGCCACAAGCACCGCGCAGCCCGCGGCGCTCATAACCGCGCCCCACCAGGTCTGCCCGATGAGCTTGTACCAGAACGACAGGTTGAAGTACACGCCCATCAATATCTCTGCCATCATCACCACCGGCACCGCCGGGAGAGCTCCCCAGTAGTCGGGGCTCACCAGGTGGCGGAAGAGGTCCATGTAGGCACTCACCGCCAGGAAGGCCAGCAGCGTGAACATGACAAAATACTTGGTGGCGCGGGCCTGCATGGGCTTGCTGTCCTTGTCGCGCTGGCCGCCGAAAACAAACGGCTCGTAGGCATAGCGGAAGGCTTGCGTGATGATGGCCATTAGCATGGCAATCTTCACGCAGGCTCCATACATGCCCAACTGCACGCGGCCCTCGTCGCCGGGCAGCAGGAAAGGCATCAATATCTTGTCGGCCACCTGGTTCAGTATGCCTGCCAGCCCCAGCAGCAGCAGCGGCCACGCGTAGCGCAGCATCTGCGGCAGCAGGCCGCGGTCGAAGGCCGAAGGGCGGCAGTCCCTCAGCTCAGGCAGAAAGCCCAGCGTCACCAGCGACGTGCACAGCAGGTTGATGTAGAAGATGTAGCCCACGTTTGAGCCTTCGTCATACCAGCCCAGCCTGCCATCGGCGGCAAGCCCCGGAGCCACGAGGAAGACAAAAAGGTTCAGCGCAATGTTTACCACGATAAAGCCCAGCTTAAGCCCTGCAAACTTCCACGCGCGCCCCTCGAGCCGCAGGCGGGCGAAGAAGATGGACTGGAACGCGTCGAGTGCCACCACCACGCCCATGGCCAGCAGGTAGGAGGGATGGTCGGCGTAGCCCATGGCCGAGGCCACCGGCCTGATGAAGACGAACAGCAGCGCCACAAACAACGCCGCCACCGTGCCCACTGCCCCGGCTGCCGTGGCGAACACCCTGCGGCGGTCGGCACCGTCGCGGCTGGCGAAGTAGAAGAAGGTGGTCTCCATGCCGAATGTCAGCAACACCAGCAGCAGCGCGGTGTAGGCATAAATATTGGTCACCACACCGTAGTCGCCCGACGCGGCCGAGATGTGGTAGGTGTAGACCGGCACGAGCAGGTAGTTCAGGAAGCGCCCCACAATGCTGCTCAAGCCGTAGACTACCGAGTCTGACAACAGTTTCTTCAGCGAAGCCATATTCCCACAACGACGGCCGCACGCAATTATTGCGCGCCGACGACAAAATGTCTTCCCGCCAAAGCGCTGCGGGCAGCGCCCCTGCCGCATGGCAAGGCCGCCTGTTCTTCGATTGATGTCCGATTGTTCTTCGATTGTTCTCCGATACTAAATCGAAGAACAATCGAAGAACAATCGGAGAACAATCGAAGAACAGACGGTGTTGATACGGACTTGATGCTTCTTTGTGCTGATTTACAGGGTAATAAGACAATAGGCAGGCTGTAACTGCCTGTCTGTCAGCCATGCACAGGGCGGGTTAGCGGGCTGTGTGGTCGAGCGGAACTACGTTTGATGGGTCGATGCCGAAGGGGTCGGGCTCTTCTTTTTCCTGGAAGGGCAGGGCAGGGGACAGAGGGAGGCTGTCGCGGCGGTATTCCGAGCCTCGCTCTGGACGGCGGCAGTCGGTCATGCTGCCTTGCACGAGTTCTATCTCGTCGGCCGTCAAGGTTTTGCCATTGTCGTCGAAATGGTTTGCACGGATTGGGAACACCCTGGCCAGCTCGCCGCTGTAGTAGAAGTCGAAGCCTATGGCACCGAAGGTGTACTCACGGTCGCCGACGGTGATATGGCTGCCGCCGGGCATGGGGTCGGGCTTGGGGTGCGACTGCGAGAAGCCGATGTTGAAGAGCGTGAAGAGCAGGTCGGGGCGGTCGCTTATGTCGTAGCCCGCGCGGCGCCACTGCAGCATGGTCTGGTGCAGTATGCAGCCGGTGTAGATGTAGCTGTAGAGGTGGTTGCCGTAGTCCACCAGGCGGCGGTAGCGCTCTTCGGCATGGTTGTCGGTGGCGAAGTCGAGCAGGTGCTCGTAGGCTGGCCCCATGTAGTACTCGCTCTGTGGGTCGCGAAGGTGCTCCTCGACGGCCTCGGCGGTGAAGTCTTTTATGCCGTTCACGCCGTGGCTGAACTGGCTCTGCACAATCATCTTGACCGGGCCGAGGTAGCGCTTGTAGACCTCGCGCTTGGAGCTGAAGAGGCGTATCTGCTCGCCGATGAGGCATCCGGCGATGAGGCGTGGCTCGACGCCGGTGAGTCGGCCTGCCTGGTTGATGAGCGCGCTGTCGTAGAGTATGGCCTGCTTGAGAGCCTCCCATTCGGGCGTGGCCATCCATGGCACGACGTTGGGATTGCTGCGTTGCGGCACAGAGCGGAGCAGTGCCGTCACTTCGTCGGACAAACGGCTTATGGTGTCGTTCCCGGTGGCGTAGATGGATGCCGCCGACACCATGCGGTCCACCAGCGTGGGGTCGCCGCATTCGGCGGCAGTCTGCATGATGAGGCGCGCGTTGCCGGGATAGAGGCGCGCCAGGGCGGCCAGCTGTCCCATGCGCTCGGCCCAGAGGCCGTCTTCCTCGGTGGTGTCAAGCTTGGCGCCGCGAAGCTGCTGCATCTCGCCCACCGACATGAGGTAGCGGTAGTTTTTGTCTACCGCGCCCCGGTTTTTTGTCACTCCAAGCTGGTAGAGCGCCCAAGCGCCCAAAATAGCAGCACCCGCCGTGGCAAAAAGCACCAGAGCCATGTCCAGTGCTTTTCGCCACAGCGGGCGCTGTTTGAAATCAAGCCACAATCGCTTCATGGCCGAGTTGGCCGAAGGGGTTGGTTATGCCAGGTCGCGCAGCCAGGCCACATTCTCGAAGAGCGTGACGTCCATGGCGATGAACACCAGCGCGCCGACGATGTAGCCAGCCAGGGCGAGCAGCGATATCTTTTTGAGGTACCAGATGAAGTCTATCTTCTCCATGCCCATGACGGCCACGCCTGCGGCGGAGCCGATGATGAGCAGCGAGCCGCCGGTGCCTGCGCAGTAGGCCAGGAACTCCCAGAAGGGGTGGTTCACGGTGAACACACCGCCGTCGAGCGGGAACATACCCATGGCGGCTGCCACGAGAGGCACATTGTCGACCACCGACGAGAGCACGCCGATGATGAGGTCGATGAAGAAGAAGCCCGGGGCCTCGGTGCCGAAGGCGGAGCTCAAGCCGTTGGCCAGACTGCCGAGAATACCGGCCACCTTGAGGCAGCTCACGGCCATGAGTATGCCGAGGAAGAAGAGGATGGTGGGGGTGTCGATGTGCTCAAGCGTGCTAACGGCGGTGGGCAGCTGGTGTCCATCCTTGGAGTACTTGCGGCTGACAATCTCGGTGGTCACCCACAGTATTGCCAGGCCTGCAAGCATGAAGAGGTAGGGAGGCAGGTGGGTGATGCTCTTCATGATGGGCACCATGACCAGGGCTGCCACACCCATGAAGAGCACCAGGCGGCGGAACTTCATGGGCACCTCGACGCCGGTGTGGCTCTCCTCCGGGCGCACTATGTCGCCCTTGAGCGACACGCTGAGTATAAGCACCGGCACAACCATGCACACGAGCGAGGCAATGATGGTCTTCACCATGATGTTCACAGTGGTCACCTGGCCGCCAATCCAAAGCATGATGGTGGTGACGTCGCCAATGGGGCTCCATGCGCCGCCTGCGTTGGCCGCGAGAATCACCATGCCCGCGTAGAGCCAGCGCTCGCGCTTGTCTGCGATGAGCTTGCGCAGCAGGGCAACCATAACAATGGCTGTGGTCATGTTGTCGAGCAGGGCCGACAGGAAGAAAGTCAGGATGCTGACCACCCACAGCAGCTTGCGCTTGTCGGTGGTGGTAATCTTGTCGGTGACAATGGAGAAGCCTTGGTAGTCCTCAATCAGGGTCACAATGGTCATTGCGCCCAGCAGGAAGAAGACAATCTCAGCCGTGTCGCCAAGGTTCTCAATGAGGCTCTCACTGATGAAGTGGCGATAGTTTTCCAGTCCCCCGAACTCCGAGATGACGGCCGGGTTGTTCATGTTGAACATGTTGTAGAGTGCCCAAACCAGCACTCCCAACAGCAGCGCGGAGGCTGTCTTGTTGATTTTCAGCGGGTGCTCCAGCGCAATGCAGGCATACCCGATGATGAAAATGGTTACTAATGTTACTACCATGAGTTATTAATTTGGTTGGTTATTTCCTCTTGGCTTGCTCTTTCTGCATCTGCTCGGCCATCTTCTGCATTTCCTCCAGCCTTTGCTGGAACTTGCTCTTTTTCGCCTTGCCAGTGTTGCCACTGTGCTTTGCGTCGTAGGCAGCCATGCGGGCGCGCACCCTCTTCTCGCTGGTGAAGCGGCGGATGCTTATCATCACCACCATGGTGAACGATATGGAAATCAGCTGGTAGAGGCAAAGTGCAGCACTTTGGTTGTTGAAGATGAAGAGCATCATGAACGGCATGAAATACATCATGAACTTCATGCCCGGCACTTGCTGCGTGCCTGCCTGCTGCTTCATGGTGTACCACGTGTAGAAGAACTGTACGCCGAACATAAGCAGGCAGAACAGGGAGACGTGGTCGCCGTAGAGCGGAATATTGAAGCCGAAGTCCAGTATCGAGTCGTAGTTTGAAAGGTCGTTGCACCAGAGGAAGCCTTTTTGCCTCAACTCGATGGCAATGGGGTAGAACCAGAACATGGCGGTCCACACTGGCATTTGCAGTAGCACCGGAAGGCAGCCTGCCATTGGGTTGTAGCCTGCCTTGCGCTGCAGTGCAAGCATGGCCTGCTGCTTCTGCATGGCCTGCTCGGGCTGCGGGTACTTCTTGTTGAGGGCATCCATCTCGGGTTTGAGGATGCGCATTATTGCGCCGCCTTCATAACTCTTGTACATCAGTGGCATAAGTGCCAGGCGCAGCAGAAGCGTGAAGATGATGACTATTAGGCCGTAGTTGCTTATGAAGCGTTCCAGAAGGTTGAAGACAGGAATGATGAGCCAGCGGCTCACGCTCTTGGATATGACCGTCCATCCGAGGGGGAGCATACGGTCGTAGCCGCGGTGGAAGCGGCGCAGGTCGCGGTATTTGGTCGGGCCGTAGTAGAAACCAAGGTGAGTCACCGGGCTTGCCGCGTCGTAGGGCAGACCGATGAGGGCCTGCATGTCGGTGAGGTAGCTGGAGGCGGTGTCACGGTGGTTGGTGCTCACGCGCAGGTCGGCATTCTCAAAGGGCACGCCACCCTCGGCGTTGACGATTGCTGCAAAGTACTGGTCTTTGAACGCCACCCAGTCGAGCTGGGTCTTCACCTGCTTGGCAGCATCCTGGCCCATGCGCAGATTGTCGGGGTTCTTGTCCTTGGGTGTCTTGTAGTAGATGCTGCTGTAGTAGCGCTCGCGGTCGCTGTTGCGATTGCTTTTGCCACGGCTGCCGCTGTTGACTTTTTCCTGACGCAGCATACGGTTCTGCCACTGGAAGTCGATGTAGCCTGTCTGGCGCACCAGCCCGCCGGTGTGCGAAAGGTCGATGTCAAAGCCCACCTCGTTGCTTGTGCCGCGCACGGTGTAGCGCAACTCGACGTAGGCGGAGGAGTCGGCGTTGCTGAACGGGGCGCGGAAAGCCACAGTCACCGAGTCGTCGCCGCTCACTGTGATGTCGCTACGCTCGGCGGGGCTGCCGTTGATGTAGGGGGTGAAGAGCAGGCTGCCGGTCGACACGGTGCGGTTGTCCTCGGTGTAGAAGACAAGGTTCATGTTGTCCTCGCCCGGAGTGATGAGCCGCAGGGGGAGGCTGTCGTAGGTCATGAAGCCGTCGAGCACCACGCTCTGCACCTGCGCACCCATGGTGTTGACGTCAACCAGCATACGGTCGTTGACGATGCGCACCGTGCGCGCCAGCGAGCGCAGCGAGTCGGCCGTGGTGGCAAACACCGTGCTGTCGCCCTCGGCGCGAGCCTTCTCCACGGCGGCCAGGCTGTCGGCAATCCGCTGCTCTTCCAGTTGCGCCTGCATGGTGCTGTCGTAAACGCGCTGCCGCTCGGCCATCTCCTCCTTCGACGGCGACACCCAAAACATGTAGCCGACAAATATTGCGAATATCAGTACGAGTCCGATTATCGATTTCTTTTCCATAAACCAGTCAGTGTCGTATTGTCTGTGTTGTAGTCTAATTCACAATGCAATGCACCCCATGCCACCTTCGGCTGGGAAAGTGCAAAGATACAAACTTTTCGCAATACGCGAAAAAAGATTTTCTCACCGGTGTCAGCGGCGGCTTGTGTAGATGTCGTTCAGCGTGCGCACCTTCACCCGCAGGCCGCTGACATCCGCCTTCGGGTCGGCAGGCCTGAAAGTGGCTGTCAGCCTCTGTCCTGCGGCGAGGTCGGTGAAGTTGCGCGTGAAGTGGCCGTCTACATGGGGCTCGGTTTCGAGGCAGACGTCATACAGGTCGCTTTCTGCCTGCAGGCTGACCACTACCGAGCCGTCGCTGTCCTTGCTCTGCTCGATGGTGTAGGCTGCACGGTCGTAGTGGCGGTCTTTGGGATAGACGGAGTAATAGCGCTGCCAACGTCCGAGGTCCACACTGTCGCTGAAGAGCTCGGCGGCGCGGTGGTGAAGCGCCTTCCAGTTGCCGTAGTAGTCGATCGAGCTCCACGAGGCCACCGGCCAGCAGTCGTTGAGCTGCCAGTAGAGCGTGCCTGCGCAGCGTGGGACGGCCAGGTGGCACACTATGCCGTAGCCCGCCCCCCAAGCCTGCAGCAACTGGCTGACATAAGCATAGTCGTCGAGTGCGAGGCTCTTGCTGTCGAAGCCATAGTAGCGCATCATGGCATTGTCGATGATTTGCAGTCCGCGCGGGTGCTTCTGGTGGACACGCAGGGTGGGGGAGTCGACCCTCAGCTCATCCTCGGCGCAGAACTGTCGCAGGCTGCCAATCATGGGGTAGCTCTGGAAACCGTACTCGCTCATGAAGCGGCCTGTCTTTTCCTTGTAGACCTCGAATGGCAGCTCGCCCCACCACACGCCCCAGTAGTGCGAGTCGCCGTGGGTGGTGCATTCGGGGTGGCCCCAGCCGTAGAGCGGCGAAGTGGTGATGTAGGGCCTCCGCAGGGGGTCGCAGTCGCGCACGGCGCGCGCCAGTATGCTGTTGTCGCTGTGGTTGCCGGTCGTGCCGGTGTAGCCGAAGATGGTGTCCATGGCTTTCTCCAGGCGACGGCGCTCCTCGGGCGTCCAGCTATATACACCCTGCCAGCCCCAGTCTTCCCAGCCGTTCTTCACCTCGTTGTTGCCGCACCACAGCACCACGCAGCTGTGCCGCGCTATGCGTGCCACGTTCTGCCGCGCCTCTTTCTCTATCGAGGCCAGCATCTCCGGGTTGTCGGGGTAGAGCATGGTGCTGAAGTTGAAGTCCTGCCACACCATCAGCCCCAGCGAGTCGCAGAGGTCGTAGAAGTAGTCGTGCTCGTAGATGCCTCCGCCCCACACACGCAGCATGTTGAACCCGGCCTCCTTGGCCGAGGTGAGCAGCAGGCGGTAGCGTGCCTTCTGAACATCGTCCATCACCGGGAAGCTGTGTGCGGGTATCCAGTTGGCGCCCTTGGCGAAGAAGGGCTCGCCGTCTTTGCAGAAGGTGAAGCTGCGGCCAATGCTGTCGTCCTCCTGCACCAGGGTGACACGCGCGGCGTCTTCCTGACCCTTGCTCCGCCGGCCTCCGCACCATTCCTCGCGGCTGTTGGTGGCAAACACCCTCTTCCATATCCCGCATGTGGGCAGCGTCGGCCCCCAGTCCCAGCCCTGCTGGTAGGGCGCCACGCGGGTGAACGCGCGTCGGTCGGGGAGGGCGATGCCGTAGTCGGCCTCGCGGCGCTGGTCGTTGGCGAAGTGGAGGGTGTCGTTGAGCGTGATGTCGATGCGCAGGCTGTCGGCCTTGGCAACACGGCCGCCATCTATCGGGCAGCAGCTCTGCACGAACATGTTGTCGCAGAGAAGTTGCCGTCCGGCGCTGCTCCAGGTGCCGCTTTGCTTGCCATGCAGGTTGAACTCGACCACAGTGTTGCCCGCCAGCCCGTCGAACACCACCCACAGCGTGTCGCCCTTCGGCAGGGTGCTTGTGGCCACGGTGGCGGTATAGTGCCACACGCTGTCGCCCACCCAGCGCACGCTGTCCTCGTTGGTGCCCAGGTAGGGGTCGGCCAGCAGGCCGTTGGCCATGAGGTCGGTGTGCACAAATCCGGGCACGGTCGCCTTGTACCATTTGCCGCCATACTTGAACTGCCAGTTGTCAAGCTCCACACACTGAGGTCTGTGCCCGCACGAGGCCATTGTCGCCGCCAGCGCGGCCACGAGGATGAGAAGTGGTTTGTTCATTCGTTTTGCCATGTTTGCAATTAATCAACAGTCAACGTATCCGCGCGGCCTTTATTGTGCCTCGCTGCGAAGAAAGTCGCCCGCAGGGAGGCTCCGGGCCTTGCCATCATGTATCTCCTTTGAAATACGGCATGGCGCGCCAATGCCGGTGTGCAAAGACTGGTTGTTCTTCGATTGATGTACGATTGTTCTTCGATTGTTCTCCGATGCTAAATCGAAGAACAATCGAAGAACAATCGGAGAACAATCGAAGAACAGACGGCCTTTACATTGCCCCAGTGCCGCTTTTCGCTGGCTGTTGGCTGGCTGCGATGGAGGCCGCCGCGGGGGTCTTTCTTGGCGTGCCGCTGCTTGCGTTTTTATGCGGCAGAGCAGGCGCGCCGAAAGAAAATGCCGGGTGCATATGACTGGATGTGTGACGGTTCGGGGGATTTGAAATGTTAAATTATAGGAAAACCCTGTGCGGTGAGAGAAAAAAAACGTATCTTTGCAGCCGATTGTGCAGCGCGAAGTGCAGCCGTTGGCCTGCAGTTTGTGCTTGTCCGACAGCAAGATGCGACAACGCACCGGCTGCTGGACAGAAGTGGTTGAAAGAAAAAAAACAGAAAATACAACACCAACAGCAATGAAAGGCAGAACAATCATCCAAATCGTGCTGGGCATAGTGATCGTTGCCCTCGGCATTGTTCTCTACAACAGCATCAAGACCCCGATGCGTTTCGACAACGAGTACACCAAGAGACGCGACGCCTGCGCCGAGAAACTGAAGGCGATACGCACTCTCGAGGAGTCGTACAAGCTGACTTACGGCACCTACTGCGGCAGCTTTGACACCCTCTTTGGACGCCTGATGAGCGAGGACAGCCTGCGTGTGGTCAGCAAAGAGATCAACTACGAGAGCATTCCCGAAGGCATCGACATCAACGAGGTGCCCGAGCTTGAGGCTGTAAAGAAGGGCTATGTGTCGCGCGTTGAGGTGTTTGTCAACCCCATTGCGAAGCTTCGCGAGGACGGCAAGCTGACTGTGACCGACGCTTCCGGCTACACCCGCCAGATGACCGACGAGGAGATCCTCAACCTGCGCTATGTGCCCTATCCCAGGGATCAGCGCAACGAGTTCGAGCTCAAGGCCGGCCTGCTCGACAAGAGCGGCCTCACGGTGCCCGTGTTCGAGTGCAAGGTGCCCCTTGAGGTGCTTTTGAGCGACATGGACCACCAGCTTGTGGTCAACAAGATTGCCGAGGTGCATGAGGTCAAGGACCGCTACGCAGGCTGGAAGGTCGGCGACATGAACCAGGCTGTTGTCGACGGCAACTTCGAGTAGGAGCGCAGATTCCCATGCCTTACCTCTGCAAGAGCCACATCGCCGCTTCCGGCGGCACATCCTCGCGCGACAAGCGGCTCACCGTGTGCCTGCGCGAGGATGGTTTCTCCTTTGCCGAGACCACGCCCGACGGGCGTCTGCAAAGTTTCGGCGAGGCCGAAGGCCGCCACGCCTCCACGATGACCGGCACGCTGGCCGACGTCAAACAGTTCCTCGGTGGCGTGGGCATCAAGCCCCTGGGCTACGCCCGAATGCAGTTGGTGGTGATGAGCCGCCACAGCACGTGGGTGCCCGACGAGCTCTACAGCAGCGCCTCGAACAGGAGTTACCTGCGGCTTGCCGGGGTGCAGCCCGACGGCGTGGCCGTGTGCCACAGCGAGCGGCTGGCCTCGACGGCGGTTTTCTCGGCCAACGAACAGACGGTCACCGCTTTCAAGGTGGCCATGCCGGGTGTGTCGGTGATGAACCAGCACGCGCTGTTGGCCGGGCTGGCACCGCTTTTTGCCGGTTGTGCAGCCATCGTGTCGCACTGGCGCGACGGCCTTGTCGACGTGGCGGCATTCCACGACGGGCGCTACCTTGTGGGCAACACTTTCGCCTGCGGCACAGCCGAAGAGGCGGTGTACAGGCTGGTCGACGTCATGAAAAGCTATTCATTGGAGCAGGCAGGAGCCAGGCTGCTGCTGTGCGGCAAGGTTGACCAGCAGGTGTACGAGGCCTGCTGCCCTTACTTCCCGGAGGTTGACCTCTTCGCCGGCACAGGCACTCCGGAGCAGGACGCGGCTTTCGACGGCTTCCCATTCTACGAACACGCCTTGCTGCTGATCTGACCTATGCGGATAATTGCCGGAACATTGCGTGGCCGCAAGCTCAACCCGCCCGAGAACCTGCCCGTGCGCCCCACCACCGACATGGCTCGCGAGAGCCTGTTCAACATTCTGAACAACTACGTCGACTACGAGGAGTGCACAGCCCTCGACCTTTTTGCAGGCACAGGTGCCGTGGCCTTTGAATTCGTGTCGCGCGGCGTGCGCGAGGTCACCGCTATCGACATCAACGCGCAGTGCACCGACTTCATCAAGCAGTCGGCACAGAAGATGGGTGTTGGCAACATGCGTGTGGTCCGCGCCGACGTCTTCGACCTGCTCAAGCGCGTCAACCGCAAGTTCGACATTGTGTTCGCCGACCCGCCATATTCCCACGAGGGTCTTGCCCTGCTGCCCGACATGGTGTTCCAAAGCGGTGCGCTTACCGACGACGGCATCTTTGTGCTGGAGCATCCGCGTGAACACTCATTTGAGGAGCACGCCCACTTTTGGCAGCACAGGGCCTACGGCAAGGTGAACTTCACATTCTTCGCCAACCAATTAGATGAACAATAGAAGAGATATGAAAGCTGTAGTCAAGACAAACTTTGATTTCCCCGGGCAGAAGAGCCTGTATGTGGGCAAGGTGCGCGATGTTTACAACATTGACGACAAGTACATGGCCATGGTGGTCACCGACCGCATATCGGCCTTCGACGTGGTGCTGCCGAAGGGCATTCCCTACAAAGGGCAGGTGCTCAACCAGATTGCGTCGAAGTTCCTCGATGCCACAGCCGACATTGTGCCCAACTGGAAACTTGCCTCGCCCGACCCGATGGTGACCGTAGGCCTGAAGTGCGAGGGCTTCCGTGTGGAAATGATTGTGCGCGGCTACCTGGCCGGCAGTGCATGGCGCGAGTACAAGGCAGGCGCGCGCACCCTCTGCGGCGTGGCTCTTCCTGAGGGCATGGTGGAAAACCAAAAGTTCCCCTCGCCGATAGTCACACCGACCACGAAGGCCGACGAGGGGCACGACGAGAACATCAGCCGCGAGGAGATTATCGCCACCGGGCTGGTGAGCCGCGAGGACTATGACCAGCTGGAGCGCTATGCCCTGCAGCTTTTCGAGCGTGGCACCAAGATGGCCGCCGAGAAGGGGCTGATACTTGTCGACACCAAGTACGAGTTCGGCAAGCGCGACGGCAAAATATACCTCATTGACGAGATCCACACCCCCGACAGCAGCCGCTACTTCTACGCCGAAGGCTACGAGGAGCGACTGGCACGAGGCGAGCACCAGCGCCAGCTGAGCAAGGAGTTCGTCAGGGAATGGCTCATGGAGAATGGCTTCCAGGGCAAGGAGGGGCAGCAGGTGCCCGAAATGACCGACGCTATTGTGGCCTCGATCAGTGAGCGCTACATCGAGCTGTATGAGCATATCACCGGCGAGCGGTTCGAGAAGGCCGACGACTGCGCCGACCTCGAGGGCCGTATAGAAGAGAATGTCAAGGCCTGCCTTGCGCGGCTCTGAATGGAGATAGAACGCAAATACCTGCCACAGGGCCTGCCGGATTGGCTTGAGCTGACCGGCGGAGTCGAGATAGAGCAGGCATACTTGTGCACGTCGCCCACCTTGCGTATTCGCAGGATGGGCGACGACTATATTCTCACCGTGAAGCAGCGGGTTGTGGCGCCGTCGTCGGCCATACACAACCGCGAGGAAGAGTTCATGCTCGACAACGGCAGCTACAGCCGCCTGCTTGCGAAAAGGGAGGGGAATGTGGTGAGCAAGACGCGCTACAAGGTTCCCATCGGCGGACTTGTGGCCGAGATTGATGTCTTCCACGGCGTGCACGACGGTCTGGTGCTTGTCGAGGTGGAGTTTCCCGACACTGAGGCCGCCGACGCATTCACACCCCCGGCCTGGTTCGGGCGTGAAGTGTCGGGCGACAGGCGTTTCACCAACGCCTTCCTTGCCATGAATGGCGCAACCATTGCTGTCACAGAATAAAAGCGGTTTTCAACACTTTGTTGTTTGTAACATTATTTGTGCGATTGAGCCAAAGGTGGTAACTTTGCAACCCGAAAACGGTAGCGGTCTACGTGTGCAGACAATAGGGAATTGTGTGTAAATCACAAGCTGACGCGCAACTGTAAGTCCTGCCGTCCGCAGACTAAAAAAGCAGTCCACGGACGACTGCCGCCAGCGCAACAAGCCATTGGCCTCCATGAGGCCGAGAAGGCGCGCCGGCGCGGGACAAGCCAGGAGACCTGCCGCCACCGGGAGTGGTAAAGCTTACGCGACAAAAAGCAAAACAACACAAAACACAATGGATACAAACACATTCACAATCACAAAACGCGACGGCCGCGCAGTGCCGTTCTCACTTGACAAGATAATGAACGCCATCATCAAGGCGTTCAACTCACTGGGCGAACCCATAGACCTGGGGCGCCTGTCGAAGATACTCTCGCGCCTCGACATCCACAACGGCATCACCGTCGAGGAAATACAGAACCAGGTCGAGGTGGCGCTGATGCAGGAGGGCTACTATTCCGTAGCGAAGAACTTCATCCTCTACCGCCAGCAGCACACGGAAGACCGCGAGACCATGGACAAGATGAAGTTCCTGGCCGACTATGTCGATGCGGCCAACGCGGCGACGGGCAGCAAGTACGACGCCAACGCCAACGTGGAGCACAAGAACATAGCCACCCTCATTGGAGAACTGCCCAAGAGTAGCTTCATCCGCCTCAACCGCCGCCTGCTCACCGACCGCATCAAGAAGATGTACGGCAAGGAGATGGCTGACCGTTACATTGACCTCCTCACACACCATTTCATCTACAAGAACGACGAGACTTCGCTGGCCAACTACTGCGCCAGCATTACAATGTACCCCTGGTTGCTGGGCGGCACCACCTCCATTGGAGGCAACAGCACCGCCCCGACCAACCTCAAGTCATTCTGCGGTGGCTTCATCAACATGGTGTTCATGGTGAGCTCCATGCTCAGCGGCGCCTGTGCCACGCCCGAATTCCTGATGTACCTCAACTACTTCATTGGGCTCGACTATGGGAAAGACTACTGGAGAGAGCCCGACCGTGTGGTTGACCTCAGCCTTAAGAAGCGCACCGTCGACAAGGTGATTACCGACTGTTTCGAGCAGATAGTCTATTCACTCAACCAGCCTACTGGCGCACGCAACTACCAAGCCGTGTTCTGGAACATTGCATATTACGACCAGCCCTATTTTGAGAGCCTCTTCGGCGAGTTCCGCTTCCCCGACGGCAGCGAGCCCGATTGGAACGGTCTGTGCTGGCTGCAGAAACGATTCATGCGTTGGTTCAACCAGGAGCGCACCAAGGCTGTGCTCACCTTCCCGGTTGAGACCATGGCCCTGCTCTACGACAAGGACGGACATTTTGTCGACGAGGATATGGCAAACTTCACTGCTGAGATGTATGCCGAGGGACACTCTTTCTTCACCTACATCAGTGACAACGCCGACTCGCTGAGCTCGTGCTGCCGTCTGCGCAACGAGATCACCGACAATGGTTTCAGCTACACGCTTGGCGCTGGCGGCGTCAGCACCGGCTCCAAAAGCGTGCTCACCGTCAACCTCAACCGCTGCGTCCAGTACGCGGTCAACCATGGGCTTGATTACCGCGACTTCCTCACCGACATCATCGACCTCTGTCACAAGGTGCAGCTGGCCTACAACGAGAACCTCAAGGACTTGCAGGACCATGGTATGCTGCCTCTCTTCGACGCGGGCTACATCAACATGAGCCGCCAGTATCTGACCATAGGCGTGAACGGCCTGGTCGAGGCTGCCGAATTCATGGGCATCCCCATAACCGACAACCCCAAGTACCGCGAGTTTGTGCAGACCGTGCTCGGTTTGGTGGAGAAAAAAAACAAGGAATACCGCACCAAGGAGGTGATGTTCAACTGCGAGATGATACCTGCCGAGAATGTGGGTGTGAAACACGCCAAGTGGGATCGCGAGGACGGATATTATGTGCCGCGCGACTGCTACAACTCCTACTTCTACATTGTCGAGGACACCTCGCTCACCGTGCTCGACAAGTTCCGTATGCACGGCGCACCGTACATCGAGCACCTCACCGGCGGCTCAGCCCTGCACATGAACCTTGAAGAGCACCTCTCGCAGCAGCAGTACATGTCGCTGCTTGAAGTGGCTGCCAAGGAGGGTTGCAATTACTTTACATTCAACATCCCCAACACTATCTGCAACGACTGCGGCCACATTGACAAGCGCTACCTCAAGGAGTGCCCTCACTGCCATTCAAAGAATGTGGACTACATGACGCGCATCATAGGCTACCTCAAGCGGGTGAGCAATTTCAGCCAGCCCCGCCAGGAAGAGGCAGCGCGTCGCTTCTATGCCACCATGGAGTGATTTATGCTCAAGTACGTCAACACCGACATTGTCTTCCAGGAGATACCCGATGAGGTGACGCTTGCCGTCAACCTCAGCGGGTGTCCCTGCAAGTGTCCGGGCTGCCATTCGAAATATCTTTGGGCAGACTCGGGCAGTGTGCTTGACGAGGCCACCGTCGAGCGGCTCATCGACAGCCAAAAGGGCGAGGTCACCTGCCTCAGCCTCATGGGCGGCGACGCGCAGCCCCAGGAGGTTGACCGCATGGCGGCATGGCTGCGCAAGCACAGGCCGCACCTGCGCATTGCGTGGTGGAGCGGGCGGTCGTTCCTGTCGCCGCTGGTGAACACCGCAAACTTCGACTACATTAAGCTTGGCCCATACCTGCCCCATCTCGGCCCCCTGAAGAGTGAGCGCACCAACCAAAGGCTCTACAAAGTAGTGGGCGGCAGGTTGAGCGACATCACCTCCGTCTTCTGGCGCAAGCAAGCCGCAACGGTTTCCAAATGACAACGTTCAACACATCCCCAATATGAAAAAACTATTGTTCCTTGTGTTTGCCACGCTTTTGGCAGCACCGCTTCTTGCGCAGTCGACGCAGGATGACGACCATGACGCCTACATCTTCTCGACGGTCGAGCAGCAGCCGCAGTTCCCCGGAGGCGAGGAGGCCATGTATCGCTTCATTGCCTCCAACGCCCACTACCCGAAAGAGGCCAGGGAAAACGGCATACAAGGAACTGTCTACCTCACATTTATTGTTGAGCGCGACGGCTCAATAAGCAACGTGCGCATATTGAGGTCGCCGTCCGACTTGTTGAGCGAGGAGGCCAGCCGCGTCGTCAAGTCGATGCCACGCTGGAAACCCGGCAAGGCCGCCGGCAAGAACGTCAGGGTGCAGTACACGCTGCCCCTGCATTTCCAACTCCAACTTGAATAGTTGTTGACACCCCGCCGCAAACGGGGTGTTTTTTTATTCACACTATCCTGTTTCAACAGTTCAATAGAGCAATGCAATACATTGAGGTAGAGAATGCCGCAAGCCACAGGAATACCTCTTTTTGGTTTGCTGTCGAGGAATATGCCGCCAGGCACTGGCAGGGCGAGTACTTCGTGGTGTGGCAGGTTGACCCCTGCGTCATGGTTGGGCGCAACCAGCTGATTGACAATGAGGTCAATGTTGACTGGTGCCGCGACAACGGAGTGGCGGTGTGGCGGCGCAAGAGCGGCGGTGGCTGCATATACAGCGACGAGGGCTGCCTGCTTATGAGCTACATAAACAACGGCGGCGACGCTGCCGACATCTTCCGCAGGCGCATGGAGGACACCGTGCGCACACTGGAGGCGGCTGGTGTCGGGGCAACTCTCTCCGGCCGCAACGACATCATGGTGCAGGGACGCAAGGTGGCCGGGGCGGCAATCTACCGCTGCGGCGAGCGCGTTATAATGCACAACTCGTTGTTGTTCAACACCGACTTCGACCGCATGGAACGCGCCATCACGCCCTCGAGGGCAAAGCTGCACAGCAAAGGGGTGCAGTCGGTCAGCCAGCGAGTGGGCAACGTGGGCGACTTCACCTCGCTTTCACTCGCCGACTACGCGGCCCTGTCGCGCAGGGTGATATGCGGCGACGCGGTGCGCAGGCTCACTCCGGAAGAGATGGCTGAGGTAGAAAAGCTTGAGCAGCAGATTGGCAGCGAGCGTTTTATATATGGATGCAACCCGCGCCACAGCATTGTGAGACGCGCCAGGCTCGACGGCGTGGGCACGATAGAGGCCAGCGTCGAGTTGCGCAACAACACCGTGCAGGCAATCGACTTCACTGGCGACTTCTTCGTGCTGGGCGACATCGACACCGAGATTTGCGCACGCCTGAAAGGCGTTGATTTCGGGCGCGAGGCCGTACACGAGGCGCTGGCCAGCGTGAGGTTGTCCGAGGTCATCCGTGGCCTTGATGCCGAGGGTCTGTTGAGCCTGCTTTTCGGCGACAGCGAACTGCCGCAGCGCAAACCATTGTGGCTCAAATCGCAACCGCCGTCGGGCGAGGACTATCTGCGCACCGAGGGAATAATACGCCGCCACAACCTTAACACCATCTGCCGCAGCGGACGCTGCCCCAACCGTGCCGAGTGCTGGAAACTGGGCACTGCCACATTCATGATTGGCGGTGACGTGTGCACACGCAAGTGCCGTTTCTGCAACACCAAGACCGGCCGCCCCGCTCCGCTCGACGATGGCGAGCCTATGCGCGTTGCTGAAAGCATCAGGTTAATGAACCTTCGCTATGCGGTGATAACCAGCGTTGACCGCGACGACGTAGAAGACCTTGGGGCAAGCCATTGGGCGGAGACAATCAGGCGCGTCAAAGAGTTGTGCCCAGCAACGAAGGTCGAGGCTCTGATACCCGACTTCCAAGGCCGCACGCAGCTGATTGACGCAGTGCTTGAGGCAGAGCCCGACGTGGTTGGACACAACATGGAAACTGTCCGCAAGCTCACGCCGACGGTGAGGAGCGTGGCGCGCTACGAGCAAAGCCTCGACGTGCTGCGCCACATCGAGAGCCGGGGCTTCGAGAGCAAGACCGGCTTCATGCTGGGCCTGGGCGAGAGTGACGAGGAGGTGGAGCAACTGCTGCGCGACATCAGGGACACTGGCTGCCGACGGCTGACCATAGGGCAGTACCTTCGTCCCACCACTGCCCACCTGCCCGTGGTGCGCTACTACACACCCGAGGAGTTTGCCGACTGGCGCGACCGCGCGCTGCGGCTGGGCTTCACCCATGCTGTGAGCGGGCCGCTGGTGCGCTCGTCCTACCATGCCGACGCGGCCAGGTAGGGAACAGATTGCAGCAACGATAGCGAGGGTCGCCGTCATGGCGGCCCTTTTTTTGTTGCCGCCCACGCTTCGCGAGATTATTGCCTCACCGACTGTTTCGCGTACGGCATTTGTCTGTATATTAACAAATTATATATTTTGCGACACAAGCTTCATTGCAGGGGGGTATAAAATAAATGTTGAAACTGCTGTAAATCAGTAAGAAGTCTATACCAACTCCTACTCAACTCCTACTCAACAACTACTCATCGTCTTGTCAACCTCTACATTTGTAGGCGATGATTAGTTGTTGACAAGTTGATGACAATATGTTGATGCTTCTTTGCCGCCGCCACATCATTGGCCAGCTGCTGGCGGGATAGGGGAGGGGTACAAAAATAATTTTGTGTGTTTCATTGATTGTTCGTAACTTTGCAAAGTTGCAAAATGTGCATATTGCGCACTATAGTGCAGAAAATCAACAGAGAACAAAAATAACACTGCAATGAAGAAGGGACTACTTTTTGCGGCGCTGGCCGCCGCGGCACTGCTTTGGAGCTCGTGCAGGGACGAGGACAAGGCTTTGCTCAACCACGGCTACAGAATTCAGGGCGAGGTGTCGCCCACATTCGAACTGCCGTTGTCCAGCGGCGAGATGAACCTCAACGACCTGCTGACCAAGTTCGGCGGCGCGCTCGACGGCTACATCACCAACGACTCGGTGATAACGTTCAAGTACTCAATGTCGGTGAAGGACACCGTCGACGTGGGCGGCATGATTGCCTCGCCGCGTCCGCGCCACGGCGCGAAGAAGCCCATCGCCACCAAAGACGGCGACGCGCTGGTTTCGAAAGACACTGTGATTGAGTACACTATACCGATTGACATATTCAACCAGGTGGACCTTCTGCAGGACAACGACATCAGCATCGGCCACCTGTGGTTGAGTCTCCACGCGCTGGTGCAGGGCTTCTGCCCCGACAACGTGCGCGATGACCTGCGCGAGTTTGTGTGGGCTTCCATCGACAGCCTCGCCATACAGTACGACGGCAAGGACGGCCACAAGGATTTTGGCGTGATTGAGCAGGCCTCGCTGCGCGTCAACGACCTCACGGCCGACAACCGCATGGAGTTCGACAGCGTGAACCTGGCCGAGATCGTCAACGCGCTGCCCACAAGCATCACCGCCAAGTTCCGCCTGCATGTCAATGTGGACGAGGGGCTTTCACAGAAATACATGGTCGATTTCTCGCACATCGAATACTTCCAGGAGCTGCTCGACAGCCTGCGCATGACCAGCCTCGTCTACGGTGCCGATGTCAACGTCGACCTGCCATTCGAGGTGAGCGTGGGTATGCTGGCCTACAGCTACGACATGTCGCTTGGCTCGGGCTCGTCGGCAGGCGGCAACAGCTCGGTTCTCGACGAGTTGAACGATGTTCTCAACCGCATAGTGGGCGAGGGCATGAGCCTCGACTCGTCGGCCCTGACCGTGGTGTTGCGTGTGGACAACGGCATTCCGCTCAACATCAACCTCAACGGCACGGTGTGCGACGACAATGGCCTGCCGCTGTTTGTGCTGCTTGCCAACGACAACATTGCCTCGGCGCAAACGGCGCCGGTGGCGGGCACTACGGGAGTGAGCGAGGCTGTGGCTCCGACAAAGAGTGTCATCGAGGTTGAGCTCAGCCTGGAGCGCGCGCGGCAGTTCGTCAACGCATCCAGCCTGCGCCTCGACATGCTGATGACCACCGACGGCACCGACAGCAAGCGCATCCGCCGCTCGGACAACCTCAAGCTGCAGATGCTTGTCAAGGTGAACCCGAACATAAAGATAGACATGGGCGTGCCCGGGCTAAGCGAGGGCATACCTGTAATTGGCAACATGTTTTAACCGGCAGCAAGGAGGAATTACACTATGAAGAAGACATTATTGGCTTTAACAGCGCTGATCACCCTCGCCGCCAGCGGCGCGAAGGCGCAGTCGTTCAGCTACAACGAGACGAACAACCTGCTCTACTTTGCCAACCGCGTGCCGCAGGTGAACCAGCTCAACCCGGCTCTGTTCCCCGCAAACAACACGTTCTACCTGCAACTGCCCGGCATGAACGGACTGCAGTTCGGCTTCCCGCTGTCGATTGGCGATATAGCGAAGTACGACGCCGCCCAAAACATGAACATCATCGACCTCAACAGCATACTCAACACGCTGAACAACAGCAGCCAGTTCCGCGTGGGGCTCGACGTGAACCTGCTGGGCTTCGGTTTCAAGGTGCACAACCTGTTTTTCGATTTCAACACGCAGCTGCGCGGCAACGTCAACTTCGGACTGCCTGTGAGCGTGGTAAACACGCTGCTGCAGGGCAATGTTGACGGCGACCAGCCCATACCCTCGGCCACGCTGCTTGACGGTTCGCTCTTCAACTCGCAGTTCTACCTGGAGACAAGCTTGGGCGCGGGCTTCCGCCTGCCCGTCATTCCGTTGACCATCGGTGTGCACGCCAAGCTGCTCTCTGGCCTCTTCAACGTGCAGATGGACAACACCAATATCACCTTCGAGACCGACGAGGACTTCAACACCGTCCGCGCGAAAGTGTACTACGAGCTGGTGGCGGCGTCGGCACTCAACATCGACACCACGGGTGGCTTCGGCAACATTCCGCAGAATCTTGTAAGTTCGTTGAAGGATAACCCAATGGATGCCGTGCGCAACCTGTTCGACCTCGCTGGCGGCAACACTGGCGTGGCCTTCGACATCGGAGCGCGCTACGACATGGGGCCGCTCACGGTGTCGGCCTCCATCAACGACCTCTCGGCCGGTATTCACTGGCAGAAGAACCTGGTGGCCGTGGTGCCCAACGGTGGCGAGGCGGCACTCGAATTCAGCGGCATCGACCTGGGCAACCTACTCGACAACGGCAACTTCGACGTCGACACCCTCAGCACCTACCTTAACAGCCAGGTGAGCAAACTGGAGCCTTCCCTCAAGGTTGACGAGGGCGAGTACTGGTACAACATACCCACCAAGATCAACCTTGCCGCCACCGTCAACCTCGGCCTTGTCAAGGCCGGTCTGCTCTTCCACGGCCAGTTTGACCGCGGCCTGCTCAGCAAGAACACCTACAGCACCGTGGCCGACGCCGCCGGCGACCTGAGCCACAACTACGGCGAACTGAAGAATACATTCCGTTTCAACACCACCCTCTCGGCCGGGATAAACCTTTTCAACTGGTTTGAGCTCATCGTGGGCTCGTCGATGGTGTTCGACGGCAACCCCATATCGCTGAGCAACTTCCTCAACCCCGGTGTGGGCTTTGTGTTCACTCCCGCCACCTTGCTGCAGGCCTACGTGATGATGGACTACGTCAGCAGCATCTATCTGGCCGACATGAAGGCGTTCAACGTCAAGGTCGGGTTCAACATGCTCATCGGCAACGGTGGCAAACGAAAAGTACTGGGCTTCTAAATGAACATTGTTGCAATAGTCGGCAGGCCCAATGTGGGCAAAAGCACGCTCTTCAACCGCTTGACCGAATCGCGCCAGGCGATTGTGGACGAGACCAGCGGCGTGACGCGCGACCGACAGTATGGCCATTCCGACTGGAACGGCAAGCATTTCTCAATCATCGACACTGGCGGCTACGTGATGGGCGGCGACGACGAGTTTGAGGAAGAGATACGCAAGCAGGTGGGGCTGGCCATTGACGAGGCTGACGCCATCCTGTTTGTGGTCGACGCCCGCGAAGGGCTGACCGCAATGGACGAGGATGTGGCCGACATGCTGCGACGCCAGCCAAAACCTGTGTTCCTGGCAGCCAACAAAGTCGACAACTCCGCGCAGATGAGCAACCTGGCCGAGTTCTACTCGCTTGGGCTTGGCGACCCTTTCCCCATAGCCGGCATCACTGGCAGCGGCACGGGCGACCTGCTCGACGCGCTGGTGAGCGACTTTGACGAGGGTGAGGAAGACCAGCATGGCGATCTGCCGCGCATTGCCGTGGTGGGGCGTCCCAACGTCGGCAAAAGCTCGTTCATCAACATGATAACCGGCGAGCACAGGTCGGTGGTGACGCCGATAGCCGGCACCACACGCGACTCTGTCTACACGCATTACAACCTCTTTGGTTTCGACTTCAATTTTGTCGACACCGCTGGATTGCGCCGCAAGAACAAAGTGAACGAGGACCTGGAGTTCTACTCTGTGATGCGCTCGGTGCGAGCCATCGAATCGAGCGACATGTGCATATTGATGCTTGATGCCAGCCAAGGCATAGAGCAGCAGGATCTCAACATCTTCTCCCTGATAGTGCGCAACCACAAGGGGGTGGTGATTGTTGTAAACAAGTGGGATTTGGTGCAGAAAGAGACCAATACACACCGCGACTTCGAGCGCACTATCCGTGAGCGCATAGCACCCTTCGACGATGTGCCGATAGTGTTCACGTCGGTAGTCAACAAGCAGCGCATCTACAAGGTGCTTGAAGTTGCCAGGCAGGTGTGCGAGGCTCGCAGCCGCCGCATCTCAACCGCCGAGTTGAACGAGCGCCTGCTGCCGATAGTGAAGGAGCAGAACCCGCCGCCTTCGGTAAAAGGTAAATGGGTAAAGATAAAATACATAACCCAACTGCCCACCCACTATCCGCAATTTGTTTTCTTCTGCAACCTGCCGCAATATGTGCGCGACCCATACAGAAGGTTTGTGGAGAACAGGATACGCGAGATGTGGGACTTCCACGGTGTGCCAATGACCATCTTCTTCCGTGCGAAATAGACGTTTGGCACGCTTTTTGATAAATGGTAGGAAGAAACAAAACAACAACAGAGATATGAAAGTTACAGAACAGAATTTTGACGAGCTGCTGGCCAGCGGCAAACCTGTCATGATCGATTTTGGCGCCACGTGGTGCGGTCCCTGCAAAGCTTTGGCTCCAAGAGTCGAGGAGGTGGAGGGAGAATATGCCGACCGCGCTGTGGTAGGCACGGCCGATGTGGATGAGTGCGCTGGCCTTGCCGCGCGTTTCCGCATCCGCAATGTCCCCACTGTGCTTTTCTTCAAAGGCGGAGAACAGAAGGATAAATGCGTTGGCATGGTGTCAAAGGAGACACTCACCGAAAAGCTTAACGCCCTGCTCTGAAGATGCTTCGCGAGCAAGCATCGCGCTACAGTACCCTCGACTTCCTGGCTCGTCAGGTGGTCGAGGGTTTTATCGTTGGTAGACACCGCAGTCCGTTTCACGGCTATTCGGCAGAATTCTCTGACTATCGCCAATATAACGACGGCGAAAGCACACGCAACATAGACTGGCATCTCTACGCGCGCACCGACAGGCTTTATGTCAAACAGTTTGAGGAAGAGACCAATCTCCGCTGCCGCATTGTGGTTGACAACAGCGGTTCCATGCTTTTCCCAACTGACGGACATGCCGACTTTGTGTCACCCAACAAGCTGACCTTTGCCGCACTGGCCGCAACGGTGCTCGTTGAAGTGCTCTATCGCCAGCGCGATGCATTCGGACTCACGCTTGTTGCCGACGGCATAGGGTTGAGCACTCCATGCCGATCCAGTGCAGCACACAGACGGCACATTGTCGGTGAACTTGAAAAACTGGTGCAACCACTGTCTCTACCTGCCTCTGAACCTCACTCTACGGGCATTGCGCAGTCGCTGCATATCATGGCCGAGGCCATGCACAGGCGTTCGCTGGTTGTCATCTTCACCGATGCTTTCGTTGGTGATGGCGAGCAGGAGCTCCTCTTCGACGCCTTGCGCCACCTGCGCCACAACAAGCATGAGGTAATTCTATTCCACACATACCACCGCCGACATGAGATGAACCTTGACTATGGCACAGCACCTGTGAGGTTTATCGACCTGGAAAATGGGCGTGTGCTGAAACTGCAGCCACAGGATGTTGCGGAGAAATACAGCCTGGAGATGAACAAGCAGCGCAACCTTCTTCAACAACGCGCCATGCAGTACAACATAGACTACGTGGCGGTCGACGTTGAGCAAGGCTGTGAACAGGTGCTAACACCATTCCTTCTGCGTCGAAGCAAGATGTAATCCATGTCTTACGCGCTTTATATACACGGCATGGGCAGTGGTGCAAAGAGCGGCACACGCTCGTCTCTTGGCCACTATCTGCAGGGCTACGAGTGGCTCTGCCCGGAGCTGCCTACCGACCCCCAGCAGGCACTTCTGATACTGCGCGACTACGTTTCTGTTTTCCAACCCGACCTGGTGGTTGGCACATCGCTCGGTGGACTGTATACTGTCTATCTTGAAGCGCCCACAAAGGTTGCGGTTAATCCCACTTGGAACATCGACACCACGTTGCGCCGTATGGGATATGGCAAGCATGTGTACCATTGTGAGCGAGAAGACGGAGCAACACATTTCACGGTTGACGAACCATTGGTGCAGGCCTACCGTGCGTTCCGCGACGGTACCGCCCCGGTGCCCAGCGGCAACCAGCTGGCTCTTTTCTCTACCGACGACGAGATTGTGGGCCGCCTGGCATCGAAGCAGAATGCAGCACAGATGCAAGCGCTGGGCTACAGAGTGGAGTGGAGCTCGCGTTTCGGCCACCGACTGAACCAAGCCGCTGCCAAACAGCTTGCATCCATGCTGCTCTCCATGCAGACGCACTATTGACCTTCCTGCCAGGTTGTGTCTATTCTGCCGTTGCTTTGTATTGCGTTGGAGCGTATCATGCGCTCTATCTCTTCCGGGTCGAAGTATAGTTTGCGGCCAACCTTCATGGGGCGCAACAGTCCCTTCTTTACCCAACGGCCAAGCGATTGGCGCGATGTGTGCAGCTGCTCGCACACGTCAAACGTGTCCATCCACTTTGTCAGACCGCGCTTGGGATGCTCTATCGCCATCAGCGAGCCCTCGCGTGCTGCCGGGTACTCCCTCATCAATGCAGCAAACTGCTCGTCGGTCATTGGCCTGCGGTTCTTCTGTTTGGCACTGTGGATACTGATTGACAGCTGGTTCACAAGGCCGTCGTCCGAGCGATAGAACAGGTAAATAAGGTTTGGCTTACCATCCCAATCCAAGTGCAGTTTCTGCACGATTGCTTTGATTTCTTCGATTGTCATGTTCGCTGTTTTATTGTTATTACGGCTGCAAAGGTGCGAAAAAACAGACGCATGGCAATCACATCAGCAGTGCGGCAAACTGAAGGTGAGGAGTTCGCATGGCAACTGCGAACTTGCCGCAAACCAGCGTGAACAGACAGTTAACCAATCGTAAAGAAAATGCAAAAAAGTTGTGAATGAATGGATTATTTTTCCTAACTTTGCAAAGTCGACACATTCGTACATAATACAACAGACCCAGCAGTAACCACCTCAATTTCAATTGGCAAGGTGGCTGCAGTACAGTGCTGTGGCCGTAAAGTAGCCGCGTCGGTCGACGATGTGCAACGAATAATGACCGAACTTGGCCTGCCACCAGACGAGCAGGCGAGGGAATGGATCAGGGCAGGGCGCTCATTTCCAGAGCCGCAATGGATGATGCAATGTGTGGAGAGGGCCGAACTGATGGTTAGGCTGAAGCAACGTGAGGACGCCGTGATGCAGGCTCTTGACAGTCGCGCACAGACACCGACAAGCATAAAAGAAGACGAGGTGCTGGCCGGCGAACTGGCGGAGCGGCAGTTTTCATGGCGCGGAGCCGAGCGTGGAGTGCACATCGACGTATTGCGCGACGGCATACGCGACCTTGCTAACCACGGTTTCATCAGCCGCGACATCGAGCAGCAGGTCGCCCTTCGGCGGGCGCTGGGGGTGGCTGTGAACGAGACCGAACGCAACTCGCGCGGACAGTGGGTTGTGTGGCAGGCCGAGCAGGATTCGCTCAACTACTTCATCGACAGTCTGTGGCAGATGCAACTCATTGGATGTCCGGGCGACCGGCGCTACCGGTGGCACACACTCTGCGGAGCCTTCCTCCGCGCCGACGGAAGAAGGATTGACCGTTCAATCAAAAACAACATTTGCCGCAATCCATCAAAACGAGAGGCCATTGACAAGGCCATTCTGGCCGGGCTGGCATTTGTCACTGGTCACCGGCATTAGTGCAGCAGGTGTTCAAGCAGTATTTTTGTGCCAAGCACTATCAAGACCCCGCCTGCCACTATCGTTGCTGTGCGTTCTGGCACAGGCATCCGCCGGCGGCCTATGGCGACGCCAATCACCGAGACAAGGAATGTGGTGACGCCTATTGTGGCCACAACCCACACCACCGTTGACAACGGTTGGTCAAGCCCAAGGCCGACACCCACAGCCAGCGCATCGATGCTGGTGGCCATGCCAAGAGAGAGAAATGTTGCCAGGCTGGAGTCTCGATGCTTTGTGGCAGTCTCATTCTTGTTCCCCACAGCGTCGAGAATCATCTTGCCACCCACAAAACAAAGCATGGCAAAGGCGACCCAGTGATCCACCGACTCTACAAACGAGCTTGCCGCATCGCCCGCCAAGGCTCCTGCCATCGGGAAAGCGGCCTGGCACAAGCCGAAAACCACAGCCATAAGCAAGCCCCGGCGCCAGCTCATGCGGTTGGAAAGCGACATGGTGGCACTCACCACAAACGAATCAACACAAAGCGCCAACGCCAGCAGCAGGGCATCGATGAAGTTCATTGTTTGTTGATTTGCGCGTGTGCCACCATACCCATTGTGTGACGGAGGTTCATCTCGGCCACCCTGACGCGGCCGTCGCGGCACACCATAAGGTCAACTCCCAACGGCCCGTTGTAGCATGGAGCCACAACCTCGCCGAGCCATTCCTCCACCTCCATCCGCTTTGCCTCGAGTCTTGAGGAATATGGCCACAGGCGGCGATGCACCTTGCGCACTATCGACCTGTCGTCCAGCCGATAGTTGCTTCTGTACACACCGCTGCCGGTGCGGAAGAGCGAATAGCCCGCAAAACACACATGGCCACGATTGACCGTGTACTCTATTGCCAAATCCAAAGCCACATCCTGCCTCACCTCGGCAATGGCCATGCCCTGCTCGCGCACTGTCTTTGTCAGCCAGTCGCGGTCGATGGCCGAGAGCGCGCCGTGCACCCACCGCAATCCACGTCCGGCACCGCTCCACGGTGCCTTGAGTACAATGTGTTCTTCGCTGTGCAGCAGCGTGTCCACATCGCCCTCGCCAGTCACTGGGCGGGCGTGGCTCTGCAAGGGCAGGATGGTGCCGCGGTGCTGAAGGCGGCGGACAACGGCCAGCTCGCCGTCGGTGGGCAGCAACCCTTGCGGGGCTCCGCGTTTTAGCAATTCGTGTTTCACAACGGCATTCCAGCCCCAGGCCGTGATGCGCGTGGCCGTGGGCAGCAGGTCACGCAGGCTGTCGTCGTAGACAGCGCGGCATTCCGCGTCGGGGTAGAGCGCGAGCATCAGGCCGGCGTCGCGCATGGCGAACTCCACAGCCGACCTCGGCGGCACATAATGAGCACGACCTTTGGCAAGGCAAAGGTCGTGCTCGGGGTTGAATATGCAGATGTGCATAGCTTGTCTTACTGACAACGCCGGATTATTTGTTCACCTGGAAACGCTTGTTGCCGGTCTTGAAGAAATCGGCAATCTGGTTGGCGGCGGCTATGCCTGCATTGATGTTGGCCTCTTCGGTCTGGGCACCCATCTTCTTGGGGGTGGCGAAGTAGCGGCCCTCGAAGGCGCGGAACTCGGCGTCGGCATCGGGCATGATGTCGGTGATGTACCTCAGGTCGGTGCGCTCTGCCATGAGTTTGCACAGGCCTTCCTCGTCGATGACTTCCTTGCGGGCGCTGTTCACCAGGATGCCGCCCTTGTGCATCTTGCCCACGAGCTCGTAGCCGATGCTCTTCTTGGTCTCGGCGGTTGCGGGGATGTGGAGGGAGACGATGTCGCAGGTCTCGAAGAGGGCCTGCTGGTTGGCGACGGCCTTGGCCATGCCGGTGGCCTCGATTTGCTCGGCGGTCATGAAGGCGTCGAATGCGTAGACCTCCATGCCGAAGCCCTTGGCTATGCGGGCCACGTTGCGACCCACGTTGCCGAAGGCAAGGATGCCGAGTTTCTTGCCCATCAGCTCGCTGCCGCTCTTGCCGTTGTAGAAGTTGCGGACGGCGTAGACAAGCATACCCATGACCAGCTCGGCCACGGCATTGCTGTTCTGGCCGGGGGTGTTCATGGCCACTATGCCGCGGGCTGTGCAGGCCTCAAGGTCGAGGTTGTCGAAACCGGCACCTGCACGGACAACAATTTTCAGCTGCTTGGCGTGGTCAATCACCTCTTTGGTGACCTTGTCGCTGCGCACGATGAGGGCGTCTGCGTCCTCGACGGCCTTGTAGAGGTCGTTAACATCGGTATATTTCTCAAGGAGAGCCAGCTCGTAGCCGTTCTTCTCCACCACTTCGCGGATGCCGTCGACGGCCACTTTGGCGAAGGGTTTCTCGGTTGCAACGAGTACTTTCATTGTGTATTGTTTTTTGATTTTCTGATATGTGGGTGAGGATGTTAGGACTATTGAGTCATTGAGCATTTAGGACACATAGACACTACAAAAGTTTTAAGACATTCACTACATCAAGATGTTTAGGGTATTCCCCTGACCTTTTGTCATTATGTATCTAAAACCTGCCTGTGTCCGGGTACCGCAAAGCTCCTTACTCAAGTGGAAAATGGATGTTGAGAAGTTAATAGATAAAGGAATTAAGACTTACAGATGAACACAAAAAGTTATATCTTGCTATCTGAAAATCCCGCAATCTTAAACCCTTAACATCTCAACATCCTGCCACTGGCCTTACTTGTTAGCCTTCTCGAAGTCCTGCATGCACTGCACCAAAGCCTCGACTGCCTCGATGGGGCAGGCGTTGTAGAGGCTGGCGCGGAAGCCGCCGACCGAGCGGTGACCCTTGATGCCGACCATGCCGCGCTCCTTGGCGAAGGCCATGAAGGCGTCCTGCAGGTTCTCGCGGCCGGGAGCCATCACAAAGCAGTGGTTCATGATGGAGCGGCTGTCCTTCTCGGCGGTGCCGATGAACATGCTGTTGCGGTCGATCTCGTCGTAGAGCAGCTGGCTCTTCTTGACGTTGATGGCGTTCATCGCCTCGACGCCGCCAAGCTCCTTGACCCACTTCAGGGTTTCGTACATCATGAAGATGTTGATCACCGGCGGGGTGTTGAACATGCTGATGTTCTTGGCCTCCTCGGCGGCATGGGTGCGGTAGTCGACCATGGTGGGCAGCGGGTTCATGTACTGGCGGTCGGCAATCTTGCCGAGGATGTCCTTGCGCACGATGACGAAGGTGACGCCGGCGGGGCCGACGTTCTTCTGAGCGCCACCGTAGATGAGGCCGTACTTCTTCACGTCGACCGGGCGGCTCATGATGTCGGAGCTCATGTCGGCCACGAGCATCACGTTGTTGATCTCGCTGGCGTCCATGTCGCGGCGGATCTCGGTGCCGTAGATGGTGTTGTTGGTGGTGATGTGGAAGTAGTCGGCGTCGGCGGGCACGCTCCATCCCTTGGGAATGTAGCTGTAGGTCTTGTCCTCGCTGCTGGCCACGATGACGGTCTCGCCGAAGAGCTTGGCCTCCTTGGCGGCCTTCTTGGCCCACACACCGGTCTGCAGGTAGGCAGCCTTCTTGTTGAGCAGGTTGGCGGGCACCATCATGAACTGGGTGCTTGCGCCGCCGCCGAGGAAGAGCACCTCGTACTCCTCGGGTATGCCCAGCAGGTCGCGCCACAGCTGGCGCGTGTCGGCCATGAGCTTCTCCCAGCCGGGAGTGCGGTGGCTGATCTCGGCGATGCCGATGCCGGTGTTGTCGAAGTCATAGAGAGCCTTCACGGTGTTCTCAATGGCCTGCTTGGGCAGGACGCAGGGGCCTGCGTTGAAGTTATAAGCGGTTTTCATTACTATTTGTTGTTTTAGTATGTTGTTTCTAAATTATTTAACGATACTTCTCGCCGTTTTTCGACAGGGCAAATTTAGGAAAAAAAAACAACATGGAGCAAAAAATGTTGCCCTTCGAGGCAAATTGTCGGCGCCCCGGCGGAGGGTGTCGCAGATGGCAGGCCAAGGTTATGCCAGCTCCAACGACTGCTCATCACAATATCAACAACCAATCATCGCCTTGTCATCGCCTACTTGACTGGTTGTTGACAAGGCGAAGAGTAGTCGTAGAGTAGGCGATGAGTAGGAGTTGGTCTTGTCTTGTGGCTGGCAATGTGGCAGTTGGCGAAGGCGTTTTTTCACCAATTTGGCATGGGTTGATTTTTCGGCGCGCGGCGCAATAAAAAAGGAGACCCAGCGTTATCGGCTAAAGTAAACGCAAACACATCTATCTATGAGAAAACGCATTGTGGCCGGCAACTGGAAGATGAACCTCACCTTCGAGGAGGCCGACGAACTGCTCGACGAGCTGATGACCGAACTGGAGCAGGCCAGCCTGCCGCGCGACGCGCAGGTGGTGGTGTGCCCGCCCTTCCCGTTTCTGGAGATGACCACCGACTACGCCAACGACAGCTACTTCATGGTGGGCGCGCAGAATGTGAGCGAGCGCGAGCCGGGCGCCTACACGGGCGAGGTGAGCGCGGAGATGCTCAAAAGCTGCGACGTGCAGTTCTGCATCGTGGGCCATTCGGAGCGCCGTGCCTACCACGGCGAGACCGACGCCCTGGTTGCCGCCAAGGTCAACCGCCTGCTGCAGAATGGCTTGCGCCCCATAGTGTGCGTGGGCGAGGTGCTGGCCGAGCGCGAGGAAGGCCGCCAGCTCGAGGTGGTGGGGCGCCAGCTTTCGGAAGGCCTCTTCCACCTCGACGCCAGCCAGATGGCAGGCGTGGTGGTGGCCTACGAGCCTGTGTGGGCCATAGGCACCGGCAAGACGGCCACCCCGGCGCAGGCGCAGGAGATACACGCCCACATCCGCTCGCTGCTGGCCTCGCGCTACGGCGACGCCACGGCGCAGGAGGTCAGCATACTCTACGGTGGCAGCTGCAAGCCCTCGAATGCCGCCGAGCTCTTCGGCTGCGCCGACATCGACGGCGGGCTCATAGGCGGCGCGTCGCTCAAGGCGGCCGACTTCATGGCCATAGTGAAGGCTCTGTAACGGCGTGTCATTCGAGCGGTTCATAGCACGCCGCTTCATGCCGTGGCGGGGATCGGGCAGCGGTTTCAGCGGCCCGCTGTCGGTCATCGCCGTCAGCGGCATAGCCTTGGGCGTGGTGGTCATGGTGATGGCCGTGAGCGTGCTCGACGGCTTCCGCCGCGACATAGCGGGCAAGGTGGTGGGCTTCGGCAGCCACCTTGCCGTCACAGCCTACGAGCCCTCGCCCGCCGACACCGAGAACCCCCTCGCCGCCGACGAGGCCACGCTGGCGGCCATACGCGCCACTGAGGGCGTGACCCACGTGCAGGCTTTCGCCACCAAGGGGGGCATGGTGAAGACACCCGACCAGATCTACGGCATCATGCTGCGCGGCTACGGGAGCGACTGGGACAGCTCGTTCTTCGCCGCGTCGCTCGTGGAGGGCACCTTGCCCAGGGGTGGCAACGACGTGCTCGTGTCAACCACAGTGGCGCGCAAGCTCGGCCTCGAGGTGGGCGGCAAGATGCGCACCTACTTTTGGCAGGGCAACACCTACAGGGCGCGCGCCTTCAATGTCTCCGGACTCTACAACACCGACCTCAGCGACATGGACGGGCTCTACGCGGTGGGGGCGCTCTCCACGGTGCGCCGCCTCAACGACTGGGACAGCCTGCAGGCGGGCGGCTACGAGGTGGCTGTGCGGTCGCTGCGCGACATCGACGCGGTGCAGTCGCGCCTCCAGTCGGTGCTGCCCTACGACATGATGCTCACCAGCGTGGTGCAGGCCAACCCGGCGCTCTTCTCGTGGCTCGACCTGCTCGGCGCCAACATCACCCTGCTGCTTGTCATAATGGCGCTGGTTAGCTCGGTGTGCATTGTGAGCGCGCTGCTGATAATGATATTCGAGAAAAGTTCCACCATAGGCCTGCTCAAGGCGCTCGGCGCAACCAACGGCTCGGTGCGCCGTGTGTTCCTCATCAAGGCGTGCCGCCTGGTGGCGCTGGGCGTGGTGGCCGGCGATGCGGTGAGCCTTGCCTTGAGCCTGGTGCAGAACAGGTTCCATCTGCTCCGCCTCGACCCCGAGAGCTACTCGATGAGTGTAGTGCCGGTGAGCATAGAGCCGCTGACCTACCTGCTTGTGAGCCTCGGCACGGTGGCGGTGTGCCTTGCGGCGCTGCTGCTGCCCACGGCAGGCATAAGCCGCATCAGTCCGTCGCAGACAATGAGGGTTGAGAAATGAAGTCGCGCGTGAAATACATCCTGGCCGGGCTCTTGCTGGCGCTGGCGTTGGTGGCGCTGTGGCAGGTGCAGAGCGTGGCCGACAGGCTGCGTCAGAACGAGGAGCAGAAGGTGCGCCTGTGGGCGTCGGCCATAGGGCAGCGCAACCAGCTGGCCACGGCCACGCAGCAGTTCTTCCAGGCCGCCACCCTCGACGAGCAGCGCAAGATGCGCCTCTACACCGACATACTGCAGGCCATGGGCGACCCTGGTCAGGACGCCGACCTCAGCTTCAGCCTGCGCTATGTGAACTACATAGTCGACTCCGCTCGCACGCCGATAATCATCACCACCTCGCGCGACAGCATAATCAGCGTGCCCCGCGAGCTGGCCGGGCGCAAGCTGGAGGGCGCTCTTCTGCGCGAGTTCAGCGCCAACCCGCCGTTCACATACAACGTCTACGGTATGCAGATGACGCTCTACTACCGCGAGTCGGAGTACTACACACACCTGCGCCAGGTGCTCGAGGGCATCACGCAGTCGTTCCTTGCCGACATCGTGCAGAACTCGCTGCTGGTGCCTGCCGTCATCCTTGACAGCAGCCGCACCAGCGTGCTGGCCTACGGTAATATTGAGCCATCGCAGATAGAGCGCTTCGACTTCGGCAACGACCCGGTCGAGGTGCTCCTGCCGTCGGGCGTGCCGTGCTACGTCTACTACTCCTCCACACCGCTGCTGCGCTCGCTGCGATGGGTGCCTGTTCTCTACGTGTTCATTGCGCTGGCCATAGTGGCTGTGGCCTACCTTCTGCTTCAGACCGCCCGCAAAGCCGAGCAGAACAGCATCTGGGTGGGCCTTGCCAAGGAGACAGCCCACCAGCTGGGCACACCTCTGTCGTCGCTGAGCGGCTGGGTGGAGTACCTGCGGGGCAAGGAATTCACGCCGGAATATGCCTCTGAGGTGGGCAAGGACGTGGACAGGCTTGCCACCATCGCGCAGCGCTTCTCGAAGATAGGCGCCGTGCCTGAGTTGAGGGAAGCCGACGTGAGGCAGGCCACCATCGACGCGGTAGGCTACCTGCGCAGCCGCTCTCCAAGGAGGATAGAGTTCAATGTTGCCTTTCCCGAGGGCGAGACTTTTGTGGCCCCGCTCAACAGCCACCTGTTCCAGTGGGTGATAGAGAACCTGTGCAAGAACGCCATCGACGCCATGGAGGGCAGCGGCACGGTGAGCATAGTGGCCTCGCAGGACGCCCGCAAGATTTACATCGACGTGAGCGACACCGGGCGAGGCATGTCGCCCTCGGTGCAACGCAAGGTGTTTGAGAGCGGGTTCACCACCAAGACTCGCGGCTGGGGGCTGGGGCTTCCGCTGGCCAGGCGCATTGTGAACCAGTACCACCGCGGGCGCCTGTTCCTGAAATATTCTGTGCCCGGCCAGGGCAGCTGCTTCCGTATAGTGCTCAAAAAGTAGCTCCTGGCTTGGGGAAGTAGTGGTAATACTTCGTCACCTGCTTCTCCAGGAAGTGGCGGTCAAGCTGGTCGCTGGCCTCGCTGATGCCGATGCAGCGCCCGTCTTTGTAGAGCACTTTTATCTCGTGGTCGTTGAAGTCGTAGGAGCGGTTGCGCAGCTGGCCGGTGCCATTGAAGTAGTCGGTCTCCACCCCCTCGAAGGGCGTGTTGCTGAACCTGATGGCCGGCAGCCTGCGCTCCACCAGGTTGCGGCACAGCGTGGCCAGCGTCGGGTCCTGGCTGCGGCTCCACTGCTTCACGGCCACCATGACATCGTCGTCGTCGACCTCGGCAAAACGGTCGAGCAGTGTGGGGTCGTTGCGGAAGTCGTCCTCTGTGTAGAGGCGGCTCAGGAAGAGCCCCAGTGCCGGCACTGGGCAGGGCTCGCCGGTGTCGCGCGCGCGCCGCAGTATGGACAGCAGCAGCTGGTCGGCGGCGATGACGGTCTTGTGCATGTACACCTGCCAGTACATCAGCCTGCGGCTGACGATGAATTTCTCAACGCTGTATATCCCTTTCTCGTCGACCACCAGCTCGTCGCCATGCACATTCAGCATGGAGATGATACGGTCGGTGCCCACTATGCCCTCGCTGACGCCGGTGAAGAAGCTGTCGCGCCCCAGGTAGTCGAGGCGGTCCATGTCGAGCTGGCTGCTAACCAGCTGGTGCAGGAACCCCTTGGGGTAGGTGTTGTTGAAGATGGCCATGGCGGTGTCGAGGCTGTGGCCGGTGTTCATGCGCTGCATGAAGAGCGAGGTGAGGGTCTCGTGGTGCACGTCGGCCAGCGCGCGCTCCGAGGTGTGCGAGAAGGGGCCGTGGCCAATGTCGTGCAGCAGTATGGCCAGCTTCGCGCCAAGGCACTCGTCGTCGCTCACCTGCACCCCTTTGAGGCGCAGCGTGTCGAGGGCGCGGCCCATAAGGTTGAGCGCGCCCAGCATATGGCTGAAGCGCGTGTGCATGGCGCCGGGATAGACCAGATGGGTGAGCCCCAGCTGCTTGATGCGGCGCTGTCGCTGGAAGTAGGGGTGCTCTATCACCGCGAGCAGGGCGGGGTGGTCTACGGAGAGGAAGCCGTCGTAGACCGGATCGTTGATTATCTTGCGTTTAGTCATTGCAGGGCATTGTCATGGCTTTGTACATTTCCCACATCACGATGGCGGCCGCGCAGCTCACGTTGAGCGAGTGCTTGGTGCCGCTCTGCGGTATCTCTATCGAGCCGTCGCACAGGGCCAGCGCCTCGTCGGAGACGCCCTCTATCTCGTTGCCCAGCACTATTGCCACCGGCCTGCCCGCCGCCACCGACGGGGCAGGGCAGGGCTCTGCCCACGCCGCCCTTGCCCACCGGGCCCGCTCGGCCTGCCACAGGCTGCCGCCGGGCTTGATGCTGTCGCTCACCTGCTCCACGGCATAGACCAGCACACCCCGTTCCTTGAGCCCGAGCAGGCACTGCGCCGTCGAGCCATGGTGCGACCACTCCACCGAGTCCTCGGCGCCGAGGGCCGTCTTGTGTATCTCGCGGTGGGGCGGGGTGGAGCAGATGCCGCACAGGGCGATGTGCCCCACACGGAAGGCGTCGGCTGTGCGGAACACGGAGCCGATGTTGTTCTGCGAGCGAATGTTGTCGAGCACCACCGTGAGCGGCAGTTTGTTGCTGCGGCGATACTCCTCCACCGAGAGGCGGTGCATCTCGGCGGTGGAAAGCTTGTGTGTCATCGTGCGGTCGTCAGGGTTGGACTAAAAGAGCGACAACTGCGCCGGGTCGGGCGCCTTGGCGCGCCCCGGCAGCGGCTTGGCGGGGGTGTCGGGGGTGTAGTTGTCGGTCGGGGCAGGGGAGGCAGCGGCGCTTTGCGGCACCGCCTGTGGCGCGGGCTGCATTGGTTCCGGGGCGGCTTTCTCCTCGCCCTTCGGCCGGCCTCCGGCGGGCAGCATACCGCAGTAGGCTGTGGCGCTCCATCGGCCTTGGGCATCCTGGGCCATGAGGTAGACGTGCAGGTCGGTGGCCGCCAGCTCGTCGGGCAGCAACACCTTGACGCTCTCGGCCTTGCGATAGACCGGCGCGGCCAGGTAGCCCTCCTCGAGCTCGGGCGAGAAAGCGTAGAGGCACACGCTGTCGAAGCGCGCCGCCTTCGGGGTGCCCTTGGGGGTGGTGAAGCCAACCTCGAGCACACCGCCCTGGCAGCCCATGTCGGTGGCCACCACGCCGCCCACCATGCCCTGGCTCAGCTGCAGGCGCTCGTAGTCGACCTTGAGGCCGCCGTTGCCGTCACTGCTGAAGCAGTGCTGGTTGCTCTTCACGAAGAGGTTGTATGCCGTCATGCCCTGCGAGCGAGCCTGCTCGGTCATGGTGACGCCCAGCACCCAGCGCATCCGTGAGGCCAGCTGCACCTCGCGGGCGAAGAGAGCGCGCTGCGTCTGCTGCCGCTCGGTGCGCGGGTTCGACACCTTCGCCGGACGGCTGCGCACACACCAGCGTCCGTTCCACATGTAGCCTATCGCCGTGCCCAGCCTTCCGCTGAAGCCGCCGATGTAACCGTCGTTTTGTTTTGCCATCTCTTTATCGTGTTTGTGTTGTTTTTCAATCAAATGCGCCGCAGCCCGGCCGCCCGTGGCCGCCACCTGCGCCGTGCCAAAGCCTTGTCATAACGTTGCCATAGGCTTATTATTGCCTACTTTTGAAAATTTTTATAAGCCGTTGACAAGTCTATGTGTAGGCGATGAGTAGGAGTTGGTACAGGCTAAATCCGCTTCATGCAGCCGTTTGCGGCCATGAATGAGAGGCGCACTCCGGGTGGATGGAGTGGGTTGAGGCTCGTTTTTTACCTTTGTTTCAGAATTTTTGCGTATATTTGCAGTTTCAAACATTGCATTGATGAATATTTTAGACACACTTTCACAGGCCGTTAGCGACGCATTGCAGTCGCTCTACGGCATAGAGCAGCCCGCCGGCGGCATCGTGCTGCAGGAGACGCGCCGCGAGTTTGCCGGCGACTTCACACTTGTGGTTTTCCCCTACGTCAAGGCGGCGCGGCGCGCGCCCGAGGCCGTGGCGACTGAGATTGGCGAGTTTGTGAGGCAGCGGGTGGCCGACGTGAAGGGCTTCAACGTTGTGAAGGGTTTCCTCAACTTCGAGGTGGCCGACAGCTACTGGGCATCGTTTGTGGCCGCCCATTGCGCCGACAGCCGCTTCGGCCTGCGCAGCGCCCCCGAGGGGGCCGCCCCGGTGGTGGTGGAATACAGCAGCCCCAACACCAACAAGCCCCTGCACCTGGGCCACATACGCAACAACCTGCTGGGCTGGTCGGTGAGCCGACTGCTCGAGGCGGCGGGCGCCAGCGTGAAGATGGTGAACCTCGTCAACGACCGCGGCATACACATCTGCAAGAGTATGCTTGCCTGGCAGCGCTTCGGCGGCGGCGAGACGCCCGAAAGCAGCGGCATGAAGGGCGACCACCTGGTGGGCAAGTACTACGTGGAGTTCGACAAGCACTACAAGGCCGAGGTGCGCGCCCTGGTGGAGGGCGGCATGGACGATGAGCAGGCCAAGAGGGAGGCGCCGCTGATGAAGGAGGCACAGCAGATGCTGCGCCGCTGGGAAGAGGGCGACGCCGAGGTGCGCGCCCTGTGGGAGACGATGAACGGATGGGTATACCGCGGCTTCGACGAGACCTACGCACGCCTGGGCGTGGGCTTCGACAAGGTGTACTACGAGAGCCAGACCTACCTGCTGGGCAAGGAGCTGGTGCAGAGGGGACTTGACATGGGGGTCTTCTTCCGCCGCGACGACGGCGCCGTGGTGTGCGACCTCACCGCCGACGGCCTCGACCAGAAGGTGCTGCTGCGCAGCGACGGCACCAGCGTCTACATGACACAGGACCTCGGCACGGCGCAGCTGCGCGTGGCCGACTTCGGTGCCGAGAGGCTCATCTATGTGGTCGGCAACGAGCAGGACTACCACTTCAAGGTGCTCAAACTGATACTGGGCAAGCTGGGCTTCGGCTGGGCCGACAAGGTGTACCACCTGAGCTACGGCATGGTGGAACTGCCCAACGGCAAGATGAAGAGCCGCGAGGGCACGGTGGTCGACGCCGACGACCTCATGGACGAGATGGAGCGCACGGCGGCCGAGGTGAGCCGCGAGCGCGGCAAGGCCGACGGCCTCGACGACGAGGAGCGCGCCCGCCTGCACCGTATGCTGGCACTGGGTGCGCTGAAATACTTCATCCTCAAGGTCGACCCCACCAAGACCATGCTCTTCAACCCGGCAGAGAGCATCGACTTCAACGGCAACACAGGCCCCTTCATACAGTACACCCACGCCCGCATACGCAGCATCGTGCGCCGCGCAGCCGAGGAGGGAGTGGGGCCGTGCACCGCCCCGGCCGCGCTCGGCGACAAGGAGCGCGCCGTGGCCAAGGCGCTGCACTCGCTGCCGCAGACCGTGGCGCAGGCCGCCGCGGCCTACAGCCCCGCGCAGGTGGCCAACTATGCCTTCGAGCTGGCCAAGGCCTTCAACAGCTTCTACCAAGACACCCCCATACTGCGCGAGGCCGACCCGCAGGCGCGCTCGTTCCGCGTGGCGCTGTGCTCGTTTGTGGCCACAGCGTTGAAAAACACAATGATGATACTCGGCATCGAGGTGCCTGAAAGGATGTAGCATGATTTACACGATGCAACTGGAGACCCCGTCGTACCTCTGCGACCGCGACGACCGCCTGCACCCCTGGGCGGCGGTGCGCCTCTGCCAGGAGGTGACGGAGTATCACGGCAACGCCACGGGCATAGGCTTCAAGACGCTGGTGGCGCAGAACAGGGCATGGGTGATCACCCGCGCCTACTACGAGGTGCTGCGCCGCCCGCAGGCCTTCGAGCGCATAGAGCTCTCCACATGGTCGCGCGGGCACAACGGCCTCATAGCATGGCGCGACTACAGCATTACCGGCAACGGCGGCGAGCAGCTGCTGACGGGCACCTCGTGCTGGCCGATGATTGACATGACGTCGCGCCGTGTGCTCCGCCTCAACGAGGTGATAGAGGGCTACGAGAGCCACCCCCAGCGCGCCACCGGGCGCGACGACCTGCGCAAGATAAAGATGCCGGCCGCCTTCACCCCGGAAGCCTCGCTGACAAAGCATGTGGACTACTCGATGCTCGACCACACGCGCCACGTCAACAACACGGAGTACATTCGCCTCATCTTCGACCTCCTGCACAGCCTGGGCTTCTCATTCGACGCCCCCTTTGCGCTGGAGATCGACTACCTCGGCGAGACCCGCCTGGGCGACACCCTCACGGCCTCGGCCATGCGCGAGGGCGATGTGTGGACTGCCCACGTGGAAAACCAGCACGGCCCGAGCGTGAACGCCCTGGTGTCGCCCATTAAGTAAGCAACAACAAACACATATACAATCATGGCAAATCAAGACGACTTCTTCAAAAAGGTGGTGGCACACGCCAAGGAATACGGTTTCATCTTCCCCAGCTCAGAAATATACGACGGACTGGCCGCCGTGTACGACTACGGCCAGCTGGGCGTGGAACTGAAGAACAACATAAAGCAGTACTGGTGGCGCTCGATGGTGCAGATGCACGAGAACATCGTGGGTCTCGACAGCGCCATCTTCATGCATCCTCGCATATGGAAAGCGTCGGGCCACGTAGACGCCTTCAACGACCCCCTGATTGACAACAAGGACAGCAAGAAGCGCTATCGCGCCGACGTGCTGATAGATGACCACATAGCCAAGATAGAGGAGAAGGTTGAGAAGGAGGTGGAGAAAGCGCGCAAACGCTTCGGCGAGGCCTTCGACGAGGCGCAGTTCCGCTCCACCAACCAGCGTGTACTCGACCACCAGGCGCAGATTGACTCCATCAGGGAGCGCTACGCCAGCCTGATGAACGACAGCGACCTGGCCGGACTGAAGCAGCTGATACTCGACCTTGGCATTGTTTGCCCGATAAGCGGCACACGCAACTGGACAGACGTGCGCCAGTTCAACCTCATGTTCGCCACAAAGATGGGGTCGGTCATCGACGACAGCGACACGCTCTACCTGCGTCCCGAGACGGCGCAGGGCATATTCGTCAACTTCCTCAATGTGCAGAAGAGCGGACGCATGAAGATACCCTTCGGCATTGCGCAGATAGGCAAGGCATTCCGCAACGAGATAGTGGCTCGCCAGTTCATCTTCCGTATGCGCGAGTTCGAGCAGATGGAGATGCAGTTCTTCGTGCGCCCTGGCACCGAGCTCGATTGGTTCCGCCACTGGAAAGAGGAGCGCCTGCAGTGGCACCTCGCCCTCGGCATACCCGCCGACTGCTACCGCTACCACGACCATGAGAAGCTGGCTCACTACGCCAACGCCGCCACCGACATTGAGTTCCGTTTCCCCTTCGGCTTCAAGGAGCTGGAAGGCATACACAGCCGCACCGACTTCGACCTGTCGCGCCACAGTGAGTTCAGCGGCAAGAAGCTGCAATATTTCGACAGCGAGCTGGGCGAAAGCTACACGCCGTATGTGATTGAGACCTCGATTGGTGTTGACCGCACCTTCCTGGCCATCTTCAGCCACTCGCTGCGTGAGGAGACGCTCGAGGACGGCTCTGTGCGCACTGTGCTCGGCCTGCCTGCCATGCTCGCGCCCTACAAGGCCGCGGTGCTGCCGCTGGTGAAGAAAGACGGCCTGCCCGAGAAGGCGCGTGAGGTGCAGCACATGCTGATGCGCGACATGATGGTGCAGTACGACGAGAAGGATGCAATCGGCCGCCGCTACCGCCGTCAGGACGCAATCGGCACACCGTTCTGTGTCACCGTCGACAGCGACACACTGGCCGACGGAGCCGTGACGGTTCGTCACCGCGACTCGATGCAGCAGGAGCGGGTGGCAGTGGACAGTCTGCGCCAGTACCTGATGGAGCGCCTTTAACCACAAACGACACACATTTTATGAAAAAGACAGTATTCTTCATGGCCGCCATGGCGCTGTGCCTATTCGCCACGGCACAGGTGCGCGCCACGCGCTACGGTGACAGCAAGACAGTGCGTCCGCAGACCTTCCGCCTGGCCAACGGCCTGAAGGTGATTGTGGCCGAGGATCATTCCGAGCCAAAGGTCTACGGCGCGGTGATTGTGCACGCAGGCTCGAAGAACGAGGACACCGCCGCAACCGGCGTGGCCCACTACTTTGAGCATATTATGTTCAAAGGCACAGACCGCATAGGCACCGTGGACTGGGAGCGTGAGCGCCCTTACCTCGACTCCATCAGCCTCTTCTACGACGACCTGCAGACCGCCGACCACGACACCACCCGCGCGAAGATACAGGCCGAGATCAACCGGCTCAACATCGAGGCCAGCAAGTTCGCCATCGCCAACGAGACCGACGCCATACTGCAGCAGATGGGATGCACCGGCCTCAACGCTGGCACCACCTACGACTACACCGTGTACTACAACACCCTGCCAAGCAACCAGCTGGAGAACTGGATGGAGGTGTATGCCGAGCGCTTCCGCAATCCGGTCTACCGCCTCTTCCAGGGCGAGCTTGAGGCGGTGTATGAGGAGCGCAACATCTACAACAACGACATGTTCTACTCCTTCAGCCGCAACCTCTTCACCGAGAGTTTCGGCCAGCACCCCTACAGCCGCGACATCATCGGCCTCGACGAGCACCTGAAAAGACCGCAACCCAGCGCGATGCGCAAGTTCTACGACAAGTACTATGTGGCCTCAAACATGACCCTGTTGCTGGTGGGCGACCTCAATGTGGCACAGGCTAAGCAGATGGCGGAACGCTACTTCGGCGTGTGGCCGGCAGGCAAGCGCGTCAGCGAGCCGCGCTACGAGCTGCCGCGTTTTGAAAGCCGTGTGGTCAAGAATGTGAAGCAGACCCCCATCAAGGTCGGACTCATGGTCTTCCCCGGTGTTAAGGAAGGCAATCGCGACCAGATTGCGCTCGAAGCCATGTGCGAGCTGCTCAGCTCGGAGGGCGGAATGCTGAGCCGCATGGTGAGCGAGGGTAAATTAATGGCAGCCACGATGCTACCGCTGACCTTGCAGGATGCGGGCTCCAACGTGTTGTTATATGCTCCGAAACTGCTGGGACAGAAGCACGAGCAAGCAGAAGAGCTTGTTTGGGAGTGCATAGACAGCATGAAGACCGGTGGCTTTGACGACCGTCAGCTCGAGGCCTTCAAGACACGCCGCATTGTCGAGAACCAGCGCCAGCTGGAGAGCATCGACGGGCTGGCCAACCTGCTGGAAAAACTGGAATGCACAGGCAGCGGCTACGAACAGTGGCTCGACGACCAGAGCAAACTGGCCGCGCTCACCAAGGCGGACATCAGCCGCGTGGCCCGCGAGTATTTCGACCGCGACCACTGCACCATAGTGCGCTCGTCGATGGGCTTGCCCAAAAAGGAGGCTGCCATAAAGCCGGAGTGGGAGCACCTCGACGCACAGAACCAGGGACGGCAGTCGGACTTCGCCAAGCGCATCGCCTCACACAAGGTGGATCCGGTGACACCGCAGGAGATAGACTTCCAGCGCGACGTTGCCCAGGTGCAGGTGTCGCCCTTCTGTCGCCTCTACGCCGCCCCCAACCCCCGCAACGGCATCTTCACCCTCACCATTGCTTACCACTACGGCACCGTCGACAACCTTGACATAGAGCCTGCCGTCAACTACTTCAACCGCATCGGTGCCGGTGTGCACAACAGCCAGCAGTACGCCACCGAACTCGACTGCCTCGGTGCCAGATTCAAGGCGGAGGCAGGCTACGACTACACAACACTCACCATCAGCGGGCCGGAGCAGAACATGGACGACATCATGCGCCTTGTGATGCTGAAGATGCACCACCCCATGCACGACCGCCAGCAGCTGAAGAACATGATTGAGGAGGCCGAGCTCGCCAAGAAAGCCGCGGCCGACGACCCCGACACCTGGTTCGCCGCCCTGCATGACTATGTGGACTACGGCAAGCAGTCGCCATACATCGACCACACCACGCTGAAACAGCTCAAGAAACTCGACGGCGAGCAGCTGTTCGGCCTTATGCAGGACATTTTCGGCCGTGACGGCTACGTCACCTTCGTGGGCAACACCCGCCCCGAGGATGTGGCCGCCATGCTGCGCACCGAGAACCTCGTGCACGAGACTGTGCACACCGTGCCGCAGCGCATCCGAATACCCGCCAGCCACAGCGAGAACGAGGTGTTCTACGTCAGCAACAGCCAGTTCCTCAAAAGCGACGTGGCGCTTACGGTGCAGAGCCGCGACTTCGACTACCGGGCCGACCGCGCCGCAGCCGCCCTGTTCAACGAATACATGAGCGGCGGCATGAACGGCGTGCTCTTCCAGGAGATACGCGAGTTCCGCGCGCTGGGCTACCACACCTTCGGCCTCTTCGTCTACGACCACCGCAACCGCTTTCGCTCCTCATTCCTGGGCTATCTCGGCACACAGGCCGACAAGACCAACGACGGCATCGACGCCATGTATGGGCTGATGACGGCATTCCCTGTGCGCAAGGACAAGTTCGTGCCGAGCCGCGAGCAGCTTGTGGCCTCGCGCAATGCCAACTACATTGGCTTCCGCAACCTGCCCGCCATGGTGAGGCTGTGGCGCGAGGAATACAACCTCGATGCCGACCCGCGCCAGGCGCTCACTGCCGAGATTGCCAACCTGCGCTTCGACGAGCTTGAGGACTTCCACAGCAAGTACATCAGCGGCCGCCCTGTGGTGGTGCTGGTGAGCGGCAGCGCAAAGAAGTTCAAGGTCAAGGAACTTTCGGCTTACGGCAAGATGAAAAAGCTCAAATACAAAGACATCATGAAGTTCTGACCGCGCTGCGGCGCGGCCGTCATCCATGCCCGGCAGCAGTGGCTGCCGGGCTTTCTTTTTCACCACCCGCCGCAACCATTCTCCGGCAGTAAAAAGAGAGGGTGCCGCAAAGGCACCCTCGACTGTTTTTAATGTTAGGCTGTAAGCCGACGGCGATGCGCATTTGCCCGCCGCGCTCCCGGCTTTTGTTGACGCTTACTCCTCGACTACGATGTATTCCTTGTTTCTGTCGCCGATGAGCTTGAGCTGCCTCTCTGTGCGGAAGTTCTCGTAGGTGGCCCCATAGCCGCTCACGCGCACAGTGTAGATCTTGTAGATTAGGCCGAGCGGGCTTTTATGTACGGTGATCTCGTATTTGGGGTTAACCAGCACGTCGCACTCGGGGCAGGATTGCAAGGCATTGTAGGCGGCGATGGCACGTGCGGTTCTCTTGCCACGCTCAAGGAACCAGGTCTCATCCTGCGAATAGTTCACACCCTCCACCATGTGCAAGTTCTCCAGGTCAGACACCCTGATGCCGAAAACGTAGGTTGCCGAGCCCTCACCAACCAGTTTTTGGTCCTCATTCACCTTGATGTCGGCCTTGATGGGGTCAAGCTGCACGTTGCGGGCAATCACCGGCGACGACTGGATGGCCTTTACCTGTGTGGAGCACGACGCAAAGGCCGCGGCAGCGATTGCGACAAAAAGAATTGTCTTGGTCTTCATTGGGATATGGTTATGTGTGTGTGACTTACTGATTTCAGTCGGCAGGGAAGGCAATCTCGCGCTCAATCACCTGGTAGGGCACATTGTTGCGGTAGATGGTCTGGCGCACCCAGTTGTCGTCCTCGTCGTACTCGTACACATAGCTGTGCTTCCAGTTGAGGTGCTCGTCGTAGTTGAACGAGCTGATCTCGATGAGGTTGTCGTGGTCGTCGTAGTAGTAGGTGGTGAGAGCCGAGAGGAACTCGTCGGCATCGTAGAAGCGCCACTCGATGCGGTTGCCGCGCTGGTCGTACTTGTAGAAGTAGTGCTGCATCAGCTCGCCGTCGCGGTCAAAAAACTCCACCTCGGTGCAGTTGCCGCGTGCGTCGTACTTGTAGGAGCGCCTCTCGGTCATCTCGCCGTCGGGCGAGAAGCTCTGCTCCTCGGTCTTCATGCCGTTCACAAACTTGCTGGCCTCGCGTTTTGTCATGCTGTTGCCTAGGTACACGGTGCGCTCAATGCGGTTGCCGTCGCGGTCGTTGAGGTAGGCCGTGCGCCCGGTGAGCATCTTCTCGCGGTTGTACTCGTTCCAGCCCAGCGAGTAGCCGTTGACGTCGAAGTAGTAGCTGTACCACGTGTATTCGTTGGCCTTGGTGCGGAACTTGTCCTGCAGGTTGCCGCGCTTGTCGAAGGTGATGCTGTCTATGCAGATGAGCTGCCTGCCGCCGTCGCGCCCGCCACGCAGGTTATACGTGTACTCGATGACGTAGATGGCATCGCCGTGGATGCCCATTTCTGTGCGCGAATTCTTGCGCGGACGCGGCCCGGCAACGGCCATGCCGACCATTAACAGTGCCAGTACCAATAAGATAGACTTCTTCATATCCAAATGCTTTATTCTGCAAAGATACAACATTTTTTCAAACATGCGCCAACTTTTTTTTCGGCCATCGTGCCTCCGCCGGGCGCTGCGTTTTGCCAATAGAGGGAAAATGAGTAACTTTGCAGCCTCACAGTGATGGCCGCCGCTCCAGCCAGCCATCAGTAAAACAACAGTTTATGCCAGAACGCAACCCCAACCGCGCCAGCATTTTCGCCGGCCTCGACCTTCAGGGCAAGGCCGCCCTCTACGAGCGCGCCTCGCAGTTTTTCAGCCAGGGCAAGCGCGAGCTCTTCGACCGCCTGGCCCCGCTGCGCACCCGCCACATCAGCGTGGTGCTGGAGGATGTCTACCAGAGCCACAACGCCTCGGCGGTGCTGCGCTCGTGCGACTGCTTCGGCGTGCAGGACGTGCATGTGGTCGAGGCTCGCAACCCCTTCAACCCGGCGGGCGACGTGGCCGTGGGCTCGTCGAAGTGGGTCGACTACTACCGCCACGCCTCGATAGGACAGGCCTACGACACCCTGCGCCGCCGCGGCTACCGCATAGTGGCCACGCTGCCCCACGAGCGCGACTGCATGATCACCGAGCTCGACATCAGCCAGCCCACGGCGCTGGTGTTCGGCACCGAGCTCACCGGCCTCACCGACGAGGCTGTGGCCGGTGCCGACGCCTACGTGAAGATACCCATGTACGGCTTCACCGAGAGCTTCAACATCTCGGTCTGCGCCGCCCTCTCGCTCTTCAGCCTCACCGAGCGTATGCGCTCCGACCCATCCATAGGCTGGCGCCTCGACGACGACAGCCTGCTCGACCTCAAACTGCACTGGGCCATGCAGGCCATCAAGGACGGCGAGCGCGTGATGCAGCGCCTGATTGACGAGGCATAGCCTGCCGCCCACCGCGGCCGCACCAGCCGGGAAAACGGTCACCAAGCCGCTTTCCCGGCTTTTTTTTTCCATGCTGGCGGCCGCCCAAGGCTGCGTCTACTGCATGTTATAAACTTGTCAACAACTTGTCATCGTCTACTCGAGAAGTAGATGAATAGGCTTTGGGTAGGCTATGAGTAGGAGTTGAGTAGGAGTTGGTCTATACTTAATGCTGGTTTTCAGTGTTTTATGCACTAACTATCTACTCCCCGCATTTGCCTCTTGCAACATATTGGCAGTCAGGCTGATATTAATTTCTGCCCACAGGAGCCGGGGCGTTGGCCTGACGAAAGCCTCTGCCGCGGCATGACGGCGCATGGGCGAGTTTTTTTTGCAGTGTAGTTTTTTTTGCTTATCTTTGCCCAATACATAAAACAACCGACAAACAACACAAACAACACTCTATCATGAATATAGATTGGGAAAACCTGCCGTTTGGTTACGTAAAAACGGATTACAATGTGCGTTGCTACTACCGCAACGGCAAGTGGGGCGAGATTGAGACCTCGAGCTCGGAGAGCGTGAACATCCACATGGCCGCATCGAGCCTGCACTATGGACAGGAAGCCTTCGAGGGCTTGAAGGCCTACCGCTGCAAGGACGGCAAGATCCGCATCTTCCGCCCGGAAGCCAACGCCGAGCGCCTGCAGAGCACCTGCCGCGGCATCATGATGCCCGAGCTGCCGACGGAGAAGTTCGTGGAGATGTGCAAGCTGGTCATCAAGCTCAACGAGAAGTTCATTCCTCCCTACGGCACCGGCGCCAGCCTCTACCTGCGCCCGCTGCTCGTGGGCACCGGCATCACCGTGGGTGTGAAGCCCGCCGACGAGTACCTGTTCCTCATCTTCGTCACCCCGGTGGGACCGTACTTCAAGGGCGGCTTCAAGGCCAACCCCTATGTCATCACGCGCAAGTACGACCGCTCCGCCCCGCTGGGCACCGGCATCTACAAGGTCGGCGGCAACTACGCGGCCAGCCTCAAGGCCCACGTCGAGGCCTGCCACGGCGGCGAATATGCCTGCGAGTTCTACCTTGACGCCAAGGAGAAGAAGTATGTCGACGAGGCCGGCGCAGCCAACTTCTTCGGCATCAAGGACGGCGTGTACGTCACCCCGAAGAGCACCTCCATCCTGCCCTCCATCACCAACCGCAGCCTCATGCAGCTGGCCGAGGACATGGGCATGAAGGTGGAGCGCCGCCCGATTGACGTGGAGGAGCTTGCCTCGTTCCAGGAGGCCGGCGCCTGCGGCACGGCGGCTGTCATCAGCCCCATAGAGCGCCTTGACGACCCCGAGACCGGCAAGAGCTACGTCTTCGGCAAGGAGCCCGGCCCCGTCAGCACGAAGCTCTACAACGCCCTGCGCGCCATACAGCTCGGCGAGGCCGAGGACGTGCACGGCTGGAACACCGTGATGGATTAATGACGCTGCCGGCTGGCAGTCGTCATGCGAGAAAGCAGCGGGTTGAACGCCGGGCCGCACTGGCAGGTTTCGCCCGCTGCCTTTTCTGATGCAAAAAGGCAAGCAGCCGCCGATGCCGCACTTCCTACCGATAACACTCGACGAGGTGAAACGCCTGGGCTGGGACGCGGTCGACGTGGTCCTGGTGAGTGGCGACGCCTATGTGGACCACCCCTCCTTCGGCACCGCCGTCATTGGGCGCACGCTTGAGGCGGCCGGCTTCCGTGTGGCCATCATTGCGCAGCCCAACTGGCGCGACGACCTGCGCGACCTGCGCAAGTTCGGCAGGCCGAGGCTTTTCTTCGGCGTCACGGCCGGTGCCATGGACAGCATGGTGAACCACTACACCGCCGCCCGTCGCCTGCGCCACGACGACGCCTTCACCCCCGGAGGCCAGGCCGGGTTCCGCCCTGACCGCGCTGCCTACGTATACACCCGCCTGCTGAAGCAGGTTTTTCCCGACGTGCCGGTGGTGGTGGCGGGCATCGAGGCGTCGATGAGGCGCCTTGCCCACTACGACTACTGGGACGACCGCCTCTTCCCCAGCATCATGGCCGACACGCCCGCCGACCTGATGATATACGGCATGGGTGAGAAGACAACGGTCAAGCTGGCCCGCCTGCTCGACGCGGGCGAGCCCATCGAGGCCTGCCGCAGCCTGCCGCAGGTGGCCTACATGGCCGGGGCAGGCGAGGCTCCGCGCGAGGGCTGCATCGAGCTGCACAGCTACGAGGAGTGCCTGCGCAGCAAGCGCGCCGAGGCAGAGAACTACCACATCATCGAGCGCGAGAGCAACAAGATAGAGTGCGCCACGCTCGTGCAGCGCCACGGAGCGCGCGCGGTCGTGGTGAACCCGCCCGAGCCGCCCATGACCACCGACGAGGTCGACGCCAGCTTCGACCTGCCGTACATGCGGCTGCCTCACCCCAAGTACAAGAAGCGCGGCGCGATACCAGCCTTCGAGATGATACGCTGGAGCGTCAACACCCACCGGGGATGCTTCGGTGGGTGCTCGTTCTGCACCATCAGCGCCCACCAGGGCAAGCAGATAGCCTCGCGCAGCGAGCGGTCGGTGATGGCCGAGGTGAGGCGCATCGCCGCCGACCCCGACTTCCACGGCGTGATCAGCGACCTGGGCGGCCCCTCGGCAAACATGTACCGCATGGGCGGCCGCGACAAGGAACTCTGCCGCCGGTGCCCGCGCTACAGCTGCTCCATGCCCTCGATGTGTGCCAACCTCGACAGCGACCACACCCCCATGATAGAGCTGCTGGGCAGGGTGGGGGAGGTGCCCGGCGTGAAACACATCTACATAGGCAGTGGCATACGCTGCGACCTCTTCACCGAAGGCAACCGGGGCTGGGACTACTTCCGCCAGGTGGTGCTGCACCACACGTCGGGCAGGCTCAAGGTGGCGCCGGAGCACACGTCGGACCATGTGCTTTCACTCATGCGCAAGCCCTCGTTCAGCCTCTTCCGCCAGACCAAGCAGCGCTTCGACGACATCTGCCGTCAGGCGGGCCTGCGCTACCAGCTCATACCTTACTTCATCAGCTCGCACCCGGGATGCCGCCTGCGCGACATGGCCGACCTCGCCGTGCAGATGCGTGGCCTCGGCTACAGGCTGGAGCAGATACAGGACTTCACCCCGACCCCGATGACGCTGAGCACAGAGATGTACTACACGGGCATCGACCCTTCCACAATGAAACCGGTGTATGTGGCCACCACGTCTGCCGACAAGGCCGACCAGCGAAGGCTGTTCTTCTTCTACAAGCCCGAACTTCGGGCCGAGATCATAGGCAGCCTGCGGCGCACCGGCAACGAGGACTACATACAGCGCATCTTCCCAGCTGCGCAGAAAACAATGCGCGCACGACCGCGCAAAAAGTAACCCAAAAACAGAGGCAGGACTATGGAAATGACTATTTTAGTGTGCTTTGCCGTCTACACGGCGCTGCTGTTCATAGTGATGTGGCTCACGTCGCGCCGTGGGTCGCACGGCAACGAGGCGTTCTTCCGTGGCGGACGGCGGTCGCCGTGGCCAGTGGTGGCCTACGGCATGATAGGGGCGTCGCTCAGCGGGGTGACGTTCATGTCGGTGCCTGGCGGCGTCTACACCTCGGGCTGGACATACATGCCAATGGTGCTGGGCTATGTGCTTGGCTACGCGGCCATAGCGCTGGTGCTGCTTCCGCTCTACTACAAGCTCAACCTCACCTCGATCTACACCTACCTTGGCCAGCGCATAGGCAGCCGCAGTGAGAAGACAGGCTCATTGTTCTTCATATTGAGCCGCCTGTTGGGCTCGGCCCTGCGCATGTACCTTGTGGTGTTCGTGCTATACGAGTTTGTCTTCCGCGCGTGGGGGGTGCCTTTCTGGGTGCCTGCGGTGGTGTTCATAGCAATAATCCTTCTCTACACGTTCCAGGGCGGCATCAAGACAGTGGTGTGGACAGACATGCTGCAGACCACCTTCCTGCTGCTGGCCGCCGGAGCCACGGTGGTGGCTATACTCAGGTCGATGGACATGAGCGCAGCGTCGATGATAAAAGCCTCGGCCGCAGAAGGCTACACCCGCATGTTCGACACCGACCCCAACGCTCCGAAATTCTGGCTCAAGCAGGTGCTGGCAGGAATGTTCATCACCATCACAATGACCGGGCTTGACCAGGACATGATGCAGAAGAACCTCACATGCCGCTCGCTGCGCGACGCGCAGAAGAACGTGATGACCAGCTCGGTGCTTTTCATCATAGTGAACATACTCTTCCTCATGCTCGGCTCGGCCCTGCTGCTTTACGCCGGGCACACAGGGTTCGCCCTTCCCACCGACAATGCCGGCACGGTGGTTGCCGACAAGATATTTCCATCGGTGGCATTCTCGCTGAGCGGCTTCACGGCGGTTTGCTTCGTGCTGGGCATGGTCGCCGCAGGCTACAGCAGCGCCGACGGCACACTGACCGCCCTCACCACCACCTTCTGCTACAACTTCCTCGGCTTCGGCGAAGGCCATGCCCGACGCCGCTCGGAGACGACAACGCGCAGGCTGGTGCACGTGGCATTCGCACTGCTGTACCTGCTCGTGATTGTCGCCTTCCGTCCGTTCCACCGGCAATCGCTCATCGACACGGTGTTCGATGTGGCCAGTTTCACCTACGGCCCGCTGCTCGGCCTCTATGCCTTCGGTCTTTTCACCAAACGACAGGCCGACGACAGGTGGGTACCGTTCATTGCGGTGGCCTCGCCCGTAGTGTGCTACATACTCAAAGCAGGCTCGCCACGGTGGTTCGGTTACAACTTCGGGTTTGAGTTGTTGCTCATCAACGGCTTGATTACATTCGCACTGCTGCTCGCCTCATCTTTGTTCAGACGCAGATGAGGATTCGGCTCCATATTGCCAGAATGTTGGCCTTTGTGCTGTTGATAATTGCGTCGACAGACCAGGTCCATGCCGACGACATACAGTTCCCCTGCCAAGTGCGCACCACAGCCAACGTGAACCTGCGCACTGGCCCCGGCACCTCGTACAGGGTAATCAAGACCGTGCCCAAAGACACACATGTGAAAGCCTTGGGCATGGCCTCAGGCAACCGCTCGTGGTACAGGGTCGAGACCGGGGCAAACACGGGCTACATCAGCGCGAAATATGCCGCAGTGGAAAAAACGAGCACTGCCACGTATGCCGCCCAACACAACGATGCCTACAAAAAGCGCGGCAGCCATGGCTTCAACCTCGGCGACACGCTGTGGAACATTGTGCGTTGGCTGCTAAAAATCTCGGCGTGGCTATTGCTGATCTCCGTGCTTTTCGGGCTTACTGATTTCGGTGGCATTGTTCTGCTTTTCCAGATAATATGCGCTGTGGGCGCCATAATCGGCTCTTTCTTTTTCGACAGCGGGCGCGGCGGTGCCGTTGTGGCGGTGATGCTGATGGTGCTGGCAGGCGGCTATTATTTGTTCCTGCTGCTTGGAGGGCGTGCCATCGGCCTGATCAGCGTAGGGCATGGCGTCTACAACCTGTACAGGGCCGTATCCATGCCATTTTACATCATGAACCGCCTGCAGCGCCTGCTGTCGAAACCATGGTTGCCATTCACCAAGAAGCCGCACCACACATCGGACGAGGCGCAAGCGCGGGCTCGCAAGATTGACCGCATTGCACAGGTGCCGTTCTACATAGCCTGTACCCCTTTGAGGGCAATCAACGCGGTCTACTTCAACATTGTCATCCACCTGTGGTTCGAGTATTTCAACCTCGTGATGGAGGTGATTGCGCCGTCGTCACGCAATGAGGGACGTCGCAACGTAGGGCAGTGGATTGTCAAACTGCCCTACAGGATCTGGAAATACCCGCTACTGCATGGATTCCTCACCACCGTGGAAAGCATCGCCTTCACGCTGGCCGACTGCGTGATACCCACCCTGACCCTCTACCATGGCACCAGCGCCTTCTATTCAGACGCCATCACCGCCGACCCCAACCGCAACAGCTGGCGGCAGAGCATGTCTAACTGGCACAGCGGCAACTTCAAGACCGGCGGCGGCAACTGGGGCGGCGACGGCATTTACTTCGCCCCGCGCAGGGCAACGTCGGCGGCCTACTCAAGCGACAGCGGCAACATCGTTGTCTGCCGTGTGTCGCTGGGCAAGGTGGTCAATATCAGCCAGGCGCCCTTGAGCGTATACAACAACGCCGGCCGATACGGCAAAGACCACAGCGCCATCACTCGTTGGGCGCTCGACCGTGAGGGCTACACTACAGTGGAGTGGTGGAACCAGTATGGCAACTACTGGGAATACTGCCTGCTCGACTGGAAGAACCGCTACAACCACCCCTGGCGCATACGGCCAATCTACGTCGTCAAAGTGAACAACGGCCTGCCTCAACGCATTCGTGGCGGCATGGTACACTGGCTCTTCCGCAAGGAGGTGTGGGACGAACTATTCGGTTAACAAACTTCAACCATAGATTGATGGACTTCAGCATTAGAATATTAGGCAGCGGGGCTGCGATTCCGATAAGCTCGCGCCGGTGCAGCGCGCAAGTTGTGAACATTCGCGGCTCGAAAATGCTCATCGACTGCGCCGAAGGCACGCAGGACGGAATCCGAAGAAACCACATCCGTCTGCAGTCAATAGGCACCATCCTGATCTCTCACCTGCACGGCGACCACTTCTTCGGTATGCCCGGACTGCTCTCCACCATGCACCTATGCGG